>JAFGRD010000043.1 GCA_016935315.1 Pirellulales bacterium
AGTCCGAACGAGAGGCAACGCCAAACGACTGTCCCGAGTGACCTGCGTATCCCGAATAGAGAAGGTCCTTGGCTTCCGACGCAGTCCCGGGCGCGATCCAACGGCCAACATTGTGCTTCCGACATTCCGTCTTCGTCGCTTCAGGAACGCCTTGTCGGCCCCAGTTCGTGCCAATTCGCGAATCGTATCGGCTCAAGTCGGCAAACGGGTACTTCTCACGGAAGAGGAAACCGACATCGACCTCGAACCAGGTGGCCACGGCGGGGTCCATGCCTTGCCCAGAAAACCCCCTCGCCCCGTAGGTCGGCTCGGTGGCACCACGACGATAGTACTCTTCTGGCTCCTGCTTGATGTGGATCTCCACCGAGCGGGTAACGTCGCGAGCGTTGCGGGAACCGTGGCTCACACAATCCCCCGTCGTTTGGGCCTCTTGCCCAAACGCTCCAGGATCGAAAAGCTCGCGGCTTCGCCAGAGCAAAGCTCGCTTTCCTGCGCTGACGCCAGCCAAATGAGGAGCAGCATCAGCAAATGCGGCGACCTTGCCGTCCTCCCAAAGGCGATCCATGGTCGCTGGACTGTATTGCCACCCCGGCAGACCGTTTTCGTAGGCCGTGCGGATCTGCGTGGGCGTTTGGAAGACTTCGCTCATCGGGCGGCCTCCCCGCAGGCCCAGGCGACCGCGTCCAGTGCGGCGGCTGCCCCGGCATGATCCAGTTCGACCACGTCCAGGCCCAGCAACTTCGCCATCGCGCCCTCGGGGCCGTGGATCGCCTCGGCCAGCCCGGGCACTTTGGCAAAGACCTCCTGGAAGCGGAGCGTGACGGCCGCCGTGCAAAACGTCCGCAGATCGGCCGTCGTCTTGACGACCTTCGCGCCGCTGCCGTCGCGGCGGATCGCCTCGGCCGCGGCGTGGTAGAAGGCGGCCAACTGCCGGGCCTCCTCCGGATGCCCGCCGAGTGCCTGCGACACGGGCCCCACGATCGCCCGGGTTGCGGCCTCGGGCGGTGCGGGAATTGGATCGGAGCCCGGCGCCGTCGGCCGCCAGGTGGCCACCAGGCCGCCGACGATCAAAACCAGCGCCCCCAGCGTGCTCGGTTTCATGTACTCGGCCCTCCGTCCGGGGAGCGTTTGCCGGCGACGATCGCCGGTAGCACCTGGCAGTCCAGGGTTTTGACGGCGCCCGCCTGCCCCGACTCGGCACACCAGGTCCGCAGCGCGTAGAACATGGCAAAGCGCTCTGTCGGCGACAGCTCGGTTTCCGCCGGGGCGGCCGGGCGGAGGCCGGCCAGCAGCGACGTCAGCCGTTGGCGCTGGCCCCAAAGCAGCAACAGCACACCGGCCGCGATGGCGGCGGCCGGCGCGTAGGGCGTCAGTTGGTCAAGCGGCATGGGCGGGGAGCTCCAGTTTGCGGACGACCTCGTCGTAGAGCCGACCAACCAGCGGGCGGATCACCGTCCGCAGCACCGGATCGATGATCCGATCGGGACCGGGCAGGTCGACCGGCTCGATCAGCTCGTCGAACAGCTTCTCGCTGCGGAAGATCAGGTGCTCGCGCTTGTCCGTCGCCCCGAGGAAGCTCGACAGCTCGGCGGCCAGCAGGGGAAGCAAGTCATGCATCATCGGTTCTCCATGGTGGGATTGGGAATTCCCCCAAAGCACATCAAAAAGGCTGCAAGCGTTGAAGCGCATTTTGCGGAATCTCGGAAAATACCGCCGAAAGATTCGGTGGATCTCGGCCCGTGCGGCGTGCCGGCAGGCGCGACACGGAACCACCGAGATCAGGGCCCCGCAGCCCCGGCAGCGGCCCGGTGTGCGCAGAAACTCCTCGCCGTCGCTGAGGATGGGCCGCAAGGGCGTGATCGCCGCGCGACGCCCACGGGCCACTTTGGCCACCAGGGTCACTGAGACCCCGGCCTCCCGGGCGATCTCCTTGTGGCGGAGTTGCCCGACCTCCAACATCCGCTGGATGCGACGGATGGTGACCGCCTCGACGCACGCTTGTCGGTTGCGGATCCGGCGCGCCGTCTTGCGAGGCCTCATCGGCAAGGCCTGGCGTCCGGCGTTCTGCGCGATCAGCCCCGCCACATAGGGCGTGACGGCCAGTTCGGCCGCCACGGCCTGCGGCCCGACGCCCTCGGCCAACCGCCGCTCGACATCGGCGACGACCCTGGCGGTGATTTCCCTGTGAAGCATAGAGTCCCTCCTGCTGGCTCCTGGGGCGAGTGCTGCGAAACGTTCGGACACCGAAAACAAACTGTGCCCGAACCGGCGACTGTTCCCGCTGACCTAGACTGCCTATCTTTACATGGGAGTACCTAGGGCGTTTACACTATGTCTTTCTGTGGCGATGTGTGACATCCAGCGGCAGATCGCGGTTGTTAGTCGCCTCGTTGCACGGGTGGCGACACGTGGTGAACTAACGCGACGTTGTGCGGAGTCGGGCCAGTCGACCGAGTGTGGCCAACGGGGCGGCCCATTCCTTCGCGTTGAGCATCCAACCTCCCTGCTCCAGCGCTCGCAGGGCCAGTTGGTCGTAGGACAGCGTGACAGACTTGCGTTTGCGGGCCTTGCGGAGGGACACGCCATGCTTCGACAGCGTGACCACGAAGTCACCTTTGCCGGAAACGTGGACTCTGCGCGACACGGGTTTCGTCAGCTCGGTCATGGCTTCTCCTGTACTCGGGTGGAGGGGCGGCCGGGAACGCCCGAGCGCTTCGCTCGCGCTGGCCGCGAAGCCGCGTCGTCGGGGCGGAAAAACTTTTGTCCGTTTTGTCCAGGGGCCTCGCGCAGACGCGCGCACACGCACGGCGCGCGAGGGGGTATGGACAAAAGGACAAAAGGTAGTCTCTCTCCTTTTTGAGGCCCTTTGCGCGACCCCCTGGACAAAAGGACAAAACGGACAAAAGCTGTGGCGCAAGGACTTACGACGACCTTTTGTCCGTTTTGTCCATCGCGGATCCTCGATCGGCGCGGGAACTTTTGTCCGTTTTCGGTACGGACAAAAGTCCCGGCAAATGGGACAAAAGTCCCCTGAACCCCACCTATGGAGGTTCGCCGAGGCAGATTTGTCCGTGGACAAAAGTTTTGGGGACGGACAAAAGTCGCGTCGCTGCCGGTCACGAATCACCTCGCAATCGATAAACCAGCCGGGTGCGTCCACCGGTGGCGACGGCGTTCACGTCGATGTGTTCCTGGTCCACCAGGGCGTGGCGGACCTCTTCGTGGTCGTGACGGCTCCAGCGGAACCGGCGGACGATGTCGCGGTAGGGAATCCACTCCCCATTGCCGCTGCGCTGCTGTTGTTTCATGTACGCCAGCACATGGTTGCACCGACGTTCGAAGTCGGCATCGCTCACGTACAGGCTGGCCATGTAGAGCATCCGCCGCGTCTGGTGGGTCACGAAGCGCACGGCCCATTGCGCCGCATCGCGGCCGATCCGGGGCGACTGGGCGCTCTCGCTGACCGCGTACAGCAAGGCCAGTTTCCGGGCCTGTTCGCTGAGACGCCCCCAGACCGTCGTACTCACGGCGTTGTTTTCGGCCTCCGCCCTCTGGTACTCGGTCTCGGACGCAACACGGGCCGCCGCCAAGATCTGCCGCGCCTCGGCTGACTGAGGGACGATCACGGGCACAGGATGCCAATCGGCCAGGTTGCCGGTCCCCGGCCTGAAGTTGCTCCACCAGGAAGCTGTCTCGATCACGCGATCCGGCAGATCGCGGATCTGCGGTTCCTGGCCACAGCCGCGTCGGCCGCATTCGAGGATGATCATGCGGGCGAAGAAGCCGTTGGTGAGCATGCGTTCGGAGAGGGCCTCGTAGTAGTGATTCGGGATGGCCGTGCCGAAGATCACCAGCGAAGGCTGGTCGATCGCTCCCGGTGATTCTCTGCCGGCCTTGCGGCGCATGGGGAACACACTGTTGGCGGACGAATACAGCGTCAGCAACGTCGACATAATGCTCTCGTGGCGGGCGTCCCGGGCCCGGTTGATCGACTGCAGCAGGCCGTCGATCTCGTCGGTCTGAAAGAGCATGCCCGGCGAGAGGAACAGCGCGTCCTGGATGCCCTCGCCGCTGGCGAAACGCTCGCCCAGGCAATCCGCCAGGCCGACCTTGTGCAGAATGCGTGTGTTGACCTTGCGGGGCCAGTCCTTGCCAGCCGCCGAGTGGGCCAGGCCCAGCAAATACAGGCTGCTGCGATTATCCCCCGGATCGCGGACCTTGCGGCCGGCCAGAAAGGCCTGAAGCGCCAGGGCGCCGCAGAAGGCCATCGGTTGGTTCGGGTATCCGCTTGACCTTGGGAGTCTATACGCACGTGAGTCAGCACGATCTCACCGCAGCGATTGAGGCGTTGCCGGGACCGCCGGCAAA
>JAFGRD010000004.1 GCA_016935315.1 Pirellulales bacterium
CCGCCGCCGCCAGCTCTTGACGGTCTCTACCCCATCGCCGTCCCAGCCGCGCGATTCACAGTTTTGCACGGCTGCCGCAAGGACACCAATACTCTCATAACCCCTAGTACAAGAAATGGGGGCACTTCACCCGTGCGAGCCATGATGCGCTCCAACAGCCACCTGCCCCCGGCAAACGCACGAGGCGCGGATCACCCCGCCCCGGAGACGCGGCCGAAGGGCCGCCTCCTCACCCCCTTCATTCAGTGTTTTTCAATCCTGACGATGTCAAGCAGCAGCCCGTTGGAGTCAAGCAGCTTCACTACGGCCGGTTCCGGCGCGCCTGCTTTTGGGACGAGGGAAAGGTCAATCTGGTTCTCCCCGTCCTTGAGATCCTGGAACAGCAGGGGGCCGCCATCCGGGCCGCAAATAGAGAGCTTCTGGGCGTCGAGCCGGACTTTGGCAGAGACGCGCAAGAGGTCGCCTTCATGTTTGGCTTCGAGCAGGGCAGGCAGGAGCGCAACACAGGCCACGTCGTCATTCTTCAGGGAAAGCTCTACCGTTGGGGTGCTTCCTTCAGCCGCAAGTTCCCTGCAGTTGAGCATGTCGAACACGTGGTGTCCCGCAGGCTTGACTATTCTCAGCACTGGTCCGCTGTAGTCCTTTCCGGTTGAGTTGTAGAGGTGAAAGAAGGTCTTGCCGCCCTTGCCGCCAGCCGTGAAGCGGTTGGCGTACACTCTCTCTGCAAGAGTCGGAACCAAAGCCTCGCAGTCACGACTTGCGTACGCGTCCTCGTTGTCCTTGTAGATGTTGTAGAAGGGAGTCGGCAAAACGTAGTTGAAACAGGCAACGCCGTTCCAGAACTTCCTCTTATGCTCCGGATCGCGACCATGAAGATTGAGTTCAAACAACTTGCACTCAGGAAAATAGAATCGCTGGAGGTTCACTTCCAGTACCCGCACGGATTCCGGGGGAGGATTCCCCCATGTGTCCATGATGCTGAGATCGTAGGAGAGGCAACCATCAACAGCAGCGAAAAGGTAGTCATAGCCAGGATGTTCAATCATGAGGACCGAGGAAGGGTTGACTTCGTCCATTCCTTCCCTGACCCTCCTCACGGTCTCCGCCATCACCTTGTTCCACTCGCTGAGCCCCAATTCCTCATAAGGGACGTGCTTGTGGCCTGGAGCGAAGCAGGCGCCGTATTGATATCCCACCTCATCGAGTCGGATGCCGTCGGCGCCGGTCTCCTTCAGCACACGCTTTATGGTGGAGACCAGCCAATCCTGAACCTCGGGAAGATAGAAGCAGGGAGTCAGCGAATTCATATATACAGCATTCTTGCCGTTGGAATCCATGAAGTTCCACTTCCTGCCGAACTTCCTGCCGGTTTCGTTATTGAACCCGTCCAGTTTGAAGGGATTGACGTAGAGCGTTATCAGCTTGTCCTTGCGCCTGTTGGCGGCAATCGCCTTCCGGAAGGCTTCGATGCCGCCGAAACGATCATTGTACTTGACATAGTCAGTGGGCGAACCCATGTACATCTTCTCGCCTGTTACGGGATCCGTGATCAGGTAGGGCTCGATTTCCTTGAGTTGCTCGGGCGGCAGCTTATCGAAAGGCACCCCTTCTGGGCCGAGCTTCGTCCACTCCCACCAGCAACATAGTTCGACAGCGTCCATGTTGGCTTTCAGGAAGTCACCGCGGTATTTCCCGTTAACGAAAAGCGGAAAGTCCGGCCAGCCTCCAATCCCCAGATTGGAAACTCTTTCGAGTTTGGACGGATAGGGACGCCAACTCCAAACCTCGTGGGCCCAGTCCGCGTACGTGCTCATGGCAGCCTTCCAGTTGCCGGCATGTGCGGCGAGCACCGCCGATGGCGGCTGATAACTCTGCCCCGGCCGGCGAGTCCTGCGAAAATATTCGATCGCGAGACTTGTGCCTTCCTGTTGCCCCAGGGCGGAGGTTCTCCATAGGTATTCAGGCTTGGTGGTATGGCGCATATATTGGTCAGCGACCTGCTCGGGCTGTCCAGCGATCGATCTACCAGTATCCTTCAGCCCATAATACCGCCTATATTGGTCGGCGACTTGCCCGGGCTGTCCAGGCGTGAATTTGCGAAGGGACATCGTCTTGTGAAACCCCTTGTCGTCGTCCCCCCTAAGATAGACGCCTCCTCCTTGTGTTGGGCTGAAAACGTCCATGATCTGCCAAAGCGCCTGGCTGTCGCCATAGCCAAGGCGCATGACGGTGGGACGACTGCTGAAGACGCCGCCGCCCCAGGGGAAGTAGTAATAGTCGTCCTCGATCTTGTCCGAGAGCTTTAGCCCGTTGATACAGGGAAAGGCCACTTTGAAGTCGAGGGCCTTCGCACCGCTGTTCGTAAATCTGGAGGAGAGGCACAGGCCCTCGGTGTCGATCGAGGCCCGAAACGTGACTTGCAGTCCAAGCCCGGGACTGTCGAGCAGCGCCTTGAAGCCGTTATCTTCGCGGGAAATCGACTTCAGGCTAAAGTCGCGACTGCCTCGGAATCGCTTCCCGTTGGCTTCTACGACGAACAGCGCAGGCAGCCCTGGCTGAAGCAGCATCTCTCCGGTCGTGAACTCGTTGTGGAGGGAACGTAGCGTGAGCCGCCCGTCAGCAGTGGAGAACATGCAGCGAAGCGTTGCGTTGGCAAGCGCGATGGTGTCCTTGCCCAACTCGCAGAGGGGTTCGCGTGGAACGGGCTTTCCGGATGGTTCAGCCATGGAAGGAGCCATGTCCACCGGCAGTTCCTGCATCAGGGCCGTGTCCAGGTTCCAGCAAAGTCCCACCAGGAGAAGAGCGGCTGTCATTGTCTTTGACTCATCTTCGACACCTCGAAATCCCAACTCGCTCTCGTAACACGACTTGCGCGCATGAGATTAGAGCGCGGCACCAAACGCAGCGGTTGGCAGCGGGGGAGAGTGGCACGGTTACGGGGCCTCGATTTGTTGAACGCTTGGTCGCGCCCTCCACAAGGAGTCGTGTCTGCCACAGTTCCTACCATACGAATTCCATCCGCTCAAGCCAAGCGGATGCATGCCCTCTGAACCCCAATTCTGAACCTCTTGTGCACCAAAAGCAGGTTCAGCGGGTTCAGTCGAATTCGCAAAACCCTAGGAAAACAGGGATGTCCGGCGCAGGCGATACTACAGTTAGGTAGCCGCTGAGCCGACTTATAGCTGAGCTCGCGAGGATTCAGATTATTGCGGTACGGAAAAGGTCTCAAGCCTGAAGTCTTGCGACTTCCGCTACCATTTGGCTGACCTGCTGCGGAGCCCGCAGCTTGGCCCCGTCCCCCCTTGCATTGCCCCAGGCAGCGGGTATATAGTTAGGGTTTCTCTATTGGCTGGCGACTTTGCCCGGAGGGGACGTTCGGATGGCTCAGATCTGTGAAGTGTGTGGGAAGAAGCCCGGCATGGGCAACTCGGTCACCCACCGAGGTAAGGCGAAATACCTCGGCGGAGTGGGAACCAAGATCACCGGCATCTCCCGCCGGCAGTTCAAGCCGAATCTCCAGAAGGTCCACGTGACCTTGGCGAACGGGGGCCACAAATCGATGCGGGTATGCACTCAGTGCATCCGTAGCGGGGCGATCACCAAGAGGGTCCACGCTGCACCGTTTAAGATTCCCAAATCGGCCGAGAAACAGTAGCGCAACGGCTTTCTGCACAGGTTGCCGCTGTTGCCGCGACGCGCCATCCAACGAGTCCTAACCGATGCCCATCTCACGCGAAGAAGTCGAAAAAGTCTCCCTGCTGGGCCGGTTGCTCCTTTCGCCGCAGGAGTTGGAGACGATGACCGGTCAACTGGGCCAGATCCTCGACTACATGGGTCTGCTCGAGGAAGTCGACACCGGGCAGGTTGAGCCGATGGCTCATGCCTTGGACGTCTCCGACGTGTTCCGCGACGACGAGGTTCGTCCCGGACTGCCCCGCGAAGAGGCCTTGGCCAACGCCCCGAACCGCGACGACGAGTGCTACTTGGTTCCCGCCGTGCTGGGCGAACTTCATTGAACGATGTCCCTGATCGATCAGACTGCCACCGAGTTGCTGGCCGGGCTAGGCTCGGGTGAAATCACCTCGGTGGCGGTTACGCAGGCTTGCCTCGATCAGATCGAGCGGCATGACAAGAATGTCAGGGCGTTTCTGCGGGTTGATGCGCAAGCGGCCCTGGAGCGGGCCGAGCAGATTGACCGACGCCGCAAGGAAGGCCGGACGCTGGGCCGTCTGGCCGGATTGCCGGTGGCGTTGAAGGACGTGCTCTGCACCCGAGGCGAGCCGACCACCTGTGCCTCGCGGATGCTCGAAGACTTCCGTCCCCCGTACGACGCAACGGTCGTGACCCGTCTTAGGGCGGCCGACGCGGTGCTGCTCGGCAAGACGAACATGGATGAGTTCGCCATGGGCGGATCGAACGAGAATTCGGCATTCGGTCCCGCCCACAATCCCTGGGACCTGACACGGATTCCCGGTGGGTCCAGCGGCGGTGCGGCGGCCAGTGTGGCCGCACGGATGACCCCGCTGGCCGTCGGCAGCGACACCGGCGGCTCGATCCGCGAACCGGCCGCGCTGTGCGGGGTGACCGGCCTGAAGCCGACGTACGGTCGCGTCAGCCGCTATGGGCTGGTCGCGTTTGCCAGCAGCCTCGATCAGATCGGCCCCCTGGCCCAAACGGCCGAAGACGCCGCCTTGCTGCTTCAGGTATTGGCTGGCCACGATCCGTTGGACTCGACCTCGGTCGACCGGCCCGTGCCCGATTACTGCGAAACCGTTCGGCGACCGCTTGAGGGTCTGCGTATCGGCCTCGTGCCGGAGTATTTCGGCGAGGGGCTCGACGCGGAGGTGGAGGCGGCGGTCCGCCAGGCGGTCCGGGTCTACGAGTCGCTCGGGGCAACGGTCAAGGAAGTCTCGCTGCCGCACAGCAAGTATGCCGTGGCCACCTACTACATCATCGCCCCCTGCGAAGCCTCCAGCAATCTGGCCCGCTACGACAGCGCCCATTACGGCTATCGGACCGACCAGAAGCGGATGACGGCCGAGCTTCAGGCCCAGCGAAAGCAGCTCGAAGAGGCTGGCGACCAGGCCGCGTTGGACGATCTGGACAACCCGCTGATCCGCATGTACCGCCGCAGTCGGGCCGAGGGTTTCGGCGCCGAAGTGAAGCGCCGCATCATGCTGGGCACCTACGCGCTCAGCGCCGGCTACTACGACGCCTACTACCTGAAGGCCCTGAAGGTGCGGCGGCTGATTCGCCGGGACTTCGATCGGGCGTTCCAGGACGTGGATCTGATCGCCGGCCCCGTGGCGCCCACGCCTGCCTTCCCCATCGGCGAAAAAGTGGACGATCCCTTGTCGATGTATCTGTTCGATCTCTACACGGCCAGCACGAATCTGGCCGGGATCGCGGGCATCTCGGTCCCCTGCGGGTTCAGCCGCGGCGGGCTACCCATCGGGCTGCACCTGCAAGGGCCCACGTTTGCCGAGGAAATCGTGCTCCGCGGCGCCCACATGTTCCAGCAGGCCACTGATTGGCACCGGAAAAGCCCGCCGCTGCATTGACTGTGCAGACGTCAGTTATTGACACTTGCACACTCAATGCGCGAGGGCGACCAACGGGAGCCCGACTTGTCCGGCTTCCCGTTGGTCGGCCTGGATCATTCGCAATGCAAAAATCAATAGGTGTTGCTCTTGCCCACAACAGCGCCCTCGCAAGAAACACAAAGCCCGGCGAAGTCGAGGCGACCTCGCCGGGGCAACCGTCCGCATGGTCGGGGCGGCTCATCGAGCCTACGTGATTCGAGGGATTCTCTCTCGGGCTGGAGCCGCGGAAGGGTGCGGCGGAGTCTGATTGTCTCCGAATCGTACCGAGTGATCTAGAATTCCAGATCCTTCTGCGAGTCCAGTTCTCGCTGGCCGATACGGGGTCCCGCCGGCGCACCCGCCCGGGGACCACGGCCCCCGGGGCCTCGGCCGCGACCATCACGTGGAGGACCGGTCTCGGGGCCGCCGCGACGCGGGCGGCGCGGAGTCTCGGCGTTCGGACCGCTGCGACCCTGGGGATCGCGCGGCGGAGCGGCCTGCGGACCGCGGCCTTGGGGACCGCTCGGCGGAGCGGCCTTGGGATTTTGGCCGTACGGGCACCAAGGGGGCCTTGCCTGAGGCGGGACACCCCACGGTGCCATTCCGCGACCATAGCCAGGACCTCTTGCCGGCCCCATGCCAGGACCCATGTTGCGACTTCTTCCCGGCCCCATGCCCGGCCCCATGCCCGGACCCATGCCGCGACCTTGGCCACGTCCCCTCCCGGGCCCCATAGCAGGACCTGTACCGGGGCCCATACCACGACCCCCTGCTGGCCCCATGCCAAGTCCCGCGCCGCGACCTTGACCACGACCCATGCCGGGGCCTATACCACGACCTCTTCCCGGCCCCATGCCGGGACCCATACCGCGACCTCTTCCCAGACCCATGCCGGGACCCATACCGCGACCTTGGCCACGTCCCATACCAGGTGCCGTGCCGGGGCCCATACCGCGACCGCGTGGCGGTACCGCACGGCGGGCCTGTGGATTGCGTGGACTTCGAGGGGCTTGGGCGTCCGGGCCCCAACCCGGTCGGAAGGGTCTGCCTCGGACACCTTCAGGCCGACGCGGCTGGTCCGGCGCGACGTCAGACGGCCCGGCGGGCGCGTCGAGATTGGCTTCGGGCTCTGGCGACGCTGCCGGCTCTTGCGCCTGAAGCCATCCGCTGGTGGCCGGCAACAGCAACAACACGGCCATCGCGGCGATCAGCGGAGCGCACCACCACAACGGGTGATGCAGGGAGGGGAACACTCTCATCTTCTATCTCCTCTTGACTAGAAGGGGGCGCACACCGGTAGCCGTGTGTCCTACACAGACAGGGCCAGCGTGGCGGCGCTGATACCAGATCCGATTTCTCTTGCGGGTCCGCCAGCATCCTTGCGCCGGGCGACCCCGCCCTCTCGCCTTACGACATGCCTGACAGTCTGATCCTTCCCGAATCGTGCCGGGCGGATCAGAATTCGACGACGTCCTCCTGCAACAGTTGCGAGACGCGCTGGCCGACCAGGTCGTTGCGAGCCTTGTTCCGGTCGTTGAAGGCGTCGCGGAGGCGTTTGAGTTCCTCTTCCAGCCGCTTCAGTTCCAGTGCGCGGCGTTGCTGGCGGACATCAAAATGCTTCTCGACCACGGCTTCGAGTTCCTCCTTGATGTTCGGACGCTGCGACTGGGGCGCCCGCCGATATTGGATCGCCAACTCCCTGGCCTGTCGATCCAGGTCCGAGTCGGCAGTCAACAGCTCGTACATCCGCGGATCGTTGTTCTGAAGGTCGTCCCAACTGCGGTGGGGCCAGCGGGGTAGACCGCCCAGACGCCCGCGGCCGTAAGGCCCGCGGTCTTCTGGCGGGCCGCGCCGTCCGCCGAGCGCGCCGCGACCAGGGGGGCCTGTGGCCGCCGCGTTCGGGGTGTTGCCTTGTCGCATCGAGAAGGGGCGTCCGCCGGCCGACTGTGCCGGGCCGCGGCCAGGCGGCGGGCCCAGCGGGCGAAGTTCATCCTCCCGCGCTTGGGGCGGCGTGGACGGGGGCGGGGCCTCGTCGCCCTTCGGTCCGGGAGGCCCTTCGGCGGCCGACAGCCGACCGGCCGCAACCACAAACAGCCCGACGGCCAACAACGCGGCCGTCACGATTCGCATCCTCAGTCCACTGTGTACCATGTTTTGAATCTCCTCGTCGGCATTGCGCGTCAAGCGTTTCCCAGCCAGGCCAACCGCTGACCGCCGACTATGGTAATCACTTCAGAGTGTATTGCCCTCGATATCCTGTCCCACTTCCTCCAAGCCGTCGTAGACCGGGTCGAACGGATCCTCCAACGCGCACCAGTCCTGTTGGAGGCGAATCACGTGCTGGCCGGCCAGCGCGAGCTCTTCGTCGAGCGGATCGTCCCACGCAAGCTGGCCCTTTTCCGGGGCCATGGGGGTCGGCGAGGGCGCGGTGGTCTGCACAGCACCCGCGGCCGGCTCCGCCGGTTTCTCGGCGATCGCGCCACCCTGTTTCGGCCTCAGCAGGCCGAAGGCCAAGGAGGCGACGATCAGCAGCGAGGCCGCCAAAGCCGCCGCCCATCGGATTGCCAACCGACCAGGCCGGGCCTCTCTCGTCGCCGGTGACAACACCAAAGGCTTCTCCAATGCGGGCTCGACCGCTTTGAGCAGTTGCCCCAATGCCAGCCAACCCTCCCGCAACGACGCCGTCTCCGCATCCAGCGGGGCGTCCGCCGGCAGCGCCTCGGCGGTCGCTTGCTCCAGTCGGCGTTGCAGTCGGCTCTGGTCGTTCACGGGGCGTCCTCCACGAGCGTCTTTCGCAGTGTCTGCAGCCCGCGCCGGCTATGGCTCAGTGCCGTGCTGATCGGGCAGCCCACAACCTCGGCAATCTCGGCGAAACTCAGTTGGCCGTAGTATCTCAACAGCAGCACCCGGCGCTGGGCCGGCGACAGGCGATCCAGGGCCGCCGTGAGCTGACCGATCGCTTCGGCCTGCACCAGGTTGTCGATCGGCTCAGCCGTGCGGCCTGCGGGCTCAATTTGCCTCCACGTGTCTTCGTCCAGGTTGACCTCGCGACCTGCCTTGCGGCTGCGGTCGATCACTAGGCGGTCGGCGATTCGCAGCAGGTACGACCGGGGGCTACCCTGTTCCCGGTACCGCCGACGCGCCTGCCACGCCCGAGAAAACACCTCCTGCGTCAGGTCGTCGGCCAGGTTGGTCCGGCGGACCATCGCCAGCAAGTACCCTCGAACGGCCTGGCCGTGGTCGCGTCCCCAATCGGCGAAACGCTGGTAGTCGTCCGCGTGTGTGTTCCCAGAGGTCATTGTCTATAGGGCAGAACGCAGGTTGCCGGGAGATATTGCAGGGGATTCCGGGATTCCTTTGTTGAGGAGGGGCAGCACACGGGAAGCTGCCCGGCGTGCCCGTCTCTCCCTTACACTTAACCCCGTCAAGGAGCCTGAGTTCCGTCAGGCGAATCCGCGCGGTTGACAACGGTCGCCGGCGCGGTTAGACTCCTATACTTTCCTTGCTTTGTCGACGGCCTCCGGGTTGACCCATGGCGTGGACAAGGCGCTCGATTGCCCGACGTCCCGTTGCGAGAGGATAAAGTCCATGAGTTCCAAGCGAGTGTTGCTGAGCGAGAACGAAATGCCCACGGCCTGGTACAATCTTCAGGCCGATCTGCCCAAGCCGCTGCCCCCGGTGCTGCACCCCGGCACCAAACAGCCGATCGGCCCGGACGACTTGGCGCCGATCTTTGCCATGGAGCTGATCAAGCAGGAAGTCAGCCAGGAACGTTGGATTGAGATTCCAGACGAGGTGCGGCGGGTGCTGGCGATTTGGCGCCCCTCGCCGTTGACCCGGGCCACGGGGCTGGAGAAGGCGCTGAAGACGCCGGCGAGGATCTACTTCAAGGACGAGAGTCACAGTCCGCCGGGCAGTCACAAGCCAAACACGGCGGTGGCCCAGGCCTACTACAACAAGCAGCAAGGGATCAATCGCCTGACGACCGAGACCGGCGCCGGCCAGTGGGGCAGTGCCTTGTCGTTCGCCTGCAAGATGTTCGACATGGAGTGCAAGGTCTACATGGTCAAGGTCAGCTATCAGCAGAAGCCATACCGGCGCTCGATGATGCAGCTCTGGGGCGGAAAGGTCACGCCGAGCCCCTCCGAGGAGACCGAGGCCGGCCGGAGAATCTTGCAGGCCGACCCGGAATGTCCCGGCAGCCTGGGCATGGCCATCAGCGAAGCCGTTGAGGCCGCCGTGGCACGCGAGGACACCAAGTACACGCTCGGCAGCGTGCTGAACCACGTGATGCTGCACCAGTCGATCATCGGCCTCGAGGCCGAGAAGCAGTTGAAGCTGGTCGACGACTTCCCCGACGTGGTGATCGGCTGTGTCGGCGGCGGCAGCAACTATGCCGGGCTGGCGTTTCCGTTCTTGCGTCACAGGATCGCGGGCAAGGAGATCCGCTTCGTGGGGGCGGAACCCCATTCCTGCCCCACCATGAGCCGGGGCCAATACCGCTACGATTTCGGCGACACCACGCAACTGACGCCGCTGATCAAGATGTTCACCCTGGGCCACAGCTTCGTACCGCCGGGGATCCACGCGGGCGGCTTGCGCTACCACGGCATGGCGCCGATGGTCAGCCTGGGCGTGGAACTCGGCCTGATCGAGCCGATTGCCTACCATCAGCTCGAGTGCTTCGAGGCGGCCCAACTCTTCGCCGCCACCGAGGGCATCATTCCCGCTCCCGAGACCTCCCACGCCATCCGCTCGGCCATCAACGAGGCCATTCGATGCCGCGAGCAGAACAAGGAGGAGTGCATCCTGTTTAACTTCAGCGGCCACGGCCTTTGCGATTTGGGCGCGTACGACCGGTACCTTGCCGGCGAACTGGAGGACTACGCCTATCCGCAGGCGAAGATCGAAGCCGCCATTGCCGAACTGCCCGACCTGTAGCGGTCGGAGCCGGTGAGACCGCAAGAAACGACCAAAGGGGCGGTTCGGAAGGGCCCGAACCGCCCCTGGCAGAGTCTCTCCACGGCATGCGGGGTCAGAACGTGAGGATCAGATCCACCGCGCAGGTGACTTGGTTGTCGCTGTGGCCGTCGTTGAAGGGAAGGCCCGTCGGCCCGGCCGGGCCGGCAAACCAGTCCCAACGGCACTCCGGCCGGACCAGCATGTTCGGGTGCGGCCGCCAATTGGCCCCGATGGTGAACTCGTAGAAATTGCCGGCGAAACCGTAGCCGTCGAACGCCCGCACCTTGGGGAATACGGTGGGCATCACCGCGTTTAGCGCGCCTGGACCCATCACCCGGGTGCCGTCGTCGTCTCGCAGCCACTCGAAGCGCATGTTCAGCGACCACTTGGGATTGAGCTGGTAGAGGAAATACTGGTTTACCCCGTACCACTCGCCGTCCCGATCGTCCTGGGTCGCGTCATCCTCGATGCCCAGGTTGTGCACCAGCACGTACTGGAACCTGTCGGTAACCTGTCGCTTAAACACTAGGCTGGAGGCGAAGCGATTCTGGACGCCGGCCACGTCTTGGGGGCCGCTGCTGATGGAGTAGGCCAGCGAAGTCCGCTTGTCGCGGCTGGCCCAGCGGACGCCGCCGGTAACGTCCAGATCATGGTTGAGGTCTTCGAACATGAACCACCCCCGCGTGAAGCCCGCCAACACGGAGACCTGGTCGGTAAGCTTGTAGTCGGCGACTGCCCCGGTGACCAACTGGTCGACCGTGTAGCCGTAGCAGTACGAGTGGGAGTAGAACGGGTTCAGCGGTCCGGGGATGACTTCATAGTCGAGCAGGCTGGCGAAGTGCCCCATCTTGACCGAAAGTCGATTGATGGCCACTTCCAGGTACATCTGCGGAATCACCATGCCGTAGGACTGGCCTTCGAAGCCGTTGATGCGGTTCTCCAGCCCGTGGTTCACTCCGAAACGCCAATCGGAGCCGAACAACATGTCGAGGTGGCCGCCCCACGCCAGGCCGCACCCGCCGTTGTCGGCCTTGCGATCCAGGAAGAGCCATAACTGGTTCATCTGATACTCGCCGTCCCAGTCGTTGGTGGCCACCGGACCATTGAATCCGTCGGTCGGGTTGTTGCCGTTGAACGTGATTCCCTGCTGCAGCCAGCCGCCAACCACGATGCCGTTCCGCTGGAGACAGGACGGCTGCGGGAGCTTCCAAGGCTGGGGATCGCAACCACCACACCGAGCGCGGCAGCCGCGACAGTCCGTACAAGCAGCTACGCCTGCGCCTTCGGGCGCGACACTCTCCGCAATTTCGGGAGCTGTCTCCGCCTCTCCCACATCGCCCGCCGGCCGTTCGGTGTCATCGGCCAGTGTGGGCCCCAGAAAATCGTAGCGATCAAACTCGTAGGCCGCCGTGGTCAGCGACGCCGGCTGAGAGAGTCCGCCGGCCCAGACAGTGCCCGCCGACAGGACGACCCACAGGGCGACTCCTATCGTCAGTTTCGTGTGGTACATGGAAAGATACTCCGTTGGTGGGGTGACAAAAGCGCGGCGTGGGCCAGATCCAGCGCGGCGGCAGGGGACGGCTGCGACCGAGGACGCCCAAACGCTCGCATCCATCAGACGACCGGCACGTGCCTGACTAGCCTGGTGCCTTTCTCACTGGGTCGGCTGGCGGCTGGCCACAGTTGACGCATTTGCCCGCACAACTCGAACAAGTGGAAAAATGGGAAATCGCCAAGGACTGGTTGTATGGATTAGGGAAAGTCGACGCCCCAGTGCCAGCGGGCAGCCGCCTCTTACTGACGTTTGCACAGTCAACGCGCGAGGGCGACCTACGGGAGCCCGATTTTTCCGGCCTCCCGTAGGTCGGCCTTGATCATTCGCAATGCAAACATCAAGAATACCCTGTCGTGCCCACCCTCGAATCGCCAAGAGGAACGGGTGAATGTCTGCACACGGCGCCCGGGGGGGCTTTCCGCTGGGTGAACATCAGTAGAGGCCCCGACAGTGCTGCGTATGGTTGTTCCATCCACGTCTGGTCCGGCCCCTCTGGTCTCTTGCCTTTGACCCGCTCTTGTTTTGAGACATGCGCGCAGGATGCAGCACTTCAGAGGGTAGACAGAGTTGGGGAACGCGCGTCTTGTGCCTCGATCGAGGCACCTCTCGCTTACTGAGCCATGGGCCTCGGGCTGTCGCAAGCGTGACTGGAATCTGCCGCATTGCCGACCTCTATTCGAAAGGGATAGACCCATGAAGACGCCCGATGTACGACTGACCATTTGCCTTGTCGTTGCGTTGGCCCTGCCGATGACCGCCGAGTGTGTCGCCGCGGGTCCCACGTTTTCGATCGATATGCAGGGTCCAACCATTGGAGCCGCCGACGGCTTTGGCAGCGGGCTGCTGATCACCGAAGGCGACCTGCTGAGTTCTCCGATGCCCGGCCCGCCCATCGGGCAGCCGGCGCCCGGACCATTTGCCACCGGCCCCGGGGTTTCGATCCCGGTCGGCGCGCTGGGGATCGTTCCGGGGCCCGGTGGATTCTCGGAGGTCGATGCCGTTTCCTACGGGCACGACGCGTTGGACCCCAGACTGATCGACGACCCGACCGGCGACGCGATCGGCCGGCTTCGCGTGTTTTTCTCGGTCGATGAATTCGCGGTCGGCGTGCCCGGTTCTATCTCTCGCTCGACTCGGCGTTTCGTGACCCGTTCGACGCCGGGCCGACGCAATCGCCCAACACGGGCTCGGCTCCGGCCAACGGATTTGTCGGGGGCGACGTGCTGGTGACATCCATGGTAGCAGTCCCGCAAATCTACGCGCCGGCCGCCATGCTCGGCCTGGACAGGATCGCCGGCCCGGACAGTGACGACCTGGACGCCCTGGCACTCTGCGACAACGGCGACGGCGAGTTCCAGCCCGGTGTAGACTTCCTGCTGTTTTCCGTAAGACGCGGCTCGGCGATCATCGGCACCCCCGATTTGAGCGGGATTCCGATCGAAGAAGGCGATCTGCTGATCGACGCGTTCACCGGAACCGGGGGTCTCGCCCCAATCGGAGCGCCGCCCATGGTCCTGGTGGCCGCCGAATGGATGGGATTGGCCACCGTGCGCAGCGGCGGCGTAACACATCAAGGCCGCGGCGACGACCTGGTCGCACTGGATGTCGTCCCGGAGCCGAGTAGCGTCGCGCTGTTTGCCGCCGGGCTAATGAGCTTTGCCGCGCTGGCGTGGCACATGCGAAAACATTGGCCAAGAAGCTGCTGATCTCTCGGTACCAGTGTCGGCCTTGTGGGATGGGTGCCATGCATCCATCCTGCAAGGCTTTCTTGCGGCAAGGAGGCTACGTCCTCAACGCCTCCAACTCGGCCAACCGGGCGGCGATTTGTTGGTCGTTGGGAATCTGGCCCCGGTTGCGGTCGCCATGGAACTCGGCTTCCAGATCAGACAGCGCCTGCTTCACGGCCAATTGGCTGCTGGCACTGAGCCGGTCGATGAACAGCACACCGTCGAGGTGGTCGTATTCATGTTGGGCCACCCGGGCGAACAGGCCACTCAACTCCAGGTTCACCTCCTCGCCCCTGAGATTGTAGGCCGAGAGCACGATCTTCTCCGATCGCCGCACCGGGGCAAAAATCTCCGGCAGACTCAGGCAGCCCTCTTCGCCTTCCACGCTGCCGGTGCGCCGGGAAATCACCGGGTTGATGAAGACGAATTCCTGGTCCTTGGCTGCCGGGTCGCTCTCGATATTCATCACAAACAGCCGATAGGGGAGATCGACCTGGTTGGCCGCCAGCCCGATACCTCTGTCGCGATACATCCATTCGAGCATCTCTGCGACGACCTGCTTTAACTCGGCATCGACTCGGCGCAGCGGTTTTGACTTGTGGCGCAGGGTGGGATGGGGATATTTGACGATCCGCACAGGTCCAGGCTCCGTAGAATGGATGACTACCGACATTATAGGCGAACTACAGATTCCGGCGAGAGGGAACCAACACACGTTGACTCGCTGTTGGCACGGACTTAGAATTCGCGCGCACGTCCCGGCATTTGCACCAATGTCTCGTGGTATAGCCCCGGCCGACCTGGGGGGAGCCGTGCGGTCTGAGTACAAGCCTGTCGCTCTGCCCTTACGGGACGACTCCACGAGCCAAGCGGTTCGTCGCAAATACTTGTTTTGCGGTGGTTTACGTCAGAAAGTCCGATTCCCAGTGGGGTCACGCTTATGGCCTTTTCGCGGCAAAACCTCCGGGAGCTGAAGCCAATGGACCGGCCGCGCGCCATGCTGCCCAGTTGGCTGATTTCGATGCTGCTGCACCTGCTGCTGATGCTGCTGCTGGGGTTGACACTTCGCCTGGCCCCACCGCAAGGGGCCGCGGCCGAGCGGACCGCGGAGGTCGGCATCGTGCTGAAGCACCAGGACGGGCCCCAGGAATACTTCGAGAGCGAAGACGATGCCGGCGGCGAGGATTCGCAGACGGCCACCACCGCCCCCCGCAGCGTGGCGGAGTTGCTCGACGAGTCCGTGCCGGCCGACCCCAGCAACGCCCTGCCGGCAGCGTTTGCGGTGATCGGCCCCGGGGGGCTGGAGCCGGGCGGCGTGGGCTCGGCCATCGGCGCCGACACCGGTCCCCGCGCCACCGGGCGATCCCTGGGCGGCAAGGCGCGGACCGGGGTCTTCGGCATCGAGGGTGAAGGATACAAATTCGTCTACGTGTTCGACCGCAGCGGGAGCATGGGCGGTTCGGCACGCAGCCCGTTGGGTGTCGCCAAAGCCCAACTGATTGCCAGCCTGAAAAGTCTGGAAAAGACTCACCAGTTCCAGATTATCTTCTACAACGAGCGATCCTGGCGTTTCAACCCGACCGGCCATCCAAACAAGCTCTTCTTTGCCACCGAGCAGAACAAGGCCCTGGCGGCGAAGTTCATCGGTTCGATCGTGGCCGACGGCTCGACCGACCACGAAGCGGCCTTGGTGGCCGCCATCAAGCTGCAGCCCGACGTGATCTTCTTCCTGACCGACGCCGACCAACCGGTCTTGGGCCCGCGGGCGCTGGAGAAGATCCAGCGGATGGCCTCCGGCATTACGATCCATGCCATCGAGTTCGGTTTCGGGCCGCAGACCCAGATGGACAACTTTCTCGTCCAACTCGCCCGGCAAAACGGTGGCAAGCACGGGTACGTCGACGTTTCGAGATTCGCCCCCGCGCCAAGGCAGTGAAGGATCCGTGCATGAGAATCGCCAGGCTGCAAGCATCAGCCGACCAGCGGGCCGCGTGGGCGACACTGGGGGCCCTGGCGGCGCTGTTCGTGACACTGCTGCCGGTCGCGGCCCAAGATACGGTCACGCTCGGTAGCAGCGGCGGCGGGCAGACAAAGGTCAGCGGGCGGATCGTCGACTGCACGGGCCGCCACCTGCGGATCCAAGTGCCCGGCGGCCGCGAGCAAACCTTCCCGGCCGACAAGGTGATACGCGTTAAGACACCATACGGCCCCGCGCACACCGAAGCCGACGCCCGATTCGCCGACGGCGAGTTCGGCCCGGCACTGAACCTTTATCGCCAGGCCGTTGACGAGGAGCCGCGGCGATGGGTCCGCCGACGGATCATTGCCCGGGCCATCTGGTGCTATCGCGCACTGGACGATTGGGTCCGCTCCGGCGAGACGTTTCTGCTGTTGTTGCGTGACGATCCTGAGACGCTCGATTTCGACTGTATCCCCTTGGAGTGGATGCCGCGGCAGCCTCCGGCGGCTTTGGAGCAGGCCGCCCGGCAATGGCTCAATCGCGCCGAGCCGACGGCCGTCCTGCTGGGCGCCAGCCATTTGCTGACCACCGGCGAGCGTCTGGACGCCCTGCAACGGCTGAAGACGCTCAGCGCCGGGCCGGATCGGCGCGTGGCCCAATTGGCCCTGGCCCAGACTTGGCGCGCGGAGGCCGTCACGGCCAGCAGCGCGGAGCTCGACAACTGGCAACGGGTGATCGAGCAGATGCCCCAGGCACTGGCGGCCGGACCGTATTTCGTTCTCGGCCGCGCCCGGCTGCAGCGGCAACAATGGGAGCAGGCCGCCCTGGCCTTGATGCGCGTGCCAATTCTCTATCCGCAACAGCGGGACCTGGCCACCCAGGCGTTGCTGGACGCGGGTCGCGCGCTGGAGAAGCTCGGCCGAGTGCCGGAGGCCCTGCGACTGTATCGGGAATTGATCGCTGGCTATCCGGGGACCCGGCCGATGGCCGAGGCCCAGGGCCGAATGGAAGCGATAGGCAATTGAAACCGTGTTCGCGTCTTTTCAGGAGATGACTTTGCAGAAGATCAGGTCTATCGTTCTGGCGACGGCCGTCTTGACACTGTGCTGGCCTGCCTGCGGGCTCTCGGCCGACGACCCGGGCGCCGCGGCACCGCCGGCAGCGGCAGCGCCGGGCACGACCAAGCCGGCAGGCGGCACGCCTGAAGGCGTCTGGGGCATCCTCTCCGCCGGCGGTCCGGTCGGCGTGTTGATCATGCTGTTGTCGGTGGCCGCAGTGGCCCTGGTCATCGAGCACATCATGACGATCCGTGAGCCGGTGCTGATGCCGCCGGGGCTGGGCGACGAGGTCCGCGCGCTGTTGGCCGAGGGCAAGCTGGCCCCGGCTCAACTGCGGTGCCGTCGGGAGCCGAGTTTCCTCTCCTTCGTGATCGAGGCCGGATTGGCCGAGGCCGACGGGGGATGGCCGGCGGTGGAGAAGGCCATGGAAGACGCGGCCGCCGATCAGTCGGCCCGGCTGTTTCGCAAGATCGAATACCTCTCGGTCATCGGCAACATCGCCCCGATGCTGGGACTGTTGGGCACGGTGATCGGCATGATCATCGCCTTCCGTGAGGTGGCCAGCACGCAGGGCGCCGCCCGGGCCGCCGATCTGGCCCAGGGAATCTACCTGGCCCTGGTCACCACCGTCGAAGGGCTGATCGTGGCGATTCCGTCGCTGGCGGCGTTCGCCGTGTTCCGCAATCGGGTCGACCAGTTGGTGGCCGAGGCGGCCTACGTAACCCAGCACGTGTTCGCCCCGCTGAAGCGCGCCCGGGCAGTGCAACGGTCGCAAACCTCGACGCCGCCGGCGCCGCCTCCGGTGGGAGAGCGTTGATGCGCGTGCCGACCAACCTTGCCCGAGGCAACCTCGGTTTCAACATGACGCCGATGATCGACGTCGTGTTCCTGCTGATCATCTTCTTCCTCGTTTCCAGCCACCTGGCCCAGCAGGAGGTGCAGCTCGATCTAGACTTGCCGGACGCCGGCAGCGGCCAGCGGCCCGACCGGGAAGAGATCCGCCGCGTGGTGGTCAACGTGTTGCCGCAGGAGGAACCCGCCGGGCGCATCATGGTCGGCGGCCGGCTGATGCACGAGTGGCAGCTCGCCAAGCTGATTGACTACGAGAGCCGGGACGCCGGACGGCAACTGGAGGTCCGCATCCGCACCGACCGCCGCGTGCCTTACCGCATGATCGAGCCACTGATGGTGGCGTGCGCCCGGGCAGGCGTTTGGAAGGTGACGTTTGCCGTAGCGGGAAGGTGAAACACAAGGACTTGGGCTAAATCAATCCATGACACCCAACGGGTGCGTATGCGACCTCCTCCTTACCATCACAAGCAGCGAGAACGACTCGACGTCACCATGACGCCGATGATCGACGTGATCTTCTTGCTCTTGATCTTCTTTGTCTGCACGGCCAGCTTCCAGCCGCCGGAAGAGATCCTCCCCACTCGGCTTTCTTTGCCCGGAGCGATCGACAGCGACGTGCCGATCGATCCCGACGTGATCGATCTGGGCGAGATCGTGGTCCGCGTTCTCTGGCGCGAAGGCAGGGCCCAATGGCTGATCAACGAGGTGAATTACACCCAACTGGCGGAGATCCGCGCCGTGCTGCTGAGCGTGAAACGGGTGAAGACCGACCTGCCGGTGATCCTCGACGTCGAGCCGGCTGTGCCGATGGAAGACGTGATTGACGTGTACGATCTCTGCCGCGCGATCGGCCTGGAAACCGTACGCTTCGCGGCCTCTGCGGAGGAGTGAGGCGTCAGGCGTAGGGCGCCGGCAGTGGGCTTGGAGACGTGAGACGTAACGTGAGAGCAGTGCGAGAAGTGAAACGTTGAAGGCAAGCACCGCCAGCAACAGCCACAACATGCCCTGAGGAACCCCCTGCCCCTTCTGTTGACGCTTGCACACTCAATGCGCGAGGGCGACCAACGGGAGCCCGAGTTGTCCGGCCTCCCGTTGGTCGGCCTGGATCATTCACAATGCAAACATCAATAATGAGAACCTCCTGCCTGCTGCTCCCCGGTTTTCTGCTGTTGGCTGTGTCGGCCGTCGCCGCGGACGAGCAGACCACCGATCAGCGATACCTGGCCGGGCTGCGCGAGCGGGGGCTGTACCGGCTGGCCGAAACGTATTGCCGCCAACGGCTTCAGCGAACGGATCTGTCCGCCCCGCAACGGGCCGAGTTGGTGATCGAGTGGTCGCGATGCCTGGCCGACCGGGCCGCCGCCTCCCCGCCGGAGATGCGCGAGCCGCTCTGGCGGAAGGCCTCCGAGGTCGTCGAGGATTTTGTCGCCGCCCACCCGCAAACCCCCGGGCTGCTGCTGGTCCGTTTCCAGGGAGCGTTGGGGCTTTTGGCCCATGGTGAGCTGGCACGCCAGGAGGCCCAGGTCGTCGCCGACCCGCAGGCCTCGTTCGACGAAGCGCGAACGAACCTGCGAGCTGCCCTCCGCCAACTTGGCGAACTGGCCGAGGAAGTCGACCGCCGGATGCAGCAACAGGCCTTGCCGGGCCAAATCGAACCGGGCGAGCCGACGCCCCACCAGTTGACCTCGCTGAAGAAAAACCTCGAATACGAGCTCGCCCGGGCGTTTCGCAACCAGGCGCAATGCTACGAGGCCCAGAGCGCCGATCGGGCCAATTCGCTCACGCAGGCGGTGCAACGACTTCAGCCGCTGGCGCGAGTCGCCCCGTCCGACCCGCTGGCGATCCGCAGCCGCATCGATCTGGCCGTTTCGTACCGTCTCTTGGCCGACTACGCGGGGGCGGGACGGCAGCTTGACGCCTTGCAGCAACTGAAGCCCCCGCCCGCCGTGCAGTTGCGCGTCCGCGCCGAGCGGATCCGCCTGGCCCTGGCCACCGGCCGACTGTCCGAGGCGACCGCCGTGCTGCTCGAAGGCCGCGAGATCGACGGCGCCACGTCGGCCGAGCTGGACTACGCTTGGCTCGAGGCGTACCTGGCCGCCGGCCGCGCGGCCCGCCGGTCGCCCAACGCCCCCCAGGCCGACCAGTGGCAGGCCAAGGCGATCGCCCAAGTCGAACGCATCGAGCAGCTCCACGGTCCGTATTGGACGCGTCGGGCAGGCATGCTGCTGGCGCGATACGTTCAGGCGTCGCCGCCCGGCGGCGATCTGGCGATGTTGGTTCGGGCGGCGGAGAGCTCCTTCCGGAGCGGCCAACTTGACGACGCCCTGGCCACCTACAACGACGCCCACAAGCTGGCCGCCGACCAGGGCGATCTCGACCGAGCCTTCGAGCTGGGCTACGTGGCGGCGACCATCGAGCACCGCCGTCAGCGGCACCGCGAAGCCATGGACCGATACCACCAGATTGCCGCCGTCATGCCCCGCCACCCCAAGGCGCCCGAGGCCCACCTGTTGGCCATCTACCATGCGGCCCAGCTCGTCAAGCAGCAGGAGGGTTCCCTGGACGACTACGCCGACCTGCTGCAGGAACACCTGCGGACCTGGCCCGACGGACCCACCGCCGATCCGGTTTGGCTGCGTCTCGGACGACTGCTGGAACACCGCCGCGACTTTTCGGGCGCGATCAAGGCCTATCGCACCATGTCGGCCCACAGCGCCAATCGGCTTCAGGCGGTCGAAGGCGTTGAGCGTTGTTGCCGGGCGTGGTTCGAACAGCGTCAGGCGGCCGGCGAGCCGATCGCCCGAATCGTCGCCGACGTCGAGCAAGCGGCCCAGTGGTTCGAGTCGCTGACGGTCGGCCCGCAAGGCAACGGGCCGAGTCAGTGGAATCCCGTGCAGCGCTACGCCGCCCTGGCAGCCGCCCGACTGCGTTTGAACTACACGCCGGCGGGCTACGATCGCACGCGCAACGTGCTGACGGCCGCGCTCGAGGGGTCGGCCGACGCGCCCGACGACTGGAAATCGGCGGTCCGGGCGCTGTTGGTCTTTTCGCTGGCCGGCAGCGGACGGCACGCGGAGGCGGGCGAAGTGCTGGCCCAGATCTCGGCCGGGCCGCCCCAGGAGCTGCTACAGATGCTCGAGGGCCTTGCCGGCTTGGCAGCCACGGCCCAGCCGCAGGTCCGTCGGGAGCTGGCATTGCTGGAGCTTCGGGCGGCCGAGCTGCTACGCCCGCGTCGCGATCAACTCAAAGGGCCACAGCGGCAGAGCTTCGAGAAGAACGCTGCGCAGGCCCTGGCCGACGCCGGACGCACCGACGAGGCCCTGGCGGCCTTCCGGTCGCTGGCCGAAGCGTATCCCCGCGACGGCACGATTCAGGAGGCCTTCGCCACGCTGCTGCTGACGCGCACCGACGCGGCCTCGAAGGAGACGGCCTTGCAGCAATGGCGCGAGCTGGAGAAGAAGTCGCCGCCGCGCAGCCGGCGCTGGTTCCTGGCCAAGTATTGGGTCGCCCGGCTGCACTGCGACATGGGCAACCGGCAACAGGCGGCCAAGATCATCCGGCTGCTGCAACTGTTGCATCCCGACTGCGGCGGGCCGGAGATGAAGCGGAAGTTCGACGAGTTGCTCCGGAAGTGCAGCGGCCCGTAGGGGGCAGTCAAGAAGCCCGTTGGACGTGCTTATGGATCGAAAGGCGGCAGAGGCACTGTTGCCCCGCGTGTTGCAGAGCGTCGCAGCCCGGTCTACAATGGTCATCACTCGACTTCTGTAAGCTGCCCCGCACGCGCCGCGCAGCAGAAGTCCGGTCGCCAAAAAACGCTCTGGGCACTCTTCGGCCCCTAGCTACAGTTCACCCCAATCGATGAGGAGACCTGCCATGAAAGCCTTGTCCGTTTGTTGTCTCGGTCTGATCCTGGTGCTCTGGACCGCGTCGGCGGTGCCGTTGCGGGCGGCCGAGAAGCCGGCCAAACGGATTCCCGTGATCTTCGACACGGACATCGGCGACGACATCGACGACACCTGGGCCCTGGTGATGTTGCTGAAGAGCCCCCGGTTGGACGTGAAGCTGATCACCACCACTTGCCACTCATCGGCCGGCCGGGGCAAGCTGGTCGCCAAACTGTTGACCGTCGCCGGCCGGACCGACATTCCGATCGGCCTGGGGCCCGGCGCCGAGGGGAAGACCCGGCAGGACGACTGGACCGAGGGCTTTTCCATGGACGAATACGCGGGCAAGGTTTTCGCGGACGGCGCGCAGGCGATCATCGACACGATTCGCACAGGCAAACGCCCGATAACCGTGGTCGCCGTCGGACCGCTGCAAACGCTCAGTGCCGCGCTGGGGAAGGACCCGACGATTGCCGCGAAGGCGTCCTTCGTCGGCATGCACGGCAGCGTTTACAGGGGCTACGGAGGCAGTCCCGAGGTGTCGGCCGAATACAACGTCCGCCGTGACGCCCCAGCGGCGCGCCGCGTCCTCTCGGCGCCATGGCGCAAGATCACGATCACTCCGCTGGATACTTGCGGCCTTGTCCACCTCGAAGGCCAGCGTTTTGCAGCGCTCAAGAAGAGCGACGACCCCATGGTCCGGGCGTTGCTGGAGAACTATGCCATTTGGGCGGACAAGAAGGGGCGTGTCGCTGAGCTCACCGGCAGCAGTACGCTGTTCGACACCGTGGGCATCTATCTGGCCTACCCCGGCCCGAAGAGGCTGGCCGCGCTCGAAGCGCTCACGATTACCGTGACCGACGACGGCTACACGCGGATCGATCCGGCCGGCACGAAGATGTCGGTAGCCACCTCGTGGACGAACCTCGACGGCTACCGCGACCTGCTGGTCCGCGTACTCACATCGCCGACCACGCCGAAGCAACCCGCGGAATAGACTGCCCGAACGGGTTCCATGCAGGCAGGACCGATGCCAACAGGCCGCCCGGCCATCGTGCTGCTCACGTGTGTTGATCGGCCTCCAATTCCTCGGCTGGCCGGTCGATCATCACCACGCCCACGATCGTCAAGGCGACCCCGGTGATCAACCAGGCGGTCAGCGGCTCGTCGAACAACGCCATGCCGGCCACGGCGGCCAGGGCCACTTGGGTGGCGTTGAGCACGTTGACGTGGACAACCGTGGTCAGCTCCAAACCCTTGGTGATCGCCAGGAAAGCGATCAGGTTGAGCGTGCCCGCGGCCAGCATCCAGGCAAGCTGCGGCGGCGGCGTATCGAGCAACTGCCGCATCCCGAGCCGATAAACGCACAGCGGGCCCAGCGAGACGACGGCCATGACGGTCGTCGTAAATAGGATCGTGCTCATCGGCGTCGGGCCGGCGATCGTGCGGCGGATGGCAATGGTCAGCATGGCATAGATGGCGCCGGCCGCACAGGGAACCCCGATACCCAAAGCCAGCAGAAGCGGCTCGATTCGCGTGGACTCGGACGCCTCGGGTTCAACGGCCGCGTAGATCGCCGCGCCCAACATCGCCAGTGAAACCAGCAGCAAGCCGACGGCCGCCGCCGAACGCCGCGACACCCGCTCGCCCAGAAACACGTTGCCCAGCACGGCACTGGCGGTCAGCATCACGCCGAACACGGCGGGAATGGCAATGGCCAGGCCGACCACCCCGAGGGCCCATTGCAGCCCCAGATTGGCCCCTAGTTGCACCGCCAGCCCGACGCCAATCAACAGTGCCAGCGCGCCCCGCGAGGGAAAGACCGTCCGCCCGCGCAAGGCCCGATACAACATCCAGAGGCCGGCGGGCACCACGGTGACCAACTCCTTGTTGAAGATCACCCACATCGGATCGCAGTGATCGGCCAATTGGCGCATGCAGATATTGGCCCCGGTATAACCCAGGGAAGAAACGACGCAACAGGCCGTGCCGGCAATTGCCGGATCGAGGCCCAACGGTCGGGGCGTGCAGTGCGGGGAGGATCGATTCACGCCCCCATTCTATCTCCGCCGGGGGAAAGCAACAGGCCCCCGGTTGCAGAAACGTCCTGGGTGAAAAACAATGGTTTCTGGAAAACCGGTTGACACGGCGTCCTCTCCCCACGTGCCGGTTCCCGACACTCGCCCCGCAAGCAGCGCTCATGGCAACCCTCGCACTGGAAAACGTGGTCAAACAGTTTGCCGGCAACGTTCGGGCGGTGGACGGCCTGACGCTGGACGTGGCCGACGGCGAGCTGATCGTGCTGGTCGGGCCGTCGGGTTGCGGCAAGACGACCACGTTGCGGATGATCGCCGGACTGGAGACGCTCACCCGCGGCTCAATCCTAATCGACGGACGCGACGTCGGCCGGCTCCGCCCAAGGGACCGCGACGTGGCCATGGTCTTCCAGCACTTCGCGCTGTATCCCCACCTGTCGGTCGCCGGCAATCTGGCCTTCGGTCTGAAGCTTCGCCGCACGCCCCGGGCGGAAATCCAACGCCGCGTGAACGAGGCGGCCGACGTTCTGCGCCTCGGCCATCTGCTGGCGCGGCGGCCGGGCGAGCTCTCGGGAGGCGAACGGCAGCGGGTGGCCCTGGGCCGTGCAATCGTCCGCCAGCCGAGAGTCTTTCTGTTCGACGAGCCGCTCTCGAACCTCGACGCCGCCCTGCGATGCCAGATGCGACAGGAAATCCGCCGCATCCATGCGCGGCTGGAAACCACGGCCGTCTACGTCACTCACGATCAGACCGAGGCGATGACTCTCGGTCAGCGGATCGCCGTGATGCGCGACGGCCGCTTGCAGCAGGTGGCCGACCCGGCCACCCTCTACCGACGCCCGGCCAATCGCTTCGTGGCCGCTTTGCTGGGCAGCCCGCCGATGAACTTCTTCGACGGCTGGATTCAACGCTCCCAGGGCAAGCTGGTCTTCGCCACCGTGGGCGAAGTGTCCGACGGCGACCGGATCGACGCCCAACTCGACAGCGGCACGGCCCGTCACTTCACGCTGCCGGTCCCGGCCGCGTGGACCGCCCGAGTGGAACCGTACCTGAACCGGCCGATCACGCTGGGCATCCGCCCCGAGCACCTTGGCTCGCCGGCCGCCGGGCGGTCGCCCGACGTCCCACGGATCCCCGCCCTGGTCGAAGCGGTCGAATCGATCGGCCCGGAGTCGCACGTCTATCTCCGCGCCGGGCAACACACGTTCGTCTGCCGCGTGGAGGCCGGCCGGCAGTACGGCGTCGGCGATCAGGTCGCCCCGGCCGTGGCCCTGGAGATGCTCCATTTCTTCGATCCACAGACGCAAAGCACGGTCGGCTGAGAGCCCGCGGAAGAGCGAGTTGTTCCCTTCGCCCTGCTTCTGATGCACAGCGCACGTTTCGCTACCGCGACGTGGGACGCGACGCAGACCATGGCCATTACAGATCGGATGCGTTGATGCAATTCTCCAACTCGTCGAAGCGGAGTCGGATAGCCAGCGACACCGAAAGTTCGGTCCACAGCGCGAAGGCCGGCTAGGGGCAAGAGGGCGCTACCGCCGGCGTCTCCAGAGGGCCAGGGCGACGACGGCCCCGCATGCCAGCAGCGTGATGGTCCCGGGCTCGGGGATCCTGGCCACGCGGAAGCCGATGTAGTTCTCGTCAAACAACGCAGGACGTGAGTAGTGGCGCACGGAACGGTCCAGGCAATAGGAGGGATGGCCCCATGAACCACCGCGAGCACCACGTAATGAGCCGCCGATGCTGGTCTCATCCCATTCAAACAGGTTGCCGCCCTGGTCGAACGTGTAGTATGGGCTGTAGGACTTCTCAAACTCGCCCACCACGGTCAGGTAGAACGGGAGGCCGATGGTATAACCCCCGTCGTCGTAGAAGTTTGCGTTGTTGCCCGGATCAACGAGGCGCACGTTCTTGCTTGGGGCGACGTCACTGCGGGTCGGAAAATCGAAGTAGTTGCCCGTCACGCCGTCGTTCTTGTGATAGGCGGCCTTGTACCACTCGTTCTCTGTGGGAATGAAGTACTTCGCGCCGGGCTTCCGCATGAACGTGTTCTGGTCGCCGACGTTCAGGTACGCCCCGCTCTCCGTGTCGCCGTTGCCTTGGCCGTTGTGCAGCCAGTTGCAGAACCGCGCGGCGTCCCAGAAGCTCAC
>JAFGRD010000044.1 GCA_016935315.1 Pirellulales bacterium
AAGCAAGCTGAACCGCCGTGGTACGGACCCGTATGCCCGGTGGTGTGGGAGGGGAGCGGCCGCGAGGCCGCCCCCTATCCCGATTGGTTCCTCGGTAGGATTGACGGGTTGATAAAGCGGCGCAAGGGCGTAAGCTCTGCTCTGTTTCGGAGTTCCGACAAGCAGTGGACGTTGGAGCCGTCGATGAACGAACCCGCCGCCCATCCTGCCACGCTGCTGCCCGAGCAGCTCTTGACCGAGTGCAGCACGCGGCGTCTGCGCCGCTCCGGCCCCGGCGGCCAGCACCGCAACAAGGTGGAGACGGCCGTGGCGCTACGGCACCGGCCGACCGGGGTTCAGGCCGAGGCCAACGAGCGGCGGAGCCAGGCGGCCAACCGTGAGGTCGCCCTGTTTCGCTTGCGGGTGAATCTGGCCCTGGAAATCCGGCTGGAGCGCGCGGCGGATGCGGCGCCCAGTCCGCTCTGGCAATCGCGATGCAGTGGCGGGCGGGTCCGCGTCAGTTCCTCGCACGACGACTTCCCCGCCATGCTGGCCGAGGCACTCGACGTAATCGTTGCCCAGCAGGCCGACGTCAAGCGGGCCGCCGCGGCGCTGGGTTGTACGGCGTCCCAGTTGACCCGACTGCTGAAACAAGAGGCCCGGGCGATGGTCCAGGTCAACCAGTGGCGCCGGCAGCACGGCCTGCACGCACTGCGGTGAGGACGCCTGCAGGACGATTCAGGCCGGCGAGTGCCCCTCCAACACGCCCTTCGACACGCCTTTCGACTTCGGCGCCGAGGCCACGGCCTGGGCCGCGTCGGCCACGACTTCCTCCAGCGCGCCCAGGTATTCCAGGAAACGCGTGCGTCCCTCGGGCGTCATGCGGCAAGTGGTCTGCGGGCGGTTGTGCCTGACGCCTTTGTGAATCTCGACCAGACCTGCCTCTTCGAGTACGTGCAAATGACGATTCAGGTTCCCGTCGGTCAACGAGCACAGCGTCTTCAGATCGGTAAACGCCAGCCCCGCGGTGTGCGTGGCCAGGCAGGTCATGATGCCCAGCCGGGCCTTCTCGTGAATCGCACGCTCCAGCCCTTCGTAGGCGAAGCGGCCGCAACTCTGCGGCGATTGCGCCGGCGGGCCCTTGCTGTTGGCCATCGGTCCGCCCTCGTTCTCAATATGGCCTGGTTGGTTTCAACGTGCCGTTTTTTCAGAACGTGCAGTTTTAATGTGTACGTGGTTCGTTCCAGCCGCTCCCACCAACGCCATCAGCCCGGAGAAACCCAAGCCGGAAGCGACACGGACTTTATACCACAAAGCATACTCATTCAAGGGCGGCCGTCAAGGGAGAAATCCCGGCTAGACGGTCGACTGCCGGGCCGCCGGCGCTTATGCTGGTGGCAGTGGCCGCCACCTGGCGGCCGCCTCCGATTTCCCTGCCTTCTGCCCGGCCGAACCGCCCGGAGCTCCGTCCCCTTGACTGGCCACTGCTGACTCGCCATTTCGCAGAAGTCCCGTTTCCTCCCCAAGGAGTACCCGCTCATGCAATCCTGCCCCCTGATTTCGCGTCGCCGGTTCGTCCAGTCCGCCGCGGCGGCCGCCGCGTTGCCGGCGATCGTGCCCGGCTCCGTGTTCGGCAAGGAAGACCGACCCGCCCCCAGCCAGCGGATCACGATCGGGTTTGTCGGCTGCGGCAAGATGGCCAACGACTATCATCTCAGCACGTTGCTGCGATTTGACGACGTCCAGGCGTTGGCCGTGTGCGAGGTCGATCGAACGCGGCGACAGCACGCCAAAAGGCGGGTCGAGGAGGCCTATGCCCAGGACGGTTCGTACCAGGGCTGTGCCGAGTATGTGGACTTCCGGGAGCTGATCGCCAGAAAGGACATCGACGCCGTCTGCATCGCCGCGCCCGATCATTGGCATGCCATCCCCGTCATCGAAGCCTGCAAGGCCGGCAAGGACGTCTACTGCGAGAAACCGCTGACGCTGACCATCGCCGAGGCCAAACGGTGTATCGACGCCGTGCGGAAGCACGGTCGCGTGATGCAGACCGGCAGCCAGCAGCGCTCCAGCGTGTTCGGCCCATTTCGCAAGGCCTGCGAACTGTTGCGCAGCGGCCGGCTTGGCCGGATCAAGACGGTCACGGTGGGCGTGGGCGGGCCCAGCCGGTGGTGCGACCTGCCGGAGGAAGAAATGGAGCCGGGGCTCGACTGGAACATGTGGCTGGGCTACGCCCCCGTGCGGCCGTACAACTCGGTGCTCAGCCCCCGCGGCGTCCATCACCACTTCCCGGCCTGGCGGTCCTATCGCGAGTATTCCGGCGGCGGCCATACCGACATGGGCGCCCACCACTACGACATCGCCCAATGGGCGCTGGGCATGGACGAGTCGGGACCGGTCGAGATCATCCCGCCGGACGACCCCAAGGCAGACAGCGGCGTGAAATACGTCTACGCCAACGGCGTCGAGATGACCCATGGGGGCCCCGCCGGCTGCGTGTTCACCGGCACCGAGGGCACGCTGCGCATCGGCCGCGGCCACCTCAGCAGCAACCCGGAGAGCATTGTCAAGGAGCCGCTGGCCGACGACGAGGTCCATCTCTACAATTCGCCCGGCCATCACCGCGACTGGATCGACTGCATCCGCTCCCGAAAACGCCCGGTTGCCGACGTGGAGATCGGCGCCCGGTCGGTCACGGTCGTCCACCTGGGCAACCTGGCCTATTGGAACCGTCGCAAGCTCCGCTGGGACCCCGCAAAGTGGACGTTCGTCGGCGACGACGAGGCCAACACCTGGCTCGATCGCCAGCGTCGTGATCCCTGGCAATTGCCGGAGGCCTAGAACTCGCAAGACAACGAGTAGGACTACACGAAAGAGGCAAAACGCGCACCGGCCCGGGTCCTTGCGTCGCCCTGCGCCCTCGACTAAACTGGATAAACTGGGGCGCAAGTAGCGGCTTTGCCGATGGGCACCCAGCACGGTGGCATCTCAGAAACACACAGTGTGCCGATGACCAAGCTCCGCCGACTCTCCCTGCCGCCACGCCCTCCACGCCGCCGAAACGCGGTCGCACGGATCGCCGCGCTGGCGTGTCTTCTGACGGGCGCGCCGGCCGCGCGGGCACAACTGCTGCAGCGCCCCACGGCCGTCGTCAACGCCCGCATCGTTGCCGGCGATGGTCGCGTCATCGAGAACGGCACCCTCTTGGTCCAGGGCGAGCGGATTGCGGCCTTGGGACGCGACGTGAAGGTCCCGATGCTGTCCAGGAAGATCGATGCCCAGGGGGCTACGGTGACGGCCGGGCTGATCGACGTCTGGAGCCTTCTCGGGCGAACCGGCGAGTCGTCGGGCACCGCCGGCCCGACGCGCCGCGCGGAGGACGCCTTCGACCGCTACGATTCGGCGCATCTGGTCGACGCGCTGCGCCATGGCGTCACCGCCGTTTGCCTCTCGCCCAGCGGTCCCCAAGGCGTCTGCGGCAGCGGCGCCGTAATCCGCCTGGCCCCCGGCAGCGACGGGCCGCAGTCGTTGGGCCGAGTGCTCAAGAGCCAGGCCGCCTTGTGCATCGACCTCGGTTCCGACAACACGCCGGTGACCCGGCTGAAAACGCTCCGGGCCGTGCAGAAGCAATTCCGCGAGGCGCTGCAGTACCGCCAGAGTCTTGAACAGTACGAGGAGGATCTGGCCGAGTACAAGAAGCAGCTCCGCGAGCGGGCGTCGAAAAAGTCCGAGAAGGAGGCGGAGAAACCGGAGGACAAGCCGAAAGAGGAGCAGAAGTCCAAGCAGGGTTCAGCCTCGGTGCCCTCGGCCGCCGACGAGGAGAAGCCGAAAGACGAACAGGCAGAGAAGCAGGAAGACAAGAAGGAAGAAACGGCGCTAAAGAAACCCCAGCGGCCCGAACCGAAGCACGAATTGGAGATCCTCTTGCACGCGGTGGATCACGAGTTGCCCGTGCGGATTCTGGCCCACCGCAGCGCCGATATCCTCAACGCCCTCGAACTGGCCCGGACGTTCTCGTTGGACCTGATTCTCGAAGGCGGCGCGGAGGCCCACCTGGTGGCCGCCCAAATCGCCGACGCCGAGGTCCCGGTGATCCTGGGGAGCACGGCGCGGAACGGTCTGCGCCAAGACGACGTCTTCCGCAGGACCATTCCAAATTGCGGCACGGTCCTTGGCCAGGCCGGCGTGCGTTGGATCGTTGCCAGCGGCGCCGAGGATGCGGCGGCGGCCCGATTCGTGCTGCTCGGTGCCCAACTGGCGGCGGCGTCCAACCGGCTCAACGACCCGTTGCGGCTGGTCACCGCCGATGCGGCCGAGCTACTCCGCGTGGCCGACCAGATCGGCCGTCTGCGTCCCGGGCTGTTGGCCGACTTCGTCCTCTGGTCGGGCGACCCGCTCGACCCGGCCAGCAAGGTCGTCCGCGTCTACGTCGGCGGCACGCCCGTCTACCAGACGCCGGACGAGCCGGAGAAGGGAGGGGCCGAGTGATGCTCCAGTCGCTGCACACAAGCCGCTGCCCCCGGTTGGGTCTTCTGATTCTCGCCATCGCTCTCGGTCCGCCGCTGAAGGCTGCGGAACACGACAATCCTCCGGCGGCAACGCTGGTGGCCGGACGCGTCTTGCAGCCGGACGGCACGCTGCGGGCCGACACGGCAATCCATGTCCGAAACGGCCGCATCGAGGCACTTGGCCCGGCGGCGGAAGCCCGGGGCGAGGCGGTGCGGCGTTTCGGGGCAAATACGGTCATCTGCCCCGGGTTGATCGATCTGTTCTCGTCGATCGGCGCAGTCGGCCAGACTGCGGAAACCGTCTCGGCCTTCGACCCGGGCGCCAATGCCGCTGACGCCCTGGACCCGCGCGACCCGCACTTTCCCGCGGGGCTGCGTGCGGGAATCACCGCCGCGCTGGTAGCCCCGTCGCCCGACAATCTGGTGGGCGGGGCCTGCGTCTGTTTCCGCACGTTCGTCGACCGCGGCAGGCTTGACGTGTTGCGGGCCGACGGTCCGCTGGCGTTTTCGCTGGGTGAGGGCGTTTGGCGAGGGGATCGCCTGCCCACGTCCCGAGCCGGAGCCGTCTACCAACTGCGCAAGCTGTTGACCAAAGCCGAAAGAGGCGAGGCCCATCCGCGGGTTGACGCGGCGCTGGCCGGCCAGCTCGACGCGGTGTTGATCTGCAAGACGAGGCACGACGTGGCCTCGGCCCGACAGGTCTTTGCTGACCGCTTCGGCCGTTTCGCCGTGGCCCTCGGCGAGGATGCCGTCGAGTGTGCCGACGATCTCGGTGGCCGGCAGCAGCCGGTCGTCGTCGGCCCCTACTCGTTCACCTCCGAGCGCCGCGTGCTGCTCGGCGCCGCCGAGTTGGCCGGCAAGGGGATCGAAGTGGCGTTCCGGGGCGGTTTTCCCCAGACGCCGCCGGACGGGCTGCGGCTGACCGCGGCCTTGGCGGTCCGCCACGGGCTGGATCCCGCCGCCGCCCGTCGGGCGTTGACCGTGGCCCCGGCCCGGGTCGCCGGCGTGGCCGACCGGATCGGCATGCTCACGCCCGGCAAGGAGGCCGACCTGGTCGTCTTCTCGCAAGATCCCTTGCGTTTGGACGCAGCCGTGCTCGAGGTCTACGTCAAGGGCGTTCGCGTCTATGCCGCGGATCGCCGGGCACCGGGAGGAAAGCCATGAGCCGCCGTCGGATGGCACATCTGGGCTGCTTTCGCATCGGCCGCGTGGCGGCGTGGGCGTTGCTGGGGCTGGCCGCTTCCACGTTGCCGGCGGAGAACGCCCCGGCCGACGGTCCCCCTGCTCGCATGGCGATCCAGGCCGACGTCGTCTACGTCGGCAACGGCCAGACATTCCCCAAGGGCGTCGTTCTGATCGAAAACGGCCGCATCCGTGCCCTCGGCTGCGATCTCTCGATTCCCGAAGACACCCCGCGAATCGAGCTGGGCGGCGTCAGCATCACGCCCGGGCTGATCGACGCCAACGCACGCCTTGAGACGGCCGACCTGATCACCGCCAGTCGCAAGCGGACCGATCGCGACGCCGTGCCGCCAACGCCCGAACGGCAATCCGACGCTTCGCACGTCGACGAGTTGGAGCCCTCCGACGCCGACTCGCCGCTGGCCGTGGGTGTTCGGCCGAACCTGGTGGTCAACGAACAGGGCTCCGAGGTCGTGCCCCATACCCGCGTGTTGGACAGTCTGGATCTTTGCTCGGGGGACTTCGATCGTTTGGTTCGCGGCGGGGTGACCACCGTCTACGCCTCGCCGGACGCCTCGGCCGTGATCGGCCCGCGCGGCGCGGTGCTGCGCACGGCCGGTCCGCCCAAGGAGCGTGTCCTGCGGCAGACCGCCGCCGTCAAGGCCGTGATCGGCTCGGAGCCGAGCATGGTGGGGACGTACAACCGGCCGCCCTCTCGCTATTCGGCCAGTCTGTACGCCCGGCGGCCGAATTCGCGGATGGGTTTGACGTGGGTCTTTCGCAAGGCCTTCTACGACGCCCAACGGCGCGGCGCGGAGCTGCCGGCCTACGGCTCCGACACGGCGAGCCCCGAGGCCTCCGAGGTGCTGCGCCAGGTGCGCGGCGGCGAGGTCCCGCTGCGGATCCAGGCCCGCATCCAGCAAGACATCCTCACCGCCTTGCGGCTGACCGAGGAATTCGATCTGCGATTCACGCTCGAGGAAGCGACCGAGGCGTACCGTTGTTTGGACGAGCTGAAGGCCCGTTCGGTGCCGGTCGTCTTCGGGCCGATCTACGAGCAGCCCAACGGCATCCGGGCCCGCACCAGCGAAGCGAGACGCTCGCGCTACTACACGTTCGGCGCACTGCTGAAGGCGGGCATCGACACGGCCCTAAGCGCCCAGGAATTGCGCGAGGAAGACGGGCTGGCCCGCCAGGCCATGTACGCGATGCGCTTCGGCGTCGAATTCGACCAGGCGCTGCGAGCCGTCACGCAGACACCCGCCCGGCTGTTGGGGCTGGAGACCGAGCTGGGGACCCTCGAACCCGGCAAGCGGGCCGATCTGGTCGTCTGGAGCGGGCGCCCCTTCGCGGCAACTTCCGAGGTGCTCATGGTGGTGATCGAGGGAGAGACGGTGTTGGATCGACGTGGAGCCGAAACGCCGTCGGTCGCCCGGGCGGGCGGTCCGACCACATCAACACGGGAGAACATCCGGTGAACGCAAGGCGAGTTTCCATTGCGGTCGTGCTTCTGGGCCTGGTCGTTGCCGACGGCCGGGCGGCGCCCCCGGCCAAGGTGGCGTTGCAGGGCGGCCGCATCATTCCCGTCGAAGGCGAGGAGATTGCCCAGGGCACGCTGCTGATCGAGAACGGGAAGATCACCGCCGTCGGCGCCCAGGTCGAGATCCCCTACGACGCGATGGTCGTGGACGTGTCCGGCAAGGTCCTGTTACCCGGCATGATCTCGCCGCACACGTGGCGGGGGCTGGACCGCGCGAATGAGAACCTGCCGGTCGCGCCTTATCTGGACGTCTACGACGCCATCGACCCGTCGAGCCTCGCCTTCGAGGACGCCCTGCGCGACGGGGTCCTGGCCGTCCACGTGATCCAGGGCGACAGTTGCGTGATCGGCGGGCTCAGCCGCCTGGTGCACCCGATCGGCCGCACGCCCGACGAGATGACGATTCGCCCGGCGATCGCCCTGAAGCTCAGCACCAGCCCGAGGTCGGGCTTCGACCGCATGAGCCAGATGGCCGCCATGCGCGAGGCCTTCTTCGATCTGGGCGTCTACCTGGAGGACCTGGCCGAGACCCGCTACGAAGCCGAGCTCAAGAAGCAGGAGAAGCAGATCGACGTGCCTCCCGAGGAGGCGAGGAAGCGGGGCCGCGAGCTGATTCGCGACGAAGACCTGGACGACAAGCACGCCAACCTGCTCAGGCTGATCGAGAAACGTTTGGACGCCTGGATCTATTGCGGGGCCGCGACCGACGTCGCCCCGGCGATTGGGACCGCGCGGGAAAACGGCTTCTTGGAGCGGAGCGTCTTCGTGCTCGGCGTCGACGCCTATCGCGCGGTGGACGAGCTGAAACAGGCCGGTCGCCCCGTCGTGCTGCCGCCGGAGCTGGTCCACCAGGAGCGCGACCCGATTACCGGAGAGCTTCGCGAGACGTTCGTTCCCAAGGTGATCCACGACGCCGGGCTGCTGTTTGCGTTGCAGCCGGACCCGGACGCCTCGCTGGCCGAGCGGTATCTCACCTACCAGGCGGCGCGGTGCGTCCGCCGGGGCATCCCGCGCGAGGCCGCCTTGCAGGCCATCACGCTCAATCCGGCAAAGATGCTCGGGGTGGCAGATCGCCTCGGCTCGCTCCAGGTCGGCAAGGCCGGCTACGTCGTCGTGCTCAGCGGCGATCCGCTGGACTTCAACACCTGGGTCGAACAGGCCTACATCGACGGGATTCTGGCTTACGACCGCGCCAAGGACGTGCGGCTGCAAGAGTTGCTTGGCCTGGAGGAAAAGGCCAAGAAGGCGGCCGACGCGAAAACGGCCAAGGCCGAAGAAGCCAAGAAGGTCGAAGAGGAGAAGAAGGAAGGCGAAAAGAAAGAAGACGAAGCGAAGGAGGACGAGGGCAAGGAAGACGAGAAGGAGAAAGACGAGGGTAAGGAAGACGAGAAGAAGCAAGAGAAACAGCCGGAGCTTCCCCAGGATCAGCCCTCGCCGCCGGATGGGGAGGAGCCATGACGCCTGCGAAGTCCCTGATCCTGACGTGCCTGGTGATGCTGGCGGTCGTGGTGGCGTCTCCCGTGGCGATCGCCGGAGATTCCTTCGCGCTGCGCGCGCGTCGGATCTTGCCGGTTTCGCCCGATTTGCCTTGGGTGATTGAGGGCGGGGTGATCGTGGTCCGCGCGGGTCGCATCGCGGCCATCGGACGCGATCTCGACCTGCCGCCGGACTTGCCGGTCGTCGAATTCCCCGACGGCGTCGTGGTGCCGGGCTTCGTCGCGGCGGCCTCCGAACTGGGCGGACGGCACCGCGGCGACGAGTCGGCCGCGGCCGGCTATCGGGCGGTCGATGCGTTCGATCGCTACGGAGACTTCGCCGAGACGCTCGCCGCCGGCGTGACGACCGTACACCTCGACCCGGGAACCCATCGGCTCATCACGGGGCAGGGGGCGGTCGTGAAGCTCGGAGGTCCTCCGGCCGACCGGATTCTCCGCGCCCGCGCCGATCTGGCCGTCAACCTGGGTCCGGGCGTGAACAACCCGCCGCCGGAGGTCACCTATCCCTTTCCCGCGTCGGCCGATGTGGCCATTACGCCGCCCATCCCGCAGCGGCCGGCCTCGCGCATGGGACAGCCGCTGGCATTGAACGAGGCGATCGAGGCGGCCCTGGCAGGCACCCGCGGCGACCCGCCGTCGATCCACCCGCCGGCCTTGGCGCAGGCCTGGAACGACAAACTGCCCGTGCGGATGCGGGCCGATCTTGCGGCCGATCTGCTGGCCGCGGTCCGATTGCTTCGCGATCACCAGCGGGCCGGTTATCTCGTCGGCGGGTTGGAGGCCCATCGGGCAGCCGACGCGATCCGCGAGGCCGGCGTGCCGCTGGTCTATCGGCCCGGCGACCCGGTCCGCGCATTGGGCAACGATATCGGCACCGATCCGAATGCCCCCGACACCTCCGCAAGCAGTCCCCGGTCGCTCCAGGGGCTGCAACTCGCGGTGGCGTCGCCGGTGGGACAGCCGCTGGCCGATCTTCGGCTGGCCGCCGTCCGCCAGGCCCATGCCGGATTGGGCCCGCAGCGGGCACTGGAGGCCATCACGCGGGTGCCGGCCGAGATTCTCGGCGTTGCCGATCGGGTCGGCAGCCTGGCACCGGGCAGAGACGCCGACTTCCTGGTGCTCACCGGCGACCCGTTGGATGTCTCTTGCCACGTGCAACGAACCTACATTGCCGGGCGCGCCGTCTTCGAGCCGCCGGCCGGCGGAGCGCTGGTTGTCAAGGCGGCAGTCGTCTGGGCCGGCCCGGGCAGGCAGATTCGCGACGGCCAGATCCTGGCCGAAAACGGCAAGATCGTGGCCGTCGGCCGCAGTGTGCCCCACCCACCGTTGGCGCGGGTGATCGACGTGCGGCCCGGCGGCTTTGTCGCCCCGGGCCTGATCGACGGCCACGGCCATCTCGGCTTTCTCGGCGACCGGACGGAAGTCGGCAACGACCTGCGGCTGGCCGGGCTGGTCGGGGTCGCCGACGTGACCGACCGGCGGCTCTCGGCGGCCGGCGTGACCACGGTGCTGACGGCTCCCTACCGCATCTCGGCCATGGGCTCGCCTTGCGCCGTGATCAAGACGGCCGGCTCGCGGCGCGACGATCGCGTGATTCGCGATCCGGCGGCCGTGCTGTTCGACGTCCGGCAGACCGATCCCCTGGCCGTGCAAGAGACACTGAGCAAGCCGCTGGACGCCGGCAAGAAGTACCTCGACGCCTGGAACAAGTACGAGAAGGACCTCAAGGAATTTCTCGAAAAGAAGGCCAAGGGTCAGACGCCCCAGGACTCCCAAGGCTCGAAGGAAGAAGAGATCAAGACGCCCTCCGGCCCCGACCCGGTCACCGGGACTTGGGAAGCCACGGTTTCGGGCGTTCCCACGCCCGAGCCGATAACGCTGACGGCCGGGCTGCAGCTTATCGGCTCGGCGGTCGAAGGCCGTGTCCTCCATTCCAGCGTTGGCGCCACGGGCCGGATCTCCGGCACCTTCGACGGCAAGCACCTCTCCGCGGAAATCGAAGTGGACGTGCCGGGGGTGGATACCCCGCCCAAGCTCGAAGTGGACCTGGTGGGCGAGGACCATTTCCAGGGCACGCTGACGGTGATGGGGATTACGGCCAAAATCGAGGGACGCCGCGTCGACAAGAGCCCGGTCGATCTGAAGGTCGTCCGGACGCGGCGCCGCACGCGCGGCAAGGACGGACGGCCGCTGCCGCCGAAGGTCGACGAGTCGCTGGAGCCGCTGAAGGCCCTCTGGGAGAAGAAGATCCCCGCGGTGGTCAACGTGTCGACCGCCGCCCAGATCCGCGAAGTCCTGTCGCTGCTGGTCGAAAAACACCAGCTCCGCGTCACCTTGCTCAACGCCGAAGAGGCGTCGGTCCATGCCAAGACCCTCGCGGAGAAGAAGATCGCGGTGATCGTTCCGCCGGACGTGCTCCGCCAGCGGCGTTACCGCGACTACCACCAGGCCGACGAGCTGGCCCGCCGCGGCGTGCCCCTCGCGCTGCAAAGCAATGCGGAAGACGGCGCCCGAAATCTCCCCGCGGTGGCCCTCTACGCGGTGGAGCGCGGGCTGGACGCCGAGGCGGCGCTGGAGGCATTGACCCTGGGGGCGGCCAGGGCGTTGAAGATCGACGATCGCGTCGGTTCGCTCGAGCCGGGTAAGGACGCCGATCTGGTCATTTTCAGCGATCACCCGTTCCTCGGCGGCGGCCGCGTGCTGAAGACCGTGGTGGACGGGAAGGAGGTGCGACCGTGAAGGACACCCGCCGCGTGCTTCGATGGTTCCCGCTGTTGGCGGTCTTTGCGATCTGGCCGGGGAGCCGGCCGGCGGTGGCCGACCAGCCGCAGCATCTGGCCTTTCGCGTCGGCAAGGTCGTCACCATGGACCCGCAGAACCGTGTGCTCAACAACGCGGTCGTGCTGGTTCGCAACGGCAAGATCGAGAAGGTCGGGCCGGCCGAAGGCACCTCCATCCCCAAGCGGTATGAGCTGATCGACAGGCCCGACCACTGGTTGGTTCCCGGTCTGGTCGAGGCCCACAACCACAGCGCCGGCTCGGGGCGCGACCTGCACGACTACGTCTACCTCACGAATCCCGGCCTGCGGACGCTCGAGGCGCTGGTGCCCGAGAGCAACGACATCAAACGGGCCCGGGCCGGCGGCGTTACGACCGTCCACATGATCCCCGGCAGCGGAAACAACCTCAGCGGCTTCGGCACGCTGACCAAGCTGGCCGGCGACAACGTCGAGCAGATGTTGATCCAGTCGCCGGGGTCGCTGAAGATCTCCCAGGCGGGCAATCCCGAACGCTACTGGTACGGCGTGGGGCGGACGTTCATGTACTACAACCTGCGGCAAACGCTGCAGAAGGCCCTGGCCTATCATCGCCAATGGGAGCGCTATGAGAAGGACCCCAGCGCGGAAAAGCCCCAGTTCGACCTGTTCTGGCACGACTTCCGCGGCGTGTTTCAGCGGAAGGTGATCGCCCTGATCCACACCCAGTGGTACCAGGTGGTGATGTCCAGCGTCGACATGCTGGCCAAGAAGCTGAAGATGCGCATCGTGCTGGGACACAGCACCTTCGAGGCCTACCAGACGGCCCCCCTGGTCCTCGAACAGGGCGACATCTACGCCAGCAACGGGCCCCGCCAGATCCACTTCGATCGCCGGCAGCGGAAGATTATGGGCAACGCGGCACGCTGGTGGCAGGGCGGCGTCCGGAAGCTCGGCGTCAACACCGACGCCGGCGTGATTCCCCAGGAAGAGCTTCCCTATCAGGCGGCCATGGCCTGCCATTTCGGCTGGAAGCCCTACGAGGCCCTCCGCGGCGTCACCCGCGTCCCGGCCGAGACCCTGATGCTCGAAAACCGCCTCGGCTCGATCGAAGTGGGCAAGGACGCCGACTTGGGGCTCTGGACCGGCGATCCGATCGATCCGCGTTCCGCCTGCGAGCTGACCGTGATCGACGGCCGGATCGTCTACGATGCCGGCCAGCAACGAGAGTTCTGAGAGGCAAACCATGCGATTGTCCGCTCCATTCCGGTTGCGAAGCTGCCGAACGCTGATGGCCTCCGCCGCGTGGCTTGGCGCTATGTGGCTTGGCATTGCATCGCCTGGCACCGCGTGGCCTGGCACCGCGTCGGTCGCCGGCGCGGCGGAGGAGGAGGTCGAAGAGGAGACCTTCGTGGTGATTAAGGCCGGCCGCGTGATCCCGCTCTGCGGACCCGAGCTACCGCGCGGCGAAATCGTCCTGGTCAACGGCAAGATCCGCCTGGTGGGCAACGACCTGGACTATCCCAAAACGGCCCGCGTGATCGACGCCCGCGGCGAGGTCGTCATGCCCGGGATGATCCTGCCGCGGACCCGCTGGCAACTGGCCAATTACAGCCGCTCGGGCGTTCACGGCGACCGTAGCGTCGAACAGGAACTGTACCTCGATCAGATCGACTTCGAGCCGATGCTGGCCGCCGGATTCACGGGCGCGTGTTTCTATCCGGCGGGGACGGGCATCCCCGGCGTGGCCGCCGTCTATCGCACGGCCGGCCAGCAGCAGCATCGGGAGTTGGGCAAGGCCTATGTTCGCATCACCATGACCAGCCCCGGCCGCGACAAGAAGGTGCTCCGCGGCGCCATCGACAAGGCCAAAAAGGAGATCGAGAAGGTCGAGAAAGCCCGCAAGGAGTGGGAGGAGAAGCAGAAGAAGGCCAAGGAGGAGGAAGCCAAGAAAGAGGAAGCCAAAAAGGAATCGGACGAGAAAGAGAAACAGGACTCCGAGAAGAACACGGGACCCGGCGCCGATCCCGGCGCGGAGCAGGACCCGCCCGAGAAAAAAGAACAGGACGACAAGAACAAGGCCGAGCCGAAGCAGCCGGAGAAGTTCACACCGCCGAAGATCGATCCGGCCGTGCAGCCCCTGGTCGACTGGATTCGCGACAAGAAAGGGCCGGCGCTGCTGTTTGAATTGACCCAGGCTTCCGATCTGGTGCATCTGGACGACGTGCTGAAGCAGGCTTCCGAGCTTCCCGCCACCGGGTTCTATCTCTCCGCGTCGTACTCGTCGGACTACGATCGCGTGGTCGAGGATCTGGGCCGCCGCAAGGCCGTGGTCCTGTTGTCGCCGCGGATAGGCCGGCTGCCCTATACGGTCGTCCGCTACAACCTGCCCGGCGAGCTGGCCGCGGCCGGCTGCACGGTCGTGTTGCTGCCTTTGGCCGACGGGGATTCCCAGTACCAGGACCTCCGCACCCAGCTGGCCGACCTCGTGCGGGCCGGGCTCTCGCGCGACGACGCCCTGAAGGCCGTAACCCTCCATGCCGCCCGGGTCCTGGGCATCGACGACCGGCTGGGCACCGTCGAGAAGGGCAAGCAGGCCGATCTCGTCTTCCTCGACGGCGATCCGTTGGCCCCGGCCACCGAAGTGACGCGTGTGATGAGCGTCGGCGAAATCGTATGGGAGGCCTCGAAGCAGCCATGAGAAGGCGATCCGCAGTTTTCATCTTCGCCGCGGCTTTGCTGACGGCCGGCCCTTCCGCCGGCAGGGCCGAGGATTCCAAGCCGAAACAGCCCGAAGCGCGCTACTTCGCCGTGACCAAGGCCACCGTCCACACGGTCACCGGCCCGGTGATCCACGGGCCCACCGTGCTGTGCAAGGACGGCAAGATCGCGGCGATCGGCCACGACGTGGCGATTCCCGACGACGCCGAGGTCCTCGACGCCGAGGGCTTCCACCTCTACCCGGGCCTGGTGGCCGTCCGCAGCAGCGGGCTGGTCGGCAACGAACCGCCCGAGGACAACACGAACGTCTACTCTCTGTCGATGACGCTCGGGCTGGCCGGCGGCGTGACCACCGCCGTCGCCAACGACACGGCGGCGAAGCTGAGTTTCGGTACGCTGGAAGACCACGTCGTCAAGCGCAACCTTTTCGCCGCGATTTCATACACCACGCGCGATCCCAATGGCCGCCGGACCTTCCGCCAGGCACTGGAGCAAGCCCGCCGATTCCTCCGCGATCTCCAGGCCCACGAAGAGAAGAAAAAGACCGACCCGGCCGCCAAACCGCCCGACGCGGCCTCGCTGAAGGGCCTGAATCAGACCGCCCTGAAGCTGTTGCGCCACGAAGTGATCGGCGTCGCCGACGCTGACACGGCCCAGGAGTTGAAGGACCTGGCCGAGCTGGCCGAACGCTACGACTTCCGGCTGGTCGTCCGCGGCGCCCGCGAGGGCTGGGTTTCCGCAGCGGCCATGGCCCGCGCCGGACTGTACGCCGTGATCACGCCCCGCACCCGCCGCGATCGCGACGAGCGCTCGAATCACCCCAACGGGTCGTCGATCGAGAACGCGCGGATCCTCCACGAGCATGGAGTTCCCTTCGCCATTGTGCCGGGGAGCACCTCCATCTCAACCAGCGGGCTGGCCGGGCGGGACCTTTGGCAACTGGCCATGGAGGCCGCCTTCGCCGTGCGGGGAGGGCTTCCCGACGACGCGGCCGTCCGGGCGATTACCATCGACGCCGCTCGCGTGCTCGGCATCGAGCATCGCGTCGGCTCGATCGAGGTGGGCAAGGACGCCGACTTCGCCATCGTCGACGGCGATTTGCTCCACTACATGACCCTGGTCCGCTGGACGGTGGTTAACGGGCGCGTGGCCTACGACAAGCAGAAGGACTCGCTGCTGGAGCACATCCGGCCCGGCGGCGACCGCGACGCCCCGCCGCCGCCCGACTACTGGCCGCGGCGACTCGGCGAGGGCTGAGGACCTGCCAAGGACAAGGCGCACATCCATGCCCCGACTGATCGACTTGTCCCATCCGCTGGTAGACGGCCAACTCGGCTTTCCCGACGATCCGGGCATCCAGATTACCGTGCACGGCACGATCGCATCGCTGGGATACAACCTGACGAAGATCAGCATGTCGAGCCACCAGGGCACCCACCTGGACGCGCCGCTGCATTTCTTCGACGACGGCAACTCGATCGATCAGATCCCGCTGGATCGCTTCTACGGGCCGGCCTGGCTGGTCGATCTCGCGCCGGGCACGTTGCTGCCGCCCCGCACGCCGATCACCGTGGAAATGCTCCGGCCCCATGAGGCCAGGTTCCAGCCGGGCGGCAAGGTGGTCTACCGCACCGGCTGGCAGCAGGCCTTCAACACGCCCGCCTATTTCACCGACTATCCCACGCTCACGCTCGAGGCGGCCGAGTGGATCGCCCGGCGCCGCATCGGGCTGCTGGGCATGGATACGCCCACGCCCAGCACCGAGTGGCAAGCGTGCCACCACATCCTCCTGGGCCCCGGCGTCGAGATCGTCCTGGTCGAGGCCCTGGCCAACCTCGACGAGTTGCCCGAGCAGTTCACGCTGATCGGTTTCCCGCTGAACCTCCAAGGCCGCGACGGGTCTCCCATCCGCGCCGTGGCCGTCGTGAAGTAACCGGAAACGCCCAGAGCATGCCCTTGATTGCCGGGGGCCTTGATCGCCGGGGAACTGTCTCCCTCGGGCCGGCACGCTGGCCGAGACCGCGGCGGAATCCACCTCGGGTGAATCCACGTGCTATGCCGGGTTTGTCCACCCGGCGTGGACTCCGGTTGCGTTTCGCCGCTGCATCGCGTTCGGTTCGCAAGCCATGTACTCGCAGGGGGTTGGGGTCTTTCGCTTGCCGCCGTCATCGTCGCAACGGAAAACTGCCAGAAAACAGGAGATCGGGCACCCGCAAAACCGCTCCTAACCCGTTGTCTCACCGGGCGTTGGGTGCAAAACGGCCGCTCCGTTCTTTCGCCACGGCGGCACCCGGCCCCGGCTGCGTACGAGTCATAATACTGAACGTAAGTCCAGATTGCAACAGTGGTTTTCGACCAGGCGCCCGATGGCCGGGAGTTCTTTCCGCCCGGAGTGATGCTCGAATAAATCGTTTCGGGGCTCGCCGCCGCGGCGACGCCCCGGCCTTTGGCCCAAAAACTCACCGTGACTTCGTCCTTCGGATACCATACACTTGTTCATGTTCGTCGTGGCCCTGCGTCGAAGTCCACGAGTCGTCGTCTCCCCACAGCGCAGAGGAACCCGTAGCCACTACCCCAGTTTCCTAACGAGATTGACCCACGAGTTCTGCGAAGAACCAAAGAACAAGTTGGACATCTGCGGAGCCCGACTTGTCGGGCCTCCCGTCGGTCGGCCTCGCTCATTCACCAGGCAAACGTCAATCAGCACGGCACGCCGATGAAACGTGCAACCAACAAATCGACTCCGCGGTTGCCCGAGCTGACGCCCTTGCAGTTCCTGGTGCTGACGCTGCTCTTCTCCGGCCCCCGCAGCGGCCGGGTGCTGCGCGATCGCTTGGGCGTCTGGGAGGCCGCTCGGACACCCACTGCCTTCTCCAACCTGATGCGGCGGATGGTAGCCCTGGCCTACGTCGAGCCCGACTACGACACCGCTATCGTCAACGGCCACACGGTCCGGCAGTGTATCTTTCGGGCGACCGATCTGGGGGTGATGGCCTGGAACGCCACGCGGCAGTTCTACCTCGGTTTCGAGCCGCCGCCGGCGGGGCTGGAAGTGGCCATCACGGACGAAGCCCGCTACTTCGGCCACGCCCCCCGGCAACGCAAGCAACTGGTCCAGAAGGCCTACACGCGCCGACTGGTGAGAATGTTCACCGACCGCCGCGTGCTGCGCGGGCTGGCTGCCCGTCACGATGAGTGATCCACGGACACCGCGACCATTGACGGGCAGCGGCCCGATGATCCCGTCCGAATCACTCACACCGTCACTCGTCCCGCCCGGCGGCCTCGGCCAGTTCCTTGGCCCGACCGACCATCTGCAGAAACTCGGCCCGGTAGCCGGACGCGTCGGCGCCCTTCGAGGCCGTGGCGATCTCCCGCACCGCCTCGTAGGTGGCCGTGCCCTTGTGCGGCGAGTCGCGCAGCAGCATGCCGAACGAGGCCACCGCCGCGGCGAACTGCAAATCGGGGCTTGCCTGGCCGAAGCGCGTGCCCTGGTCGACCAGCGGAAACTCCAACAGTCGGCTGGTGTCGGCCTCCGGTTGCTTGTAGCGGAGCTTCAGCGTCAACAGCTCGCCGCCCGTCGCCCCGTCGTCCTTCGGCGCCGCGGGCGTCTGGTACTTCAGCGGATCGACGCCCGGCACCTCGACCTCCATCCCGGCCGGCACGACTTCGTACAGGGCCGTCACCGTGTGGCCGGCCCCGATCTCGCCCGCGTCCTTCTTGTCGTCGTTGAAGTCTTCGGCCGCCAGGATGCGGTTCTCGTAGCCGATCAGCCGATAAGCGGCGACCCGGGCAGGGTTGAACTCGATCTGGATCTTCACGTCTTTGGCGATCGTAACCAGCGTACCGCCCATCTGCTCGACCAGCACCTTGTGGGCCTCGGTGATACCGTCGATATAGGCGTAGTTGCCGTTGCCCTTGTTCGAGATGTTCTCCATCATCGCGTCATTGAGGTTGCCGCGGCCAAAGCCGAGCACCGAAAGGAACACGCCCTGCTTCGCCCGTTGCTCGACCATCCGGACCAGGTCTCCGGTGCTGGTGGTGCCGACGTTGAAATCGCCGTCGGTGCACAGCAGCACGCGGTTGACGCCGCCGGCGATGAAGTTCTCCTGGGCGACGCGGTAGGCCAGCTCGATGCCCGCCCCGCCGGCCGTCGAACCGCCCGCCCGAAGGCTTTCCAGCGCCGCGCTGATCTCCTCGCGCTCCGAGCCGGGCGTGGAGGGCAGGGCCAGCCCCTCGGCGCTGGCGTAGACCACAATGGCCACCCGGTCGTTGGGACGCATCTGCTCGACCAGGAGCTTCATGCCCGCCTTCAACAGCGGGAGCTTGTCGGGCGAATTCATCGAGCCGGAGACGTCCAGCAGGAACACCAGGTTGCTCTCCGGCCGCTCCTCGTTGCCGACCTCCTTGCCCTTGAGCCCGACGCGGACCAGCCGGTGGCCTTCCGTCCACGGGCAGGCGGCCGCCTCGATGTGCGCGGCAAACGGCACATCGTCTTCCGGGCCGGCGTAGTCGTATTTGAAGTAGTTGACCAGCTCCTCGATACGGACCGCGTCGGGCGGCGGCAGCCGCCCTTCGCCCAGCAGGAACCGCCGCACGTTGGCATACGAGGCCGTGTCCACGTCGATCGAGAACGTCGAGAGCGGATGGTCCTTGACCAGGCGGAAGGGGTTTTCGACCAGCCGGTCATATTGGTCGCCGCCCTTGCCCGGGCCTTGGCCGGAAGGCGAGGTGCCCCACAGTGCGCCGTCGTCAAAGCGCTGCCTCCGTTGGGCTTCTTCGAGGGAAATCGCTGGCTCGGATCCGGGCTCAATGGGAACCGGCTCGTTGTCTAGCGGCCGCACCGAAAAGGGAATGTCCAGGTCTGCGGAGAGCACCCGCTTATGCTCCGTAGCTGATTGGTGCGGCAGGCCGGGCTGCACCTCGGCCGGCGGCCGTGCGCCGACTCCCGGCTCTGCTTGCGGGAGGGCGGCCGTACTCGACTCGTCGTCGGCGGAGGCCTCCGACGACGGTGCGGCGCGTGGAACCGTCGCTGCCTGCGGTTCCATCATGTACCCCGATGCATCGGGGCCGCGGGCGGCCTCTCGTGCGAACCGGCCCGCGGGAAGCAGCAATGCGACGGTGACGCCCACCACCAAACAGGCCGCCAACGCGCCGACGATCCAACGGATGCCTCTGGACTTGCTCATAACTGGCTCCTTTCGCTGCGGTGAAACGGATTTCTGCTTCTCGGCAGCGGCAAGGACCCGCTCGGACAGCTCGGGCGGCGTTTCCCCCCCGAGCACCTCGCGGAGCGCCTGGTCCATGAGCCGGTCCTCCAACTCGTCGCGTTTCGGGTCGGGTACGGGGCTCATCGTCCAAGTCTCCTCTCGACGCAATCCCGCAGGGCACTTCGGGCACGGCGCAGGAGCGTTTTCACGCCCTCGACGGCCAACCGTAGCTCTGCGGCGATCTCGGCACGGCTGGCCCGGTCGCGATACTGAAGCTCCAACGCCTGGCGGGCCCGCGGACCGACGGCCTTCTGCAGGCAGTCGCCCAGCGCGGCCAGGTAGTCGCTCAGGCCGTCCTCGCCGGCCACCCGGGCCCAGACCGCCTCGGCCGCCTCCAGGTCGACCACCGGCGGGTGGTTGCTTTGTTGGCGTCGGGCCATCAGGAGCCGGTTTCGCGCCACCGTACGCAGGTAGGCGGCCGTCTCGGCCGGCGAGCGGACCTCGAATCCCTTGCGCAACACGGCCAGGAACGTCTCCTGCACCAGGTCGTCGGCTTCGGTGGGATCGCAACCGAGGAAGCGCAGATAGCGCCACACGCCCGCCTGGTGCGCCCGCACCAGCGCGGCCATCTCGGCCTGCCGATCTGCCGTTGCCGCTGTCATGCCCTTAGAGTGCATCGCCATGTCCGAAAGGGGTCACAAAACTGGGCAAGTCTCACAAAACCGGGCAAGTCTCGCGAAACCGGGGCCCGGGACACCGAGCTCGTTCCGTTATATACACCCGAGAAGCGTTTCGACAGCCCCATTTCCGGCTCGGTGGTTGACAGCACCCGGCCAGTGCTGGACGATTGGCGGCACAAGGGACTGCCACGAGGAAGCCGCCTTGGGAAACAACAGCCGACAAGAGGACCGTAGTATGCCCGTCTCTCAACCGTTACTGACCCCGCGGCCTTCGCAGACCAAAATCGTGGCCACCGTCGGTCCGGCCAGCGGCGACCCGAGCCAACTGGCCGAGCTGCTGCACGCCGGCGTGGACGTGTTTCGGGTGAACATGGCCCATGGCGACCGTGGCGAGCATCAGGCCCGGCTGGCCTCGATTCGCCAGGTGTCCGCCGACGTGGGGCGTCCCGTGGCCGTGCTGGCCGACCTGGCGGGGCCGAAGATTCGGCTGGGCGAGCTGCCCGACGGGCAGTTGATGTGCGACGCAGACGACCGCGTTCGCTTCGTCGCCGACGCGGCTCTGGCGGCGGGAGAGCAGCCCGCGCCGGGCGTCTTGACGACCACCTACGAGCCGCTGGTCGCCGAGTTGGCCGTAAGCGATCGGGTGATGCTGGCCGACGGCACGGTCAGCCTGGTGGTCGAAGAACTCGGCGAGGGCTACGCCCAGTGTCGCGTGGTCCAGCCCGGCCTGATCCGCAGCCGGCAGGGCGTGAACCTGCCGGGCGTGAAGCTCAGAGTCCCCGCCTTGGGGCCGGCCGATCTGGACAATGCCGTTTGGGCGGCTCAAAACGGCGTCGATTTCGTGGGGTTGAGCTTCGTGCGCTCGGCCGACGAGGTCCGCCAATTGAAGACGCTGTTGCAGTCGCACAACTCGGACGCCCGCGTGATTGCCAAGATCGAGAAGCCCGAGGCGTTGGATCGGCTGAACGAAATCATCGAGGCTGCCGACGGCCTGATGGTGGCCCGGGGCGACTTGGGGGTGGAAATCGATATCGCCCGGGTCGCCATGGTCCAGAAAGAGATCGTCGCGGCGTGCAACCGCTTCCGCAAACCGGTGATCATTGCCACCCAGATGCTCGACAGCATGCAGCACTCGCGGCTTCCCACGCGGGCCGAGGTGACCGACGTGGCCAACGCGATCCTCGACGGGGCCGACGCCTGCATGCTTTCCGGCGAGACGGCGGTCGGCCAGTATCCGCGGCAGGCGGTCGAGATGATGCACCGCATCGCCTTGGCCACCGAGTCGCTCTGTGGCGGGCAAAAGGCGATTCCCCTGCCCGATCTGACCATCGAGGGCATCAACCAGATTACCGAGGCCACCGTGTACGCCGCCGGCCAGATGGCCGAAGAGCTTGGCGCCCGGCTGGTCGTGGTCGCCAGCGCCAGCGGGGCCACGGCGCTGTCGATGGCGAAGAACCGCCACCTGGTTCCCACGCTCGGCGTGAGCGATTCGGCCGCGACGCTGCAGCGGATGTGTCTCTACTGGGGAGTGATTCCGCTGCCCGGCGCGCCGACCGGCGATCCCCGGGCCCTGTTGCGGTATGTGACCGATTGGGGGCGTGCGGCCGGTCTGCTCGCATCGGCCGATCGCATCGTGCTGGTGGCGGGAACCGGACTGGCCGTCACGGCGCACAACATGGTGGTGGTCCACGAGTTGGAGTAGCCGGCGATCGATCGCTGCGATCGCTTGCACCTGCGGGGCACATCCTTTACCATAATGGGTTTGGGGTTGCGTTGCCCAGTTGGGTCGGTGTTTCCCGGGCAAGTGTTTCTTTGACCGGAAAGGCGGTGGAGCATGAGAGCACGTTGGACCCTTCCGTTGAGCGTGGGGCTGGCGTGGATCGGCTTGCTGGCGGCCGATCTTCAGGCGGCGCTGTTGACCATCGAGCAGGCGGTTGACTTCTCACAGCGTACCGGTCGGCCGATCTTCGCCGTGGCCGGCAGCGCCACGTGAGGCCCCTGCCAAGCGCTGATCGACCGGTTGAACACCGACCGCTCGATCCGGCCGCTGGTGGCACAGTTTGTGCCATTGAAGGTGGAGACCAAGGGGGACCAGTGGGCTCGATGGGCCAGCAAGTATCCGCCGCAGGGAAACGGCATCCCGATCCTCTACATCATTCGGGCCGACGGCCAGCAAATGTACGGCCAGTCGGGGCCCGTGCCCGACGGGGAGCTGTCGCCGTTCCTGCTACGCCATCTCAGCCAGGCCGGCCGCGTGCTCACCGATCAGGAATCGGCGGCGCTTGGCGAGGCGGTCGAGGCGGCCCAAAAGGCGATGGAACAGGGCGATGCGTTCGCCGCGGTCCGGTCGGTCAACACCGTGAAGAAGATCGGACCGTTGGGTAACCTTGGCAGCTTCGCCAAAGCGGCGGTCGAGGCCGATCAACTCGTCCAAGAGTTGACCGAGCAAGGCAAGACCCGAATCGAACAGGCCCGGCAGAAGCTCGCCGGTGACGACCAATTCCAGGGCGTGCTGCAGTTGGTCGAGGCGAAACGCGTCTACGCGAGCCTGCCCGAGTTGACCCGAGACCTCACCACGGCAATCCGCGACCTCAGCAAAGACGCAACGCTGCGCGAGTTGCTCCTGCCGGCCGAGGCGCTGGACCGTGCCGAGGCCTGTTTTGCGCTGCCGGCGGGCAAGAAGCGCGGGATCGCCTCGCTGCAGCAGGTTGCCGCGCGCTACGCCGACACGCCGGCCGCGAAGCTTGCCCGACAGCGGCTTGAAGAGTTGTCGGCCGAGGCTGCTGACGAATCGTCGAAAACATCGGCGGCCTCGAGCGGCGCAGGGGGCTCCAGCGGCGAGGCTCCGGCTCCGGACGCGAAACGAGCCGCCTCCTATTTGCGCATGGCCCGGGCGATGGAAGCAAAGGGCTCGTCGCGGGCCGCCGAGTATGCCCAAAAGGCGATTGAAACGGCACCCGACTCCGAAGAAGCCCGCGAAGCGCGAAAGCTGCTCGAGCGGCTTCGATGAACACGCGACCGCCGGCGCGGACGTCCTGGAAAGAAGGTCTTCCGCGGCCGTCGGCGAGTGACCGGCCCGTTGGTCGCCGGCGCACGGCGAGTCTGATATAATACGTTTTGCTTGCCTGCGCCACCTGAGACAACCTCCTGCCAATCGACCCTCACTGGAGCCCCCCATGCCCCGTTTTGCATCGACGCTTGTGGCCGTGCTTTGCCTGTTTGCCTTGCCGGCGGTGGGGGACGAGAATTGGCCGCAATTCCGCGGGCCCGGCGGCGACGGCCTCAGCGACTCGATGGGGCTGCCGATTGTCTGGAGCGAAACGGAAAACGTCGTCTGGAAAACGCCGATCCACGGCCGTGGCCACTCCTCGCCGGTGATCTGGGGCCGGCAGATCTGGATGACCACGGCCACCGAAGACGGCCGGCAGATGTTCGCCGTTTGCGTGGACCGCGACACGGGCGAGGTCCTGTACGACCTGAGGCTGTTTGAAAACCAGGAACTGCAAATCACCCATGCCGTGAACAGCTTCGCCTCGCCCACGCCGGTGGTCGAGCCGGATCGGGTGTACGTCCATTTCGGCGCGTACGGCACGGCCTGTCTCGACACGCGTTCCGGCCGTACGATCTGGAGCCGGCGCGATCTGCCCTGCAATCATTTCCGCGGGCCCGGCTCGTCACCGTTTCTGTTCGACGATCTGGTGATCCTGCACTACGACGGGTTCGACGTGCAATATGTCGCGGCGTTGGACAAGACCTCCGGCGAGACCGTTTGGAAGACCGATCGCTCGACCGATTTCGGCGACTGCGACGGCGACTTACGCAAGGCCTTCTGCACGCCGATTGTCATCGAGGCCGCCGGCCGCCAACAATTGATCAGCCCCGGCGCCCAGGCCGCCATGGCGTATGACCCGCGTACGGGGGACGAGTTGTGGAAGGTCCGCTGGCCGGAACACTCCAGCGCTTCGCGACCGCTGTTCGGCCACGGGCTGGTTTTCTTGAACACCGGCTTCGCGAAGGCCCAGCTTTGGGCGGTGCGGCCCGACGGCCGGGGCGACGTGACCGGCACCCACGTGGTCTGGAAGCTCGCCAAGAGCGTGCCTAGCAAGCCGTCGCCGGTGATGGTTGGTGAGCTGATCTTCATGGTCGACGATGGCGGCGTGGCCTCGTGCGTGGCGGCCAAGACGGGCCGCATCGTCTGGCAGAAGCGGCTCGGCGGCGACTATTCGGCCTCGCCCGTCTGCGCCGAGGGCCGAGTCTACTTCTGCAGCCAACAGGCCGCCACAACGGTCATCGAGGCCGGTCGGCAACCGGAGATTCTGGCGGTCAATCGGCTCGACGACGGCTTCATGGCTTCGCCCGCGGTAGCCGGGAATGCCCTATTCCTGCGAACCAGCACCCATCTCTATCGAATTCAACGGTAGCAGGGGAGTCGTCGGGTTGGCGTTGGCGCATTTCGGATTGTAGCGTACAGTAACAATGGCGTGTTGCTCCTTGTGCTGCCGTCCACAAACAAGGTCGAGAAACCGATGGCCGCGACCCAAGCGGATCGTACTGTTCAGGCGTCCAAGACCCCGCCCAGTCCCCGGGCCGTCGTTTCGGGCAAGTCGATCGGCGACTACCTGATCATGCGGCTGCAGGACCACGGCGTGCGCGACGTGTTCGGCGTTCCGGGCGACTACGTGTTGGCGTTCTACACGCAGTTGGAGAAGAGCCCGCTGAACGTCGTCGGTTGCACCCGCGAGGACTGCGCCGGGTTCGCCACCGACGCCTACGCCCGAATCAACGGCATCGGCGCAGTCTGTGTGACCTACTGTGTCGGCGGACTGAGCCTGTGCAACTCGATCGCCGGGGCCTATGCCGAGAAGTCGCCGGTGGTGGTGATCAGCGGCTCGCCGGGGCTTTGCGAGCGATTCAACAACCCGTTGCTGCACCACAAGGTCCGGAATTTTCGTACGCAGTTCGAGGTCTTCAGCCGTCTGTGTGCGGCCAACGCCGAGTTGAACGATCCCACCACCGCGTTTCGCGAGATCGATCGCGTGCTGGACACGGTGATTCGCGTGCGTCGGCCGGGCTACCTCGAGCTGCCCCGCGATATGGTCGCCGTGGTTCCCGAGGGCGTCTACACGCCGGCCAGCGCGCAGCCGACCAGCGCGCCGGAGCCGCTGGCCGAGGCCGTGGCGGAAGCGTCCCGGCGGATCGCGCAGAGCCGGCGGCCGGTGATCATCGCCGGCGTCGAGATCCACCGCTTCGGATTGCAGGACCGGTTGCTCGCGCTGGCCGAAGGGGCCGGAATTCCCATCACCACGACCATGTTGGGCAAGAGCGTGGTCGGCGAGACGCATCCCCTGTTCGCCGGCATCTACGAAGGCGCGATCGGGCACGAAGAAGTCACGCGGCTGGTCGAGCAAAGCGACTGCGTGATCCTGCTGGGGGCCTTCATGACGGACATCAACCTGGGCATTTACACGACCAGCCTCGATCCGACGAAGTGTGTTTACGCCACCAGCGAGACGCTCCGCATCAGCCATCACCACTTCCACGGCGTGCTGCTGGCGGATTTCATCGAGGGTTTGCTGGGCACCGAGCTGAAGGCTCCGCCGCAGCCCTTGCCGTCGCGACCGGACCCGCAGGCCGGCGCGCCGCCACTTCACCCGGACGAGCCGATCACCATCCGTCGGCTGGTGGGCCGTTTGAACGAATCGCTGGACGATTCGATGGTCGTGATCGCCGACATCGGCGACGCGCTGTTTGCCTCGACCGAGTTGGTGATCCGTCGCCAGACCGAGTTCATCAGCCCGGCCTACTATACGTCGATGGGGTTTGCCGTGCCCGCTGCCCTGGGGACCCAGGTTGCCCGGCCCGAACTGCGGCCGATCGTGCTGGTGGGCGACGGCGCGTTTCAGATGACCGGCATGGAGCTGTCGACCCTCGTTCGCCGCAACCTCCGGGCGATCGTCATCGTGTTGAACAACCAGGGATACGGCACGGAACGGATGCTGCACGCGGGACAGTACGAATTCAATCGCATCCAGCCGTGGCAGTACCACAGGCTGCCCGAGGTCCTTGGCGGGGGGACCGGCTACGAAGTCGCAACCGTGGGGGAGTTCGATCGGGCGTTGCATGCCGCATTGGAGGATACCGACGGACTGAGTGTGTTGAACGTCCATTTGCCGGTGGACGACTGTAGCGAAGCCCTCCAGCGGCTTGCCCGGCGACTGGGGCCGCGGGTCTGAGAACGTGCTTTGCAGTGCGAGTATTGCCAGAGAGAGTAACCGTCAGCCAAGCGGCGGCCGGGGCGACTTGTAGTTGAATCCGGAACAATTCAGCAAGAATACAGATTCTTGTTCCAACAGGAGGTCCCAAGTCTGAAGTCTTGCGACTTCGGCCACCACTCGGCTCGGAGGGACGCGTCATGCTACACGCCGTTATCATGGCCGGTGGAACCGGCACCCGTTTTTGGCCGGAAAGCCGCGCGCAGCAGCCGAAACAGCTGTTGAGGATGCTGGGCAAAACGACGATGATTCGCTCGACGGTGGACCGTCTCGGCGACCTGGTTCCGCCCGATCGGGTGCTGGTTGCCACCACGGCCTCCCTGGCCGGCCGGATTGCCGACGAGCTTTCGGAGCTTCCCCGCGAGGCGATTCTGGCCGAGCCCTGCAAGCGGAACACGGCACCGTGCATCGGGTTGGCGGCGATTTACGTCAGCCGCAGCGACCCGGACGCCACCATGGCAGTGATGCCGGCCGACCACGTTATCGGTCCGGACGAGGCGTTTCGCGACGCCGTCCGGTTCGCCGCCTCGCTGGTCGAACAGCAACCGGAGCGGATCGTCACATTCGGTGTTCGGCCGACCTACCCGGCCGAAGTGTTCGGCTACATCGAGCGGGGAGAATCGCTTGAAGCCAGCGCGAGCGGTTCGTCTGCGTCGCCGCCGGTGTACCGCGTGGCCCGATTTCGCGAGAAGCCCAACGCCGGGGTGGCCGCCGAATACGTCCGCTCGGGTGATTTCTATTGGAACTCGGGCATATTCCTCTGGAAGGCGCGGACCATTCTAGACGCTCTGGGCAAACACCAGCCGGAGATGTACCGGCGGCTGCAACGGATCGCCGACGCCGCCGAGACATCGGGCTTCGCCGAGGTGCTGCGGCAGGAGTTCACGGCGATCAAGGCGATCTCGATCGACTATGCCGTGATGGAGCATGCCACGGACATCGTGGTCGTCGAGGCGTCATTTGACTGGGACGACCTGGGCAGCTGGCAATCGCTGGCTCGCCTCCGCGGCGTCGACGGCGACGGCAACACGATCACCGCGAAGCACTTAGGGCTGAACACGACCGGCACGATCGTCCGCGGCGGAGAGAACCACCTGATCGTCACGTTGGGACTGAAGGACTGCCTGGTTGTCCACACGCCCGACGCCACCTTGGTGGCCAACAAACACGACGAGGAGTCGATCCGCCAGGTCGTTGCGATGCTTGGGGAACAGGGATACGGCGAGTATCTGTAGGCGGCGGGGCCGTCGGCTACTGGTTGCCCTCGGGGCCTTCCTGCTTGAGACTCTCGAATTCCTCGAGCGGGTTGGCGAGCCGCTTCGACTGGTCGGCCGAATCCGCTGCGGCGGCATCGCCCGCAGCGGCACTGTCGGCGGTGGAATCGGTTCCTTCGTCCTCCGCCTTTTCCTTTTCCTTCTTCTTGACGATCTGATCACGGCCGAGGTGGATCTTCTGGTAGACGTCGTCGGAGATGATGTAGTACCAGTCGGCGAACCGGTCATTCAGCTCTTTGACCTTTTTCCTACCTTCGGCGATCTTCTCGTCGTACTCGTCCTGCTTCCGCTTGTTTTCCTTTTCGATCCGCTCGCGCTCCTCTTGGGTCTTTGACTCCGCATCCGCCTTGTCGGCCTCCGGCTTCTCCTGCGTGCCGGCGTTGTCCGCCGCGGCATCGTCGGGCTTCTTCTCGGCCGCCCCGTTGTCGGCCGCCCCGTCGTCGGTTGTTTCGTCGTCGGTTGTTTCGCCCTCGGCCTTGCCCTGGTCGGCGCTCTCTTCCGCCGAGGGCAACTCCTCCAATTCGGGCTCCTCCACGAGAGCGGGATTGAACTCGGCCATCACGAAGATGTAGCGGTTCAGGCCGGCACTTTCCGACTCGTCATCCGGCGTGTCATCCTTCGCGGTGGCGGGCCCGTCGCCAGCGAGGTTGCCGAAGCGCAGAACGTACTCGACGCCGTCCTTCAGCAGGCAGCGGATCTCCCCCTCGTTGGAAACCAGCTCCATGCGGTCGTCGATCGGCGCGAAGTAGAATCCCTTGCTCTGCAGGGAGAGGCGGGCCTCGGCATCCTGCGAGAAGCTCTCCTCGGCCTTCAATTCGCCGCTGAGCCCGGCCGGCTTGCGACGGACGTCCACGATCTTCAGGTCGTCCAAGGCGTTTTTGGCTTCGTTGAGCTTGTCGCTGTTGAGCTCTTCATCCTCGGCCATCTCCAGCGGCACCCATTGGCCTTGCTCGAAGACCTTGTCTTCGAGCATCTTCCATTTCGGATCGCCCGCGTCGTCATAGGCCAGAATCATCTCGCCGCGTTGGAAGACCACGCCCTGCGACTCGTCGACCGAGTGATCGCGGATTTCAAACTGTTTGATGTCCCAGGTGCTCAGCTTCAGCAGGTCTTTTTCGATCCAGTCCTCGAACTTCGTCGAAAGCTTGTCGGTGCTGACCTTCACGGCGTAGACGGCGTCCTGGCCGACCCGGCGGACATAACGCAACTCGGGCCGGCCGGTGACTTCCTTGCCGACCACCAAGTTCATCAACGTCTTGTCGTCTTTGTCCTTCATGGTCACGCGGGTGCCCACACCGACGGCTCCGGCCTTGAGGTCCTTCGAGCCGGGGTCGAGCACGCCGTAGAGTCCGTGGTCGCCCGGGTTGTCGGTCTCGACCGAGTCGACGGTCAGCCCCAGCACGCTGCTGGCGGCCTCGGCCAGTTGGTCCTTGGCGTCGGTCGGATAGTTGTCGTGGGAGGGGATCGACCATCGATTGCCGACCTGCGCCACGCGAAACGCGACGGGCGTGCCGGTGTCCTCCTCGTACTTGATGATCTCCAGATCGGCGGCGGCCAAGGGGTCGAAGTCATCGAACAGCGGCTTGCCGAGCATGTCCTGGGGATCGAGTTCAGGCAGCCAGTTCTGGCTCATCAGCGTAAAGCCCAGCAGCACGGCTACCGCGACAACGGCCACGCTTGCGAAGACGGTAGTTTTGGCGATTTCGTTCATTTCCTGTTTCCTCGTTTGGCCTTTTCTGGAGGAATTGGGATGCTTCCTATGGGACGACGGGTCTGAGAACAAGACTACCGCAGCCGCGACCGGGCCACGCCTTCGCGCTCCCGGGCGCGCCGGGTGAAGAAGACGACCAGGGCCACGATCAGCGGCGGAATCGGCGGCAGCACCACGGCCCAGGTCTTGTACGTGTTCTGTACGTGTTGAATCTCCAGGGCCTGTTCCGTCTCGATCTGCTTGATTTCCCGGTCTTGCTTCTGTTTGAGCTGCTCGACCTTGTTGCTCATGCGCCGCTGGCCGTCCTGCAACGCCAACGCCACCCGGCGAAGAATCTCCTGGTCGTCGATCTTCTGCTTCCGCATGTCCTCGCGGAGCTTGCCCATCTTCTTGTCCAAGGCCTTCTGCTCCTGTTCTTGGGCTTCGTCGAAGTCTCTCTGGAGCTTTTCGCGGGTCTTGGCGGTTTTTGTGCGAGCCTTCTCGATGTACTCGTCCACCCGGGCAAGCGTGCGGTGCTTGGGGCGCCGGCTGCGGATGCCCACGAAACGCTCGTCGCCGGCCAGGGAGTCCAAAAGGTTCAGCACGAAGGTGACGTTGTCGAACTGAAAGTCGACGCCCATTTCCGGGTTGTCGCCCTGCTCGCGGAGCAGGAAGAACTCGCGGTGAAGCATGTCGATGTCGGCCACCAGAATCACGTTGATCTCGCGGTCCTTGGGCTTCTCCGACTTGGCGTCGGCTTGCTCTGCGGCGCCTGTATCGGAATCCTCTGTCGCGTCGGAATCGGTCGCCGCGTGGGTGCCGGCGTCCACTGCATCGGCTGTCTCCGGGGTGGTCGGCGGGGTGGTCTCGGGAGTGGTAGCGTCGACATTCGTATCGGCGGGTGAGCCGTCCTCGTGAGGATCGTCATGGGCCGCTTCGTCGGATGCCGCCTTCTCCGGGCCGCCGGTCTCACCGGCAACGCCGCCCTCTCCGGGCTCGCCGCTTTCTCCGGGCAGACCCAGGTCGCCCTTCGGCGCCTCCGCTGGGACGGTACCCTTGATCTGGGCAGCCAGTATGTATGAGGTGTTGCCGGGCTCGCGCGGTCGATTGGGGTTCAGGCCTCGCGGACCGAACATCGACATTTCGAGCATATCGCCGTAACGGACGGTTCCGGAGAATCGCACGGTGCGGACCAGTGGCTCGAAATCCAACGGAGACACGTTCAATTTCGAGAAGGATCCCGGGAAGGGAAACAGCAACAACTGCAGCTTTGAGCTGATCGCGGCGTCCTGATTGAATGGATTCTCGCCGTCGACCGCCCTATCGACGAAGACCATCTCCTCCGGAAGATGCTCCAGCTTGCGATAGGGGTTGCGCTCTTGCCACACAATGGCGTCCGGAGCAAAATCGATTCCCAGTAACCGCCAGAGCTGGCCGAGGTCGCCCTTCGGCGGCGGCGGCTGACGCATCATCATCGGGTTCATGCCGCCCGGCGGTTGACGCGGGACGCTGGTCCCGGGCACATTGGCGGCGAACCCGGGAAAGGGATCCTCGAAAATGGCGGTGGGGACCCCCGAGCGGATCGCGGCCACCAGGTTTGTCATCTCCTCCTCCCCCATCGACGACGGTTGCACGGCCAGCAGGGCGTCGTACTCGTCGCCGATCGGGCTGGCCGGATCGACCTGCTCCACTTCGTACATCTTTTCCAGCTCGTCGATGATCGGCCAGTTGGGGCTGGACGACATCGTCTGCATGTTGAAGCGGCCATAGAGTTGGGCGTCGGTCTGGACGATGCCGATCTTCTTGCGCTTCTGCTGCGTGACCGTGCAAATCGAGCGAACCAGTTCGTATTCCACGGGAATTCCACGATCGATAAACGGCAACGTGACCTTCTCCAGGCCGCAGGTGAACGCCACGCCCAGAAATATCTGAGCCTCGGCCATGGTCCCCCGACGCATCGTGACCACGCGTCGCGGCGTGATATTGAATCGTTGTTCCGCCCGAACCGCGTCCTCGCTAAACTGCTCGGTCGGATGGATCCGCACCTGAACGCGATCGCCGCCCCGGGCACTGAGTTCGCGCAGCATCGACAGCAGGTCGGTGCGTGTCTGGACGTACGACTCGGGCACGACCGGGCTGATGAAGGCTTCGACCTGCACGGGGCGCTTTAAGTCCAGCTCACTAAGGAGCTTCGTGGTTTGCGGTGACAGCGAGCTGAGCTTCTCGGTCGTGGCGTCGAGCCGCAGATCGAACAGGCTGAGGTTGAAGAAGATGAGGGCCGTTACCGCCAGCACGACCAGCGAGAGCGTGCGGACCAGGTAGTGCAGCGCCATGATGATCCAGTCGCGGCCTCGGATCCAGTGTCGGCGGCCGATCAGCACCATGCTCAGATAGAGCATCACCACCATCACCATCATGAAGTAGGTGAACCCGGAAAGCGTGATCATGCCGCGGCCGAAGTCGGCGAACTGCTCGCCGATGCTCCACCGCTTGACCATCCGAGCCAGAGTCGGCCCGAAGATCGCCTCCGCATTGACCGCGAAGACCAAGGGAGCATTGAACGCGGCACCCAGAACGAACCCCACGGTGATGTTGTCGGTCAGGAACGAGGCGACCATGCCGACGGCCAGCATCGCCAGCCCCACCAGCCAGTAGCCGACGTAGGTTCCCACGAAGAGTCCCACGTCGAAATTGCCGAGGCTGAGATACGCCAGCATGACGGCGTTGCAGGCCAGCGAAAACAGCAGCGAGACGCTGAAGATGGCCACGGCGGCCAGGTATTTGCCCAGCACGATGTCGAAGTCGCCCGCGGGAATGGTCAGCAACAGCTCGTCGGTCCCTTGCCGGCGCTCGTCGGCCCAGATGCTCATGGTGATCGCCGGGATGAAGACCAGCATGATGAACGGAAACATCGAGTTGAGCTGGTCGAGATTGGCCAGGTTCGCGTTGAAGAACTCGTTGGGCCAGAATGCCGCGAACGAGCTGAGCAGCACGAAGACGCAGATGAACACGTAGCCCGTCGGGCTGGCGAAGTAGCTGACGAAGTTCCGTGTGAATACTGCACGTATGACGTTGGTATTCATGGTTCCTACCGAACTGATCGTTGGGGTTTGAGACTTGTCACAACCGAAGGCGATCCGGGGCGCCAGATTGGCATCGTCTGGTCAAACGCAAGCCGTCTGCCGAGGGCCTACGCGGTCGCAGCCTCCGACTGGCCGCAAAGTTGGCGGAAATGCTCGTCCAGCGGCCTGTGGTCGCTGGTTAACTGGCTGAAGGCACCGTCGTAGACCAGACGACCCTCGTTGATAAACAACACGCGGGAAGCCATCGCCTGGACTTCCTGCAGAATATGGGTCGACAACAGAATCGTCTTGTTCTTGCCGAGCTTGCGAATGGTCTCCCGGACCTCGTGGATCTGGTTGGGATCGAGGCCGGCGGTCGGCTCGTCGAGAATCAGCACGTCGGGTTCGTGCAACAACGCCTGGGCCATGCCCGCCCGTTGCCGGTAGCCGCGAGACAGCTTTCCGATCGGTTTGCCGATCACGCTGCCCAGCGCACACAGTTCGACCACGGCGTCGATTCGTTGGCGAGCACGCTGCGGAGACAGTCCCCGGGCCTTGGCGAAAAACTGCAGCAGGCTCCTGGGAGTCATATCGAGGTACAAGGGGCCATTTTCGGGGAGGTATCCGAGCCGGGCCGAGCCGACCACGCGATCGCTCGACATGTCGTGTCCGGCGATCCTCGCTTCCCCTTCAGAGGGGGCAAGGTAGCCGGTCAGCACCTTCATCGTGGTGCTCTTCCCCGCCCCGTTGGGGCCCAGGAACGCGACCACCTCACCCTGGCATACTTCAAACGAGATGTCTTGGATGGCCGCAAAATCGCCATAGTACTTCGATAGCCCGATGGCTTCGATCATGGCCGAACCTTGCTGATTGCTCATCGCGAATCGCTCCGGATTAAGAAAAACCGTGTGATATCTGGGGCAATGGTGGGCCGGAAGGCACCGGCCTCGGCATGTTCAAACTTGATATTATAGCCGACCGAGCACGAAACACCATAGGGGGAAGGCGTTTCGCCGCAGCCACACGGGAGAGGGGTGTGCTTGGGCTGGGTATCTGCCAACCATCGTGCTGGGGCGATTACCGACTCGGCAAGTCAAGCGGAAGCGGGGATATAGAAGAAATACGCGGCACGTGAGGGCGTGGTTCACATCGAACGGCCCATCGAGTAGGTCGGCTTGGCATCCTCAGCACGACCCCACGACTGCGGGACCGCTAAGTACCATCGCCAAACAACTGCTGGCGGAGCTTTGCCAGCTCGGCCTCCTGCCCGCGCAATCGATTCGTGTCGAGCCACTTCGGTTCGGTAAACACCTGGGCCGGATAGGCCAGTTGCGACCGTGCAGCCAATTGGCGTAGCAGGGCTCGCTCCCGGCGGCTCAAGTGGTGGATCCGGCACAGCGCGCTGAACAGCATCCCCTGGCTGTGACGGAGTCGGCCGTGGTGAACTCGGGAGGCAACAAAGAGGGCGACACAAACAGTAGCGATCACGACGGCCGCAATCACGAGATAGAAGATGATCTCGCCCGTGTCGGCTCCCCCCACGCGTGGCCTGCTGGCGTCTCCGAGCCTTCTGGCTCCCAAGAGGATCTGCGGCATCAGCACCGCGATAGTCGGCTGCAGAGTCATCATCAGGTGATCTCTTCCGTTTCTTCTTCTGGGACTTGCGCTGTGGCGCCCGATTCCTCTGCTTCGTCCTGTTCGCCGTCGCCGAGACGTTGCAGCAACGAGCGGCTGATCCGTTCGAGACTCTGTTCGGCCGCTTCCTGGACGACCACGCTACGGTCGAACAACGCGTCGCGAAGTGCTTCCCAAGTGGGCATCGTCTCGCATTCCGCCAACGCCTTGGCGACCACCACCCGCACCATGTGGTCGTCGTCGCTGAGCAGCTTGATGACGGTGCTCTCCACTTCCTCGGTCAGCCCCATTGCGCCAGCCGCCTGCACGGCGCGGCGGCGACGTACCGGCGACATGGACTTCATTTCCACGATAAGCTTGTCGGCTGCGCTGGAGTCGATCCGTCGGACGATGTGTCCGGCAATGGACTGCAGCAGGTCGGGCATCGAATCGAAGTTGGCCAGGAACTGGCGGAGAGTGAATTCGGGCATCGCCTCGCGGAGCGCCTCATGGACCCGATCGTCGAGGCTGTCGATTCGATCGATCAGCATCGAAAACGCGCCGGGGATCTTGCGGAGACGGATCTGCCGGATGATGGTGGCCTGGACCTCGGGATCTTCATCGTCGAGTGCTTTGACGGCCAGCGAGTTCGCTTCCTCGCCTTCGAACTTGGCCAGGCCCCTGGCGGCCGCCCGACGTCCGATGGGTCTACCCTTCAAAAGGAGATGTCCGATCACGTTGAGCACCTGCTGCCGATCAAGCGAAGAACCCATCAGCATGCGGACGGCGCCCTCCTGAGCGGCGGAGCTGACCTTCTCCAGCAGTTCATGCCCCGGCTCGGCCCAGGCTAGGTAATTGAACCGCGGGAGCGTCTCGATAATCGCTCTGGAAGGTCGGGAACCGACGGCCCGCAGCAGATGATCGACGAATCTCCTGTCGCAGCGTTCGGAGATCACGTTCAGCACCACATGGGGCATCTGCGAGTCTTCGAGGAACCCCAGCAGCAAGCGGAGCACGCCGCCTCGCCGGCTTGTCGAAAGCACGTCCAAGATGGCCTGATGGCTGACCTCCTCGGTACGCTGCAGCAGTTGCCTGAGCGTGACGTTCCTCTGCTTGGCGATCAGCAGAAAGGCCTCGACCGCTTCCAAACGCTGGTGTCGATGGAACTTGCGGGTAGCGTCTTCCAGGGCCGCCGTCACGCGGCTGCGGACGACGTCCTGCTGCTTGACCCTCGGTTGGTCGGTCACGCCGCTGAGTTCGGCATAGAACGCTTCGGCCAGCTTCAGTGCCGTTTGTGCCATCAACTCCGCCCGGGGATTGTCCGGCTCGACCAGAACCGAGATGACGTCCGGAAGCGCGCCGAAAAGGCGTAACGCCACGATCGCGTCGCAGGCGGCCTGGCAGGTCTGCAGGTCGGGGTCCTGAAGCCTTTCGGTCACCGTAGCCGAGAGCCGCTCGGGACGTTCGTTGATGATTGCTCTCGACGATTCGTCCAGGTCTGCAAGGCGTTGGAACACTGCGCGGTGCCCTTCCGGGCTGCGACGGTCCAGCAGGGCCTTGACGGCGGCTTGCCGACTGGCGGCATGGGGGGAGTCCAAGGTGGCGACCAGCAGGTCGACCGCCGCCTCATTCTCCGTCTTGGTAAGGTGCTGAAACGTCGTCTTGAAGCCTGCACTCATCGTTCGCGACCCGTCTGGGATGGTTTACCCCGCCATGCGTCCGGCAAGGACGAAAAAGAAGCCGACCCGGCACCGGATCCGGCGCGAAAATGTGCGATGCGAACTCCCGGCTGGCCGGCGCCGCAGCCGTCTCCCAGATCCCGCGCCGCAAATCCAACGTTAAAGCTTACGTTACACTTGCGCCGCGCGCCGCTGCTATGTGAGGTGGACCCGCAGCGAAATCGTCCTGCGAGGAACGATCGCTTTGGGCCGAGAATGCGGCGAGTTCCGATTGAACGCCTTATGCCGCCCGGGACCGCCAATCGAACGGCTGCCAGCGGTCTCCAGAAAGCCTCGACAGGCACGCCCCAGAGATGAACCCTGAACACGGACAGCGGGTAGGAACCTCACGGAGGTCGGACAGAGGTGGCAAGAGCCGGCGTGCGGCGAGGCCCGACCAGGTCGGGCGGGATCCCATGGCGGCTGGGGATTCGCCTTAGCGACCTGGAAGTGTGCCCGACCCTTACCTGTCCTCCGCTTCTCGCTGGAAGACCAGGTGGCGGTGCCAGTGCTGGTCGTCGGTTTCCGGATAATCGGTCCGAACGTGGGAGCCGCGCGATTCCTGGCGAGACGAGGCGGCCTGGATGATCAGCCCCGCCAAGCAAAGCATGTTTTGCAGCTCCCAGCCCGTCGGATCGGCAAACTGTCGTCCATAGACGTAGCGGCCCCAGCGGTCAATATTCTCGGCGGCCTCCTGCAATCCCTCTCCGTCGCGGCGCACGCCCACGTTCCGCCACATCAGACTCTTCAGCGAGTTGCGGATGTCGGCCAAGTCCAACGGCTCGGCAACCGACTCGACCGGCCGGTTCTCCAGCATCAGGGCCTCAAAATCGTCGTCCTGTTCAGCGGCCGCGCGCGAGGTCGCCTCACCGGCGTGCGTGCCGTAGACCATTGCTTCCAACAGACTGTTCGACGCCAGCCGATTTGCCCCGTGCAATCCGCTTCCGGTCACCTCGCCGGCGGCCCAGAGGCCGGCAACGTTCGTGCGCCCCTCGGCGTCGACCGTCAGCCCGCCCATCATGTAGTGGGCCCCGGGCCGGACCGGAATTCGATCCCGCGTAATATCCAGGTCGAATTCCGCGCAAATCAGGGCAATACCGGGGAATCGAGCCCGCACTTTCTGCGGATCCAAATGCGTCATATCGAGGTAAACGTTTGGGTGCCGCGTGCGCTCCATCTGCATCACAATCGCCTTGCTCACCACGTCGCGGGGCGCCAGATCGGCCCGGGGATCGTAGTCGGGCATGAAGCGGTGGCCCTGTCGGTCGACCAGACGGGCCCCTTCGCCGCGGGTGGCTTCGCTGATGAGGCTTCGGCTGCCGCCGGCGATGTAGAGCACCGTGGGATGAAACTGCATGAACTCCAGATCGCGCAGCTCCGCACCCGCCCGATAGGCGATTGCCATCCCGTCACCGGTGGCCACTTCGGGATTGGTAGTTTCGCGATAGAGCTGGCCCGTGCCGCCGGTACAGAGGATTGTCTGCTTCGCCCAGACCATGGTCTTGCCGTGTCGCCCGTTCCAGACCAGCGCACCGCGGCATCTGCCTTCGATCGTGAGCAGGTCGATGGTGAAGGTGTTTTCCCACACGTCGACGTTGCGTGCCTGCCCGACCCGGTCAAACATCACACGCATGATTTCCTTGCCCGTGGCATCGCCCAAGGCGTGGGCGATTCGATCGCGGCCGTGTCCCCCTTCGCGCCCCAATGCAAGCCGCTGACCAACTCGGTCGAAGTTGGTGCCCCAGGCGATCAACTCCTCGATTCTCCGGGGAGCTTCGCGCACAACCCGCTCGACGACTTCCGCGTCGCACAGCGATCCGCCCGCCCGAAGCGTGTCGGCCACGTGGTCCTCGAACCGGTCCTCGGGCGCCAGGACTCCGGCGATTCCGCCTTGGGCGTACGCACTGTTGGACTCTTCGAGGCCGTCCTTGGTGATGACCAGCGCCGAGAGATTCGGGTCAACGCTCAAGGCCGCCCGCAGCCCCGCCAGCCCTCCACCGATGATCAATACGTCGGTGAAGAAGTGCGGGACCCGTTTAGGATGGAATGGTGCCAGGTAACGCGGCGTGGAATAGAGCATGGGATCGAGACCGGTGGGGTGCTGTTCGCTCGTTTGCGCCTTCGGGTAGCCAACGGGAATTGGAGGCCATCTATTGACGCTTGCACACTCAATGCGCGAGGGCGACCAACGGGAGCCCGACGTCTCCGGCCTCCCATGGGTCGGCCTTGATCATTCACAATGCAAACAGCAACAAGTCTATCAACCCAGCCGACTGCTTTCCAGGTGCCCGCCTCCGCTCATACTGGGGGGCACCATCCCATTCCGAGCTTGCTTAGCATGCTGCAGAAGGCAGGAGACGGAGGACAGAAGACCGACACAGTCGTTGCCGTCCACCCGGCCCACAGATCGAAGACGTCAACGGTTGCGCCAGGCGGAGCCCGCTTGTTCGACGGATTCCTCTTCGCCGGGGTGCGACCATCGGGTTTGCTGGAGCCGAGAGAGAGTCCGATCGACCAGTCGCCAGCCGTCCATGGCACCTTGGCACAAGAGCTGAAACACCCAAAGCCCTTCGCCGCCTTCCACCTTGATGCGCGGCAGCTCGATCGGGTCGGAACCGGGGCGGATGGCGCCGTGCTGGGAGGTGAACGCCGTCGTGTAGCCGGTCTCGGCCAGCACGTTGCCCGTGGTTGGGGTGAAGTCGGCGCGGGTTCCGTAGGGATAGGCCAGCGATGCGATCCGGCGTTCCAGCCGGTCTTCCAGGACCTCTTTCGAGCGGATCGCTTCCCGGCGGACCTCGACCGGCCCCATGCGCCCCAGCGACCGATGCGTCCATCCGTGCGAGCCGATCGCCACGCCCTCGTCCGCGAGCCGCCTCAGCTCACCCCAGGTGAGATAGGCCTCATCCGCCTCCGCCGGTTCGCCGCCGGCGCCAAGGTCGTCGCTCTCGCGGATCAGACTCGGCGTCACGTAGGCGACGGCGGGGATGCTGTGACGCTTCAGCACCGGTAGCATGTGTGTATAGACGCTGCGAAATCCGTCGTCCACGGTAACCAGCACGGAACCGTCTGGCAAGGTCGTCTCGCCGGCGAGAAAGGCCTCCAAATCGGCCAGGGAGACGGCCAGCCGGCGTTTGGCCAGCCAACGCATCTGCGCATCGAAATCGTCCTGCGCCACACAAAAGGGATCGTGGATCGACCGTCCGAACCGATGGTAGGTCAGCACCCGAACTCGCGGACCGGCGGATGTCCGTCGCCTGGCAGCCAGCCAGCCGGAGGCCCAAGACACCGCGGCCAGGCCCTTGCGGGCGGCCTTCTTCAGAAACCAGCGGGATGGGTGGATACGGTATGCCATCGGTCTGCCGGAGTGGTTCGCGTATTCGAGTATAGTCTACGCCGGCGCCGGGCTTTCCACGCATCGCAGAGGGCTCGGATCAGGAATCGGGGGTTTCCCAGCAGGTAACGCCGGGCCTTGTGCGGCTGTTGCAGCAGGATTCCCAGCCACTCCCAGCCGCAACGCCGCAACCACCGGGGCGACCGGCGAAGCTCTCCGGCCCAATAGGTGAATAGCCCGCCCACCGCGAGGCAAACGGGCACGTCGAGCCGATGCCGGTGTCGGCGAATCCAGCGCTCCTGGAGCGGATTGCCCATGCCGACCAGCAGCACATCGGGCCGGGCCTCGTTGATTTGGCGAATGACTTCGGTCGTCAGCTCCGGGTGGTCCAAATAGCCGTGATGCGACCCGACTAGGGTCCATCCGGTGAACGTTTGCGACGCGTATCGCGCCGCCCGGCCGATCGTCGCTTCGGTGGCCCCCAAGAGGAAGTAGCTGTATCCCCGGCCGGCAGTCGATCGAAACAGCTCGGGTGTCAAGTCGGTGCCGTTGACGTTGTCCTGCATGCGAACGCCTTGCAGCCGGGCGGCCCAACGCACGCCGGTCCCGTCGGCGAAGACATGGTCCGCCGTGTTCAACACGTCTCGGTACCGCCGGTCGGCGGCGGCGAGGTTCAACGTATGGGCGTTGACGAAGAAAAGGCTCCGTGGGCGGCCGTCGTCGTGCCGAATCATCGCTTCGATCAGGTCGATCGCCTGCCTCTCGGTCGTGTTGGTGACTTCGACGCCCAGAATCGAGATCGTCGGATCGACGGCAGGCGACGGCGTATCAAGCGACGGCGCATCAAGCGACGGCGCATCGAGCGACGGCGCATCGAGCGACGAGGCGTCGAGCGTGGTCGGAGGTTCAAAGGTCGTCGTGGCGGCTTGGTCGAAGGTGTTCATGCGGCGGTCTTCTCGCTGGTGGCAATCTGCTTGGCAGCGGCTGTGTCAATAGGCCCCACGGCAGGCGAGCACGCTCATCGGCGTTCTCCAGAGGAGTTCCAGATCGGTCCGCAGGTTCTGGTGCTTCACGTACCAAAGGTCCATGCGAACCCAATCCTCGAACCCGATTTCGCAACGCCCGCTGACTTGCCAGAGGCAGGTCAACCCGGGCTTGACGGCCAGCCGGCGACGCTGCCATGGCTCGTATTGAACCACTTCCCGAAGCACGGGCGGACGTGGCCCCACCAGCGACATCTGGCCCGCCAGCACGTTCAGCAATTGCGGGATCTCGTCGAGGCTGGTCTTGCGGAGAAACCGACCGATTCGGGTAATTCGCGGGTCGCAGCGGTTCTTGAACACTGGCCCATTCTGCTCGTTGGCAATCTCATGCTGCCGAAGCGCAGCGTCGGGAACCATCGTACGGAACTTCAGCATCAAAAACGGCCGGCCCAAATATCCTACGCGGCGCTGGCAGAAGATCGGCCTGCCGCGCGTGGTCACCAGCAGAATCAGCAGCACCGCGAGGATGATCGGACTGAGCACGATCAACAGGCCCAAGGCGCCAATCACGTCGAGGCACCGCTTGACCGCCAGGTAACCGAGCGAGCGGTTGCCTTCGGCTGCGACAGTCGGCTGGCCGCGCTGGAGCCAATCGACAACCAGCCGGTCCGGTTGCTTCGGCTTTCGCGAGGCGTGGTGGGGGCAAGCAACAGTGCAAGGCGCGGAGACGGGGACCGGGGGACTGTGAACGGCTCGGATTCCCAATTCCGACAAACAACAGGAGAAAGCCTCGGGCGAGGTCGTGAGGGTCGCATTGCTCATAGGACTTGTGTGCTTTCGTCGTTTTAGTCCGATCTGGGATCGATGTCTTGCGTCTGTCCTCCTTCGAGCAAACTGCGGGCCATAACAGTCCGGCCGATGCCCCCTTTGCCGGCCGGTATCCCAACATTAACGGGCGCAATCACTTATGGCACGTGGGGCGACGCCTCCCGCGACGAGAGGCTTCTGCTGCTGCGTAACGCGTGTGGAGAAAGCCCTACCGTACGTTGACCGAACGCATCACGGCCGGGCTGTTCTCGGACATGCAGCGACGCACCACCACCGAAACGATTCTGCGGGCGTCTTCCACCTACACGCTGATTCTCCAAAGGAACCGCTATGGACGGATCGTCTAGCCGTAGCGACAGATCAGGTGGCAATGCAGTCTGAACAGCGCTGCCCAGCGGGCAGCGCGCTACGGCCGCGAGGAGGCCGGCGCAGCAGAGGAAGCCGGAGGCTCTTGAGAATGCGACGTTCGCGGAATACGGAGACCTTCGCCGGGGCGCATCCCGCTCTGCGGCCATCCGAACTTGGCCTTCAAGGAGCGAACTTTCCTGCCGATGCGGTCGGCGTTTTTTCCCGCTTTGCGGTTCTCAGTAGCAAAAAAGGCTTGAGCTTCTGACTGGCGAATCGATATCTTCAACTCGTCTACTGTTGCTGTTTGGAGGTCTCGACTTATGAAGGAGGGCTTGATCATGAGGAGTTTTGGCTTGGCGGTTGCCGTGGTGCTGGCCTTGGCCACGACAACGGTGGCAGCGCCCATGACGTTCCGTGACATCGATCGCCCCTTGGCTCAGGTTACCGGGTCTTACTCGGGAACGCTCAGTCTGGTGACTGCCGGAGCGGAAGGCGACAGCTTCACGATTGTCGAACCTTACTGGATCGGTGTGATACTCGGTCTGCTCCCGCCGGACGCCGTAGGCACCTATGAAGACATCGGCGGATTCGACCCCGCGCTGCACCAGGCGTTCAGCGGCCGCGTGAATATGTGGCTGTTAGATGATTTTGACGCGACGGCCGACAAGGTCCAGATCCAACTGGAGTCGATCGACCAGGGCGTATTCGTCCCCGGCTACGAGTCTTTCTCGTTGGCGTTGTCCGGCAGCAACGCCGATCTGCTGTTGGCCATCAACGAGACGGGGGAGATTGATTACTTGCTCCAAACGACGCCCGAGAGCGATCTGATTCTCGACTACATCGCTCTGGAGGTTGACGCGGGACCCAAGATGACTCCGGAACCGTCCTCGGTGGTCGTCTGGGGCATGATCGGAAGTGTGCTCGGTGCCGGGTGGTGGTTCCGTCGGAAGCGGCGATGACGGTGCTGGTGCGGCGCACGTACGCGCATGTCGGCCACACATGGCGTGGTTGTTCGAGACCCAGCGACTTCCGTGCGCCGAAGGAATAAGGCCGACGAACGGCCATGTTGATCAGGCGCAAACTGTCAGAATCCGGGGCAGGGGGCGTCAGGCTTCCACTGCCTGCAGTATGTGGAGCACGTGATGCAGATCGGGTCTGGGGGTATGAGTCGCAGACACACGCCGCAGCTCGGGGCTGCAACTTTCTTGCGCACCCCTTGAGCAAGTCTGCCCACATGCCTTGCAGACACCCGGGTGTGTGTCTACGCACGGTTCCGAGCGAAACAGCGACGCAACCCCCCAGTTGGGCGCGCCAAAAAAGGACGCACTTCACCTTGACGTGTTGCCCGGCGCGGCTAGAATCAGGGTTGTATGCAAGGCTGCAGCGCAGGCCCGCGGACTTTCGGCGTGTTGTGAGAGACGATGCTCTGACCTCTGGTTCCTGCCTCTGGTGATTTCTCACCCATCTGAGTCGCAACGGTAGTCTCCATCGCAACGCTCTATCCGGGTGACGGGTCGGCGGGGGCGGTGCTCGGCGGTGAGGCAGCGTAAGGGAATTCCCGTCTTGGCCGCTCCCTGCGTATGAACTGGGGCAGCTTGTCAGGCTCTTGCCTCTGCAGGTGTCGGTCTTCTGCCCCGGTGCGGCGCTCCAGCATGGATGGAGGTGGCCGTGGACGAGGCAATCGTCTATGCAATCGACGACGACCCGGCGACACTCGATGCAGTCGCCAAGATCGCACGCTCCCTGCATCTGCGTTGCAGACCCTACACTTCTGGACTGGATTTCCTCGAGCAGTACGACCGGTCGTTGCCGGGTTGCGTCGTCACCGAACTGAGGATGATGGCAATCAGCGGGCTGCAGATCCAGCGGCGTTTGCTCTTGGAGGGCACCCCGATGCCGGTCGTTTTTCTGGCCAGCCAAGCCGACGTTGCGACCGTGGTCAGTGCGATGCGAGACGGAGCCGTCCATTTCCTTCAGAAACCGTTTCGTGAACAGGAGTTGTGGGACGCAATCCAAGAGGCCATCCAGATCAGCAAGGAGCGGCTGGAAAGACAACAATGGCTTGAAGCGACGGCAAAACGGATCGCGTCACTCACGCCTAAGGAGCGGCAAGTCCTGGAGTTGATCGGCCAAGACATGGCGAAAAGGGCCATCGCCTCGGAGTTGGGGGTGTGCACCCGGACCGTCGAAATGCACCGGGCCAAGTTGATGGGGAAACTGCAGGTGGAGACCGTTTCCGCGCTGAAGCGGATAGCCGAAGTGGCTGCCAGCCAATCCGCGTTGTTGGACTCTGACCGCCTGGGCGGCGGCGATGGAGATATCCATCGCTTCGGAGTGGGACGCTGAAAACGCTTTCGGGAATTCACGTGGGGCCTCCAGGAAAGCCAACCGAAAGCGCACGTTCTTGTGCGTTCTCGCACGCCGTCGCCCTGTACGCCGCACTGCCTTGCGCTTCGTAGAGTGCCTTCCGCGTTCTGTTGCCTGTTCGCACCAGCGAAGCGCGCCTTTCGCGACACCGAAAGAGTGCTGCGTTGTGCGAGAAGTCCTCTGTGTGTTTCCTGGGATTTTTTCGCCTTTCGCAGACAATGCACGCGGCGGCGTGTTGCGTTTCGACAAGAACCGGCTATTCGTGGTGTTCTGTTGAGTATGCTGTCGCACTTCAGGTCGTGTCAACCGGAGCAACTCGCCATCGGGCGCAGCGCCCGGTGGGCTTCAGCTGAGTCGATTCAGAGTGGGCGGACTCCGCCTCGCGAAATGGCGGCAGCAAGCCTTCCAGGAGGGAAGTGGACCGGTGCTGGAAACGGATTGACAGCCACGAGGCGAGCGTGCTTGCGGGTTGAGCGGCCATCGCGCAACCCACAAGGACGGAGTGTGTCCCGGCGATTCCCATGGCTACACCGGCGACAGTATTCGTGGTTGATGCCGACTCTCAGAACCGCGCCGAGGTGAAGGCTCTCGTTGGCGAGATGAACCTGCGCTGCGAAGAGTACGATTCCGGGGGGGCGTTCCTGGACTCCTACGATCCTGCGGACCCGGGCTGCCTCGTGACGGAGGTGCGAGTTCCCGATGTTGGAGGGCTGCAGATCCAAGAGCGCTTGGCGCGCAGCGGCATTGGCCTGCCAGTCATCTTTCTGACGGCTTATCCCGATACCCGGACCGCCGTCAGCGCAATGCGCGCCGGTGCGTTGCAGTTCCTGGTGAAACCCTTTCGCGAGGACGAGTTGTGGGAGGCGATCTTAGAGGCCGTCGCCCTGGACCGGGAGTTGCGCCGCGAGGAGGCCCAGCTCTCGCGACAGCGTGATCTGATCGAGTGCCTCACGTCGAAAGAACGAGCCGTCCTGGAGAAGATCATCGACGGCAAGCCAAATCGGATTATTTCCGAAGAACTGGAGATTTGCCTGCGAACCGTGGAGCTTCGCCGGGCTTCGCTGATGAACAAGCTCCGGGTGGAATCGCTGGCGGATCTACTGCAGCTCGTCGGCGGGGCCTATCCCGGAGATTCTCAGAGTATCGAGCGTAGCACGCACCATCCCCGAAACGGCCCCGGCCACTTGCTCCGGCGGCATCGGGGAGAAAGCTCCCTGCCCGGGAGGAGCCGTGACGGACGGAAGCAAACGTGATGACGATCTCGACGACCTCCGTGTGCACAACGCCAGAATCTCTGCGCAAGCGGCGCCGCGAAAAGTGGGGGATACTACAGTGCGTGGCCCCTCGACCGTCTTTGTGGTAGATGACAACGCGGGAGATCGCGGGGTCGTCGGTGCCGTGGCGCAGCAGATCGGCCTCCGGTGCGCCGAGTACGATGCGGGCCAGGCGCTGCTGGACGCCCTGGAACCATTCCCCATGGGATGCCTTGTCTCGGAGGTGCGGCTCCCGGACATGAGCGGTTTGGACATCCAGCAACACCTGGTTCAATGGGGGGCCACGCTGCCGATCCTTTTCGTCACGGGGCACGGAGACACTTCCACGGCCGTCCGCGCGCTTCAGATGGGGGCCTTTGAGTTCTTGGAGAAACCCGTTAACCGGCGCGAGTTGCGGCAGGCTATCGAAGAAGCGGTGGCGTTGGATCTGGAACTGCGGCGAGAGTGGGACGTCCAGCAGACGCTGGCGGAGCACGTGGCTTGCCTGGCACCCGACGAACTGCAACTGCTTGAGATGCTCATCGACGGAAAGCCCGACGACGCGGTCGCGCGGGCGTTGCAGGTAGACGTACGGACCGTCGAACGACGACGTACGTTGCTGATAAGAAGGCTGGGGGTTGAATCCGTGGCCGACCTGTTCGTGTTCGCTGGGGCCGCGTTGGGCGGCAGGTGGCGAGCGTGGAACGACAAGACTCACCATGTCGTATGAGATCACCGAGTTGATTCCGAAATGGGCCCATGCGCTCCAGGCGCGCGAGGAGGATTCCCGAAGGAGCCCGCCCCACGACATCCGGCAGACCGAAGAGCCGGACAAGAGGACTTTCTGGCTGGTCGGTGGGGTGTTGGCAGTCCTTCTGCTCTGGTCGTATTGGCCGACCATCGCGGCATTGGTCGGACGATGGCGCGCCGTGCCCGACTATTCGCATGGCTTCCTGGTTCCTCCCCTGGCGTTGGGCTTTCTGTGGTTGCGTCGAGGCACGTTTCCTCGCGTCGCCGGCGGGCTTGGATGGGCGGCCCTTGCGGCGTTCGGAGCCGCTACAGCGATGCGGGCCGTCAGCGCCAGGTACGTGTTGCCCGCACTCGACGGCTGGTCGATCCCGGTCTGCCTGGCCGGCATTTGTCTCCTATACGGAGGAGAGCGTTTGCTTCGGTGGTGCCTTCCTTCGCTGGGATTCCTGCTCTTTATGGTGCCGCTGCCGCATCGCGTGGAGTGGGCCCTGAGTGTTCCCCTGCGGCAGTTGGCCACGACGTTCAGTTGTTGGTTCTTACAGTTCCTCGGGCAGCCTGCGGTGGAAGAAGGCACGGCAATCATCTGCGAGGAGCAGACCTTGAACGTGGCTCAGGAATGCAGCGGGCTGAGGATGTTGGTGGGAATCATGGCGTTGGCGTTTGCCTATACGATCGTCTCCCGCCGGCCATGGTGGCAGAAAGCCCTGCTGCTGGCCAGTGCGGCGCCGGTGGCAATCGCCGCCAACGTGCTGCGGATCACCCTGACGGCTTTGCTGTTTCGGCACGTATCGGCGGAAACTTCGGACGTCTTTTCCCATGATGCGGCGGGTTGGTTCACCAATTGTGCCGCCGCCGTGCTCTTTGCCGCCGTGTTGTGGTGCATCGGTCGGATGTTTGTGGAAACGGAGACCGTCAGCCAACGTGAACTTCTCCGGTAGCGGTGCCGCGGATGTGACGAAAGTCGAGCGTTGCGAACAAGTACGGCCGCTGCCCGTGCTTCTTTCCTGTGTGCCCAGCGAGTTTCTTGACAAGTTCCTAGCGAGAATCACGGAGCGATGAAGGATATCAGTGGATCGGATCGGGGCCCCGCGGGGCCGGAGCGTACGCTGGTTCCGGTCGTGCCGAGCCATGCCGGGTCAAACGGCCACGGGCCCACAGGGGGCAGCATGCCCGAGGAGGTCGGGCAGGGTTCGCCCCCCGCGACCCCATTGGGGCCGTCGTTGGCATGGCACGCCTTTTGCCGCTGGTGGCATCTGTGCATTCCGACCGGCATTCTGCTGGCAAGCGCGTTGGCCGCCGGCGTCTGGTGGGGATTCGAGCCCACGTACGTCGCGGAGGCCTGGCTGCGGATCGAAACGGCCAATCCGTTCATTTTCTTTACGGAAGGGCGCGCGGCGGCCGCGACAGCCGATCGCTTCGAGCGCACCCAGGTAGAGTTGATCTGCAGCCCGGTGGTCTTGGACCGCGTACTGGAGCAGCCGGAAATCGCCTCCCTGCCGGAGGTTCTGACCATGGTGTCTCCCGTGAGCACGTTGGAGAGCAAGCTCAGCGTGGAATCGGAGAACGAGTCGGATCTGTTTCGTGTGCGTTTCGAGTCGCCGGTAGCGCGGAATGCGCAGCTCATTGCCAACGCCGTCGTGAAGCAGTATCTCGGGGTTCAGGATGACGAGGAAGCGGAGCGGACACGGCGGATCGTCGAGTTGATTGAGGCCGAGGTTCGAAAACGCTCCGAGGAACTGCATGATCTCCGGTCCACTGTCCAGTCCCTCCAGGACGAGATCGGAATCGACATCGCCGTGCCCCCGAACGAGTTGCGGGACGGCTTGCGGTCCGGATCGCCGTTGGCGGAACTCATGCGGCAACTCACCAGTAGCCAGGTCGAACGCGAGGTGCTCGTCGCCAGACTGACCGCCTATCAGGAGACACTCGCGAATCCGCCGGAACCCGCCGCCGGTCGTGTCGACGACATGGTCGACCAAGTTGTGGAAGAATCGGTCGAGTTTCAGCAGTTGGAACAAGACCTTGCCGACAAATGGAGGCTGCTTCGCGAGACAATTCGCTTTGCATCGCTGGGCGACAAGGATCCGAAGGCCGTGCGAATTCAGACCGACATCCGGGATCTGCAACGGCAGAAAGAAGAACTGCGATCGCAGCTGGAGGCGAGGATGACACCCTCGCTGCAAGCCCGGATGGCCCGCCAGCGACGCAACGAGCTGGCGGCGGAGATCGCGCAGATGCAAATCAACATCGAGATTCACGAAACTGTCGAAGCGTATCTGAAGCAGAAGATCGAAGCGCACCGCAATGGCGAGGGCTCGGACCGTTCCGACGCCCAATCGACCCGGCTGCAATACGCGCGCAGCGATCTTGCCCGAGCCGAGGAGGTCTTTCAGCGGCTGTTGGAACGAGTCGACATGCTGAAGACCGAGAGTCGCGCTCCCTCGCGCATCACGGTGCTCCGACCCGCCGAGTTGCCGCTGGCCCCGGAAGAAGCGATCCCGCTAAAGGCGATGTCGGCCGCGGGGCTGGGTGGGCTGGCCTTGCCCTTTCTGCTGGCGCTGTTGTGGGAATTCCGGATTCAACGAGTCACGACGGGCAGTCAGATCAGTCACCACCCCGGACTGCCGTTGCTTGCCGAGGTGCCCACGCTTCCCTGCCGGCCCTGGCCCACCATCGCACGATCGTCCAACCGATTCGAAAGCCAGCGCGCTCGGTTTCAGGACAGCGTGCATTATCTCTGTCGAAGTCTCCTGCTGTCCGAAGGTGCAAGTGACCTGCAGGTGTTGGCCGTGACCAGCGCGGTCAGCGGAGAGGGCAAGACGACGCTCGCATCGCAACTGGCGGCGAGTTGTGCGCTCTACTGCCAGGAGCGTGTTCTGCTGATCGACGGCGACATGCGCAATCCCCGGATCGGCGAGTTGCTCGACACGCCGGAGAGCCCAGGGCTGGCCGACCTGCTCGGTGGCAGCAACGGTGCCGCTGCCGACTCCGTCATCATCAAAGAGCACCTGGGGCTGCTGGATATCCTGCCGGCGGGAAAGCTCGACCGGCATCCGCATGCCGTATTGCGGGCCGGCAAGCTGGAAAAGCTGTTGGAGGAACTCCGCCGCTGCTACCGCTATATCATTATCGATACACCTCCGGTGGCCGGCGTGGGCGAAGCGCTGACGATCTGTAGGAGCGTCGACGCCACGCTGCTTTGTGTCCGGCAGGACTGGAGTCGGCAAGCCCAAGTGCAAATGGCGTACGAGCGATTGCTTGCCATCGGCGCCCGGACGATCGGCGTCGTGCTCAGCGGTGTCTCCTACAAGCGTTACGCAAGTGCTTACGGTTTCTACGCAGCGCCCGGGGCGAAATAGCAGCACCTATTGCACAACCTGACGACGTAATTGGGAGAATGCGCCGAAGCACCTGGAAGTTGAACGTTCGCTTTGTCGTGTGCCTGGTGTCGGCAATCATGGTGGGCGGAGTCAGCGCCTCCTTCTGGCATGCCCACCAGCTTCGTCGTAATGCCGTGTTTTTGCTGCGCAGGGCAGACGGACACGTGGCCGAGCAAGAGTATCGGGCCGCCGCAGAGGGCTTGCGCCGCTATCTGGAACTCGTCCCGACCGATGCGGAGGCGAGGATCCGATTGGCCGAGACGTTCGATCGTTCCGCCGGGACTCCCGACGAGAAAGTCGAGGCGGTCGAGCTTCTTTTCCAGGCGATGGCGTTGGCGCCCGAACGCTCAGACCTGCGGCGGCGCCAAGCGGAACTGCTGCTGGAAGTCGGCCGCCCGGACGCGGCTCTCAAGGAGGCAAACCACCTGCTTCGCATCCCGCAGCGGAAGGACGACCCATCGGCGCTGGCCGTCCGAGCGATCGCGCTGCACACGCTGTCGCAACAGCCGACGGCAGACGCGACGCTCACCGACGCTGCCGACGCCTTGCAGACAGCCATCCGGAATAATCGGGGCGGCGAACACCACATCGAGTTGGCCGTCCTCCTGGCGGGCGTGTACCGCGATCAGAATGAGGCGGTCTATTCGGGAGACTCCGCCGCGCCGGGCCCACTGGCGCAGCCCGAGCGCGACAGACTGGCCGATCAGACGATGGACGAGATGGTCGCGGCCAACGCCGACCGATTCCTGGCGCACTATGCCCGCTACCGCTATCGAGAGGAACATGATTTGGCGGGTGCGGACGAGGATCTGGATCGGGCGCTGGCCCTGGAGCCGCGGGAAAGCAGCACGGTTCGCCTGGCCGTCGCGAGTCGAGCCGTCCAGAATGGTTCGCTTGACGAGGCGTTTGACCACTTCCGGTCGGTGGTCGAGGTCGCGCCGAGTGATCGGCGAGGTTACCTGGGATTGGCTCAAGCCTATGTCTTGCGATCCGGGCAGAGCGGCAACGAGGACGATCTCCTGCAGGCCGTCGACACCCTGCGGCGGGGATTGACGCAAGTCGGCCAGCACGATCCCGCCCTGAATGCACAATTGGCCCGGACGCTCATCCGCATGCGGCGATTGAAGGAGGCAGACGAGGTGCTGTCAGTCCTCGCCAAAATGTGGGACGACCAGATCCTTCGCATGACGGCGGCGCAGCGCGTTCATCTGCAGGCAACCGTGGATCTGTTGCAGGCTGAGAAACACCTTGCCGAGGGGGATTACGGTCGGGCAGAAAGCCTGCTGCGGCGCGTGCTGGCACGAGAGGAGACGGTCGGTGGTCAGCCGCAGAACGCACACGGCGGGAACGGGCGGCCCAACGAGACGGCGCGCCGGGCCTACTCTCTCTTGGGGACTGTTTTCGGCGCATTGAAACAATGGGATCGTGCCGCCGAAGCCCTCGACAAGGCGACGAGTCGGGCTCCCAACAGCGTCTTGCTTCGGCTCGCCGCAGGACGGGCCTGGGAGGCTGCGGGACGGCTGGATCTGGCGATTGCCCGCTTCCAGCAATGCGCCGCGATGCCCGGTGCCGGAGACGAGGCGCGGTTGAGCTTGGGCCAGGCCATGCTGCGGCGACAGCTCATGCTCCCACCGGCAGACCGGAACTGGCAGGCCTTGCAGGACCTGCTGGCTGCCGGCCGGGAGACCGCGGGCGCCTCGTTCTCCGAAAAGCTGCTTGCGTCGAGGCTGGCTGCGGTTCAGGGGAGAATTGCCGAGGCTGTCAAACTGCTCGAAGAGACGGAAAGGGTGCAACCCGCATCTGCGTCGGACTGGCGGACACTCGTCCTGATGTACCATCAGCTCCACGAGCCGCAACGGGCCGATCGAACCCTGGAACGATTCGCCCGGCTTGTCGGCAATTCGGCACAGCCGTTTCTGGTTCGCGCCGAGCTGCTCGCGTCGCGAGGGCAATTCGGACGCGCCGAAGAGGACCTGCTGGCGGCAGTGCCGAGTCTACCGGCCGCCGACCATTCGGCCGTCTACTCGATGTTGGCCCGACTCAGTTGGTGGCAGGGGCAACGCGACGCGGCATGGGAGAACATGACACGCGCAGTTCGCACCGACGCTTCAGACCTTGAGAACGTGCGACTGCTGTGCTCGATGGCCCTCTCGACCGGCCACCTTGAGGACTTGGAACAGTGGGAGGACCGACTTCGCAAGCTGGAGGGCCCGTCCGGTACGGACTGGCGGGCTTGCCGGGCCCATCGGTTGCTTGTCCAGGCGCAAGACGGCAACGACCCACGACTGGCCGAGGCCGAGCAGTTACAAGCGGAGATCCAAGCACTGCGGCCGAATTGGTCGGGGGGCTTCCGGCTGAAGGGCATGCTGGCCGAGCGCCGCGGAGAGCCGCGCGAAGCGGTCAATGCCTACCAGCGCGCCATCGAGTTGGACCGAGCCGGTGCGTTTCGCGAGTGGGACGCGGCGCGACTGGTCCAACTGGTCTATCCGGACGGCCGAGATCAGCAGGTCGAGCCGCTCGTAGAGCGGCTTCCGGCTGCCTTGGCGTCAGAGCGCAAAGGTTCCGCATTGGCCATTGCTCAGAGCATTGCACAGGGTCACACTGCTCGTGCCGTCGAGGATGCTCGGGAGGCGGCCTTGCACCGTCCCAAGGATCCGGTGGCCCAGATCTGGCTGGGGTACACGCTCCAAATTGCCGGCGAGGTTGAGGAAGCGGAGAAGGCGTTTCTCCTGGCGACGGAACTGGCTCCGAAGACCCCGCAAACGTGGCGAGAACTGCTGCGCTTCTACGTCGGTACACGGATGGTAGAAAAGGCCGGTGGCGTCCTGGCACGACTCGCGGAGGAGGTCGAGATTCCCGAGCCGCAGCGGTCGCTGCTTCTGGCACAAGGCTGCCAGATGCTCGATGATCGCACCGCGGCAGAATCCCATTTCGTTCGGATTCTTCAGAGCCACGGCGATCACGTCGAAGTGCTGCTTCAGGCGAGCAGCTTCTTCTCGAAGACAGATATCGACCGGGCGGAAACCCAATTGCGCCGTGCCCTGAAATTGAACCCGGAAGACCGGCGGACGCACCGGGCCCTGGCGTCCTTGCTGGCCTCGCGCGGCACGGAGCCGGGTTTTCAGGAGGCCTGCGGTCTGCTGTCCGACGGCAACAGCGGCGTCTCGGAGCCAGCCGACCGCCGGATGCTCGCCGAAATCCTCTTCCGTCTCGGGGGCTCCGAAAGCAGGCACAAAGCGGCCGGAATGCTGGAGGAGCTGGCCGGCAACGCGGCACAGGCCTCGCTTCAGGATCGGCTGACGCTGGCTCGCATCTACGAGGTGGACGGCAGGCTCCACGACGCGGAAAGGCAACTGGCCGCTTTGGTCGACCGGCCGCTGGCAAGCCCGGACCACTTGGCCGCGTACGCCGATTTTTTGACTCGGCATCTAGACATGGAAGCCACCGACTTCGCGCGGCGCGCGGATCAGGCCATCCAGCGCCTGGCGAAGGTCGAGTCCGGAAGCTTGCGGACCGTGGCGTTACGCGCCCGATGGCTGAACCGAACCGGCCGCGGCGATGCCGTCGAATCCTTGGTGAGATCGTTCTTGAAGGCGCATGCACGTCAAACCCAAGGCGCCGCGGACCAGGCCGGACTTCTGGCCACCGCGGCCCAAGTCTGCGAGATCGGCGGGCGCAGGGACCTGGCCGAAAAGCACTTCCGGCAGGCCGCGACGCTCGAACCGCGTGCCCGCCTGGCCTTGTCGCTGTTCCTTGCGGATCAGGCGTCGGAAGAAGCGACGGCGGAAGCGGTTGGTCTTTGCATCGACGCCGCGCGCTCGGACCCCACGTCGCGGGCTGCCGTGGCGCTCAGCACCGTGTTGACGGTCGGCAACCCTTCCCATTCCAGCGCGCAACTTGCCGAACCTGTCCTTGCCGAAGCGCTTAAGAAGCATGCTCAGGACGCTGACTTGCTGTTGGCCGTGGGCTCATACCGGCAGATGAGCGGCCGGGACGACGAGGCGCTGGGGCTGTTTCGACGCGTGCTCGATCTGTCGCCCGGCAACGTGGTGGCGATGAACAACCTCGCCTACCTGCTTGCCCAGGTCGGAAGTCCCGCAGAGGCCGCCGTCCATATCGAGCGCGCGATCGGAATTGCCGGACAAGAGCCCTGGCTGCTGGATACCCGTGGCCTCGTCCATTTGTGTCAGCAGCGGGCCGCAGAGGCAGTTGCCGTGCTTCGGGAGTTGGCCGACCGCCCAACCTCCGACCCGCGATTCGCCTTTCACCTGGCACTGGCCTACCGCCTGGCCGGCAAGGCTCCCGAGGCCCGCAAGGCACTGGAGCAGGCCTGGGAGGCCGGCCTTCAATTGCACACGCTGACACCGCAAGATCAGGCCCAGTTGGCGGAGTTGGATGCCTATGTGGCCACCGCGTCGGGCCCCCAGGAGGGGCGATGATGTTCTCTCTGATTCCTTGCAGGAGAGTGTCGCAAACATGAGTCGCCTCGCCTTTCTGACCTACGCCGGCTGTCTGGTGGCATTGGCCGTTGGGGGGACTGTGGTCCACGGCCGGCTGACGAATCGATGGGGAGACTCGTCGGCCCGACTCCGAGCGGCTGCCGCTGCCCTCCCGGCGGCTCCTGTGGCCTTCGGCCAATGGCGGATGCACAGCGAGACCGATTTTCCGGACGTCGTCAGAGGCATGCTCAACTGTGCGGGCTCTTGGAGCCGCACGTACGTACATGGGCAAACGGGACAAATCGTCAGCGCGGCATTGCTCGTGGGGCGACCGGAAGACAGTCTGGGACATACGATCGAGCGCTGCTACCCGGCGCAGGGTTACAGGCAGGTGGGGCAGCCTACGCGAGTGCACCTCGGCCTGTCCGGCGACAAACAGCACGAATTCCTGGAGGACTGCTTCGTCTCGCCGCACGCAACGGCCCGGCGATTGCACGTCTGCTATGCCTATCGCCAGACCGACACCTGGTGCGTGCCGGCGGCTCCGCGGGTGGCTTTCGGCGGCGGCCCTCTGCTGTACCGGCTCCAGGTCGCGGTGTCCGACGCGGGCCTTGGCAGCGTCGGCGACGGCGAAAGCGCCTGTCGTGCATTCCTACAGGACTTCCTGCCGGCTTTGGAGCCGACGGTATCTTGCCCGCCCGCGGGCGGAGGACAGTGAGTGTTCATGCGACGACTCCTTGTAAGGCTCGGCTATTTCCTTCTTTGCCGGAACCTGATTCCGGGCACTCTGCTCGGTCTGGCAAGGGACGTTGCCGATCGTGATCTGCTGAAGGTTCTCCTGGAACAACTGGGGATTGACTGCGTTTTCGATGTGGGGGCCCATACAGGCGGCTTTGCCACGAGTCTTCGCCGACTCGGCTATCGCGGGCATATCGTCTCCTTCGAACCGGCGCCCGGGGTGTTCGCCGTGCTACAGAACCGATTCCGGGGGGATGCTCTTTGGCAGGGGTACAACTGTGCCCTCGGCGCCGAAGACACGAGAATGGACCTCAACGTGGCCGAGCTGTCGAATTGCAGTTCTTTCCTTCGGCCAAAGGGATTCGACGTGAAGGAGACGATCGAGGTCGAGGTCAGGAGGCTGGACGGAGTCTTTGGTAGCCTCGTGGCGTCGATCCCGGAGCCGCGCGTGTTTCTGAAGCTCGATACACAGGGCTATGACCTGGAAGTGCTCAAGGGCGCCCAAGGCTGCCTGGATCGCATCCTGGGACTGCAATCCGAGATTTCCGTGGAGGCTCTCTACGAAGGAATGCCCGACTACCTCGATTCTCTCGCGCAGTACAACGCCCAAGGGTTCACGCTGGCGAATCTGTGCACGGCCGCACGGAACAACAGGACGAAGCGCGTCATCGAATACGATTGCCTGATGGTTCACGACCAGACCGCGCCGTCGGCCACGGCGGAGGTAGTCTCTTCCATACAACGGGACGCCGTTCGAGAACAAGATCGGGTGAGATGATCGTGGTGACGGGCAACGTCGGCCTCCTTTCCGCAACTGCGGAGTCGTTTCGCTCGCACGGCGCACGGCAGATTGCCGGTGTGTTCTCACTTCGAATGATCGGCTTCGCGATATCCGCCGTCAGCTATCTGATTGCGGCAAGGATCTTGGGGCCTGAAAGATGGGGCGGGTTGGCTGCGGCACTTGTGTTGCCCGGCATGCTGGCGGCGTTCCTGGATCTGGGACTGCCGATCTCCAACGTCTACTACTTGAACCGGTCCCGAGATGCCGGCGTGCTGTTTCTTAACGGCGCGATCTTTCTAACGGTCGTCTCTCTCGTGTCGGTGTGCCTCAGCGGCGCAGCAATGCTCTGGGGCGTGCAGATCAAGTACTTCGCGGCCATCCACAGCGCCGGCGTCGTGCTGGCGGCGCTGGCGACGACCTATCTCCTGCTGCTGAGGGCCTTTTTGCAGCAGTTCCTCCGAGGACTTCACTGTTACCATGTGCCGATTGCCTCCCAAATCTATCACGACGTATTTCGGTTGGGGGCGATCCTCACGTTGTTCTGTTTCCTGGAGATCACCGTTGACGCCCTCGTTCTAATCGCGTTTTCGGCGCTTCTGCTGGTAGACGTTTACCTGCTGCGATTCGTGGCGCTGAAGATCAGAATACGAAAAGCGCATCCCAGCTTCTCCCAGTTCAGAGAGAATATGAGTTACGGCCTCCGGCATTTCCTGGGGACGTCGCTGGAGGCGCTCAACACGAGAATCGACCTGTTGGTGTTGGCACTGTTCTTGGACCAGAGGACGCTGGGGATCTACGCCCTGGCGGCCGGCCTGGGCGAAATCGTTCACTTCGTTCCTTGGGCCGTCGGCTATGTTCTTCAGCCCAAGCTGACCAGGGAAGACGACCCGTTCAGACGACAGGCAATCGTGCGGAGATGCCTGGGCGTCACCAGCGCCGTGCTGGTCACATCTTGGGTATCGTTCGCGGTGGTCGGAAGCTGGCTGGTCGTCTGGGTGTGCGGCACCCAGTACCGGGACTCTTACTTGCCTGCCGTGTTCCTCATGGGGGGGCATGTCTGGCTGGGGCTTGCCACGGTGATGAACAAGTACTTCACGGCCACGGGCCGCCCGGAAATCTGTTCCTTGACCCGCGCGCTGAACCTCCCGATCAAGGCAGCGGCGCTCTACTTCCTTTGCCGATACTTTGGTGTGACGGGTGCCGCACTGTCCTTTGGGATCAGCAGCCTCGCGCTGTTGTTGATTACGTGTGCTGTCTACAGACGGATCGTGAGCGTGGACCTGTTGAAGTCTGGCCATTATTGACGTTTGCACCGTCAACGCGCGAGGGCGACCAACGGGAGCCCGATCTTTCCGGCCTCCCGATGGTCGGCGTTGAGCATTCGCAACGCAGATGTCAATAGGGGCTGTCAAGCGACAAGGTGGGCCTACATGAAAGAAGAAGGACGCACAGCGGCCTTGCCTGCAGATCCCGGTGGCGCCGAAAAGAGCCCTGCGGAAGAGTGTCGCACCACGCCTTCTGGAAGGGCGATACGTCTACGTCGCAAGGTCTGCTACACGGCCACACTCATCGTGCTGCTGTTGTTCGTCGCCGAGTTTGCCTTGCGGTGCTTCGCGACGGAGCGGCCTTGGGTCAAAAACCATAACTGGATATCCGGATCGGGACACACCGTTGCCGGGCCGAAGTTCTGGCCGAGTACGACGTATACGATCTCTACGGACGAATACACGGTCCATTTCCGGACAAACGCCCGTGGCTACCGCGCGGCCGAGGAGTCGATCGCAAGTCCGTCAGCATATCGGATAGCTTTTGTGGGCGATTCCTACACGGATGCGCTGCAAGTCGAGTACGATGACACGTTCTGCGCAGGGGTCCAGTCATACTTGCGTCGTGCGTTTGCCAGCAAGGACCTTCGGACCGAGAACTACGGGGTTTCGGGCACCGGTCTGTTCGCCTACTGGCATCGTATTCTCCATGACGTTCTGGATTCGGAGCCTCCCAACGCTCTGGTTCTGTGCATCAACCCCGGCAACGACTTCACCGATTTCTGCCCTGACGACGGATTCGCCGCCGACGGCACTCCGCTGAGAGACTACTTCACGGCTGCGACCTTGCGCAATCATGTCAATACCTGGGCAGTCCAGCACTCGGCACTCGCCTTGTACGTCTACCGAAAGTACAAGATCTATCGTGCCAGCAAGCCCCTGCAATCCACCGAAGGAAACGGCCGGACCGAGCCGTGGTGGACCAGGGCGGAAATGGCGGAGAGTGTTCTGGGGACGCGGAAGGTTCGGAATGCCCTCTCCCTGGTGCGCGCGATCGTCGCCGAATGCCGCCAGCGCGACGTGCAGTGTGCCATTCTCATCCTGGGGAACACCTCGTATGCAACGGACGGCTCACAAAGCCCCATCACGGAGATCTTCCGGAAAGCCGGTATCCAATGCCCGATCCTCGATGTGTGTCACCACATGGATTCGAGCGCGAAGCAGTATGCCTTCCCAATGGACGGACATCTCAACAGAGAAGGGCATCGTTTCGTCACCAGCCACGCCGCACCGTTTCTGGCAGGTAAGCTCGACTTCTCGCCGCTGTGCCCCCAACCCCCATTCCCTTGAGAACGTGAACAGTCAGACCCTTGCACACACATAAGAACGTCTTCCTTCTGACGATTGACTGCCTCGGTGCGGACAAGTGCTGGCCGCGCGGGGGGGCACGGTTGCGGACGGTGCGTCGCTTGCAGCAACGGGGCGTGACCTTTCGGCAGGCCTTTTCTACCACGAGCTCGACCACGCCCAGCATCGCCAGCATCCTGACCGGACAATACCCGTTCGTTCACGGGATCCGATCGACGCGCGGGTGGTCGCTCAGTCCAGGCGTCAAGACCCTGGCAACGTATCTGAAGGAAGCAGGCTACAAGACGTCGGCATTCTCGACCGGCCCCCTGCTGCCGGAGACACGACTGGATCGCGGCTTCGACGATTACATCCATGTGGACCCCGTGCGATCGATCCGGGTCCTCAAGTGGCGACTCGAGCGATCCCGCATGCAACGCAACAGCGCGCTGCTACTGAAGTTCGTCGAGGAGCACTCGGGAAACGAGCGCCCGTGGTTCCAATGGGTTCACGTTCTCGACCTTCACAACCGTTGGCGAAAGACGCAGAGGGTCGCCGGAGGGCTTTGCGGATACGAGCACGCACTGCGTCTTCTGGATCAGACGCTTTCCCTCGTTCTGGAGAAACTGGATTTCGCCGAGACCATCGTCGTGGTATGCGCGGACCACGGGCATTTTGTCAGAGCCATGGATCATCAGCGGATGCCGAACATTCCGTACGCCGAGGCACACGGGTTTCACATCTATGAGGTGTTGACGCACATTCCCCTGATCCTCGTCAACCAGGGGCTGCTGCCGGAAGGTGTCGTCGTGGACGATCTGGTCCAAAGCATCGACATTCTCCGCACCTTGCTGAGCATGCTGGACCTTCCGGTCAGCCAGCGGCTGCCCGGAATCGATTTGACTACCCTGCGGCAGCAGGGCGGCGAATCACCGTCGCCGCCGCGACCACGTCACATCTATCTCCGGGCCTGCGGATCCCTGCTGCAATCGCCGGCGTACCATTTGCACGGGGTAAGAGACAGTCGCTGGAAATACTGCGAGGCCGTGCTCCCCGAACCGGGGCGTTTTCCCGAATTGTATGACCTGAACGAAGACCCCCGCGAACAACGCAATGTCTATCGGGACTGCCCCGAGGTGGCGGAAAGAATGCGCCACGCCTTGCTCGAAATGCTGACGCACGATGCGGCGGGCGAACACGCATGAGACCAGGTGCACGGCTTGATTGGCGGCAATGGGTGGATATGTCCGGCATATCGTCAGTTTGTATTGTGAGCAATGACGGCAACTTTCGCTACGATCCGACCACGGAGACCACAGATCGGATCACGGACGAACTGGAAGAGCAGTACGACGTGGTCTATATCGACCGCAAGCTGGGGCGCGGGGAGCGCGCGGCCACGCTGGCTGAACGCTATGGGCCCCATCTCAGCGCGTCGGGCATGCTCGTGTTCAAACCCGTCTATTTCGAAACCGGCTTGCCCCGGCCGAAGCATGGGGGCGGCCGACGTCGACGATTGCGGTCCTGGCATCGCCTGACGGTGCTCGTGCCGAAAGTCGCTCGGATGCTCGCGCATAAAGAGTTGCTCGGCGCAACGCAATCCATCTACGTTTTCCCGCGCAACGGCTCCTTGTTCATGTCGAACGACGCGTCGTTGCTGATCCGGCATATCCGAAGCGACGCCAAACCGTGCGGCGGAATCATCCCGCGGGCTTGTCTTCTGCTGGGCGCTGGGCTGATTCGGTTCTGGCCCCGGCTATGGCCCTTCCGATACTCGATTGTCACCAGAAGATGAGTCCGACCGAGCAGCTCTTATCCCGGCTGAATGGGCGTGGACTCGAAGCGAGCCAGGTCGTGATCTGCGCGCTCCATCCGGAGCACAAGGACAAGTGCGTGTATTATTGCTATCATGGCCCCCGAATCCGCTACATTATCTCCGCCTTCAAGGCCGACAGCCCGGCCGCCACGGCGTTCCACCGAGCGGATCACACGGTGGGGTGCTTGCGGCGCCGCATTTCCGATCCGTCGATCACCCGGCGCATGCTTCACCCGTTCTGGTGTTTTGAGCAAGACGGACAGCTATTCGTCGTGGATTCCTATTTGAGACCGGCGCTGCGATTCGCCGTGGGGCCCGTGAGGCGTACGACGTTCGATCGTTTTGTCAGCGAGTCGTCCCGGTGGATCCTGGCGTTTCAGCGGCACACGCTGGCAAAGGACCCCGCCTGTGACGCGTACGCCGCGTTCAGCAAGCGTTTGGGGACATGGATGCGCAGACACAAGCAGCGCCTGCCCGCGGGATTCCACGAGCTCCGTCAGACGGTACTGGCTCAATGGAGGACCCTGGCGACGGGCCTGCCCCATGCAGCGCGTCACGGAGACTATGCGTTTCCGAACTACTTCTTCACCAGAGAAGGGCATCTCCACGTATTCGACTGGGAATACTCCGCCGAGGAAGATTCGGTGGCTTGCGACTTCTTTCTGAATCTGGTTGCGTACGCCATCTATTTGAAGGCAACGTCGCGATCTCTCCGAAGCTTCAGCGATCTCTTTGGGGCGGAGGGGCGTGCAAACGGCTACATGCGATCGCTGCGCCGAGCCATCCGCACTTTCGAGAACACCTATGGTATCGGTGGCGCCGAGTCCAGGCTCCTATTCGTCTACGCGTATTTCTGCCTCTTGATGAACTGCCGGACCAATCACACTGTGGCGCAGAGGCTCGATGCGATTCCGGACCTGCACAGAGTGATGCAACCCTCGGGAGAAAGGTGAATGCACGTCTGTTTCGTGACGCATGAGTACCCACAGCCGGACGCCAATCACGGCGGGGTCGGCGTCGCCGTGCAGACGCTCGGCCGTTTGCTGGTGAAAGCGGGCCACCGGGTGTCCGTGGTCGGGACCTGGCGGGAGCACCATGACGCGATCGAACGGGACGAAGGGGTCGTGGTGCATCGAGTACGAGGATCTCGTCTACCCGCGGCCAGGTGTCTCCCGAATTCGATCCGGATCAATCGGACGCTTGCCGAGATTGACCGCCACACGCCGATCGACGTGATCGAGGCACCCGACACGGGTCTGGCGTTCCTCAGCGCCCGGGTCAAAGCCCCGCGGGTGATGCGGATGCACGGAGGACACTTGTTCCACCGGCACGAGTTGCTGGAGAAGCCGGCACTGTGGCGCACTTTTCAGGAGAGGCGCTCTTCCGGCAAGGCAGACTACCACGTGTCAGTGGGTCGATACGTCGGCGAAGTGACGGCGAGGCTGTTGCGGCTTGAGCACGACAAAGTGACCGTCATTCACAACCTGGTGGACGATGCCGAGTTCCATCTGCCGGATAGCCCGCATCGGCCGGATCCCTGCCAACTGCTGACGATCGGCTCGGTCTGCAGGCTCAAGGGGCTTCGCGAACTGGTGCTGGCGACTCTGGAAGTCATCGGGGACTTTCCTTCCGCGGTGTTGACGATCGCGGGTCGCGACGTGCGCGAGGCGAAGACAGGAGTAACCTACCGGGAAGCAGAACTCCTCCCCTTGATCCCGCCGGGTGCCCAGCAACACTTTCGGTTCCTGGGGGCCATCGGGCACTCGGAGATCCCGGACCTGCTGACCCAAAGCGGCATCTGTATCTTCCCCTCCCACACGGAAGCCATGCCGGTGGCGTGGCTGGAAACGCTGGCCATGGGAAGACCGCTGATCGGGGCCGACATCGGGCCTGGAAGGGAGTTGATTCGGGACGGTTTCAACGGGCTACTCTGCAAACCCTATGATCGGAAAGACATCGCCGAGAAGATCAAGTCGCTACTTGGCTCGGAGTCCCTGCGCGAGCGTCTGGCCGCCAATGCCAGAAGGGACTTCCGCGAGAGATTCTCGACCGAGAAGCTTCTGGATGAGAATATCCGTTTTTTCGAGCACTGCATCGAGGACCATGCCAAAAGGCAAAATGGGGCTTCCTGTTGAATCGGGTTGGGTGCTTCTGCGAATCCTTCGGAGCCTTGCCGCCGCCTCTCGAACCGTGGTGGCCGAGTTGAAGACTCTCCGGATCGCGCAAGCCGATCGAGAATGATGAAGCTGGCCGTGTTCTCTCATAAGCCCTGCTGGCGATCGGACGTTTCGCCGTCCGGCTATGCGACCGACGGCGGCTTTCCGATGCAAATGAGCGCACTGTCGGAGCTGTTCGACGCCACCGTGCTCGTCGTTCCGTGTATCCGAGGCGCCCCACGCCCCAACGGAACGCCGTTGGTGGGGCAAAACCTTACCGTGGCACCGCTGAGCCACCCGCCGGGCGTCCGGCTGCGCCGCAAGATGTTCTTTCCGCTGTGGACGCTGCGCAATGCACGAACGCTGCTGCGCGAGAGCGGGCGCTCGGACGCGGTTCACACACCGATCCCCGGCGATATCGGGACCGTCGGCATCATCCTGGCGTGGCTGTTCGCCCGACCGCTCTTCGTGCGATACTGCAACAATTGGTCCGTTCAGAGGACCGTGGCCGAGCGATGCTGGCATTGGTTCATGGAGAAGCGGGCGGGCGGAAGGAACGTGATGCTGGCGACCGGTGGAGGCGCCGAGCCTCCGTCGGCACGGAACCCCGAAGTGCGATGGATCTTCTCCTCCAGCCTGACCATGCGCCAACTCGATCAATGCGCCGCGGTGCGGCAGCCTGTAATGAACGGTCGCCATCGACTGATCACTGTAGGGCGGCAGGAGTCGGGCAAGGGCACGGATACGGTCCTCCGAAGTCTGGCCCTGTTGCGTAAGAAGCTGCCCGGCGCTACGCTCGATGTGGTCGGCGACGGCACGGCCCTGCCCGAGCTGCGACGGCTTGCCGATTCGCTGGGCATCTCCGGCCGCGCACGGTTTCACGGCGCCGTCGCTCACGCCGAGGTGCTGCGGCTTCTGCAACGCGCCGACCTGTTCTGCTTTCCCACGGCCTCGGAGGGGTTTCCCAAGGCCGTCCTCGAGGCATTGGCCTGCGGGTTGCCGGTGGTTACGACCCGGGTGTCGGTTCTGCCGCAACTCGTTGGGAATCGTTGCGGCCTGCTGATCGACGAGGCCACGCCCTTCGCGATGGCCGAAGGCATCCAGCGCTGCCTTGCGGACGGGAGATTCTACGCTCGGATGTCGAAAGCGGCAGTGGCAACGGCCAGGCGCTATTCGTTGGAGAAGTGGCGAGATGCGATCGGCAGACAGTTGGAGACGGCGTGGGGCGAGCTGAGAACGCATGGTCGACCTCGCTAAGCTCAAGGTGACGTTCCTCGCTGGCTGCCTGAGCCAAGGGGGAGCGGAGCGACAGCTGTTCTATATCCTCCGGTCACTTCGGACGCTCGGCGCGAGGCCCTCGCTGCTGAGCCTGACCAGAGGCGAGTATTGGGAGACGAAGTTGCACGCGTTGGGAGTTCCCGTAACCTGGGTGGGCCAGCGAGGTTCTCGCCTGCTGCGTCTGAGGCGGATCGCGGCGACCCTGCGCGAGCAGAAGCCAGACGTCATCCAGAGTCAGCACTTCTTCACCAACCTATACGCGGTGGCCTCGGCGCGGGCACTGGGGATTCGTGAAATCGGGGCCATCCGCAACGATCTGCGCAGCGAGGTTCGTGCCAATGGGTGCCTGCTCGGTCGCCTGAGCGCATTGGCGCCACGCGTTTTGGCTGCAAACTCCAGGCAGGGAATCCGGAACGCTCTTCGGCTTGGGGTCGCGGCCTCACACCTGACGTACCTGCCGAACTCCATCGACACGGACGCATTCGTGCCCTCGGCCCGCGCCGCACGACTTGGCGAACAGGTTCGGATCTTGGGTGTGGGGCGCTTGGTCCGCCAGAAGCGATTTGACGTCTTTCTCGATGCGGTCGCCGGCCTGAGCGACGAGTCGGGAGTGCCGGTGCAGGCCACCATCGTGGGCGACGGCCCGGATCGTGATGATCTCAAGCGACGAGCTGCCCGAATCGGACGGGCGGCGGGCGCGATTCGCTTCATGGGCGCCATGTCCGACATGGCAACGGTCTATCACGAGGCAGACGTTCTGCTGCTTACGTCCGACTGGGAGGGGACTCCCAACGTCGTGTTGGAGGCCATGGCATGCGGTGTGCCGGTGGTGGCCACCCGCGTCGGAGGGCTGCCGGAGATCGTCCAGGACGGGAAGACGGGCTACCTGGTCGAGCCGGGAGACGTCGGGGCGTTGGTCGACCGCTTGGCCCGGCTTCGCGAATCCGCCGTGCAGCGGGAGTCTTTCGGCATCTGTGGACGAGAGTACGTCCTGGCCAATCACGGCCTGGGCCAATTGCCGCGTTTTCTTCAGGGAGTTTACGAGGCAGCACTGGCATGACGTTGGCCGCCGCTACCCCGGTGCAAATCTCACGGCGAAGCAGTCCTTTCGCGCGGCAGTCGGTCGAACGTGCACACGTTCACGTCCTCGGTGTGTTGCTTCTGCTTGCGGCCCACGTCCCCCTGGCGCTGGTCATGTTCCAGCAGCCATCCATTGCCAGGGTTCATGCCTTGGCGACGATCGCGCTCGGCGTGGCGTGGGCCGTCTCGCGCAAGCCCTTGGGCCAACTGGCGATCGTCGCGGCCTACATTGCCGGCGCGGATGTTCTCTGGCGCATGGTTCGGGCGCCCATCTTCTGGGAGTCCGGCAAGTACGCGGTGATCCTGATTTTCTTCCTGGCCATTCAACGAACGCGTCCGTTGCGGACGACGAACTTTCCCGTGATCTTCTTCGCACTTCTGGTACCGGCAGCGCTGCTGACGATTGCGAACATCGAACCGGACCGCAGCGTCCGGCGTGCCCTGGCCTTCAATTTGTCCGGTCCCCTGGCACTGGCAGTCTGCGTGGCGTTCTTCTCCCGAGTGCATCTGAGCACGATCCAAGTAAAACGGCTGCTCGTAGCGTTTCTGGGACCCAGCGTCGGAGTTCTCGCCGTATGCGTGTTCTCGGTGGCCAGGGCCGAGGAGATCCTCTTCAAGATGGAGTCGAACCGGCTGTTTACCGGAGGCTTCAGCCCGAACCAGGTTTCCTCAGCGCTGGGGTGTGGCGCAATGGTGGCGTTCCTCCTCGCTCTTCTGTGTGCGACACGCCAGGAGCGCATCCTGCGCTATCTGATGTTCCTGCTGGCAGTCGTTCTCGCCGCTCAATCAGCGTTGACCTTTTCGCGTTCGGGGCTCTATCTGGCGGTCATCAGCTCCTGCGTTGGGGCGGCGTACATGTTGCGCGATGCGCGTTCCCGCACGCGCGTGCTGTGCGGTGTTTGCTTCGTCTATGTGATCGGGGCCTATGTGGTCATTCCGCGATTGGATGCCTTCACCGAGAATCGGCTTTCCAGACGCTTCAGCGAAAGGCACCTGACCGGGCGCGACCGCCTGATGCTGGCGGATCTGGACCTGTGGTGGAAGAACCCCATATTGGGAGCCGGGCCCGGGATGGGATACGCGCACCGCGCGGGGTTCGCCCGCGAGGCGGCGGCGGCACACTGCGAACTCACTCGGCTTGCCGGGGAGCACGGTCTGCTGGGAATTGCCGCCATCGGCCTCTTGTTGCACGCGGCCTGGCGGGCCATGCAGGGAAGGGCGTCTCCTCCCTTGCGGGCGGTCTGCGCAGCCATGCTCGCCTTCAGCCTCCTATACATGGGGGCAACGGCGATGCGACTCCTCCTGCCCTCGTTTACGTTCGGGTTGGCTTTCGCTTCCTTTGAGCACGAATAGTCTTCGTATCCTCGTATTGCCACGATGCGATTGGCACTGTTTACGAGCCAGTTTCCGAGTCGCGTGAGCACGTTCTTTGCCCGCGATCTGAGAGCCCTCCTCGATGCCGGGGTCGAGGTGGACGTGTTTCCCATTTATAGCCTGGACGTCCGTCTGTGGCAGTACGTCCCCGAAATCCTCTCCCCCAAGGTGTTTCCCAGGCATCGAGTCCACCATCTGAGTCTTGGCAGAAGCCTGAGGCTTTGGCGTCCCTGGCCCGCGCGCCGAATGAAACGACTTGCCCACGATGCAGCAGCGGTCGGCCTCTCGGCGTTACCCTACGGCATTCTGCCGGTTGCGAAGAGTTTTTACACCTTTCCCAAGGCATGTGCCTGGGCACGCCAGCGGTCGGCGAAGGACTACGATCACGTGCTGGCCTATTGGGGAAACTATGCGGCCACCTGCGCTTGTGTGTTTCATCGCCTGCTGGATCGTGACATTCCGTTCTCGATGTTTTTGCACGCCGGGACCGACTTGTATCGGACCCAGGTGTACCTTTCCCAGAAACTGCTCTACGCCGACAACATCTTCGTTGTCTGCGAGTTCAACCGGGAGTTCCTGCGGCACAGGTACCCGCGAATCTACCCGCGGATCGCCGAGAAGATCCATCTTCATCATCTCGGGCTGAATCTCGATGATCTGCCCTTTCAGCCCGGCGGGCGATCGCCGCGCCGGGTCCTGGGTGTCGCGCGATTCAGTTGGCACAAGGGGTTTGAATACCTTCTCCGGGCGGTCGGCAAGTTAGCGGCGCGGGGGGTAAACGTCGAGGTTGATCTGATCGGTGACGGGGAGGGCCGGAAATCGTTGGAGACGCTGACACGGCGGCTGGGCATTGGTCGCCAGGTGCAGTTTCTCGGTTGGCTGCCATTTGCGGATGTGCAAGCCGCCATGGCGCGAGCCGCCCTGCTTGTGCACCCCTCGCCCGACATCGGCGACGGCGTCCCGACGGTGATCAAGGAGGCCCAGGCATTGGGCACGCCGGTGGTGGGAACGCGCGTTGCCGGGATTCCGGAACTCCTCGATCACGGACGCTGTGGCATGGTCGTCCCGCCGAAGGACGCCGGCGCACTTGCCGAGGCCATCGCCTTGCTGCTGGCGGACGAAGCTCTGAGGCGGCGCTATGCACACGCGGCGCGCCAACACGCCGAGAACCTGTACGACATGTGGAGAAACGGGCTGCGGCTGGCCGCCATGCTGCGGACAACGGTGCGACGCCTGCGAGACGGCCAGCCGCCGAGCCGTCGGCCGGAACGACCGCAACGGATCCTGCCACGAAGCCACGACGCGAGTCTTCGGCCATGAACCACACGATGCGTTTGCTCTACGACCACCTGCCCGCCCGCTTGCGGTCCGTCGCGGCCAGCACGCACGGCTACAGTCTCCGCCGTTGGCGCTACGGGCGCGACACCGAGCTTCTGGTGGAGCGATCGCTCGAGTCGGACCGTTGGACACACCAGCAGTGGATGGCCTGGCACGCCGACCGCCTTTCTCGCATACTCCGCCGTGCGGCGACGTGCGTGCCATTCTATCGTTCCTTCTGGCAGACAGGCCGTCGGCAAGGCAATCCGGATTCATGGCGACGCCTGGAGAACTGGCCGATCCTGGAAAAGGAACCCGTACGTCAAGACCCGGGCAGTTTCGTGGCCACCGGATGCAGGCCAGATCGCCTCCACCTGGAGCACACTAGCGGCACGACCGGCACGCCGCTGAACCTGTGGCAGAGTCGGGACATGCTGCGATGCTGGTACGCCCTGTTCGAGGCGCGCTGTCGGCGGTGGTACGGGGTATCTCGGGGCGACCGTTGGGCGATGCTCGGCGGCCAGGTGGTCACGCCGGTCGGTCGCCGCCGCCCGCCGTTCTGGGTGTGGAACGCGGCGTTGAATCAGCTCTACATGTCCAACTACCACCTGGCTGCCGACTGTATTCCGCACTACCTCGAAGCGTTGCGTCGTTATCGCATTGTCCACCTACTGGGCTATACGTCGTCGCTGCACGCACTGGCTCGGGAGGCGATTCGCCTGGGACGGGACGACCTGCGGATGAAAGTCGCCGTGGCCAACGGCGAGCCGGTCTACGAGTACCAGCGCCGGGCGATCGGCGCCGCCTTCCATTGCCCGGTCCGCGAGACGTACGGTATGGCCGAAAAGGTGGCCGCCGCCAGCGAATGCGAACATGGGCGCTTGCACGTTTGGCCCGAGGCCGGGTGGATCGAAGTTCTGGAGAACGGACGGCCCGTCGAACCCGGCTCCTCCGGAGACCTGGTCATTACCGGCCTCTTGAATCTCGAGATGCCGCTGGTGCGATATCGAGTGGGTGATCGGGGGCGGCTGGCACGGCCGGGCACAAGCTGCCCCTGCGGGCGATCACTGCCGCTGCTGCTGTCGCTCGACGGGCGAACCGATGACGTCCTTCAGACGCGCGATGGACGGCGTGTGCCGCAAATGGACCCTTGCTTCAAGGATGATCTGCCGATCCGCGAAGCCCAGGTCGTTCAGGAGACCCTGGAGAACCTCCGCATCCTCTACGTCCCGGCCCGGGGGTTCAACGCAACGCACAGACAGGCCATGATCGAGCACTACCGCGCTCGGATGGGAGAGGTGCAGGTAATCTTGGAGGAAGTCCCGCAGGTCCCACGGGGGGCCAACGGCAAGTTTCAGGCCGTGGTCTGCAAGCTGTCGCGATGAGACAATCCCGCACGCCGACGTCGTCCCAGACCGCGCATCCAACCGATCCGCGGTTGCCCTTCGTGTCCGTGATCATGCCGGTACGCAACGAAAAGGCCTTCATCCATCGTAGCATTGGGGCCGTGTTGGCGCAAGACTATCCTTTGGATCGCCTGGAAGTGATCGTCGCCGACGGGATGTCGACGGACGAGACGCCGCGCCTGGTCCGTTCGGCTTGCGAGCAACACCGGAACGTGAAGCTCGTCGACAATCCGAGCCGCATCGTACCGACCGGGCTGAATGCGGCCCTGCGGATTGCCAGGGGAGAGATCATTGTACGGATCGACGGGCATTGCGAAGTGGCTCCCGATTACGTGCGCCAATGCGTAAAGCACCTGACGCTCGGAACGGCCGACGGCGTCGGTGGTCCAATCGAGACGATTGGAGAGTCTTTCGTGGCGCGGACCATCGCCGTGGCGATGGGTTCGGCGTTTGGCGTGGGCGGGTCGCCTTTTCGGACGGCCAAGGGCTGTACGATGTGTGTCGACACGATCGCCTTCCCGGCCTACACGCGAAAGGCCATGCGGAGGGCGGGGCCGTTTGACGAGGAATTCGTGCGAAGCCAGGACTGCGAATACAACCATCGACTTGTCAGGCTGGGATGCCGACTGCTGCTGTCGCCGGAGATCCGCTCCCGCTACTACAGCCGGGCTTCGTTGCGTTCCCTCTGCCGACAGTACTTCCAATACGGCTATTGGAAGGTGCGCGTGCTGCAGAAGCACCCTCGACAGATGCGATTGCGTCAGTTGCTGCCCGCGGCACTGGTCATCGCACTGGCGACGTCGCTGGGCACGGCCGCCTGGTCGGACGTCGGAAAGTACTCGTTGTGGATGGTATCGGGGACCTACGCGATCGCTCTGCTGCTGGCGTCCGTCTGGGTGGCCCGGCGGGCAGGGTGGAGGCATGTGGCACTGTTACCAGTCGTCTTTGCTACGCTGCATCTGAGCTGGGGATGCGGCTTCGTGGTGGGATTGTGCCGATTCTGGAAGCGATGGTTGAGGTCCGACGTTCGGGAGAACGCGCGACCGGGGCCAAACGCCGTCGGCTCAGCCGAGAAGGGCGCTTCATGAGAGGACCTCCTCCGCAAGCCCCCGGCGACAGTCGGCTTTCCGGCATGCCCACGTCGCCCCAGGAAGCCCGGCTTGTGATCCCGGCAAAGGCGACTGACGAGCACGGCGAGTTCCCTCGCCGTGCTCGTCCGAGACGGATCAACATCTCGTAGTTGCACGCAACCTACCAGGAGTCCATTCCATGTCACTGGCTCTTAAGGCTCGAAGGGCGAGGCCCCATGGCCTTCCCCCCCCTCTCGACGACAAACCGAAAGACCATGTCTGCCGTCTTCGGCCCACGGCCTACTTCCGATGGAAGGTGGTTCTCGGGCCGGTAGTGGGCACCGTGTTGCTCGTGCTCAGCCTGCCGATCATGGCGCTGCTGATTGTGCTGGTACGTTTGACTTCCGAGGGGCCGGGCGTCTATCGTCAGGCTCGCCTTGGAAAAGACCGGCGAACATTCACGATGTACAAGATTCGCACGATGACCGAGGACGCGGAAAGCGAGTGCGGCGCCGTGTGGGCGAAACCGAACGATCCGCGGGTCACGCGCATCGGCAAGATCCTTCGCCGGCTTCATCTCGACGAGCTGCCGCAGTTGATCAACGTGGTCCGGGGCGACATGTCCTTGATCGGGCCGCGCCCCGAGCGTCCCGAAATCGCCTGTGTGTTGGCCGAGAAAATCCCGGCCTACTTCGATCGCTGCGCCGTCCGGCCGGGAATCACGGGGGCAGCCCAGGTCATTCTTGGAGCCGACGAAGACCTGGACGACGTCCGTCGAAAGGTCCGGCTCGACACTGCCTACATCGAGCGCGCCAGCCTGTGGTTGGACATTCGGATCCTCTGGGCAACGTGGCAGCGGGTGTGCGGGCTGCGGTCGAAGCACTCGATCCGGATTTCGGGTCTGCCGCAGCCGTGAATTTCGCCTTCTATGCCGGGCCCTCGGAAGCCCGCCTGAACCAGGTGCGCCGGCTAACCCGGCAGTCATGGGAGCAGTGCCGCTGCATCGCGTCGGCCGACTATTGTGTTTCGGCCCAACAACGCGGCCACGGCGTAACGCTCCACTGTGAAGACGGCGTGCATCTCTGCCTGGCGGGCTATGTCGGAGCCGATGGGCTCGCGGACAAGACCGCGGTGCTGTCTGCGCTGGCCGCGTCGTTGACTAACGGCGTGTGGCCCTTGGGCGATGAGTGGTTCGGCTCTTTCGCATGTGTCGTCTTCGATACCTCGAACGGCCACACCGTGTTGGCCAACGATGCGCTGGGATACTATCCCCTGTATTATTGCAGCCTGGGATCTGACGAGCTGATCGCCGGGTCGAGTCAAATCCTGTTGAATCGCATCCTGGGGCGGCCCCCGGATCCCGTCGGTCTGCTACAGGCCATATCCAGGCCGAGTTTCAGCAACTACGGCCGGAGGACCCTATTGCACGGCGTCAGCCGGCTCTTGCCCGGCGAAGCCGTGTCGTTCTCCCGCGACCGCGCTCGGCCGCTTCATCTCTATGACAACAGCTTGTATTCCGAACTGCGGTCGACTGACGTCGAAGAATCGGCGGAAACAGCATTCCGTCTTCTCGCCAAACACGTGGAGTTCTTGTGCGAGGGCCAAGAGGAAGTCTTCTTGGGGCTGAGCGGCGGATGGGACAGTCGAGTCGTCTTGGGCGCTTTGGCGCACCAACGCCGGGGTACGCAACAACAGGTCCGGTGCACAACCTATGGACAGGGTGACCTCTACGAATCGCGAATCGCCAGAAAGTGCGCCCAGGTGTCGGGAGGGCGGTTTCGCAGCTACCCGGACGACGCCTACTACTTCCCCGCCGCCGACCTTTTCTCGGAATACGTGCGAAAGACGGAAGCGGTTTACGTGACTGCCTGGCTGGCCGTTCTGGAGACGGCAGTCCCAGGCGGCGATCACCCGTTGTTCCTGCTGGGCGACATGTGTGAATCGATCGACGGGCGCAATATCCTGGCGTTCAGCACGAGGGCGGCGCGTGTGCGGGAGTTCGGGCGGAGTCTCGTCGGCGTACAGGAGCGGTTCACCCCGTTGGACGACGCCGGCTTCCAGGCTTGGGAGAAGAGGGTCGTCGAGTCGATTGTCGCGAGGCAGATGGCAAACTTCCCTAGGATCGACAAGGCTCTTCTGGATGGGGCGCAAGGGGCCGACATCGAACAACAACTCGTCGAAGACGTCAAAACGACTACCAGACGGGTCGGGGAGAACGAGGTGTTCTTCGTCGAACTGCTCGACGAGCTGTTGGCATGGTATGTTCGCGGCCGGGTCGAGCTGGGCAGGCAAATGCTGATCCTGAACGCGCGATTCACGGGCGTCAGCCCCGCCATGTCCTTTCAGATCCTCAGGGCGATCAGCAACGTGCATCCCCGCCTGCGGCTCCGACGCCGACTCATGAACGCCATCGCCCGTCTCGATGCTCTCAAGAGTCTGGCCAGGATTCCATCGGCGCAAGTCCCCTATCTCACCATGAACGCGCCCTCGTTGCTCAAAGAGTTGGTGTGGGGCGGCAGAAGCACGATAGACCAACTGCTGATCCGACGAAAGCTCGGGACCAGGAACCATCGGGCAAGGAGCAGATTGCTGAAATCCTTTGACTGCATCTGTGCCTACGATAACGCGGCACGATCGGGCGTCGTGGAATCCTGGTTCTCGGGTCGTTGGTTCGATCCCCAACCGGTGATCGATACAGTTCGCGACAGGGCGAGCCTGCGAGCCTGGCCGTTGCCGGCGCATGACATCGTCGGGCCGGCAAACGCCAGCAAGATCTTGGATTACGCGATGGACTGTCAATAGGGAATGAAAGGCGGTCGATGGAGCCTCTGAATCGGAGAATTCTTCTGATTTCCCCTCCCTTTTATAGGCTGTACCGCGACACCTACAGCTACGTGGGAGTCCCGCTGGGGCTGGCCTATCTTGCCGGTGCCATACGCCAGGAAACCGACTGGCAAGTGCTGGTTCATTGCGGAGACATCAACTTGCGCCGAAGGCGGCGCAAGCGGATGAGCTACATGTATGGAGCAGGTTTTGACAACTACCGCAAGGCCCTGGGCGATCTCTCTGCGCCAGTCTGGCGTGAGCTCGAATCGACCATCCGGAGCCACCGCCCCGCCGTCTTGGGCATTTCCTCGATGTCACAGACCTTTGCGTCGGCGTGCAACGTGGCCCGGCTTGCCAAGAACGTGGACCGCGGCATTCAGGTGATCGTGGGCGGTCCCCATCCGACGACGGTTGCCCACGAGGTGCTCGCCAACAAGGACATCGACTTTTTCGTCAAGGGAGAGGGGGAACGTGCCATAGTCCAGTTCCTGCAGACTCTCGAGGAATCCGGGGACTTGAGCCAGGTGGCCGGCCTCGGCTTTCGCGGTCCTGGCGGCGTAGTGGAGAACCCGCCCCAGGATTACATCCAGGACCTGGATCGCCTCTGCTTTCCACACAGAGTCCTTCCCCACACGTTGAAGGATTTCGCCAAGTACCCTCTGGACGCTTTCGCCAACGTCTTCGTCACGCGTGGATGTCCCTTCCGGTGCTCCTTCTGCGGATCACACAACATTTGGGGCAACACAGTCCGATTCCGTTCACCGGAAAACATCGTGGAAGAACTCCGCAGTCTGCAGCAGATGGGGGTGAACCATGTCCGGTTCGAGGACGACACCTTCGGTGTGACGCGCCGCTCCTTGCGGGATATATGCGTGGCAATCCGGGACGGCTGTCCCGGACTCTCCTGGGGCTGCGAGATACACGCCGGACTGATCGATGAAGAGACTCTGGCATGGATGAAAGCGGCCGGATGCATCTGGATCTCGCTGGGCATCGAATCGGGCAGCAACGAGATCCTGCGCCTGATCCGCAAGCAGATCACCATCGAACAGGCTCTGGAGGCGTGCGTCTTGGTGAAACGCAGCGGGTTTGGATTGTCCACGTTCTTCATGATCGGGTTTCCCCAAGATACCGGACAAACCATTCGCGACACCGTGGCGGCGATGGAGGCTTCAAAGAGCGACAACATCGTACTGAGCATTTTCACTCCGTATCCGGGCACGGAGACCTACGATCTGTGTCGAGAGATGGGCAGCATCTCGGGAGATTTCGACCCAGCGCAGTACAACCATCTCAGCCCGGCCAACAACTTCTGCTCCGCCATCCCGAACGATCGCTTTAGCGTCATCGCCGGCAATCTGGTCCGACAAGTGGAGCGATACAACGCGAAACGGCGATCGCTGAAAGTCCGATTGCGGCGGTCGCTCAATTGGAGAGCACTCCGGCGGCTTCCCCATCGCGTGCTCGGGAACCTAGGGGTGGTCCTACCGACTTGTGAAAGGAAGAGCGATGCTCCTGCTTGATCCTGTACGCTCGCGTCCCGCGCTGGAGTCAGAAACCGCCCGTGCAGCGCGGGCGCGGAGCAAGATTCACCGTGCGCTCGAGCAACTGGCGTTCTTGTCGCATGAGATCCGTATTGCCTACGGCTCTTCCTTCTGGTGGTGGCGGTACTTCACCGTGTGGACCACGCCGCGGTTCTGGGTCGTCGGCCCTTATCGAATCAACCGTTTCTTCTACATCCTGCTGGGCAAGAGTTGGCCGGCAATACGGTTCTTTCTGTCGCCGCTGCTGTTTCTGTTTCGGCCTTGGAGCGGACCCAGCAGCATCTATTACACGGCCGACATCGGCAAAGGTCTGTACGTGTCGCACCCTTGCCTCGGGCTCACGCTGTACCCTTACTTGGTTTGCGGCCGGAATCTCAGGCTGGGTGGGGGGAATTGCATCGGTGCTCGAGAGAAGCTGAAGCCGGGTGATGTTGTTCTAGGCGACAACGTGACACTCGGCGTGAACGCGGTGATCCTCGGCCCCGTGCGGATCGGCAGCAACGTGACCGTGGGCGCCAACGCGGTTGTCATTAAAGACGTACCGGATGGAATGTGCGTGTCGGGCGTCCCGGCCCGGCCGAGTTGGGGATCTTCTTCAGCGTGCAGAAAACATGGCCTCACTGACTGTGCAAACGCCAATAGCCTTAACCCGGCAGAGACCAGGGAGAGAAGATGATGTCTGGAGGTCGTTGTTACTGCATTTCGTTGAGCTGCGGCGAGAGTGCCATCTCTGAGCACTTCCGCGGTTTGGGGGATGAACTTGCCCGGCGGGGCAACCGCGTCTCCCTGTTCCTGACCGGACAGCCGGACGACGTCGGCGACTCGCGGGGCAACCCGGCCGTCCACGCATGGCCGTCCCGGCGTCCTACCCGGTTGGTCGATGCAGTGTTCCTGGCGAAACAGATCGCCCGCTGTCGGCCCGATTGCCTCGTCGGCAGCTTTTCCGCGGTGAACTGGATGCTGCTGGTCGGGCGGATGATGCGCGTGCCGTGCCGCGTTGCCTGCAGCCATACGCTCAGTGCCCAGATCGACTGTGATTCTCCGCTGCCTCGGTGGAAACGGCGCGGCCTAATGTGGAGGAAGCGCCTTGTCTTGCGGACGGCTTCTTTTGTCTGGACGAATTCCGATGCCTGTCAGCAGGACGTCATGACCCGTTTTCACGTCCCACCGGTGAAATGTATCCGGTTCCAGTACACGCTGCGCGATCCACTGGAAGACGGCGCGGTGCGGCCGAGACCGATCAGCCGCCCCGATGCATTCGTTTGCGTGGGGCGTCTGAACCCTTCCAAGGGACAAGACGTGGTCGTCAGGGCGGCCCGAATCCTCGCGGGCCGAGTACCGAATCTGCTCGTCGAGTTCGTCGGCGACGGCCCCTGCCGACAGTCGCTCACGGAGTTGGCCAGGCAACTCGGGGTCGAATCCTGCTGCCGCTTCTTGGACCGACTGTCGCACGAGGAGGTCCTCGACAAGATGAGCTCGGCCACGGCGACCATCGTCCCAAGTCGCTTCGAGGCCTTCGGGCTGGTGAATATCGAATCGATGGCCGTCGGCACGCCGGTGGTGGCTTCCGATACAGGTGGGATTGGCGAGATTATCCGCGACGGCGTGGATGGTTTCCTCGTTCCCCCCGACCAGCCCGAAAAGCTCGCGGAAAGGCTGTTGCGGATCTCGTCGAACGCGGAGTTGGCAAGGCGATTGCGAGAGCAGGCCAGAAGGCGGTTTCTTGACTGCTATGAGCAGCGCCATGCGATCCGCCGCCAGGCCGACATCCTGGAGAACCTGGTTGCCGAGGCTTCCGCGCGCCGAAACGGCTCCGCGCGGGGCCGGTCCGGAGGCGAGGTTTGCCTCCATGAGGGCAAAGGCAGCGCGTCCTGATTGGAGAAATCGGGCATGCAGGCACGCAAGCCGAGAGGTTACTGGAAGAGTCTCGACAACGTGACTCGCGAGGTGCTGAGGTTCGTCGCTGAACAGGGAGTCCCCCGGACGATGCCCGGCTCGAAGGAGTTGAGGGAGGCCGGGCAAGGCAGCTTGGTGATCGCCATCCACAAGTACCACGGCGGCTTCCAGCAGGTCGCTCGACGGCTGCATCTGACGATGCCCCGAAAGGCAAAGGCGTATTGGAAAGATTTCGAGAACGTGAAACGCGAGATCCTTACGTTTGTTGCCCAACACGGCGTGCCGGACAGCATGCCGACCATGGTCGCGCTTCGCGAAGCGGGACACGCCAGTCTCGCCGCGGCTATCTGCGAGTACCACGGCGATTTCCACGAAGTGGCCGAACGCCTCGGACTTTCGTCAACACACAAGCCGAAAGGCTACTGGAAGGATTTCGGGAACGTGCGGCGCGAGATCCTTGCGTTCCTCGTCGTGCACGGGACCCCGAGCATCATGCCGACGGAAAATGAGTTGCGCGGCGCCGGGCGCAACGACCTGAGCTACGCGATTCAGACCTATCACGGCGGCTTTCAGCGAGTGGCACTTCAGTTGAAACTCGAGTCGAGGCAGAAACGCACGCCGGCTGGCCATAGGATTGACCGTCCTAGGACCCGAACAAGTCCCGAATCGTCGAGTCCACGGCCAGCAGATCGGCGCTGACTCCCGCGGAACTCCGCCGGGTGACAGTCTCGGCAACGATCGCGTCCAGGTCCGCTTCCGCCGGGGACACCGCCGAGCCCACCGGCGCCTTGTCGGCGAGCATTGCTTCCAGCGACGTCGACGGGCTTTCCCAGCTTCCGGCAACCGGTTGCCATCCCGCCGCGGCTATGCCGAAAGCCACCGTCCGATCGGCAACGCCGCTGCTGTGCGTATTGCACAGAAAGAAGCGCGAAGTCTGTGGATCGTAGAGTCCGGCCGTGTCCACGCCGTCGCCGTCCCAATCGCTGCAAACCGGTTTCCACCCGGCCCCCGGCATCCCGTAATAGAAGCTGCGGTTCGCGAACCCGACCGTATTCGCGTTGCGCAACAGAAAGGCCGACGCGTGGGGGTTGTAAAGCCCGACCGTGTCCACGCCATCGCCGTCCCAGTCGCCGGTAACCGGCAGCCAACCGGCCCCGGGGGCACCGTAAAGGAAGGCCTTGTCTGCAACACCGGTATCGTTCGAGTTGCGCAGCAAGAACATGGAAGCCTGGGGATTGTAGAGTCCGACCGTGTCAATCCCGTCCCCGTTCCAGTCGCCGACAATGGGTAGCCAGCCGGCCCCGGCGGCACCATAGAGGAAATGGCCGTTGGCAAAACCAGCGCTGTTCTCGTTGCGCAGCATGAATGCGGAGGACCGAGGATCGTAGAGTCCGACCGTGTCCACCCCGTCGCCGTCCCAGTCGCCGGTCAGCGGTATGAATCCGGCAGCCTCTGGACCATACTGAAAGACCGTGTCCGATTCCAGCTTCGGCGCGTCGGGCTTCTGCAGATAGAACTTGCCTCGGATCGAGTCGTAGAGCCCGACTTTGCGGCCGCGAGACTCAGCCGGATCCACCGTGATCTGCACACTCGCCGAATCCGCATACGCCCCACCGTTGTCATAGGCCCTGACCTTCAGCACATGCTCGCCGGCAGGGATTGCGGCCCACGTCAGGCGGAACCCGTCGGCAACGTTGTCGGTCCCGAGCCAGGAGCCGTCACCGAAAAACTCGACCCTCGCGATTTGGCCGTCCACGTCGCCGGCGGCGACAACGATTTCGATATCGGCGCCGGCGTTGATTCGCTGTCCGTCGCTCGGGCTGGTGATGGCAACCGTCGGATGGTCGTTCACACTGGCGACCGTGACGCTGACCGTGGCCTGGTTCGACGTTGCACCGTCGTCGTCCCGCACCGTGTAGCGGAAGGAGTCGGCGCCGAAGAACTCCTTAACGGGCGTGTAGGTGATCGTGCCGTTGCCGTTGGCCACCGCAACGCCGTGG
>JAFGRD010000045.1 GCA_016935315.1 Pirellulales bacterium
AAGCAAGCTGAACCGCCGTGGTACGGACCCGTATGCCCGGTGGTGTGGGAGGGGAGCGGCCGCGAGGCCGCCCCCTATCCCGATTGGCGGTCATGCCTGCACTGCACATTCCGAAAAGACGGCACACCGGCCTACAGATTGAGCTCCTCACCGAAATCGGCGGGTGCAATCGCTGCTGATCGGCGGCTCCGGCGAGCGTTTCTCCAGTTTTGACTTCCTATCGCTTGTCGCCCGAAGTCACCGCCGCCGCTGCCGGGTTGCCTTTTTGCCACGCGGCGGCCGTGGAGGCGGCATCTCCCGGGGTCCACGGCTGAGGCCGCAACTCCTTTGCGATAAACGAGATATCGCAACATGCGGGCCTTTCCGCCGCGATCGCCGCGCGCGGCACGTCGCTTGCTCCCAGTCGGGGTGCTCCTCCTCGGACGCCAGTTCTTCTCGACCATTTACCCGCACCCTGCAGACAGAAGCCTCGATGATTCGCGTCGATGAAGTCAACGATATCTACGAATTGGCCGGCTATCGACTCCACTGGAGCTCGCTGTTGCCGCAGACCCCCAACGCCACGTTCTTCCAGTCGCTCGACTGGCTGGAGACGTATTGGAGGCACTTCGGCGGCAACGAACGGCTCCGCGTGCTGGTGGTTTCCAGCGACGCCCGGCCCGTGGGCATCCTGCCCCTGGTCGTGCGCACGGAAACGACTCGCGTGGGACCGGTCCGCGTGTTGACCTATCCGCTGCACGACTGGGGAACGTTCTACGCGCCGATCGGCCCCAATCCCACGGCCACCTTGACCGCCGGGCTGCGACACATCCGCCAATCGCGGCGGGACTTCGACCTGTTCGATCTGCGCTGGGTCGATCTGGATGGTTGCGACCGCCGGCGCACCGAACGAGCCATGCGACGTGCCGGGTTCGACCCGCGAAAACAGGCCTGGAACCGGGCGCCCCAAGTCGATCTGTCGGGCGATTGGGACGAGTACTGGGACAGCCGGAGCAAGAAGTGGCGACACAACGTCTGCCGCTTGCAGCGGCGCTTGGACGAGCAGGGAGACGTTCGGCACTTGAGATACCGTCCCCGCAGTGCAGCCGAGGGCGGCGGCGATCCCCGCTGGGATCTCTACGAAGCCTGCCTCCGCGTCGCCGAGCGCAGTTGGCAGTCCTCCGCCTCGAACGGGACGACGCTCTGCGACGCCTCCGTCCGCGACTACCTTCGCGACACGCACGCCGCGGCCGCCCGAAGCGGGTCGCTGGATCTGAATCTGTTGTTGTTGGGCGGCCGTCCGATCGCGTTCGCCTACAACTACCACTACCGCGGACACGTCTGTGAGCTGCGGAAAGGTTTTGATCCCGAGTTTGCAAAGCTCAGGCCGGGCGTGGCTCTGACGCGTTTGATGCTGGAAGACAGTTTCCAGCGAGCAGACCGCTGCCACGACATGGGGTCCGGCTCCCTGGCCGTCAAGCGGCCTTGGCAAACCTCGATTGCCACCAGCTATCGCTACACGCACTTTCCGCTGTTCGTCCCCCGCGTGCAATTGCTGAGAATGAAGCGCTGGCTGCAAGACCGCGTGTACGGCGAGGAATCGATCGCCTGTGCTCAAACGGCATGAATCGCCGGGGCCCGCGTGGCGATTCGTCGCGAGGTGCCCCTACCGCCCTGCCCGCTTCTTCCGAACCAACAGCATTCCGCAGAGCCCGCGATATCCGATCAGCACCAGAAACGCGCCGGCGATCGCGGCCAGGAAGCCCAGCGGACTGATCGGATTGAACTGGCGTCCGCCGAAAAACTGGGAGAGAATCAGCAAGCCGATCAGGCTGCCGACCAGTCCCAGCAGCAGCGAGGGCACCGATCCGGCAGGTTGGCGCAGGGGAAGGATCACTTTGGCCAGGAACCCGACCACCGTCCCGAAGCCGACCCAGATCAGGACCACGTTCAGCCACTGCTGGGCAGTCGGCGCAAGATCCAGTTCAGGCATGGTCGGCATCCTATGGGCCTGTCAAGGACTCGTCAAGGAACAAGTTGGACATACAGGAAAGAGCAAGGACGCGCAGCGGCCTTGCTCTCGGGTTACAGCCTGATTTGCAGTGTTGTTGAATTATCCCTTGCGCTGCTGACGTTCAAGGGCGGATGCACACCTTGGACGCCAGCAACGAAGGGCGCCGTCCCCCCAACGTTCCGCCGGGAAAACTACCTGCGACTGGGTCGGCTCGGCCCAGTTGCCTCCCGCCGGCGATCGTTCGGCGATAATTTGTGCCGTTTGTCCACGCCCGCCCGCCGATCGACAGATCGCTCAGGGCTCCATCACCTCTTCCTGGGCGTATTCCTTCAACGCTGCCGCTTCCCTGGCAAGCTTGAATTCCGGCCCCGGCGGAAAATACTGAACGTCGTCGGTCATGTAGTACGGACTAGGCATCGTTTGCCCGCCAATGTCCACTTGGCAGCCCGTCGTCGCAACCGCGATAATCGTCCCCAGTCCCAGCACGACGGCTCGCAGAGGACCTCGCTGATTGTTGAAGCCCCTCATGGGCCACCTCCGTTTTCCTTGCAGCTTCGTGGTCTGCGCATTCTGCCTGAGCACCCGAACAGGCGGAACCGCTGCAATCGACGCAATCGTCAGGACCGTTATCGTCCGGCCTAACCGGAAAACTTTAGAACTCGTAAGAGAACAAGCTGGGCATTCTATTGACGCCTGCCATTGACGCTCGCACACTCCATGCGCGAGGGCGATCAACGGGAGCCCGACCTGTCCGGCCTCCCTTTGGTCGGCCTGGGTCCTTCACAATGCAAACATCAATCATGGGTGGAAAGGCGGCGGATGTCCGTTTGGGGTGGTTTGGGGAGACAGCGCCCTTTCCCCACAAGAAGCCCCCCGGGAGTGTGTGTGGGAAACCAGGGGACCCTTCGAGCCAAAGGGTAGCCGAAGTCGCAAGACGTCAGACTCGGGCCTGACAGGATCGCAACAATCTGCACTCTTGCGAATTCAGCTACAAACTGCCTCAGCGGTCGTTTGACTGAAGTGTCGCGAAATCCGCTTTCCGCAGGCGTAAGATCATATTAGGATGGAACTTATCGGGCCCGGTCCCCGTCCACGTTTCGGTAGGCTTCACCGTGCCCCAGGAGCAGAGATCATGGTCTGCCATCTCGCCGCCCGCCCATTCGGCCGCGACGGCCGGTTGTTTCTGCCGTTGCTCGCCGCGACGCTGTCGATTGCCTGTAGCACGTTGCGGTGCGCGGAGGTCAACGCGCAGATCGGCCAGCGGAGCATTCCGTCGATGTCGTATCACGCGGCATTTACCGAGCTGCGCGACGGGCAATTCGGCGACGCGTTGGAGGATTTCCGCTCGGAAGGCCGCGGGGCAATCAAGACGCCTCAGGCGCGGTGGATCGACTCGATCTGCTACGAGGCGATGGTTGGCGAGTGCTACTACCGGTTGGGCGCCCTGGACAGGGCCCTGGAGCACTTCACGGCTTCCGTGCAACTGTACGTTGCCTGGTCCAACTGGATGATTCGCGTCCAGTTTCCCCCGGGGATCCGCCCGTCCGGGTCGCGCACGCCGATCCCCTGGGGAGTCAGCACGCGGCAATCGCGGCTGGGCCAATACCCCAACTCGATGCTCGTCGGCCTGGGACGCATCGACAACAGCCAGCAGGTTCGCCAGGGCGGCATCGTGCAGCAGGCACACTTCCAGCCGGTGCAGGTTCAAGAGATCGTTCGCTGCACGACGCTGGCCATCCGGCGACGGACGAAGTTGATGGGACCGGCCTGCCGACACGATCCCCTCACGCAAGAACTCATTGCCGCGCTCTCGCGTCCGACCGGACCGCCCAACCACTGGTCGGAAGCCTGGGTCGACCTGCAACTGGGCCTGGCCATGGTGGCTGGGGGGAAGATCGAGCAGGCGTTGCCGCCGCTGCAGCGGGCGGTGTTGGCGGCCGGCGAGTTCGACCACCCGATGACCAGTATCGCGCTATTGGAGCTGGGACGTCTGCAATTGGTCCAAGGCCACTACGAGCCGGCCATCAGGTTCTTCCAGGAGGCCACCTACGCGGCGGTCCACTATCCGGATGCCGGTGTGCTGGAGGAGGCGTTCTGCGGCGCGGCGTTGGCGCATCTGCTTTCCAACGGCAAGGGAGTCTATCCCCCGCTGCTGGCCGCGGCCCAGTGGGCCAAGGTGAAAGACCTCCGCCATTTGCACGCTTCCTTGTTGCTGCTGGCGGCGGAGAACTACGCCGTGTTGGGCCAGACCCGTGAAGCCGCCGGATTGCTGGACGAGGCCCGCTTGGCCATCGGACGACGCCAGATGGTTGCCGGCCGTATCGGCGGCCGATTGAACTTCCTGAGCGCGCTGGTCCTGTTTCAGCAGAGGCGAATCGCCGACGGCGACACCGCGCTGGCGGCGGCCATGGAGTACATGCGGCACGGATCGTACTGGCTGTTCCACATCGCGCTGGCCGACGGACTGTACACCAGCGGCGCCACGCCGCGCGTGGCGATGGATCTCTACAGCGACGTGCTCCGCGAGCCGCAGCCGTCCGATTGGGCCGCCGACCCGATGGAATCGTTGTCGGTGCTGGTCACACCACACCCGGGTCCGCTGGAGCGCTGGTTCGAGGTGGCGCTACAGCGGAAGGAGCACGAAAGGGCCGTGGAGATCGCCGACACTGCCCGGCGGCACCGCTTCTACAGCTCCCTGGCGTACGGCGGTCGGCTCCAGGGCTTGCGTTGGATCCTCGAAGGCCCCGACGACGTGCTCGACCAGCAATCGCAGTTGCTTCGCCGGGACCTCTTGGCCCGCTATCCGGCCTACGACGAACTGGCCAAACGGGCCCGCCAGGTACGCACGGCCCTGAAGGCGATGCCCCTGGTGGCCGCCGACCTCGAAATGTTCAAGAAGCAAACCGATCAGCTCGAACAACTGGCGTCGATCAGCCTGGAGCAAGAGGCGGTGGTGCGCGAGATGGCCGTCCGGCGCGAGCCGGCCGCCTTGGTGTTTCCTCCGCCCTGCAACATGCAGGAGGTACAGAAGGCGCTGCCCGACGGTCACGCGCTGCTGGCTTTCTTTGCCACCAGCCGGCACCTGTACGGATTCCTGATGAACAACGAGAAATACGCCTACTGGCAAGTCGGCACGCCGGCCGCGCTCTCGAGGCGAATTGTCGAGCTGTTGCGCGAAATGGGCCATTTCCAGCAGAACCACGAGTTGGCTCTGAAAGACCTGGAAGACAACCAATGGAAACAGTCGGCCCGGGAAATCCTGGAACTGATCCTCAAGGGCTCCGACGCCGATTTCACGCAGAAACTCGATGAACTGGTGATCGTGCCCGACGGCGCGCTCTGGTATCTGCCGTTCGAGGCGCTGCAGGTCGACGTCGGCGGGCAATTGCGTCCCTTGATCTCCAGGTTTCCGCTCCGCTATGCACCGACCGTCTCGTTGGCGGTTCCGACCGGGCGTGGGCGCAGACCGGCGGGCAATACGGCGGTCGTCGTGGGGCGGCTGTCTCCGCGCGGCGACGAGAGGGCGGCCCAAGCCGCGTTTGAGCAGCTCGCCCGGGAAATTCCCGGCGCCGTCGCGCTCGGTTCGCCGCCGCCGGCGCCTTCGGCCGTTTACGCGGCGCTGTTCGACCGCCTCGTCGTCCTGGACGATCTGAACATGGACGGCCCGGGGCCGTATGGATGGTCGCCGCTGCCGTTGGATCGCGGCAAGCCGGGCAACGCGCTGGGGGATTGGTTCCGATTGCCCTGGCAGGGTCCCGACGAAGTGATTCTGCCCGGCTTCCACACCGCGGCCGAAAACTCGCTGCGGGGAATCACTCCGACGGCCGCCGGCAGCGAGGTGTTTCTGTCGGTCTGCGGCCTGATGTCCAGCGGGGCACGCACGCTGTTGCTGAGCCGCTGGCGAACCGGCGGCAAGACCAGCTTCGATCTGGTCCGCGAGTTCACCAGGCAGTTGGCCGATACGCCGGCGGCCGACGCCTGGCAGAAGAGCATCTTCCTGGTCGCCGGCTCGCCGATCGATCTGGAAGCGGAACCCCGCATCAAGCGCGCCGCGGTGGCCCAGCCGCCCCGGGCGAAGCACCCGTTTTTCTGGGCGGGTTACCTGCTGGTCGATTCGGGTGCTCCCTTGCCCACACCCGATCCCGCCCCGGCGGCGCCGGAGCTGCCGCCCGCGGTTCCGGCGAGGCCGGTCCTCGACCACGCCGATCCACTCGGCCCGGACGGGGGCCAACCCGGCCCGCCGCCGCCGGAGGATCATTGACGCTGGTAGCCTGGGGGTGGAAATACGACTCTCGTTTGGAAAGGCCGGTTGATGCAAAGAACGTTGTCTTGTCTGATTGCGCTAGTGGTGGTGATGTCCTCTGGTGGCTGGGCTTGTGCGGCGAGGGCCTGGGACGGTTATCTCGTGGTTGTTTCCCGGGCGACGCTGGGCGATTCGCAGTGGAGGAAGGTGGCCGATGTATTGGCAGAAAGACACCATGCGGAAGTCGTGGTGTTCGACGAGTCGCCCGACGAGGCGCTGGTCACGCTCCGTCGTCGCTTTCCGCGATACGTCTGTTTCCTGGCCACGCCGGCCGAAGCCACGCGGCAGTTCGTCGCGGATGTGCATTGCCTGACGCGCCGGCTGGACGACGACCCTTACACGGACGTGCTCTGGGGCATTCTAACCGGAGTCGATGCGGGCAACGCCCTGCGCATCGCCCGGCACGCGGAACCGTTGACCATCCACCGCGTCGCCGCCGGCACCGAGGTGGAGTTGTCGATGTGCGACGAGGGCGTATGGTACTGCGAGCTGAACAAGAACCGCATGGTCCGGAAGGCACCAGGCGAGGCGCCGCGGCGGCTTGAAGGGCCCGACGACACGACCCAGGCGTTGGTCGATGCCTTGAACGTCTATCGGGCCCAGTTGTTCGTCACCTCCGGCCACGCCACCGAGCGCGACTGGCAGATCGGCTTCCGCTATCGCAACGGCCAGTTCCGCAGCAGCGCCGGCGGGCTGTTTGGGGTAGATACCCAGGGAAGCCGCTACGCCGTCGAGTCGCCCAATCCCAAGGTCTACCTGCCGGTGGGCAACTGTCTGATGGGCCACATCGACGGTCCCGACGCCATGGCGTTGGCGTGGCTCCACAGTGCCGGCGTGTATCAGATGATCGGCTACACGGTGCCGACCTGGTACGGCTACGCAGGCTGGGGTTGTCTGGACTACTTCCTCGAACAGCCCGGCCGCTTCAGCCTGGCCGAGGCGTTCTTCGCCAACCACCAGGCCCTGCTGCACCGGCTGGCCACGCATTTTCCGAGCCTGGTCGATGCCGAGTGCCCGCCCGGCGGCCGGCCGGGCGCACCGGCGGAAGTCTCTCCGCAGGCCCGCCAGGCCGGGCTTTCGGCCCATGACGGCCAGGGCCTGTTGTTCGACCGCGACGTGCTGGCCTTCTATGGCGACCCCGCCTGGGATGCTCGCATGGCGCCCGGCCTCCTGGCATGGCAGCAGGAGCTACGCGAGAAGGACGGCGTCTATACGTTCGAGATTCTGCCGCGCCGGGGCGAGCGGACCTTCGAGCCGATCAACACCAACGGTTCGCAGCGCGGCGGGCGGCCCCTTCTCCAGGTGCTGCCTCATCGCGTCAAGAACGTGGAAATCCTCGAAGGGCAATCGCTGCGGCCGCTGGTAACCGACAATTTCCTGTTGGTGCCCGTTCCGCCCGGCGACGGCCCGAAGTCGCAGTATCGCGTGGTCTTTCGCGCAACGCGAATCGACAAGTAACCTTGTTGATGTCTGCATTGTGAGGGACCCAGGCCGACCAACGGGAGGCCGGAGAAATCGGGCTCCCTTTGGTCGCCCTCGCGCGTTGACTGTGCAAGCGTCAATAGGATCTTTCGCTGGAACTTCTGCACGCGGTGCTGGCGGCGGATAGACAATGACGAATGCCGCGTGGACAAGTGGCCAACGCACGTGGGATTCGCGGAGAGTTGTTCTCCTGCTTCCCGATTTTGGTGGCCACGACGATTGGGCCGGTTTTGCCGGCGCGGTTGGGTGCCGCGAATGCGGCAAACCGGGGCTGCGGCGTGTTTTGCCGCAAAAAGCGGCCCGCCCTTGCCGTGTCTCCAAGCTACAGTTATAGGACGAGCGCGCGGGTGCCGTGCGCTGGAAGACATGACAGTATGCAGATGGTCTACAGGCGGTTATGGATCAGACCGACTCCAAAGTACTATTGGTCGATGACGACCCGGCCATGCTGCGCCTGCTTTCAAAGTGGCTGGAGCGGGCAGGCTACAGTGTTCAATGCGCCGGCGACGGCCAGCAGGCGCTAGTGGCAATCGAGTCGGATTGCCCCGATATTCTGGTTACCGACTGGGAAATGCCGAACGTCAACGGCTTGGAACTGTGCCGCCGCGTTCGCCGGCTCGATCTGCCCCACTACGTCTATATCGTGTTCCTCACGGTGAAGTCGTCTCATGACGAGATGATCGCGGGACTTCAGATCGGTGCCGACGATTTTCTCAGGAAACCGGTTCGCGAGGACGAGCTGGTGGCGCGGATGCGGTCGGGTGCCCGAGTGCTCGAACTCGAGCGGCAACTGAGCCAGATGGCGAGGACTGATCCGCTGACGGGCCTGATGACGCAGCGCACCTTCTACGAGGCCCTCGAGCGGGAGTGGCATCGCACGGCGCGGTTCCACCTGCCGTTGTCCTGCGTAATGATGGACATCGATTTCTTCAAGCGCGTCAACGACATTCACGGGCACCCGGCGGGCGATACGGTCCTCAAGGTGGTCGCCGAGCTACTGACCAACGTCTCTCGCAACAGCGATTCGGTCTCCCGGTACGGCGGCGAAGAGTTCTGCGTCATGCTGCCGGAGACCACCGAGGAAAACGCCGTCATTTGGGCGGAACGGGCCCGCAAACGCTTGGCGGCGCTGCAGATCGTCTTAGCCGGCAAGGAAATCCGGATCACCGGCAGCTTCGGGGTCTCGCAGCAGTCGCCCGAGACGCAGAACGGCGCCGGGCTGGTCGATCAGGCCGACCAGGCCTTGTTGTGCGCGAAACAATCGGGACGCGATCGAGTGGTCCGTTATGGATCGCTCAATGAAGAGAACGACGTGGACTTGGAGGCGTCGGAACGCAAAGGCGGGCTGTTCCACGGGGTCGCGGCGAAGCACGTGATGGCTCCCGTTGTGGTTTGCCTCCGCGAGGACGAGACCGTGGGCCAGGCCGCCGAGTTCTTTCTTCGTTCGCGAATCAATTCCACGCCCGTGGTCGCTGCCGACGGGAGGCTCGTGGGAGTCCTTTCCGAAAAGGACCTGCTGGCGGCGGTGGCTTCGCTGGATTGCTGGCAACGTCCGGTGCGCGACGTGATGAAGCCCAACGTAATCTGCTACGACGAGGAAACTCCCATCCGGGCGATCTACGAGTTCCTCTGCCGGGTCTCGATTCGCCGGATTGTGGTCGTCAAGGATGGTCGCCCCACGGGAACGATCGGCCGCGGAACGCTTCTGCGCTGGTTCCGCAACCTGGTGATCTCCAAGGGGCTTTTGCAGGATCACGAGGTTCGCTCGATCGAGGAAGACCTCGACCCCCACCGCTCCAAGGAGCGATTGGCCGAAACGGCCCGCGAGCTGGCCCACCAGGCGTCCGAGTTGCAGAGCCGCTTCGGCCCGGACGAAGCGATCGAAGATCTGGTTCCTTACGTGGTCGGCGGTGTTACGGGAATGCAGGAGCTGGTCAACGATCTGTTGGCCTATTCCCGCTACGCCAACCAGTCGGCCGGACTGACGCCGGGCATGTACTCGATGATGCTCGACGGCGGCCAGATCGATTAGGCCTCCGGAGCACCTGGGCAGGCTCTCCTCCGCGCCAGATGGTGAAAGATAAGCTAGAATTGCAATGTTGGTCTGCTCTCGGACAGGCAATACTCCACTCGGACAGTCACCATGTGTTCCGTCGACTACTCTATTCCGCGCCGCTTCCATGACCCGTGTGTCCGCCCCATTGCGCAAGATCGGTCCGGCCCCGCGACCGACCGAAGGCCCGTCGCCGAGAGCACGGTTGCCCCGGCGGGTTCGCAGGTTGGCGGTGCTCTTGGTCGTCGGCTCGTGGCTGGCCCTGCTGGGCGTTTGGATAGCCCTGGGAAAACCCTACACCTGGTCTGATTGGATGTTGAGTATGACGCTCAGCAAGAGGTCGCACGGACCGGCGGCCGTGCGATCCGACCAGGGCGGGGCCTCCGCGGATGAGACCTATCTGGGCGACGGACACGCCAAACTGGGCTGGTACGCGATCAAGATCTTCGATCCCGTCACCCAGATCACCCTGCAGCCGGAATTCCAACTGGAAGGCCACACGGCCTGCGGAGATTCCCGCCAGTTCGGCCAATTCATGAAGAGCCACTATCGGCTCTTCCGCGAGCAGGTGGCCATCGCCGTGCGGACGTGTGACTTCAGCAAGCTCACCGAGGAGGATCTGCCCGTGCTCGGGCGAAAGATCGCCGCACGCGTGAATCGCACCCTGGACCGGGAGTTCCTTGAGTCGGTCGAGATCAAGGACTTCGCCCTCTACGAGTCGGTCGATCGCACCGTCAGCGTGCGATGGGCTGCGTCCGAGACCGCTGCAGATCCGAAGGCCGGCTCCCGCTAAGATCGCCGGGCTGGCGGTGCTCCGGCAGAGCGTTCTGTGCCCGGGCACCAGGGGCGAGAGCCAGCATTACCGCGGCGCAGGCAGCGGCCCTGCAAAGACAGGCAATCATGAGAGGTCCCTCCCACATCCGTCCACGGCGTGTTCCGGCGCGTGACGCGCGCCGGCCGCCGTGCTACTGTCCCCGAAGCTGCCTGGCACGTCGCACCAACTCGGCGAATTCCGCTCGACGGCCCTGAGAGTCATCGCCGAGGGCCCCGGCAGCGAACTCCTCAACCGCCGAGAGGGTCACGTCGCCGCAGTGTTCTGAACCCCGCAGCACCATGCCGAAGGCGGCCACGGCGGAGGCGAAGCGAAAATCGGCCGACGCCTCGCCGAACCGTTTGCCGTCGTCCTTGGCCACGAACTCCAACTCCTTGGACTCGTCTTCGTCGGGCAGCTTGTACCGGAGCCAAAGCGTCAGCATCTCACCCCTTCGGACCTCGTCAGTGAGGTCGCGCTGCCATACCCGCTGATACTTCAGCTCTCCACCCTTGCCGCGATCTGGGCGATCCGAATCAGCGTCGTCCTTCGCGTCCTGTCCGTCGGCGGGCACGACCTCGTACAAGGCGGTGACCGTGTGGCCGGCCCCAATTTCGCCGGCGTCCTTCCTGTCGTTGCGGAAATCCCGGGCGGGCATGGTGCGGTTCTCGTAGCCAATCAGCCGGTAGCTGTGCACTTCGGCCGGGTTGAACTCGATCTGGACCTTCACGTCCTTGGCGATAGTTACCAGGCTGCCCGAGAGTTGCTCGACCAAGACTTTGTCGGCCTCGCTCAGGCTGTCGATGTAGGCGTAGCTGCCATTGCCCTTGTCGGCCAGTTTTTCGAGCTTGGCGTCCTTCAAGTTCCCGGTGCCGAATCCCAAGACGGTGAGGAACACGCCGGTCTTGGCCTTGTCACGGATCAGCTTGACCAGCGCGTCGTCGTCGGTGATTCCAACGTTCAGATCGCCGTCGGTGGCCAGGATCACGCGATTCGTGCCGCCTTCGACGAAGTGGCTGGTGGCCCGATCGTAGGCGAGTTGGATGCCCGCACTGCCGTGCGTGGAGCCGCCGGCCTGAAGCGACTCGACGGCGTCGAGGATCGTGTCGTGCCGGCTTCCGCAGGTCGATTCGAGCTTCACTTCCGTGCCGCTGGCGTACGTGACGATTGCCACGCGGTCGTCCTCGGTGAGCTGATCGACGAGCATCGTCATCGCCTGCTTGACCAGCGGCAACTTGTCCTCGTCACGCATCGACCCGGAAACGTCTAGCAGAAACACCAGGTTCCCCGGCCCCCGTTCGGAGCGATCGATCTCCTGCCCCTTCAGCCCCACACGCAGCAGACGATGCCTGCCGTTCCAGGGACACTCGGCCACCTCGACGTTGACGGAAAAGGGCACATCGCCCTCGGGCAGCGGATAGTCGTAACGGAAGTAGTTGACCATCTCCTCGATCCGCACCGCGTCCGACGGCGGCAACTGGCCATGGTTGAGAAAGCGACGGACGTTGGCATAGGAGGCCGTGTCGACGTCCACCGCCAACGTCGATCTGGCCATTTTGCCCGACACCGGGACGAAGGCGTTCTCCACGATCGGGTCGTACTGCTCCGTGCCCGGTGTCTCGCCTGCGTGCGACGACTCGACAGGCCGCTGCTGCTCGAAACGCTCATGCTCACCCCCAGACTGGTACCGCCAGTCGCTCCCGGCGATTTCTTCCCCGCGCCTGCTCGCGCCCGAATCGTAGAGCGCAATCGTCCCGGGCGATGGGACTGACGCTGGACCGCCGTGTACTACGTGCCGTCCACCGGGACGGATGGCTGCGGCCGTTGTCCGATACGGCTGTGGGCTACCACTACCCTGAGAGTCGAGATGTACCCCCGTGGGATCGGACACGAGCACGCTCAGTCGGTCAGTCGTATCGACCGGCATCCGGACCATTCCCGCCTGGGGAGCCGACCCGGAACCTGCGTAACCCGTGTGCAACGTGCCGTTGGCCGTCGTTAGCAACGGGTCGTGGGAGAATGAGTGACCGGACAGGCTACTACCTCCTGAGGCGGTGAGAACTGAAGGGGCCACAGTCGGGCTGGCCGGGCCCGGCTGCCCGCCGTCCGGCGTGTAGATGTAGGCGCCTGCGACCGTCTCAGCCGTAAACTGACGTTGCAGCGGCTGTCCCGATTGCTCTAGCTGGGCGTAGTCAAACCGAACTTGCTCGCGCAGTTTCCGAAATGCGGCGTTATTCGCGTTCAGATTGCCGCGTGTCGCCATTTCTGCCAGCCTCGTCCTGTCGGCCACCAGCCTCGCCACGTGCTCCTGGAGTTCCAGGGAATGTTCGATGGCTGCTGTGTCCGCGTCCCCCAATGCCGCCGGCGTGGAAGCCTCCTGGTTGTGGGCGAGGACCCCGGACGATGCGCTCCGGTCTCCATCGCCGCCGTATCGCTTTAGAACATCCCGCCTCGCCGTCACAGGCTCCGTTTTCACCGCCGGCCCGTCCACGCCGGTCGGCATGGCGACTGGCCGTTCCGCGCCCTCGGGCCAATAAAGCGGAGTCGCCCCGATCAGCAGGCAGATGGCCACCGCCAGCGCCGCCCAGCGGCGTCGCCCGACCTTAGGGCTCTCACACCGGCTAGGCACGCGCATCGGGGCTGCCGCCGGATCTTCCGCCCGGAAGAAACGCTGTTCGATTGCCTCGCGCAGCGCCGCCGACCGTTGCACGCAGGGACCGCTCTGGCCGACCTCGGCCAGATGCCGCCCCAAGGCCCGGGTCTGCTCGACGACTTGCCGGGTGTTCTTGCTGCGACCGAGGTGGGCCTCGATGACCGCACGCTCGGCCGGCTCGAGTTGGTCCAACGCATAGGCGGTCAGCGTTGCCCCGTCGGGCTCCCGCCTGTTCGATTCGTGAGGATGGGCGTTCATGGTTTCATCTCGCGCTATGGGAGATCACAAGTAGACGTCTATGCGCAATTCGCGCTCTCCGGTAGCTCTGGCGTATCCGAGGTGCCGTCGGCAAGCAGCAAGCGATCGGTGGCCCACAAGAGGTGGGCACGATGGTCGCCTGCAACGCCCAATCTGACGCTTGCTGCTTGCCCAGGACACCTGCTGTCGCCGTGTCTTCCTCGCATTCCCTCCGACAGGCCCCGTGGTTCTCCACATCGTGCATGATCCAGGCCGACCGGTGGGAGGCCGGACAAGTCGGGCTCCCGACGGTCGCCCTCGCGCATGGAGTGTGCAGGTTTCATTAAACGGATTCCGCGGCCTCGCGTGCTCGCAGTCGGTTGGTCGCCGCTGGCCGTTCGAGCAACTCCTGCACAAGCGGCTGGCTGCGTAACTGCTTCAACGCCCGGTGGACCAGCACGCGGACGTTGCCCTCGCTGCGATCGCTGATTTCGGCGATCTCGCGATAACTGAACCCCTCGGCCCAGAGCCCAACGGCCTCCCGCTGGCTGGGCGGCAACGCATCGACCAGCCGGGCCAGCCGCCGATACAACTCACTCCGCTCCGCCGCTACTGCCGGATCGGGTCCCCGGCTGGGGCAATCCGCCGCCTCGGGCCCCAGCGGCGCCATGCGGCCGCGCCGCCGCAGCATGTCCACCGCCTTGTTGCGGCATACCGTGAACAGCCACGGGGCCACCCGGTCGTGCAACCCGTCGTCCGACCGGTCGCACAATCGCAGAAAAGCGTGCTGCACCACGTCGCGCGCCGCTTCCTCGTCGCCGAGCAGCCGCATCGCGAAGCGCGTCAGTGGGACCTCGTACTCATCGAGCACTGAGAGCACCCACCGCCGCCTGTCGTCGAGACCTGTTGGTGCCATCCGTTTCCCCGGCGTGGACCCTGATTACCCGTATTACGTGTCAACCTACGATTTGTTACGCGCAAAAGCGACCGCGCGCCGAAAAATCCCGATTTACTTGCACGTCGGGCGAGATCGGCTGTTATCCTTGCAGCCCGCGTCTCCGCTCGCTAGAATACGGTCAGGGGCTGCATGCTCTTTCGGATCCCCCGGCATCACGTTGGGATGTCTTTCTCTATGAGAAGCTCGTGCGTCCGGATCGCTGCAGGGCTGGCGGCGGTGGCCTTGTTGGACCATGTCGTGCCGCGCTCGTTTGCCCAGCAGCCGCCCTGGCAGGAGATCGTCGACGAGTTCGCCGATCCGAACCAGATGCTCCAGCGCTTCTTCGGTGAAGCGACCGAAGAGGATAAGCGAGCCCTGGAGCGAATCGAGGTCTCGGCCCGGCAAGAGCGACGGATGGGCCAGGCGGCCGTCGAGGCCTATTTGGCGGAGCTGAAGCGTCGGAAGATGCGCGTTGTCACTCGCGGTAAGGACATCGATTACCTGCGCGATCTGGTCGAGACGATCCACCCGTTGATGACACAACAGGATCGCTACCGCACGATCACGGTCTATCTGGTCGAATCGTCGCGATGCGACGCCCGGTCGTTTCCCGGTGGCACGCTGGTCTTTTTCCGCGGGCTGCTGGAGACGGCCGACAGCGAGGCGGCGGTGGTGGGTATCGTCGGGCACGAGCTGTCGCATCTGGACCGCGGTCACCATCTGCTGCGCGTGCGGCAAGTGAAGCTGGCCGAGCAGACCTTTTCCGGCAAGACGGGCCGGCTCTCGCCGCGGGACTTGGTCACCGCCGGGACGACGATCGCCCGGCTGTGGACGCGGCCCTTTCAGCCCGACGACGAGGCCGAGGCCGACCGCGACGGGGCTGCCTGGGCCTACGAGGCCGGCTACGATCCGCGCGAGACGGGCGAGCTGTTTCTGAAGCTCCGCGGCCGCAACCCGGAGCTGCCGATCCCCATGCCGACGTTCCTGCGGAGCCACCCGCCGCCGGAGGGCCGCCACCGGCAGATCCTCAGTGTCTACGCAAAGCTGAAGCGGACGCAGCCGACCGCAGCACTGTACATCGGGCAGGAGAACCTTCGCCGTCGCGTTGCCCGGGTGCGCCAGGTGTTTCCGGAGTAAGACGGCCCTGCCCTCTTGGACTCTTCAGGATGCTCTGTGGCTCGATTTCGGCCCCGCCGCACGCGACCGCCCAGTGGGCGGCGCGCCGCTGCCGGTTTCCCCCTCGTCTGGATCGCGGTCCACGTGGCGCAAATCCACGTGCTATATCGCGTTGACCAACGCGGCGTTGATTCCGCTTATGTCGACTCGGCCGCGCGACGCTCGATACCCAAAGCATTGGTCGCAAACAACTTCGACCTCTCGGCGTGTGAGGCCTTCGCGTCGCAACTGGCGACCCTCGAAACAAGGGGAATCGGGGGCGTACGGAATTCGACGCAACCGGTTGGCACATCAAGAGTTAGGGGCCGAATTGCCGCCTCGCTTCTCCAATATGGTCCTGTTACGCCTCGCTGCTGCAAGACCATTCTACCGGGCGCAACTCCTTGTCTCAACGACACTTCTTGGGCCACGCGCGCTGGCGAAACGATTCCTCGCGGCCGAAAGGTGGTGCAAAACTGATTCTTCAGACGCCCTCGCCGTGTTTGGAAGCCAGGCAGATCCTCACTGCGGCCGCTCCGGGCCCCCTTCGGCCCGGGCGATCCGCTGCACCAGCCTGCTGGTCGAATAGTCGCCCTTCATCGGCACCCGCACGACCCGGCCGCCGTGCCGCTCGACGGCGTCGTGGCCGACGACTTCCTGCACACCGTACTCGGCCGACTTGACCAGCACGTCGGGCAACACGCGTTCGATCAGCCCGGCCACGCTGGGGTCGTCGAACAACACCACGTAATCGACGCAGGCCAGCGCCGCGAGCATCTCGGCCCGGCCCTGCTCGTCGATGATTGGATGGCCGGGCCCCTTCAGTTGCTCGACGCTGCGGTCGCTGTTAAGGCCCACCACCAGCAGATCGCCGAGCCGGCGGGCTTCCTGCAACGAAGCGACGTGGCCTGGGTGCAGCACGTCGAAGCAACCGTTGGTCATGGCCACGTGCTGGCCCGCACGGCGGCGGCGCCGCAGCTCGGCCAGAAGTCGCGCAAGCGAAACGATCTTCTCGGCGGCGTTTTCGGCAGCCTTCTCGGTGCCGAGTGGATCGCGTGTCAACTCGTCGAGCAACTCGTAGCGTGTAACGGGCACCACCCCCAGCCGTTCGACCTCCAGGCCGCCGGCCAGGTTGGCCAACTCCACGACAGTCGGATAGCCCACCCCAGCCGCCAGGCAGTAGCCCAGCGCACTGAGGACCATGTCGCCGGCGCCGGTGATGTCGTAGACCTGGCGAGGGCGGACGGGAAAGAGCCGCGCGTTGCCCTGGCGGTCGGCCCAGGCGATGCCGTCGCGGTCGAGCGTGACCATGGCCGCCTCGACGCCGAAGTCGAGCATCCGCCGCGCGGCTTCCAGTCCGTCCTCGGGCGTGGCGATGGGCATGTCCAAGGCCAGTGCCGCTTCGGTCCGGTTGGGCGTGATGCAAGCACAACCCGCGTAGCGACGGTAGTCGGCGTCGCGAACTGGATCGGCCGCCACCTTCACGCCCGACTCCCGTGCCGCCTCGACAAGTTGCGGCACGAACTGCCCGGCGCAGACCCCCTTGGCATAATCGCTGACCAGCACCAAATCGACTTGATCGAGGGTGCGGCGAATCACGTCGAGTAACCGTCCGGCCAGTTCGAGGCCGATCGGCAGGGCGTGCTCGCGATCGACGCGCATCATCTGTTGAGGGTGTTTGCTTTGGGTGCGTCCCAGGAGACGCTCCTTGACGGTCGTGGCCCGATCGGCGGCGGTCAGCACGGCTGTCGCGTCGACCCCGATTTCTTGCAGCAGCCCGCAAACGATGTGGCCTTCCGCGTCGTCGCCGAGCACGGTGGCCGCCGAGACCTCGGCCTCCAGGGCCGCCAGCATGGCCGCCACGCTGCCGGCCCCACCGAGGCGATCCTCGCGTTGCACCACCTGCAGAACGGGAATCGGTGCTTCCGGGCTGATTCGGCCGACGTCGCCCCAGAGGTAACGGTCCAGCATCACGTCGCCGACCACCAACACGCGGGGACGGCGGTTCCGGCTGAGCAGTTCGATGAGTTGGCCGGGCATGGGCAGGGTATCGCTTGGGCAGGAGGACGGCGGCGATTTCGTCGGATTTTAGCAGAACGGCCGCAGTCGCGGAATGCTGCCGACAAAACCCCTTCGATTCGTCCAGCCGCTACCGTCGGTCGGGATTCCGTTGGGCGATACGTGCCTCCGGCACCGAACGGCTCGGCAATCCGCCGGAGAAGCCGAATCAGACCGGCCAACGGGCTGCTAGAGTACATATAGAGACGGAAGCGCTGTCGGGCGCAGGACGCCCGTGGCGATTTCCGCGAAGAAGGGAGGTTACGGAATGTTCAAGGGACTTGATCACGTCAGCCGTGCGGTCGAGCTTCTGGTCGGCCGCAACGCGATGCTCAACCAGCGGCTGTGCGAGGCCGCCCACGAGTTCGCCGTAGCATTGCATCGGCCCGAGCAATGGCCGGAGGACCTCTTGCCGAAGGCCCGGCAAGTGGAAAGCCGGCTGACCGCCCGGGGCTCCATCGACGACACGATCAGCGGCATGGACGTGGCCGATGCCGACGAAGTGGCCCAGCAGATGTGCGAATTGGCCACGGCCGTAGGTGTTGCCAAGGCGATGCAACGAGAGGCCGCACACGTCAAGGTGCCCCCGAGGAAGGGGCGGCGACGTACTCGACACGCCGCCAGTCGCACCGCACACAAAGCATGAATGGAGGATCGAGACACGGTTTTGCGGGGGACCGTCGCAGGTTCCTCGCGCAGCGAAGCGGGGCTGTCCCCTGCCAGGCTGTGGATTGGCAGACGACACATGTAAACACTATGGATAGAAAGGCGTCCAGGTCACCTTTCTACCGATAGAAATCCCCAACTACTTTCTTGCGAGTCGTCAACTGGCGGCGAGCACGCCTTTGACGTAGCCTACCGATTCGGCCAGACCGGCCAGCGGGTCGTCGGCGTCCTTTTCGTATTCGAACGCTGCCACGCGCGAATAGCCGATTTCGACCAGGGTCGCAAGGAAGCGTGGAATGTCAATGACCCCGCGCCCCACCTCGATCGCCCTGCCTCCCGGCGCCGCCTCGTGGATGTCCTTCAGGTGGATGTCCAGGAGCCGGTCGGCGAAACGCTCGGCGTCGCGGATCGGATCGGCGCCGGTGCGGAGGGTGTGCCCTATGTCGATGCACAGGCCGATACGCTTGTCGAGATCCTTGATTTTCTCGTAGGCGCTTTCCGGCGTGGGATAGACCTTGTCGCCCGGACCGTGGTTGTGAATGGCCACGGCGATGTCGAACTCCTGCACTTTGCCGTTGACCAGCGGGAGCACGTCGGGAGCGGGCACACCGACGATCGTGTTCATGCCGGCGGCCCTGGCATATTCAAAGGCCTGGTTCACCTCGTCCTCGTCCTTCATTCCGATCACACCGCCGCCGTAGAGTGTAAGGCCTGCCTGGCGGACTTTCTCGGCCGCCGCAGCAATCTGTGCGGGGGGGGTGTCGAGCGGCAAATGGAACGATTTCAGGCAGATGTGCGTCAGCCCGACGCGACGGGTCATGGCCAACGTCTCGTCCAGCGAGAATTTCCTCAGCGTGTACGAGGCCAGGCCCAATACAAAGGGGATCTTCCGCGAGGAATCGCCCGTCGCCGCCGCAGCTTGCGCGGCGGCTCGATGCGGCTCGAAGCTGCGACCGGCGACCGCCAAGGCCGCTGCGGCCCCAAAGCCCGCCGTCTGCAGGAAGCGGCGCCTGGTCGGATTCTCGTTCTCCTGGAGCCGGACTGTTCGAGCTTTCTTCATGCTGTGTTCCTTGGAAAAAGGTGGCGTTGTCAAGTTTCAATGGCAGCGCATTTTTGGGCACGGGCTTCAGCGGGAGTCTTGTGGCCGAGGCCTTTGAGTCTCGTAGTTCTCTCCCGATCAGAAGTCACCCAAAATCGACGTCTCACACAGGAGGAGCATTATGGGTGGAAAGGCGTCTGCGCCGCCTTTCCACCCATAAGAATGCCCAACTTGTTCTTTTACGAGTCCTTAGTCTCCCCGCCCGGGTCGCATGGCGACGCGGAAATCGTCAAGTGCTGCCGGCTACTGCCCCCACATCTGCAATAACTCGTCGACGGCCTTGGCGGTGCCCCTGCCGGTCTTCGAAGCTTGTGCCGGGCGTTGGATCTGCTCGAACTCGTAGAACCAGTGCAGCCTGGCATCCCCGACCGCGTCCGGCTTGGCAATGTCCGACACGGCCCGGTCTTGGGCATGCTTTCCGTCCGGGACGCTAATCAGCCGCAATGCGTTGAGGAAGTGGGTCTGGTTATTGCGGGCCAGGAGCATGTCGGTGGCGTTGACCCGCGCGTCGCGGTTGTAGTCGTAGGGGAAGTCGACGGCCGCGGGGTTGAGGAACGTGCGGGGGTTGTTCCGTGCCAAGAGCATGTCCGTG
>JAFGRD010000046.1 GCA_016935315.1 Pirellulales bacterium
AAGCAAGCTGAACCGCCGTGGTACGGACCCGTATGCCCGGTGGTGTGGGAGGGGAGCGGCCGCGAGGCCGCCCCCTATCCCGATTGGACCCCCATGGCTTTCCGCTTTTTGCAGCCGTGTCCATCGGTTACAGTGAGTTTGGAGGTGCTCGTGCAACTGCTCTGCCGAAGATACGATAGCGGCGAACCCGTACGGCTGGGGATCGCCGACGGGCGGATCGACGCCGTGACGGCCTGCGAACCGGAGGATCGAGGATCGCGGAGTTTGCCCTGGATAGCCCCGGGGCTGATGGACATTCAGTTCAATGGGTACGGCGGTCAGGAGTTCAGCTCAGCCGATCTGACGCCCGAGAAGTTCGTCCGGATTGTGCGGAACACCAACGCTTTCGGAGTTACCCGGTTCTGCCCTACCTTGACGACCGAGCGTTTCGAGGTGCTGGCACACGCCTTGCGAACCATCGCCGAAGCGTGCGAATCGTCGGCCGAGGTATCGCAGCGCGTCGCCGGAATCCACCTCGAAGGTCCCTACCTCTCGACGGAGGACGGCGCCCGCGGTGCCCACCCTCAGGAGTATTGTCGGCTGCCCGATCTCGATGAGTTTCAGCGATTGCAGGAGGCAGCCGGCGGGCGGATCCGCATTCTCACCATGGCAGTCGAGTTCGACCGTTCCCCGGCGTTTGTCCAACGAGTCGCCCAAAGCGGCGTCGTCGTGGCGATCGGGCATACGGCCGCCAATTCCACGCAGATCCGCGCCGCCGTCGACGCGGGCGCTCGCATGAGCACCCACCTGGGCAACGGCTCGCACGCGGTGCTCCCCAGACACGACAACTACCTCTGGGACCAACTGGCCGAGGACCGGCTCGTGGCGGGACTGATCGCCGACGGCCACCACCTGCCGCCTCCGGTGCTGAAGACCTTCGTTCGTGCCAAGACGCCCCATCGCTGCATCCTCGTTAGCGACATCGCGGGCCAGGCCGGGCTGCCCCCCGGACGCTATCCCGGGGATCTCTGCGACGTGGAGATTCTCCCCGGCGGGCGGCTGGTCGTTGCCGGGCAGACGGAGATGATGGCCGGGGCCTCGCTGCCGATCGGAACCGGCGTGGCCAACGTGATGCACTTCGCCGGGGTCTCTTTGCGCCAGGCAGTCGAGATGGCGGTGCACCACCCGGCCGTTCTGTTGGGAATCGAGCCGGGCTGCCTCGCGCCGGGCCACCGAGCCGATCTGGTTCTGTTCGACCTGATCCGATCTTCCGAGCCGCAACAGCCGCCGGGATTCGAAGTCCGGGCCACGCTCATTGCCGGCGAGGTTGTCTTCGGTGCGGTGTGAAACCACGTGCTGAGACGGCAGGTCCTCCTACCAGCGTCTCATTGACCTTTGCACAGCCCATACGCGAGGGCGACCAACAGGCCATACGCGAGGGCGACCAACGGGCCATACGCGAGGGTGATCAACGGGAGCCCGGTTTTTCCGGCATCCCGTTGGTCGGCTTTGATCATTGGCAGTGCAGAGATCAACCGCTGCGGTGCGGGCGGGCCGTTCGGGAGTATGCTCCCCGGGCAAACGCCAGCGTCTCAATCGCCTGGATCGTGTTCCCGGTCTGGCGATGATAGGCGCTGAGAGCCAGCCAGATTGGTTTATTGGCGGGTGCCGGTAACATGCGGGCTGCGTTCTCGAAGCAAAGGGCCGCATCCTCGTAGCGCTGTTCCCGCCGCAAGGCCTCCGCCCGGAGCATCTCGGCCATGGCCGAGAAGTGGCCCGGATTCCCGATGCGATCCAGGCAGGCAATCGCCTGTTGCGTCAGTCCCAGTTCGAGGTATCCGGTGGCCTCGGAAAGGCATCGGACGGTGCGGACCATTTGTGTTCGATCGAAACGCATCGGCTGACCTCTTCCAGACGCTTCGCCCCGCGGCAACCGCGCCAACGTGCACGCACGAGATGGGGATTCGTACGCCGAACGCCCTGACACTGGAAGTATTGGAGCAAACAGCGTGCCGGGGAAGCGGCGAAGGCCGAGAATCGCCGTATTCCCATATTTGGCAGCGAGTTACGACATGCAGCGGCCACTGCCGCCTCGAGCCGGACTTGCCTGTTTTGGCAGGAAATCGCTTCAGAGATTCTGATATCCCGGCAACGCCAGGATCCGCTGGTGCAGCGCCGTCCGTTGGCGGTGGAATCGCGCGTCCTGCGCCGACGTGAAGTGCTTGAGAAACTCCTCCCAAGGGATGCCTTCCGCCAGCCCATTTGCCTCGAGCAGATAATCCTCCACGGAGAACGATGTAGCCAGCGACGCCAGCGAGATCTTCTGATCCAGCACGTGCGTGGCAAACGTAATGCCTGCCACGTCGGCCGACAAGTCGGCGAAGCTGAAGCCGGTCCGCCCGCGCGCGTCCAGCAGTTCCTTGCCCACCCCGACCGATTCGGTGACCGAGGGGCCGAGCAGGACGGTCAAGGCGCAGGAGGCCACGAAGTGTTGGGCCAGATCCCGCCGTCCGCGCATCGTGGGCGCGCCCAAGGTCGCCAACCGCTGGCGCCGCTGCTGCGGTGTCTCGATTTGCCGGCAAAGGTCGCCGGCAATCGGGTTGCGACGCAACACGACCGAATCGTCCATGGCGACGCCCAGCGCCAGCAGAAAGGCCTTGGCGGCTACGTCGTCGGGCAGCTCCGCGGCGGCCGCGGCCGCCGCGCGCACGTAATAGTCGCTCAGGCGGTCCCCGCTGAGCCGGGCCTCGCCGCCTTCGGCACCGTTGGGACCGGTCGGCGGCTGGTTCCGCCGCGAGGCCTCGCCGATCGCCGCGACCACCCGGCGCGTCGCCTCCACCAGCGGTCTCGGCTGCTCGACCGGCTTGTGCCGCACGTACACCCGGTGATCCAGCAAGCTCATGTAGTTCTCGGCCGACTTGTCGCCGGGAACGTACTTCGACAACACCGTGTACGCACTGCGGAGCAGGGCCTTCTGCTCGGGCCGAAGCCGATTGATCCCGGCAAAGCGGCCCGCCCGAAGCTCCTCACCCAGCGTGTACATCACCAGCGTGTTCAGCGGGTCGAAGCCGATGCGAAAGTCGCGGGCGTGCGAGCGGTGATCGCCGATGGTCGGCCGCATCACCGAACTGGCCTCGATGCTGTGGACCGCGCCCAGGTAATGCCCCAGCTCGTGGACCAGCACTTCGAGCCGCTCCGTGTGGGAAATGTGCTGCGACCACTCACGGATCAGGATGTGCGAGTGCAGCGGTCCCCGCGTCCCCCCCAGGTGAGCACGCCCTCGAACCGACCGGTATTGGCTGGTGAAGCCGATGGCCACCTTGGCCGGCGCCGGTTTGACGGTCATCTCGAACTCACGCAACGATTCCTCGAAGTCGAAGACCCGGTCGTCCGACTCCCATGTACCCACCGCCACCACCTCAAAGCCAACCCGGCAATGCTGCTCGAAGATCTCCGAAGCCGCGGCCAACCGGTCTCGCAGCCGTTTCTCCCACAACCGCTGAACGGCCGGCTCGTCGTCGTCGACCAGAAGCATCACGGGTATCTTGTACACTGGCAGAAGCGGCTTCCGCTCGGCCGCCGGCTTCGGCGCCGGTCGGGCAGGTGGCTGTGAAGGCAGCGGGAACTGCTTCAAATCGAACGTCTCCCCGCTGGGCAGAAAGTAGTGGACCGTGTTGGCCTCCAGCGTGTACCGCCGGGCTACCCCCCTGGCGTTGAACGCCACCAGAAGCTTCTCTTCGACCGGAATCGGCACCTGTTGATAGGGCTCCAAGCGGTGGCGTCCCGACTCGCCGCCGGGCTGGGCCACGACGAATTCGACCGGGCTCTTGATACGACTGGCAAGGATGACGACGCCCGCCTCGGCCGCGGCAGGCCCCATCCATGCCGCCGCAACAGTCCAGGCGACGGCCACAGCCGGCAGTAGGCGGAGTCGCTTTCCAAGCTGCATGACACAGGTCCAAGGCAAGAATCCGGGGGCCTATGGAGGTTCGCCGCGTCAAAGCGCGGGGACGACCAGCGGGAGCCCGATTCTACCGGCCTCCCGTCGGTAGGGCCTGATCCTTCGCGCGGCGAACATCAAGAACACTCTATTCTATACGAGATCTACGCAGCTCGCCGCTGCTAAGTTCCCCCTATCTGTAGCACCGTGTCAGTCCAAGACTCTGTCGGCACAGGAAACCCGGCCCGCGGGACGGGGGAGTTCCTCCCCAATTGTGGCTTGCACGGTGAAGGGCACGCAGAGAACTCCTAACTCGACGGCCCTTGATAGCTGGCTGCCACCGGGCGGCAGCGCGGTGCTACGCCTGAGCGAAGTACTGGTCGATCTCCGCCGTTGCCGGCTCGCGTCGCCGACCATCCGGCAGCAGACCGCTCGTCAGACGCCCGGCCGGATCGCTGAGGGCCTCGGCAACGATCGGCAGGTCCTCCCCGGCCAGCACAGCCGCGACGTGAGCGGCTTCCGGGGCGCGGCCGACTGCGGGCGCAGCGGCTGCGGCGGCCGCGCCGTTCCAGTCGCCGACCAGCGGCAGCCACCCGGCACCAGCCGGGCCGTAGGCAAAGTTCAACTCGGCAAAGCCGGCAGTGTTGGAGTTGCGCAGCAGAAACGCGGAGGTGTCGGGATTGTAGAGGCCCACCGTGTCCGTGCCGTCGCCGTCGAAGTCGCCGACGATCGGCAGCCATCCGGCCCCGGCGGCGCCGTAGGTGAAATAGACGTCGGCCACGCCGGCGTTGTTCGAGTTGCGCAACAGGAAGACAGACGTGTCGGGGCAGTAGAGTCCGATCGTGTCGGTGCCGTCGCCGTCGAAGTCGCCGGCGACGGGTAGCCAATTGGAGCCCGGCGCACCGTAAGCAAAGTACAGTTCGGCAAAGCCGGAGCTGTTTGCGTTGCGCAACAGGAACAGGGCCGATTCGGGGGCGTACAGCCCGACGGTTTCCGTGCCGTCGCCGTTGAAATCGCCGGTAATCGGTTTCCATCCGGCGGCTGGGGCGCCGTAGGCGAAGGCGAGATTCGCCGTGCCGGAATCGTTGGAGTTTCTCAGCAGGAACGTGGACACCGTCGGATTGTACAGGCCGATCGTGGCGGCGGCGGCCGGGGAGTCGGCCTCGAAGTCGACGTAGCCGGTGGTCCGTCCGGAAATGAAATCGACTTCGACGTTTTCGCCGCCAATGGTGGCGTGGGCGGTGGCCGTACCGCTGAACCCGCCGCCGGAAACGCTCACGGTGTAGGTGCCGCCAGCCGCCTGGATCGACCAGCCCCCTTGGGCATTGGTGGTGGCCGTCAGCCCGGCGCCGGCATCGACGGTCGCTCCGGCAATGCCTTCGTGGAGGTCGTAGCGTTGATTGCCGTTGGCATCGCTGAAGACCACGCCGGTGAGGAAAGTGTCGGCCGTGTCGCTGTAGGTGGCGTGGATGGCCCAATAGTGCTGGTAGTACGAGGCGGCGTTGTAGCCGTATCCCACGCCGATCTCGCGGTTCTGGGCATTGAAACTGTCGATGCCCAGCAAGTGGTTGCGGTGCCCGAGGCTGGGAACGCCGGCGTCGACGATCAAGGCGTTCAGCGGCGAGGTCGGCAGCGCATAGGACGCGAAACCACCGGCCGCGATCGATTCGATATAGTTGTTGTTGTCCGTCCACCACGACGGCAGCGCGTAACCGTAGTCGCGTGCCATCTTGTTGGGCCAGTCACCCGTCACCTGGCTCTGGTGGCCGAAATAGTCGTAGGTGGCCATCTCTTCGGCGTGGAACCCCGACGAGCCGAACAAGGAGTCGTTGACGGCCAAGGGCCCCCGTGCCGTGACGTAGGAGAGATCGACCGAGAGGCTTTGTTCCTGTTGATAGGCCACCGGATCGTGGCGGGCACGATTCAACATGTAGACGAACAATTGCTCCTCGGCACCGACCGACAGCAGCACGCGAGGTTCGAGACGTTCGACGGCGCCGCGGCGCGGGCTGCAGGTCGGTGAAGCGCGGCGAGCCGCGCCGACAACGCGTTGCACCCACCCGTTCAGCCGGCCGGGAATACTGGGGAACATGTTCAATCTCTCAAAGGCAATGGGCTTCTGCGATCAGCGCGATCAGTATACACGATCGTCCCGCCGTCAACACCCGCCTCGGCGGACACGAAACGATCCGTGTCGCGACGAATACGAGAGGCAACGCATACGGGGGACCTCAACGGAATCTCGGCAGCGCAACAGACAAGTCGTCCGATCTGGGCCGCAAAGCGGCTCGGGAAATCCATCGCGGAAACGATGGGCGCCTTGATTATCCCTCCGAAAGGTAATATACGTCATCTTTCGCCGACGCTCGCGCTCGAACGATTCAGAAGCGAGCGGCAAACCCCCGCGGCAAGGCCGCAACCCCTTGCGCTGAAAAGACTTGCACATGCGCATTGCAGACAGGAAGCCGCGTGGACCGCGAGGACGCTAATTCAAATCGGTCCACTCGCCCGCCAGCGAGAGAACGAAATCCACGGCTCCCACGGCCTTGGTGTTCCGGCCAGTGCTGGGAATCGCTTCCACGAAGTTGAAGGCGGCCACCTCGCGGATGGACGATTGACTGTCGCCGCAGAGTCGGGCCCAATCGGCCTCGGCCTCCAAGTGGTCGGCCTCCGGCGAGTCGAGCAAATAGGCCCGATCATTGCCACTGAGGCTTCCCCGGGCACGGACCTGCTCGAAGTACTTGGCCCGGTTGTAGAAGCCTTCGCCGAACAGAGCAGCCTGGACGGGATCGGAGCGGTAGACGTCGTCTCCGCCGGAATCGACCAGATTGGCCCGGTCGACGCCGCCGGCGATGGCATAGGCGTGAACCCCCTCGAAGAACTTGGCGCGATTGTAGAAGCCCGGCCCCCAAAGGGCGCCCTGCTGGGGATCGGCGAGGAACGTGTCTTCGCCGGGCGAGTCGTAGAGCTTGGCCACGTCGATGCCGCCGGCGGTGGCGTAGGCGTGAACGCCCTCGAAGAACTTGGCGCGGTTGTAGAAGCCGTTGCCGAACAGCGCGCCGCCGCTCTGGTTGGCGGAGAACAGGTCGCCCTCGGGCGAGTCGTAGAGTCGGGCGACGTCGGTACCGCCGGCCGTGCCGAAGACGTGGACGGCGTCGAAGCCCTGCGCGCGCTTCAGGAACCCATCGCCGGAAAGCAGGGCCATGGTGGGCGTGGCGACCAACTCGTCGTCGCCGGGCGAGTCGTACATCTTGGCCACGTCGAAGCCATCGGAGGCATAGGCGTAGACGGTCGCGAAGCCGTCGACCCGATTGCGGTAGCCCGGTCCGCTGAGCAGCGCGCCGCTGGGCCACTGCACCAATTCGTCGTCGCCGCCGGAGTCATAGAGGCGAGCTTCGTCGCCACCGCTGACCGTGATGGAACCGACGTTCTGCAACTCCAGGGAGAACGTCCGCGGCGTGCCGCCTTCGTTGGATCCGAAGACGGGCCCCGTCTGGGTGATCGTGCCCGAATGGGGATGCAACTCGGCGAGGATATGCCCCTGGTCGGCGGGCGGAAGCATGTCGGCCATGTGCGTGATATCGATGGTCACCGTGTCGTAGCCGCCGATGCCGTCGATTGTCACGTCAGCGCTGACCAGCCGGGAGAAATCGTATCGCACGCCGTTGATCGTGGTGGCTTGCCGCTGCGTGAAGGCCTGCGTCCACACCTCGCCCACCCAGGAATCGCCGCCGTGCGATTGCCAGTAGGATTCAAACTCGAACGTGTCGCTGCCCTCGGTGCCGAAGAACCGCGCGCTCCGGCCGTCTTCGCTGTTGGTCAATTGCACGAGGTTGGCCAGGCGCAGGCGGCTGATTGTTCCCGTCCCGGAGACCTTCAGATAATACTCGCTGCCGGCGAGAGTATCCCAGTCGAGCCGGCACGCACTGCCGGGGTAGCTGCCGATCGACGAGGTGATCTCGTTGTGGTCGGCGTCGTACAGCGTGATCCACGCATCGCCGCCCGAGATCTCACCCAGCCACACGTCCGCCGTGAGCATGCCGTCGCGCATGCTCCTGAAATGGTACCAGTGGTCGTAGTCGGCCAGGTTCAAGTTCCTCAACTCGGCGAAATCGACGGTCCCCAGCGACGTGCCGAACTCCACCGAGGCCACTTGCGTTTCCGGGTGGAGCAGCTCATGGACCATCACGGCGTCTTCGGAGATCGAGTAGAGCAGATTGCCGATGCGCACGCTGCGGACTACCGACGTGTTGTGCTCGATCTGCCCCAACGGCTCGATCGATCCGCGGCGCGCCCCCGTTTCCGAGTCGGGGCTGGTGTCGATCCGAAACACCCAGAGGTCCGCCCGCGGCGGGACATACCTGCTGCTGCCGTCTCCGCCGACCAGCCAGGTCGACTCCGAAGTCACCGGCACCGCCAATACCTGGTACTCGGGGAAGTAGGAGACGGCGTGGTGCTCGCTGAAGACCTGCAGGCCCCCGGCACGGCCGACGGGGATGGTGAACCGACCGAGCATCGCCGGGTTGCCAAGGTCTTCCACGTCGAACAGCGAGATTTGCGGATCTTCGTAGTACCCGGAGCTGATGTCGGCTTCGCGCCCCAGTCCCAACAGGAAACCGTCATCAACCGGGTGCAGGTAGTTTGAGAACCCGGAGATCTTCAGCTCGCCTTCTACCTGCGGCGCCAGCGGGTCGCTCAGGTCGATGGCAAACAGCGGGTCAACCTGGCGAAAGGTGACCACGAAGGCGCGGTCCCCCAGGAAGCGGACCGAATAGATCCTCTCGCCGGGGGCCAGGTTCTCCAGGCGGCTGACGATCTCCAGCGACTGGCCGGTCTGTTGCAGGACATAGACGCTGTTTCCCGATGTGCCGCCCCAAACGCTGCCCTGTTGCGTGGCTACCCGCAGGTAGCCGTCGTGTTCATCGATGGAAAACTGGTTGAGCACCGAGCCGGGAACCGCACCGGTCGCTCCGAGATCGACGCTCCCGAGGGCCGGGTCGACATCGAATTTCAGGATCGCGGTTTCCCGAGCGCTGTCAAACCAGCCGTACCGACCGGTGCCAAGCAGATACAGGCTTTCGGCCGACATGTAGACTTCGGACGTGTAGGTGGTTGGCACGCTCGTCGAGGAGACCGGGCCCGGGGCGTCGCTTCCGGCGTCGAACACGACCACCGAGATCAGGTTCGAGTCGTCGGGAGAAAGGGGCCGGTAGACATCGGTCGCTTCGCTCAGCAGACCCAACTCGACCTCGTTTCCTTCGGCATCGAAGCTGGAAAAACCGGGCAGGCCCAACTCCAGAATCTGCCCTTCGATCCGCTCCAGATACTGCTCCTGGGTCTCGTAGACGTATTGGGGCTCCGTCGGCCAGTAGTACGGCATGTCTGCGGCAATCATGGCGTCCGACGAGGGTGACACCGGCTTGGCAACGTCGCTCCCCCAATCCACTTCCCCCTCGTGGGAGATCGGGAGCATCTGTGGACCCGGCAGGAAGAAGTTGTTGCTGAGCACGAGGTAGACGGAGTCGCCGATCGCCCGCGAGTCGACGCACGTGCCGTCCAACTCGGTCTGTTGTACCAGCACGGGCGCCTCGCGATCGGCGACGTCGAGCACGGTGAGCGTCATCGTCGGCGGGGCGGAGTAGTAGTACGGCCCCCAGTCCGCCGCCAAGAGTCTGGGCTCCCACGCATGGTACACGTGCCCTTGCTGCCCCGAGAGGATGGTCAGACGGTCGCCCGAAAGATACTGCGCAAACGGCCGGCCGGCGAGTTCTACTCGCGAGGCGACGTGCAGCTCTTCCGCTGGCCAGGCGTCGACGATGACCAACTCCTCGCCGGAGAGCACATAGAGATACTCGCCGTCGGTCTCTACCAGATCGCCCTCGTCGACCCCGTCCACTTGCGTGTTGGTCTCGGAATGGCCGGCTGACGCGGTCTCCGAAGCTGTTCTCAGGGCGATCGCGTCGGCAGAGGTGAATTCCAAGTAATAGTAGGGGTACACCGACTGGCCGAACATGCCTTCGTAGCGCTGCAGCGCATCCTCGAGCAGATGCGCCTCCAACTGCTCGGCGGAGTCGAAGCGATCGAGTTGCGCAAGGGCGTCTTCGGCGCCCGGATAGGTCGGCGCCGCCCCGACGACATAGGGCACACCGTCGGCCTCGCCGAGGAAAGTCGTTTTTCCGTCGTCCGGGGCCGCGTTGAGCAAGAGCCGATGTTCCAGCGGCTCATATTTCAGCCGTGTGGGCCGCCGGGTCGAATGCCTTGCGGAAGCGGAGCGTGCCGCCGCGTGCCCTCGCAGGCGGCGTGTGAGCGTGGGGAGCGAAAACATGGAGCTTGTCATCCTTGCTCAGGGGAAACTGAGCCAATTGGTGCTGCAACGCAAAACGAGGTCTAGTGCCGAGGAGAAGATCATCGGCGTGCCTCTCTATCTTCTAAGGCCGCCTGATCGGCCTGGTTGTCACGCGGCCGGGTGCCGTTGTGGACGGAATGTCGCAAGTTCTTGGGGGAAGGCGTCTTGCGCGCCGTGGCTGGCGGCATCAGATACGTCGAGCCGTTGTGGACTGCCGTCTGCATTCGCCGTCGGGTGATCTCCCGGCCGGCGACGGCGACCGCCAACACGGCCACCACGTCGTGCTGGCGGTCGAGGTTGACGTAGTAGGCCCAGAGGCGGACCTCACCGGTCGTCTCATCCATTTCGGCAACCGCGGCGTCGGTGGCGGCCGGTCTTGCCAACGCGGCGTCGTTCGCCGAGCGTCCTTCGGTCGTATTCGATCCGGCCGGATCCACACTCGCGCGCCTGGTCCCTGGGGCCGGCAGAACGAGCCTGCCCAGGCTGTCTCGCGAGGGTTTCCCGGTGGTTTGGGCCGTGCCGCCTGATTGCCCCGCCCCGATGGCTCCCGCGCCGGATTCGGCGGCCCGCGTTGCCCGGCCGTATTCACGCAGGACCGTCGTGTCGTGATCCCCTGGCGACAGAGGAGCCGGCAGCGACCACTCTTGCGACGGTGCCTCTGACGGGCCGGCGATCGAAGCGGCCTTCGATCCTTCGAGCAACGGACGGAGCCCGCCGTACTCTCCGAGTGGGTTCGATCTCAGCGCATGGTCGTCCCGGACGGCCAGGTCGAACGCCCATGATCTGCCGAGCAGGCCCTCCCGCCGGACCCTGCCGGCCAACAGATCGGCCGGTCCCGAATCGTTGCCGACGGCGAGCGTGCCCGCCAGCCAGTCCACGGCGCGCCCAGGCAACTCGACCGGCGTCGCCGGTAGTTTCACGGGGGCGTCCGGCAATTTCAGTGTCGGCGGAGCGGGCAAGTTCACGATGGGGGTGACGTCGACCATGCCGCCGTCCAGGTCCGACGGCTGGGAAGGCCCCGGGCCGATGATCCGAACGGTCTGCTCGGAGGTAGATGCGTCATAGCCGGCGTCCAGGCCGGAACCGTTCGTGCGCACGGAGCCCTGTGAATGCGCATTCGTGCTGCCGCTGATCATCCCTGCATGGGATCGGCCGTCGTCTAGCGCTTCGGACGTTGCCCCACTCAAGATGCCGTCAAGCGAGCAGTAGCCACCTTCGACCTTGCCGGCCGCTGGCGCGGGTGATGGGAGGGTGAGACTGAAGCTGGCGGAGAGCAACTCGCGGTCCTCGACCCGTTCCAGACCAAGGCGCCGACCGCGGGTCCACGCGGATTTCGACCGTCTCGCACCGCAACGTCGACGACGAGGCCCGATCACCAAACGGCATACTCTGTAGATCATGGGACACAGCCCTCCGGTCGAAGACCGATCACGTTCCGCGGGACGGGACACGGGTGCCGGCCAGCTCATCGAGCAAGGCAGCGAACTCGGGACAGTTCTGGACGGCCTGCAAATCGGCGTCGTTGGCGATTTGCTCCGGCCGGTCGAATCCGGCTGCAATCGCTTCGCGCAACGTGCTCAGCGTCAGATCGCTTAGCCGCTGCCGCAAGGCCGCCGCCCCGGGCGAGCCCTTCTCCACGGCTACACTAACCGCCTTGGCGGTCCGCGCCAACTCCGTGGCGACGCTGAACAGCCGCTGGGGGTCCACGGCCCACAATTCCTTACGGGCCAAGGCGATCCGCGTAGCCTCATCGAAATCGCCTGTTGCCCGGAGCACGCGGGCGTAGTTGACGTAGTGTTTGCTGAGGAACTCGCGGAACTCACGCACTTCCGGGGCGTGTTCCAGCGCGAAACGCTGGTGCTCGATCGCCTGGCGATAGACGTCCATCGCGTCGTCGGGCTGGTTGAGCTGCTCACGGGCCATGCCCTGGTTGTTCAGCACGCCACCCAGGATGCTGCGATAGTCCAGGCGATTGGGATAGTCGCCGGCGAGCTGTTCGAGGATGGTCCGGGCACGGCCGAAGGACGCAACGGCCTCGTCCGACCGTGACGAGCTGCTGTAGACCTGCCCAAGGTTGTTGTGGCTGACCGCCAGGTCACGGCGATACTGGACCATGGTGGGCGATTTGCGCACGAGCTGCTCTTGAATGGCGACCGCCCGGCCGTAGGCAGCCACGGCTTCATCGGTTTGTCCAAGGCGGCGTTGCAAGGCACCGAGATTGTTCAGGAACAGGGCCAGATCGCCAAGGCGGGTCACCTCGCCGGGCTCCGCATCGACCAGTTTCTGCTGGATGGCAAGCGCCTCCCGACACCACCGCTGCGCCTTGGCCGGATTGTTCTTGCCGTGCAGCAGGCTGAGGTTGTTGTAGGTAACCGCCAGATCGCTCAGATACTTCGGCTCGTGGGGATGCCGCTGGGCAACGGCTTGGAGGATTCCGGCAGACTTGGCGTACATCCGATCGGCCTCGGCCGCCTGATCCGCCTCGGCCAGCAACTGGCCGAGGTTTCCGTAGGACTGCGCCAGATCGCTTTGGAATTCGGCGTTTTCCGGGTGCTTCTCGACCAGCTTCTCCTGAATCGAGATGGCTGTTTGCAGTGCGGTTTTCGCTGGGATCGCTTGGTGCAACCGGCCGCGCAGCAGACCCATGTTGTTGTGGCAGATTGCCAGATCGGCACGGTACTGATCGTTTTCCGGCACCTTCTCGGCAAGCCCTCCGAGGATGTTGCCCGCCCGTTGGTAGGCGGCCAGAGCCGCTTCCGTATCGCCGAGCAACTCGTTGATCCTTCCTGCCTTCAGCTCGGTCAGCGCAACGCGGTCCCGCAGGCCGGCCTCATCGCCGACCAGCGTGATGAACCCTTCATAGTAGTCGAGCGTTTCGCCGAGCAGTTGCCGGCGAAGTGGCTCGGCCCCGGGGATCTTTCCGAGCTGTTGGGCATACAGCAAGCCCAGGTGGTCGACGACCTCCAGTGCCTGGTCGAAATGCTCTTCGGCGCGTTTTCGGTCGTTCTCCGATTGCACCAGCGCCCGCTCGGTCTTGGCCTGCTCGGTGGCGATCATCAGCGTGCTGACGATCAGGCCGACCAGGGCGACTGCCATCACGGCCGCAGCCGCCCGGACGGCTGTCTTGTGCCGTCGAGCCCATTTGCCGACGCGGTCGATCAAGGTCGGGCGGCGTGCCAGCGTCGGCTTCCCCTCCAAAAACCGCCGGAGATCGTCGGCCAACTCGCGCGCCGTGGCAAAGCGATGCACGGGCGACTTGGAAACGGCCTTCAGGACGACTGTCTCCAGATCGAGCGGGATGGCCGGATTGAGCCGCCGCGGGGGGCGAGGTTCCTGATGTTCAATCAGCCGGACGAACTCTTGCCGGTCCTCACAAGGCACCGCCGGTTCCAGCGTCAATAATTCGTAAAGCGTGATCCCCAGCGAATACACGTCGGCTCGCTGATCCACGACGCCCAGGCGGCCGGCGGCCTGTTCCGGGCTCATGTAGCGAATCGTTCCCACCAGGTCGCCGGTCCGGGTGAGCTTGGAATCACCCTGAAACATGGCCAGTCCGAAGTCGGCCACCCAGAGTTTGCCCTCTTTGTCGAGCAGGAGATTCGACGGCTTGACGTCGCGATGCACAATGCCGCAATCGTGCGCATGTTGCAGGGCATCGGCGGCTTGGACGCCCAGTTCGGCGACCGCGCGGACGTAGTCGCAGCTCTGGATCGAGGGCGATGTCAAGAACACGTCGTTCGTGCAGGACGCCTTCGCGCTGGCGGGCCGTTGCCGGCCGCCGGAGACGGCTTTCGTCTGCGATCCACGGCCCGTCCGGGTCTCCGCCGACTGGCGGAACTGATGGATCGTGCGGTCCAACGACTGGCCCTCGATGTATTGCATGGCGTAATAATGGACGCCCTGGTGGCAGCCGACCGCGAAGACGGGCACGATGTTCGGGTGCTGAAGCCTGGCCGCAGCACGGGCCTCGTTCTCGAAACGCGTGATCTGCTTGCTGTCCAACACGGCGGCAAACGGGAGCACCTTCAGCGCCACCCGGCGGTCGAGCGACGTCTGCCGAGCCTCGTAGACGATTCCCATACCCCCGCGGCCGATCTCCCGCAAGATCGTGAAGTCGCCGAGTCGTCCATCCGGCAGGCCGGCGGGCGTCAAGGAGCCCCCTTCTGGCGAGTCGAACCCGGCGGCTGCCCGGCGGAGGTAGTCGAGGCTCTGCAAATAGGCCCTCAGCGGCTCCGCCAGGTCGGGATGCTCCCGGATCAACGATTCGGCGTCGGGGACCGTGCCCTGCTCCAACTCGACAAGGTAGTCTTCGAGGATTTGCGCCAACCGCTCCTGCAGATGCGGCGCGAGCGACTCGACCAGGGACGTTTCTCGTGGGCGGTCGCCACTCATATCAGGTCCTTCTCTTGCAGCCGCTGGCGCAACGAGCCGATGGCCCTCAGCCACAACATGCGGACCGCTCCGTGCGACCGATCCATGCGCCGTGCCACCTCCTTAAACGGCAGCCCCTGCAAATGGCGCAGGACCAGCACCTCGCGATGGTCGGCCGGCATCTCGGCCAGTTGGTCGGCCAGCAGGATCGCGTGTTCCCGGTCTTGGACGCTCGCGCTGGGCGACGCGCCTTGGTCGGCCAATACGGCCTCCAATCGGGCCGTCGATAGCTCCACGGCGTTGCGCATCCTCTCCAGGGAGACTTCCCGCCGCACGTCTCGTTTTGCGGCCAGCACGTGTCGCTCGACCAGACGGGACAGATTGTTGACCAGGATTTGCCGCAGCCAAGCCATGAATTCCTGCTCCGTGTGGCCGCGAAACTGATGGAAGTCGCGCTGGGCCTCGTAGAACGTCTCCTGGACCACGTCCGAGGGACCAAGCCGGGCCCGAAGCTTGGGATCCATCTGCGTCACCGCCAGCAGATTCAGGTAGTTCGTGTAAGTCTGGAGCAGCCTGCCTATATCCTCGGAAACTCCTCTCTTGGCTCGCACCAAAAGCTCTCTCGGGCTGCAAACCGGCTGGCTACCCATGATACTCCCTTGTTCTTGGCCGAATTCCGACCGCTCTGTCACGCCAACTCGGGAGATATCCCAAGGGGAAGAGCCCGCTGTGTCCCGATCGACCCGAGTGAGGGTGTCGGAGTTTTTGTCAGTCTTTGGCGCAGAGGACATGGTGGTAGCAGGCCGTGGGCCTACCGGTGTTGCAGCCATTTGCGACCAGGGAGACAGCTCCAGTGGCGAAGGACAGCTTGGCGATCGGCCAGCGCTCCGCGGTGCGCAGGATGCTGCACCGGCGAAAAAAGGTCAGACTCCGTCTCCGACATCTGCCCCTCATTATATCAAGGGCGCCGACTGACACAAAAGATCTGTCCACCATGCGCGACCGGTTGCAGAGGATCCCCCGGCAGTTTGGCGGGGGACGCTTGCGGCAGCTCCCAAGGCCCCCCAGACAGCCCGTTCCTGCCCGAGAGGAGGTGGAAAAAATGTGCTCAGCCTGAGCCGGCGATTCCCCTAGATTGGCTCTAGGCGTGTACTTCTCTCGGCCGTTTCGCCCTAGCGGAAAGCGGGTGTCTATTGGTATCTGCATGGCGAGTCATTAAGGTCGACCGACCAGCGGCCGAAAAAACGGGCTTCCGTGGGTCGGCGTCGCGCATCGACCGCGCAGGCCCTAATAATGAGACTTCCAGCAAAGCCGGGGGAGAACTGTCCACGGGCTTCAGCAGGGCGTTTTATCACTCGCCTTTGCCCCGTTTTCCCCAAGTGCTATCATCATGGTAGAGACCTTTCTGATTTCCGCCGTTCTGGCGGAATAGTTTGGCAATTTCACAACTTGCGAGAGAGGACGAGCGCAATGCAAACGGCCAAGCAACTCTCAGTCACGTTGGTCAACAAGCCCGGGCGGCTGGTTGATCTGCTGACGGCATTGAGCAAGGAGAAGGTCGAGCTTCGGGTGTTGGCGGTGATGGACTCCGGTGAACGGGGAACGCTCCGTTTCGTGCCCGACGATCTGGAGACCGCCAAGTCGGCCCTGGAAAAGGCCAGTCTCCGATTCGAAGCGACGGACGTTTTGTTGGTCGAGGTTCCCAATCAGCCGGGAGGGTTTCGCAAGATCTGTGAGCGGTTGGCCGCCGATCATTTGAACATCGACTACGCCTACAGCTCGTTCAACGGCGGCAAGGGCAAAGGCGGGGTCCTGGCCGTGATCAAAGTGAACGATCTGGCCAAGGCCCAGCGTGTGCTCACCGAGAACGGGACGACCTCGCGCCGCAAGCCCGGCCGTCGCCCCGTTCACGCCAGATAGCGCCAGACGGTCGCCAGGATATGCAGAGGCGCCGGAGCGTTCTCCCCGCACGTGGGGAGAGGGGAGAACGTGCCAGGATAAGTATAATCTGATCTTGCCCCCTCGGCCGGTTCCTGAGAGACTACCGGCCCAAAAATCCCGGCCGACTCATCTCCCGCGGCGAGATCGCCATGCGCCATTGGATTGCGACCGGCGTCCTGTTGATTGCCCTGGGAGGGTGCGCGCCGAGTCCCTACTGGAGCCACCCCCCCGCACAGCCGTTGCCGGTCGCCTATGACAACCCGACCGTGCTGCCGATTACCGACCACCGGTATGCCTGGGAGACGGTCGTCGACGTCGTCGACGACTACTTCAGAATCAAGCAGGAGGAGCCGGTCCGCTTGATCGGCGAAACACTGACGGCCGGGCGGCTCGACACGTTCCCGACCGTGGCGGCAACCGTTCTGGAGCCATGGCACGGAGACTCCGTCGGCGTCTACGAGAGGACCGAGAGCACTCTGCAATCGAGGCGCCGCCGTGCCGAAGTCCAGGTTGTGCCGACCGCAGGCGGCTACCAGGTCGAGGTGGCCGTGTTCAAGGAGCTAGAGGACGTCCTCCGGCCTGAGCACGCCACCGCCGGGGCCGCCACGTTCCGCTACGACGACACGCTGACTCGGGTGGTCGGTTCGGTGGGAGAACAGGCGATCAACCGGGATTGGATTCCCCAAGGCCGCGACACGGCGCTGGAACAGCGGATCCTCGGCCAACTGCACGAGCGTTGCGGTCGTCTGGGCGTCCGCATGCTCCCGCCCGTACCACCCTATTGATGTTTGCATTGTGAGTGATTTAGGCCGACCAACGGGAGGCCGGACAAGTCGGGCTTCCGTTGGTCGCCCTCGCGCATTGAGTGTGCAAGCGTCAATAAGACTCACCGGAGTGCAGGTTGGGCGTATTCGCAAGCGCGACCACGTGCAGTCCTCGCCTGTCGAAGGTTGGCTGCCATTCTCGGCCCGTTACTGGTGCATCGTCGGCTGATCCATCACGCTCGGCGGCGTCGGGAGGGGTGCGATGACTGCCGGTCGTTTCTGAGTGGCCTTGCTGACGGTGGGCAGTTTCAGCGTGAAGGCGGTGCCTCTTCCGACGGTGCTGTCGACACGGATCCGACCCTGGTGGGCCTCGATGATCTCGCGACACATCGACAACCCCAGCCCTGTGCCACCCTTGCCGCTCTCGTCGGGACCGCTCTTCGAGGTGTAGAACGAGTCGAAGATTCGGGGAAGCTTGTCCGGTGGAATTCCGCAACCGTAGTCGCGGACCAGCAGGTCGATCATGTCGTTCTCGACGTCGTGCGTCAGCTTGATCAGGAGACGGCCACCTCGGGGCATGGCCTGTCGGGCGTTGATCAGCAGATTCAGCAACACTTGCTGGATCTGATTCCCGTTGACATGCGCCTCGGGAATCGGCTGGAACTTCTTCTCGACCGTCACGCGATACTTGTTCATCTCGCGTTCCAGCAGAATCAACGTGTTCCCCACAAGCTGCGTGAGATCGGTTGGCTCCTGGCCGGCCGAACGATTGCGGGCCATCCCCAACACCGTGTTGGTGATTTTCGCCGCCCGGCTGCCGGCAGCGAAGATCTTGTCGAAGCACTTGTCCCGGGTAGCCGTGTCCTTGTGTCGCATGCCCATCTTGGCGTAGTTGATGATGGTCATCAACACGTTGTTGAACTCGTGCGTTGTGGTGCTGACCAACTCTCCCAAAGCGGTCAATCGCTGGGCCTGGGCAAGCTGCTGCTTGAGGATTTCGACTTGTTGCTGCAGGGTGGGATTGTCGGCATTGCCGCTGGTACTCACGGGTTGCTCCCAGGTTGCGTAGAAGGTCCTGACCGGTAGATTCCCGCGCAGGACACCAGACTCACTCAATTGCCCCGTCGCTGGTGTTCTCGCTGTTTTTCCGGGCCACCTTGTCTTAACTCGTTGCGAGAAAACGATTTAGCCCTGTTGTCCCTATCGTCGAAGTCGCCTGGGCAACTGTAATCCAAGCCGCTATAATTCGCCTCAGTCGCTGCCGGCTATGGATGCCGGCGACTTGGAGAAGCTAGGATGCACACAGTTGAGTTGCTTCAACAGGCGCTCGAACTGGCCGGGCGGCTGGGGTATGTCGTTCGGCAGGAATGGCTTGGCGGCTGCGGCGGGGGCGGCTGCGAGCTTCGTGGGCGGAAAACGGTCTTCCTCGATTTGGCGCTGAGCCCGATCGATCAACTCGACCAGGTGCTTGATGCGCTGCGGGGCGATCCGGATGTCAGAAACCTGCCCATGCCGCATGAACTGCGGGAGATACTGAAGCTGCGCAAGAGTGCCTGACCGTTGTCTGCAAAAACTCGAAGCGATGCGCGGATCGATCAACGCGATCCGTCGAGGGGAGCGGGCTGACAGGTAGCAGCGCAGTACAGCCCGTGCGTCTCGATGTACTTCTGCACGGCACGGGGGGTCTGGTAGCGCAGGCTCTCTCCGACGGCTGCCCGGCGGCGGAGTTCGGTGCCGCTGATACCGATCTCGGGCATTGCGACCTGATGGAGGCGAACTCTCTCGATCTGTCCCGCCGTGGCAATTCGGGCCAGGCAGTCGAAGTCCAACTCGCCTGTCCCCGGCCGGCAAACCACGATCGGCGTCGCCAGCTCGCACACGCGGGCCGCTTCCCGCCATGTAGGCAGGTCGTGCAGCATGTCGGCCCCCAAGAGGAAGAACAAGTCGTCCTCGGGGCACTCCTCCCGAAAATGGGAGAGCGTGTCGACCGTGAAGTTCACGCCGCCACGATCCGCCTCATACCGGCAGACCGAAAACGCCGCGTGTCCGGCAATCGCCAGATCGAGCATCTCGATTCGCACTTCGGCCGAAGTCAGCTCTTGCCCCTGCTTGTGGGGTGGTACCGCGGTGGGCAGAAACCAAACCTCGTCCAACCTCGCCTGTTCTCGGCAACACTCGGCCAGCAGCAGGTGCCCATAGTGGATCGGATCGAACGTTCCGCCGAACAGTCCCAGTCGCATTGTGCGCTCTCGCCTTGATACAGGGGGGGCCAGGTGGGATATTGCCTCTATCGTACCAGCAGGATCAGAATGTCGCAAAAGCAACACACGCTGTTCGACACCCAACCCGAACCCTGGGAGCAGGACGACCAGTCCGAGCAACCGGTGGCGTCGGTCGTTCTGCTCCAGGGCCCGTCCCAACAGTTCGACTATCGGGTGCCCGATGCCTTGTGTGGTCGGGTCGAACCGGGATGTCGGCTGCGCGTGCCTCTGGGCAAGGGGAACCGGCTGGTGACCGGCTATTGCGTGCGGGTGGAATACCGGCCGGCCGGTTCCCGGCGTCTGAAGCCGATCTCTGAACTGATCGACCACCGCAGCCTGCTCTCGCCGGCCATGCTGCGGCTGACCGAGTGGATTGCCGATCGCTATCTCTGCGATTGGGCCCGGGTGCTCGAAACCGTCGTGCCGGCGGGCGTCCGCGGCAAGGCCGGGTCGCGGTTGACCACCCTGCTGAGCATCGCTCCAGAAAAGGCCGATCGGTGGCCGACGATGAAACTGCCCGCAAAGCAGGCTGCCGTGATGAAGGCACTGGCCCGCTCTGCGCAGCCGCCGACCCCGGCCGAGCTGGCCCGCAGGGCCCATTGCACGCAAGCACCGGTCACCAGTCTGCGGCGCAAGGGCCTGATCCGCTCGCAAACCGTCCGGCAGCAACAGCAGCAGTCGGTCGAGCCGGCCACCGTCTGCCAGCCCCACCTCGTGCTCAACGCCGATCAGCGGCGGGCGCTGGACGCCATTCTGGCCACGCTAAACTCCCGCCAGCACAAGACAGTGCTGATCCACGGCGTCACCGGCAGCGGTAAGACCGAGGTCTACATCCAGGCAATCCAAGAGGTGATTCACTTCGGCCGCCAGGCGATTGTGCTGGTGCCCGAAATCAGCCTGACGCCGCAGACGGTCGAGCGGTTCCGGTCCCGTTTTGGCCGGGTGGCCGTGTTGCACAGCCACCTCAGCGACGTCGAGCGCCACGGGCACTGGCAGCAGATCGCCGCCGGCGAGGTCCCGGTGGTGGTGGGCGCTCGCAGCGCGATCTTCGCTCCCACGCCCCGGTTGGGCCTGATCGTGCTGGACGAGGAGCACGAATCCTCCTTCAAGCAAGAGACGGCTCCCCGCTACCACGCCCGCGAGGTGGCCATCGCCCGCGCGGCGGCCGAAGAGGTCCCGTTAATTCTCGGCTCCGCCACGCCGTCGCTGGAAAGCTGGAATCGGGCGCAGACGGGACACTATGCGCTGGTCGAGATGCCGCGTCGCGTGCTGGGCCGCGCGCTGCCGATGGTGGGAACCATCGATTTGCGCGCCGACCAGCGCCGAAGCTCGCGTCCACCGGGAGCCGTCAGCCGACAAATGCACGGGGCGATGCGCGCGGCCTTGGACGAGGGGGGACAGGTCATCCTGTTGTTGAACCGGCGGGGCTTCTCGACGCACATCCAGTGCCCCGCGTGCGGCCACGTGTTGCGCTGCCCCGATTGCGACATCGCGCTGACCCACCACCGCACCCGGCAGATCGCCCTGTGCCACTACTGCGACCACGAGGTGCCCGCCCCAACCGCCTGCCCGCTGTGCGACTTCGCCGGCATTCGCTACTCGGGCCTGGGCACTCAGCGGCTGGAGGCCGAGATCCGCACGCGGTTCCCCGGCGTGCCGTGTCTGCGGATGGACACCGACACTATGCAGGGACGCGGCAGCCACGAGCGAGCCCTGGCCGCGTTTCGTTCGGGCAAGGTCCGCATCCTGCTGGGGACCCAGATGATCGCCAAAGGGCTCGATTTTCCCGACGTGACGCTGGTCGGCGTGGTCAATGCCGATACGGCGCTGCACCTGCCCGACTTTCGGGCGGCCGAACGGACCTTCCACCTGGTCACTCAGGTCGCGGGGCGAACCGGTCGCGGCGACAAGGGCGGCCGTGTGCTGGTCCAGACGTTCGATCCGGACCATCCGGCCATCCAAGCGGCCGTGCGCCACGACTACGCGGCCTTCGCCGCCGGCGAGTTGCCCATTCGCCAAATGCTCCGCTACCCGCCGTTTACCGCCATGGTTCGGCTGGTGGTCCGCGGTCCCCGGGAGCAAGTGGCCGGTGAGTTTGCCGCCGAGATGGCCGAGCGACTGAGGGCGGCCCTCGCCGATCCGGAACTGGCCGCCCGTGTGCTCGGGCCCGCGCCCGCGCCGTTCGCCCGACTGCGAGGCAAATACCGCTTCCAAATCCAGGCGCAGGCCCCCGACGACGAGCAGCTTCGCCGCTGCGTCCGCCAAGCAACGACCGGGCTGTCCGCCCCGGATGACGTGCAATGGATTGTCGACGTCGATCCGCTCGACATGCTCTGAATCAGTCCTCAGTCCAAAACCTCCTCGACCAGTCTCCGCGGGGCCCCAATGTCGAGCACGTGCAGCCGGCCCGTGAATCGCTCGGCGCCGGCGGCATAAAACCCCGGCTTGGCGGCCACGAAAGTGCAGGTCGCCGCGGCGCGGATCGTGTGGTGCGACGGCCGCCCCGTGTCGCAATCCAGCCCGCTGGGCAAATCGACCGCCAGCTTCCGTGCCGCGGCCGCGTTGAGTTGATCGATCACCGCGTCGAGCGGCGGTCGCGGCTCGCCTCGGGCGCCGGTCCCCAGCAGGGCGTCGACGATCCATGCGGCGTCGGCCAATTGGCTCGCCAGCCGCGCCGGGTCGTGTTCCGCGCCGAAGACCTCGATCGGCACCTCGGTCTTTTCGAGGATCCGGAAGTTGACCTCGGCGTCGCCGGACAACTCGCCGGGCACGGCCCAGAGCAGCACCCGCACCTCGAATCCCCGCAGATCGAGATGCCTCGCAATGACGAACCCGTCGCCGGCGTTGTTGCCCTTGCCGCAACAGATCACCACCGGCCCGTCGATCCCGGCTTCGCAGAGCCGATCGGCCACGCCCCGGCCGGCGTTTTCCATCAACACCAGTCCGCAGAGGCCATAGTGCTCCATCGCCCGCCGGTCGACCAGGCGGGATTGGGCTCGGGTGAGGGTCGTGGGGGGCATGGGTATGTCCTGTTGCACCGGGCCCTCGAAGCCCGGCCGGCTGCCAGGGCGCCTTTTTTCTCGCTGGATGTATCCTACGGTACAGTTCGCGCATCCTATAATACAGAGCGTTGGGTGTCACCCGTGCGGACAGCCGCACTGCCTTCGCGAGACAGCCCATGCCGATCTACGAATACACCTGCAAGGCCTGTGGCCACGAGTTCGAGCAGCTAATCCGGGGCGACCAGGAGGCCGCCTGTCCCTCTTGCGGCAAGGTGCGGCTGGACAAGCGGTTTAGCGTGCCGGCGGCCCACACGCCCGGTTCCAGCGGGTCGGCCTGCCCGGCCAAGGGAAGCGGGGCCTGCGACATCTCCGGCTGCTGCGGCCAAGGCTGCGACTTCGGCAACCCGACCTAGGGCCTCACCAACCGGCCGTGGAAGTAATCCCTTTCAGGGAAGTGCTTTACGCAATCAGCCCGAGCCGGTTCCCATGGGGCACGGCCGGCCGCGATAGCTCGGCTATCGGGGCTGCCCTGCTGAGGTTCGACATGTCGAGAATCACGGGTGTACTTTCCAGTGGTCACGTGGTTGACGAGGAACGGCCGGGATGGTCGATGCAAAGCCCGATCTGTGAGACAGCCTTTCGCTACACTATCCTCAACATAAGGGGCGGCTTCGAGCCGTTCTTGTACTCGGACGCGACTTCCGATTTCGTTCTCAGAAATGAGGATGCCGAAGCCATCGCTCTGATGCTCAGGCAGGAAGGCATGCCCACGACAGCCCTACTGCGAGGTGTCTACCAGCAACTGGAAGCTATCCTGGAGTCTTGCCCAAACGGCGGGAAGTTCTCGCGTTGGACGAACTTCAAGTGTCCTCGCTGCAACTACGAGTTCCCCTACAATCGAAATATCGCTTTTGAGGAAACCCGCTACTACGAACCGAAGATCATCTGGATTGAGGGCGCAACTGCTTATCGGGGGGAAACAGCCCCAAGTAACCGGCTGGCTCGCGTGGTCCTACAGCCCCGACGCTAAGCAGGGCGCGGTGGCTCAGACAACCGTACAGGTTGTCTGACTGCCGTCAGGCACACGAGGCTCACAGGGGAAACACATGATTGCTCTTGTGGCTGTGCCGCCCAGACGAAGAAGTCGTCAGCCACCCCCAATTGCATCGAGTTTTGAAATGAGATACTCGTAAAGAAGTACGCTGTCTATCCGGAATTAGCGAGTAACCGCTACCGCTTTTGGCAGTGAACCAACTGATCGAGACAGGAGATGCCGATGAATCGGCGGAGGCTTGCACGATGGATGTGCGTTCTCGTCGCCCTGGCTGCGGCTTCGCTGCTCCTTCTGTCTCCTATCGTTGGCACCGATGGCCTGGGTGCCTTTGTGAAGAGCTGTAGGATCATGGCAAAGGGCGGGCATTTATTGGTCAGACATGATCCCGAGACCTGGAGATCCGCGTGGTTCGAGGGGCCGCAGTCACGCGCGTTTATCGGGTTTCTACATGGGGCGACAATCGACGAATCCACCTTGCACCTTCTCACAGAGTATCGGTTCACTCGGCTTTCACTGGCTGAATCAACGTTCTCCCCGGAAGCGATGCGCAGTCTCGCGGAGTCGCAGGCGGGGTCTCTCGTGCTGGATGGGACGAATGCTGACGACGCGGCGATCTCCTATCTCCGCCAGTCAACCACGCTCCACGATCTCTCCCTGGGCCGCACCGCGGTGACCGACGCGAGAAAGAGCATCCCAACCTTGTGATCCAGTGCGATGAGGAACTCTGAGAAGAGGACGGGACAGTTGCAGGCGTAGCGGTGCAACACAAATCGACACCCAAGAGCGGCCGACCGCGATAGCTCGGTTGTCGGGGCTACCGTGCTGGGTTCCGGCGATACTCGAGTCGACGGACTTAACGGCGCGGAAGGCGAAATAGGTTGGGGCGATTGTTTTCTTTCGCTCCCGCACGCGACCGTCGTAAACGATCATGTAGGCCTTCTCCGCGTCGATTTCGTCTGCCGTCCACCAATATATGAGCTGAGCGTGGATGTCCCAAAGTGGCGACTCTTTGTCGGGCTTCACGTCGTAGACTGTACGTCCCGATTGCGCGTCCCACCGACCGCCGCAGTGTTTGCCGTGACGATGCATGGAGCGGACCGCCTCATCGACCGTGGGCAGGCGCCAGATGTCCTGAGGTTCGTCCGCCAGCTTCGTGCCGTCCGCGGTCAGATGGCGACATCGTTGCACAGCCTCATCCCAGTCCACCCCTTCGCGCGGCCAACCGGGGCCTACAGGAGCCCACACCAGGGTCACACCATTGCCTTGAACCACCCGTGCTCCCAGGTCGCCATCTTCCAACCGACCCGCAACTCGCACGGCCGGCTCCACGCCGCATGCGATCAGGGTGATCAGCGTAGCCCCCACGAGAAACGCGGCTGCCGTCCGGCGCCGTTTTATGCGGCCGAACCAATAGGCAGCGGCGAGCAATAGCAGCGGCCCGGCGATCAGCAAGACGATGGTGTCGGTGAATCCTCCGAAGAGCCACGTAAGAAACACGGCAAAACCGACGTGAAGCAGGCTGCCGATACGCGGCCATCGGATCGCAACCAGTCCTACCGCCAAGAAGACCAGCATGGGGCTGAGATACTGGGCGAACATCAGTGCGATGTTCGCCCAGAGCGACTCGTAGTGCCATCCTTCATGGAAGTTCTCGATGATCCCCCAGAATGCCCAAAAACAGGTAATCGCTGCCGAGCACACGACGGCCATCCAACCGACGATGCTGGGCCACTTGCTGCCGTCTGACTCTTTGCCGTCTGACTGCGTGGTCACAGACAAATCCCCCCTCATACGTATTGTCCAACAGCGAACCTGGCTGACTGTAACCAAGGGGGCAGGTGCGGTCAACATCCTGAGGAACTCCGCGGCTACCCGCTGGGTAGGTCGCGACAGCGGCACTTTCTGGGGGCATTGCCCGGCCGCCGCAATCTCCGCTGCCGGGCCGCATCGGTATTGCCCCAGGGCGGGCACATGCCTATACTGCTTGCCCGCGTTTCTCAAAAACCCCCAATTTCTGGCCACTTCGGCAGGGAGGCTGAAGCATGTTGGCAAGATTTGCGCTAGCGGCCACGGTTGTTCTGGCAGCGGCAAGCCAAGTATTGGGCCAGGCCGCCACGCCCCAGCCGGAGAGCACGACCGACTCGAATTGGCGCCGCGCAGGCGATGCGGTCGGCACCGCAACGACAACCCCCGAAGGCGATTCCGCAAGCGCGCCGACTCCCAAGGCCGCCGGCACCCCCGCCGGCCGGGGCGTTAGCCCGGTGGGCGCCACGGCCACCTTGCCCAACAAGCACGGCCAGGTCTGGCGGGAGTACGACATCAGCCCCTACACCCTCCGGGTCACCACGACCAGTCGCCCGGAACAGGCGATCATCGACTGGGTCCTGCGCGAGACGGGCTACGAGGCCTGGCATTCCGAGCCGCTGGGAATCCTCAGTGCCACCGCCCGCACCCTACGCGTCTACCATACGCCCGAGATGCAGGCCGTCGTGGCCGATCTGGTCGATCGGTTCGTTTCCACCGAAGCGGAGAGCTCGACGTTCAGTCTGCGGGTGGTGACGGTCAATCATCCCAACTGGCGTGCGCGGGCCCAGCAACTACTGCGTCCGGTCATGGTGCAGACGCCGGGCATCGGGGCCTGGCTGGTTCAGAAGGAGGACGCCGCGGTGCTGCTGGCCGACTTGCGCCGTCGTAGCGACTACCGCGAACACAGCTCGCCGCACCTGATGGTCAACAACGGCCAGTCGACGGTCGTTTCGACGTTGCGTTCGCGCAATTACATCAAGGACGTGACGCTGCGGCCGGAAGTGTGGCCGGGCTACGAGGTCCAGCCGGGCCAGATCGACGAGGGTTTTTCGATGGAGTTCAGCCCGTTGCTCTCGGCCGACCAGCGGACGATCGACGCCACGATCAAGTGCAACATCGACCAAGTGGAGAAGATGGTTCCGGTGATGATCGACGTGCCCGTGCCGTCGGCGCCGCGTCAGCGCGCCCAGATCGATGTGCCGCAAATCACGCAATTCCGCTTCCACGAGCGGTTCCGGTGGCCGGTGGACCACGTGCTGTTGGTGGGTATGGGCATGGTGGCCTTGCCGGTTCCGGCCGACGCGAAACCCCTGGTGCCCGGCATCCCGTTGCCCATCGGTTCGACACCGCCGCGGGCCGACCTGCTGGTGTTCGTCGAAAGCCAGGGCAAGTCGGTTGTGCCCGCCCAGGTAAGCCGCAGCCCGTTGAGCCAGCCGAAGACGTACCGCGGGCGTTATTGAGCTTCTCCCCGGGCACCACGGCGGCGGCCGGCGGCTGGCTCGCCGCCCGAAGGCCGCCGACGCCAATCGCTGCACCTCCGCAGGGGGCAGCTACGCCACCTGCGCCCTCTCTCGACGCTCCGACCGCCGGGGGCTAGAATAGGGGTTTTTGGATGACGCTTCAGCCGAATGGCTGAAGGCCATTGACGAAAGCGAACGGTAGGTTGATGAGTTCCACGCAGCGACGGGTCGTCATCACGGGCATCGGCGTTGTCAGCCCCTTGGGAAGCACGAAAGAGTCTCTCTGGGAGGCCCTTTCGGGGGCGCAGAGCGGCGTGACCCTTCTGACAGCCTATCCGGCCGGCGCCCTACCGGTGCGGTTCGCTGCGGAAGCGGGCCAATTCCAGGGGAAAATCGACGATTTCGGCCCGCTGGAGAAGGAACGCAAGAAGGCGCTTCGCAAGGGGCTGAAGGTAATGTGCCGCGAGTGCCAAATGGGGGTTGCCGCGGCCCAGTTGGCCCTGGCCGATGCGGGGCTTGTCTCGGGAGGGACCGACCCGACGCGATCCGGCATCACCTTCGGCGCCGACTACATGCTCACCGTGCCCGAGGAATTCACCGAGGGAATCCTCGAATGTCTTGACGAACAGCAGCAGTTTCAGTTTTCGCGCTGGGCGACACAAGGGATGCCCAAGATGTCGCCGCTGTGGCTGCTGAAGTATCTGCCCAACATGGCGGCCAGCCACCTGGCAATCTACAACGATCTGCGCGGTCCGAACAACTCGCTGACCCTGCGGGAAGCGGCGTCCAACGCGGCCGTGGGCGAGGCCTTCCAGACGGTTCTCCGCGGCAGCGCCGACGCTATGTTGGCCGGCGCCACCGGCACGCGACTGCACCCGATGAAAATGGTCCACGCTATCCAGCAGGAAGAGTTGGCCACCGGCAACGGCGACCCGGCCCGGGCCAGCCGTCCCTTCGATCGCGACCGGACCGGGATGGTGCTCGGCGAAGGGGCGGGTGCCCTTTTCCTGGAGGAGCTTTGCCAGGCTCAAGCCCGCGGCGCGACCATTTACGGCGAAGTCGTCGGCAGTGCCATCAGCTCCGCGGTCGACCGCAACCTGGTGGCCAATCGCCGGCAGGCCATGGCCAACGTGCTTCGGGCCGTGTTGCGAAATGCCGGGGCAAGCGCCGACGAAATCGGACACCTCCACGCCCACGGCCTGAGCACCCGCAGCGGCGACATCCAAGAGGCTCAGGCGATGAGAGAACTCTTCGGCGACCGGGCCCAGCCGATACCGGTCGTGGCGGCCAAGGCCAATTTCGGCAACCTGGGCGCCGGCAGCGGCATGGTCGAGCTGACGGCCAGCCTGCTGGCCATGCAGCACGATCGGCTGTTTCCGCTGTTGAACTACGAGACACCGGACCCGGAGTGTCCCGTGGCGGCCGTGGCCGACGATCAGACGAGCCCGGGCGAGAGCTTCATCACGTTCAACGTGACGCCTCAAGGCCAGGCCAGCGCGGTGATGGTCCGGCGATTCCAGGGATAGCGGCTTGCCGCTCGTCCCGCGGGAGTCTCGTGCATTTCACGCACAGCCCCTATTTCCCTCACGTTGCCTGTTATCGCTGAAGCTCGGGTTTCCGGGTGTGGGAATCCGCCCACAAAGTGCGGTAGTATGGTATCTATTATAAGGGTTTGCGGGCTGAGACGAAGGCACGCGGGGAGATCGTAGGCAGTAACGACTTTCTGGAAGCAGGCCAGCCATGGGCCGACTTGACACCCTGCGCCGCGGCCGGTATGCTTACCAGATTACCGAACCCACTAAGTTCTGCTCTGACAAGATTTTGGAGCATCTCGGCCTGACCGGTGGTCGAGAGGAGTGGGGGATGTATTGAAATAAATGGACCACAACCGGTAGTTCCGGCGTGGCCTATTGTGTTGCGCGGAGGGCCCGGTTGGGTCGTAGTGCCAGGATCCCAAGGACGGCTAGCGCCCCACCCACGGGGAAAGTGAAAAACCGATGGACGCCAGCGAAGTGCTCCGGATCGTCGACGCGATCCACCGCGACAAGAACATCGACAAGGAAATCGTCTTCGAGGGGATCGAAGCGGCCTTGGTTTCGGCCGCCAAGAAACACTTTGGCGAGGAAGAGGAGATCGTTATCCACATCGATCGCGAGGATGGATCGATTTCGGGCACGCACAACGGCGTTCCCTTGTCGCCGGAGGCCATGGCTGAACGGATCGGCGCCCAGACGGCCAAGCAGGTGATGATCCAGAAGATCCGCGAGGCCGAGCGGGACGCGCTGTTCGACGAGTACGAGGAACTCAAGGGGCAGTTGGTTACCGGGGTGATCCAACGCTATGAAGGGGGTGCCGCGACGGTGTCGCTGAGCAACGTGGAGGCTATCCTGCCGCGAGGCGAGCAGATTCCGGGTGAAACGCATCACGCCAACGAACGGGTGCGTGCCACCGTGTACGAAGTCCGCAAGGCGGGAAGCCGTGTCAAGGTGATCCTCAGCCGCACCAAGCCGCAATTGGTTCAACGCCTGTTCGAGCAGGAGATCCCCGAGATCGCCGAAGGCGTGATCGAGGCCAGGGCCATCGCTCGGGAGCCCGGCTACCGGACCAAAATCGCCGTCAGCAGCACCGACCAGCGCGTCGACTGCGTGGGGGCCTGCGTGGGTGTGCGCGGCAACCGGATTAAGAACATCGTCGACGAGCTCGGCGGCGAGCGGATCGATATTGTCCGCTACAGCGACGACATGCAGACGCTGATTCCCAACGCCCTGCAGCCGGCGGAAGTCGAGGAGGTCATTCTTTGTCAAATGCTGGGCCGGGCAATCGTGTTGGTCCGCGAGGACCAGCTTTCGCTGGCCATCGGGCGGCGAGGCCAGAATGTCCGATTGGCCAGCAAACTGTGCGGCTGGGACATTGAGATCATGACGCGCGAGGAACTCGACGAACAGATCGAACAAGCGGTCGTCGGCTACTCCTCCTTGGAGGGGGTCGAGGATGAGCTTGCCGAGAAGCTGGTGGGCGAGGGATTTCTGTCTTATGATGATTTGTCGGTCATCGAACCCGACGCCCTGATGGAGATGGGCGGGCTAACCGCCGCGGAGGGCGATGGAATCGTTCAACAAGCGGAGATCAAGGCAGAAGAGGCTGAGCGGGCGGCTGCCGAACAGCGACGGCTCCAGCGGGAACAAGACCACCGAGAGGCAGCCGAAGCGGCCATGGCCGAGCAGGCGGCCGAGGCGGCCGCAGCCGAAGAGCCCGTGGAAGGGGACGCCGATCAACAAGTCGCAACGGCCGCAGCCGATCAGCCGCCGGAGGAACCGGTCGATACACCGGTCGATACACCGGCCGATACACCGACCGACGAGCCAACCGACGAGCCGACCGACGAGCCAACCGACGAGCCGACCGACGAGCCAACCGACGAGCCGACCGACGAACGAGCGATGGACGATGGCTCCTCGGCCGACGCGCGGTCGCCGGGTGAGTATGCCGAGGACGAATCGGTTTCGACGCCGGTGGCGGAGGAGGAACGCCAGCCTGAGGAGGCCGGATAGTTCACAGGAGAAGGTAATGCATTGACTTGACTCGAATGAGCGGCGGAGCCGGAGACTGCCGGCTCGCGGGATCTGAAGGGAGCGGCCTAGTGGCTGTCCGCATCTACGCATTAGCGAAACAACTGAATCTCGACAGCAAGGTGCTGGTGGATTTCTGCACCAAGGCGGGCATCACGGGTAAAGGGTCTGCGCTGGCCAGCCTGTCGGACGACGAGGTGGCCAAGCTCAACACCTACATGAGCGGCGCGAAGGGGAAGAAACCGGCGGCGGGTTCCAGGGTGGCCAAAGCGGGTGTTGCTCCCGAAACTCCCCGGGAGTTTCGGCGGGAGGACTATATTGGGCCAACAGGCGCGGTAACGGGCAAGGTCCCGGTGCTGGCCCCCAAGGCGAAGAAGCCGGAACAGGAACCGCCGAAAACGAGTCCGCCGGAGGCGGAACCGCCCGAGTTGAAACCCGCCGAGAAGGCCCCTCCGGCGATTAAGCTGGCCCCCATGCCCGTCGCTGCCAAGCCGCCCGAAAAGCCCGAGGCGGCTGAGCCGGCTCCCCAAAAGCCCGACATCAAGCTCCCCCTGGACGTGATTCGGGCCGGCAAAGTGGGAACCAAACCGCTCTCGGAACACATCCGCAAACACGAGAAGAAGAAGGCAGCCGCCGCTGCCAGAAAGACGAAGCCCTCCCCCCGCGGCGCGGCGCCGAGCGAACCGACCGCGCCGACCGAGCCGGCGCTGCCCGGCCGAGATCGCCCGCGACGCACACCTCGGGTGGCTGCCGCCAAGGGCGAAGGAGGGCCGGCGCTGGGGGGACGCGAAGCGCGGCAACTGAAACGCAAACGAACGGCCACTGTCCGACGGCGCCGCCCCGAGGACACCGAGGAGGGCACCCCCGCGACCCGGCGACGCACGCGTATCCGGCGGACCGGGACGAATACGGCGGCCCCGCGCAAGACGAACGTCGTGATCGATTTGCCCTGTACGGTCCGCAGCTTCTCCGAAGCCTTGGGCATTCCGGCGTCCTCGGTGGTGGCCGAGCTGTTCAAGCTGGGCACGGCCAGCAACATCAACGCGAACCTCGAGCCCGAAATGGCCGAGCTCTTGTCCGTGGAACTGGGTGTGGAAGTCGATTTCCGGCAGCAAGTTGCCCTGGAAGACGAGGTGCTCGATAAGTTGCAGCGGGAAGACGACCCGGCGGCGCTGAAGCCGCGCCCGCCCATCGTGACCTTCCTGGGCCACGTCGACCACGGCAAGACGTCGCTGCTGGACCGCATCATCGGGATCGACGTCGTCTCGGGAGAGAAGGGCGGGATCACGCAGCACATCCGGGCGTATCGGGTCAAGAAGGGTGACCGGGCCATCGCCTTCGTCGATACGCCGGGGCACGAGGCGTTTACGGAAATGCGGGCCCGGGGGGCCAACGTCACCGACATCGCCGTGCTGGTCGTGGCCGCCGACGACGGAGTGATGCCGCAGACCGAGGAGGCAATCAGCCACGGCCGGGCCGCAGAGGTCCCCATGGTGGTAGCCCTGAACAAGATCGACTTGCCGGGCGTCAATCCACAACGGGCGTTCGAGCAATTGGCCGCCAACGAATTGCTGCCCACCGAGTGGGGCGGCGATACGGAAGTGATCAAGACCAGCGCGACGACCGGCGAGGGCGTCGACGATCTGCTGGAGACGCTGCTAACCGTTGCCGAGCTGCACGAATACTCGGCCAATCCCGATCGGCCCGGCTTGGGCACCTGCCTGGAGGCCGAGTTGCACGAGGGCCGCGGGGTGGTGGCCAAGCTGCTGATCCAAAACGGGACGCTCCGCGTGGGCGACGTGATCGTCTGCGGCGCGGCGTACGGCCGGGTCAAGGCGATGTACGACACGCTCGATGGTCGCAAGAGGCACAAAGAGGCCGGCCCCTCGATGCCGGTCAACGTGACGGGGCTGCACATCGCCCCAGGCGCCGGCGACCGCTTTTACGTGCTCGAGGATATCTCGCAGGCCCGACACCTTGCCGAGCGACGGGCCGCCGAAGCCCGCCAGAAGGAGCTCGGCGGTGGCCGACCGCACGTGACGCTGGAAACCCTCTTCGATCGGCTGGACGAAGAAGAGGTGCGGATGCTGAACATCATCCTTCGGGCCGACGTTCGGGGTTCGATCGAGGCGATCCGCAAGGAATTGACCAAGCTGGAGCACCCCGAGGTGCAAATCAAGATCCTCCAGGCCACCGTCGGCGGGATTACCGAAGCCGACGTCCACCTGGCCGACGCGTCGGACGCGGTGATCATCGGCTTCAACGTGGTTCCCGACGAAGGAGCCCGCGTGCTGGCCGACCGCCTCGGTGTGCAAGTCCGACGATACGACATCATCTACCAGGTGACCGAGGATCTCAGGGCGGCCCTGGAAGGCATGCTCAAACCGGAACAGCACGAACGGCAGTTGGGTCGCGCGCTGGTGCAGCAAACCTACCACATCAGCCGGCTGGGTACCGTGGCGGGATGCCGTGTGTTGATGGGGAACATCCAGCGCGACGCGCGGGTCCGCGTCGTCCGCGAAAGCCGCATCATCGGCGACTACCCGCTCGACTCGCTCAAACGCGAGAAGGACGATGCCCGAGAGGTTCGTGAAGGCTTCGAGTGCGGTATGAAGCTGGCGGGGTTCAATGACTTGAAGCAGGGGGACATTCTCGAGGCCTACAAGATCGAAGAGGTCGCCCGAACGTTCTAGGCCAGCACCATGTCCAACCGACGCGCTCAAAAAGCGGCCCAAGCCATCCGCGAGGTGGTCAGCATGGCGATCCTCGCCGAGTTGAAGGACCCTCGTATCCGGGATGTGACGGTCACCTACGTCGAAGTCTCCGGCGACTTGCGCCACGCCAAGGTCCACGTCTCGGTGATGGGTGACGAAACCCACCAGAGCTTGAGCCTGCGGGGATTGCAGAGCGCCGCCGGCTACCTGCAGTCGAAGATCTCCGAACGGATCGACCTGCGGTATACCCCCCGGCTGAACTTCATGCTGGACCAGGGAGTGAAGCGATCGATCGAGGTGGCCCGAATCCTCAACGAGGTCCTACCACAGAATGTGGATCACGAGGCCTCGGACGACCAGGAGATCCCGGGTGACCAGGAGATCCCGGGCAAGGAGGAGATCCCGGAGGAGCAGGAGGCCCCAGCCGACGAGGAGGGTTCGCCGGACGAGGAGGACCTGGCCTCGTAATCATCCCCATGGTATCCGATCGGTGTTACGCCGATCGCCCCCCAACGACTCTAAGAGCGAAATTCATGGCAGCGGTCAGTCGCACGGCACAGTTCGCCAAGGTCCACAAGGTCCTCAAGAAACACTACCATCCGGTGGCCTCCGATCTGCAGCGGCCGGTGCTGGAGCAGTTGCTCTTGGCCTGTTGCCTGGAAGACGCTCACTACGATGCGGCGGAGGAGGCGTATGCGGGGCTGGTCCACACGTTCTTCGACTGGAATGAAGTCCGCGTGACCTCGATTGTGGAACTCTCGGAGGTGATGGCGCGGCTGCCCGACCCCCGCGCCGCGGCCAACCGGATCAAACGCGTGTTGCAGAGCGTGTTCGAGGCCACCTACGCTTTCGACCTGGAGGAATGGCGAAAGAAGAACCTGGGGCCGACCATCAAGTGGCTGAAGAAGCTCGATGGCACGAGCAACTTCAGCATCGCCTACGTCGTGCAGTCGGCACTGGGCGGCCACGCGATTCCGATCGATTCCGGCACGGTAAGGGCCTTGCACATCGTCGAACTGGCATCCGACGAAGACATCGAGGCACGGGTGGTGCCCGGCCTGGAACGTGCAATCGCCAAGTCCAAAGGCGTTGAGTTCGGCTCGCTGCTGCATCAGCTCGGCGCCGATTTCACCGCGAACCCCTATGCGCCGACCATCCGGACCATCCTTCTGGAGATCAACCCGGACGTCAAGGACAACCTCCCCAAACGGCGCACCCGAAAAGCGGTCGAAGCCGCGGAGAAGCCGGCGTCACAGGCCGGGGCAAAGCGGGCCGCCGGGGCCACCGAGAAGAAGACCGGCGGCGGCAAGAAGAAGGCGGGAGGCGAGGCCGGTGCGGCCGGTCGCAGCCCAAAGGCCGCCAAGAAAAAGACCCCTTCGGCTGCCGCAAGAAAGGCGGCCGCAACACGCAAGAAGGGTGATTCAGCCAAGGCAGAAGCGTCCGGGGCCAAGTCGAAGAAGAAATCGGCCACGGAGGGACTATCCAAGCGGAAACCGCGCTAGGTTCGTAGGGGGAGAGGATCTGCCGTGTACGTTCGCTTGCCGCCGCTTGCACAGGGCTCGTCGATCTTCTGGACGGTTGTCGCCTGGGTCGCCTTCCAGGCAGCGACCGCGCCGGCCGTCGCGTGGAAACGGGAATCGGCCGCCGTCGCCGACTCGCCTGCCCGCCCGGAACGGTTGATCTTGGAAGACGATCTTCAGCCGCTCGTTCCCAGGCAACCCCGGACCGAGGCGGAGACCGATCGTCTGGAAGCCCTGGCCCTGTTCGCGGCCGGGCGGATGCACGAGCGGCGGTACCAGTACGCCGAGGCCTTGCGGCTTTACCAACGGGCCTTGCGTTGCGATCCCCAGGCGACGACGGTCGCCCAGGCGATCGTTCCGCTGGCGTTTCGCCTGAAGCGACACGCCGAGGCCGTGCGCTACGCGCTGAAGGCGGCCGAAGCCGAGGACGCCGATCCCTTGCTGTTGCAGCGGCTCGGCGCCCACTTGATCGAGATGCGAGACTTTGCGGGAGCCGCCCGGCTCTACGACAAGGCCGCTGCCGCCGCCGAAACGCCTCCCACGCTGCTGGGCGCGCGACTCTGGATGGACGCGGGCCGGCTGCTGCACGTCGTCCAGCAGTACGACCAGGCCGCCGGCTACTTCGCTCGGGTCCGCGATGCACTGGAGAATCCCCAGCAGTCCGGCTTCGACGAGGAGCAGAGGAAGCGGTTATTGGGCGATCCGGGCGAGACGTACAACCTGTTCGGCGAGTGCTTTTTGCGTGCCAACCGCCGGGAGGAGGCCGCCGCGGCGTTCCGCAAAGCCGACGAACTGGCCCCGAACAAGGCCCTGAGGGAATACAACCTGGCCCGGGTCCTTGCGGAGGACGCCCAACCGCAGAAGGCCCTGGCCGGATTGCAGGCGGCCTTCGAGGCGAAACTTGCCGACCAGGGCGTTGCCCCCTATGAACTGTTTGCCAAGGTGCTCGACCAGCTCGGCCGGAAGGACGAGTTGGTCCAGCGGCTGGAGAAGCTCCGCGAGCAGCAGCCGGAGAACGTGCCGCTGGCGTACTTTCTGGCAGAGCAGTATCGCAAGGCGGAGCAGTTCGAGAAGGCCGACTCGTTCTACCGCAAGCTGATCGCCGAGACGCCCACGCTGACCGGCTACCGGAGCCTGGTGTCGATTCGGCGAAAGACCAACCGGCCCGACGCGCTGCTCGACGTGCTCGGCGAAGTGGTGGCCAAGACCGGCTCGTTGGAGACGTTGGGGACGGAAGCCGAGGGGATTGCCGGCGATGCCGATCTGGTGCGTACGCTCACGGAGGCCGCACGGACCCGATACCGCGGCGATCCCGAAAAGCTCGACTACGGGACGCGTCTCGCCGTGGCTTCGCTGGCGCTGCAAGCCAAGCAGTTCGAGGCCGCCGGCGAGTTCTTCGAGCTGGCGCTGGAGGCCGAACCGGACCGGGCGACCGAGTTGCTGCTGATGTGGGGCCTGGGACTGTTGTTCGAAGAACGGCCGGCCGAAGCGGCCGCCGTCTTTCAGCGGGCCATCGACCGGCTCGACGAAGAGGAGTTGGCCAAGACGGGCCCGGCGCTGCACCACTACCTTGCCGGCGCGCTGACGATGGCCGAGCGGACCGACGAAGCGCTCGCTGCCGCGCGCAAGGCGGTCGAGATGGGGCGCACCGCCGAGCGGCGTGCCCTGGAAGAGGCCGTCCGCGCCGAGACGGCCCGCACCGGCGCCCGAAACGCCGACGAGAAGATGGAGGCCGCCGAGAAGACGCTGGCGGCCGCTGCCACGGCTGCCCAGAAGAAGGACGACCTGGTGCGGTTCCGGAGCCGCGTGGCCTGGATTCTCTACCGTGCCAAGCGTCACGACGAGGCAACCAGCGAGTATCTCCGCCTGGTGCGGGGTTTCGATTCCGAGTACGGGTCTTCCGAGATCCGCGAGGTGTTGCGGGAGGCGCGCCTCGTGCTGTCGAACCTGTACGTCATCAAGGAGGATCTGGCCGAGGCCGAAGAGTGGCTCGAACAGGTGCTCGACGAGTTTCCCGATGACGTGGGAGCCTCGAACGACTTGGGCTATCTCTGGGCCGACCAGGGCCGACACCTTCAGCGCGCATGGGCAATGATCCGGCACGCTACCGACGCCCAACCCGACAACGCGGCGTACCGCGACAGCCTCGGCTGGGTGCTCTACCGGCTGGGACGCTACCCGGAAGCCGTCGCGGAGCTCGAGGCAGCCGCGGCTGCCGACCCGCAGCCCGACGCCCTGATCCTCGACCACCTTGGCGACGCCTATCTCAAGGCCGGCCAGGGCGAGCAGGCCGAGCAAGCCTGGCGCCGGGCCGTGGAAGCGTTTCGGAAACAGGATGAACCGGAAAAGGCCAAACAGGTGGAAGAGAAGATGGAGGGGACGTGATGTTTCCCTCCCGTTCTGCTTTGCTCATCCGTGGTACATCATCCACGGCACACGATTCTTAGCCAGACACAGGAATTCGACCCATGGCAGGCCATTCGCACTGGGCAGGCATCAAGCACAAGAAAGCACTCGTCGACGCCAAACGCGGCAAGCTCTGGAGCAAACTCTCCAAGGCGATCATCGTCGCGGCCCGCACCGGCGGCGGCGACCCCGACATGAACCTGCGGCTCCGCTACGCCATCGACGACGCCAAGGCCGTCAGCATGCCCAAGGACAACATCCAGCGGGCGGTCAAGAAGGGGGCCGGCGAGTTGGACGGCGGCAACCTCGAAGAGATCGTCTACGAGGGCTACGGAGCCGGCGGCGTGGCCGTGCTCTGCGAAGTGCTGACCGACAACCGCAACCGCACCGCCCCGGAAATCCGCAAGATCTTCGAGATGGCCGACGGGAAGCTCGGCAGCACCGGTTGCGTGGCCTGGATGTTCGACAGCAAAGGGCTGTTTCTGGTGCCCACCGACAAGACCGAGGAAGAGAAGCTGATGGAGATCGCCCTGGAAGCCGGTGCCGACGACGTCCGGCTCGACGCCGGCAACTTCGAGGTCACCTGCGACCCGGCCGTCTACCAGCAGGTCTCCGAGGCGCTGAACAGCGCAGGGATCGAGCCCGAGGTGAGCCAGATCACGCGCGTGCCGCAGAATACGGTCGATCTCGACGCCGCCACCGCCCGCAAGGTGCTCAAGCTGATGGAACGCCTCGACGATCACGACGACGTGCAGAACATGTCGGCCAATTTCAACATCCCCGACGAGGTGATGGCGGAGATCGGGGAGGAGTAGCCCCTACTCGTCCACGTCTTCGTAGTGCTCGACCTGCGGCCAGTAGGTCTCGAAATCGAAGTCGGGGCTGTTGTCCAGATCGTGGCACGAGTGGCAATGGTTCTGCTGCGCTTCGGCCTTGGTGACCACCATGGCCGCTTGCAGCTTCTTCTTCAGCGCTTCGTCGCCGCCCAGTTCGGCGGCCGTGTGGGCGCCGCCGGGGCCGTGGCAGCTTTCGCAGCCGACGTCGACCAACTCCGGCGTCTGCTGCTGCGTGACGAATCCGGCCAGATAGGGGAAATACTCCTGCGGATGCCAGCCGATTACGTGGCAACTGACGCATTCGGGATCGAATGTCCTCACCGGCTTCAACTGAGCCAAGGTGTCGAACGCCTTGGCGTGCCCGCTCTTCTTCCAGATCTGGTACGAAATCTCGTGGCACGACTCGCACTGTTTCGACCCGACGAACTTGCCGTTGAGCTCCGCCTGCTCGTGCGGGATCTTCGGCAAGGCGAATGTGGTCAGCCACTCCCGCTGAAGCTGGTCTTCGTAGACCGTCAGCAGCAGCTCCATCTCGGGCGAGGCGGGAAACCGCGAGTCGAGCGGAACCCGCTGATAGCGCACCGGCTGCTGCGGGTCGTCGAACATCGCCAGCACCACGGCGTCCATCCCTTTTTCACCCACCTCGATCAGCAAGGTCCGGCCCCCGTTGAGCTGCTGCGGCGCGCCGGGAGGCGTGGGGGCGCCGCCGGCCGTGACCACCAGATCGAAATCGGGAAACTTCTCGCCCAGGGCGACCGATTCCTCCTTAGTGGCGTGGGCCAACAGGATCAGGTAATCGGCCTGCTGCTTGAGTTGGGGGACGGTCGCGGCCAAGGCGGTTTCGGGATCGGTCAGCTCAATCGTGTCTCGGTCTTGGACGAGCTTCTGGAACTGTTTCCCCAACACGGCGGTGATTCCCAGCTTCCTGCCGCCGGTCTCGACGATCCGCGTCTTGGCCGTCATGTTTGTGGCGAAGCCGAACATGGCGGCGTTGGCCGAGAGGAACCGGCTCGGCTGCCCTTCGACGCTGGCGGCGTCGGCGGCCAACTCACCGGTGGGAAGCTGCAACTCGCTGGTGCCCAGGGCGATCGCTTCATAGCCCATCTTCCGCATGCCTTCGACCATCGTGTGGAACTTCAACACGGCCTGGCGGCCGAATCCCTTGGCCAGTCCGCCCACGTCGATCCCGACCACCGGCCAACCTCGCTGGCGGAGTTGACTGAAGAGCGTATAGCGGCGACTCATCCCGCCCTTCATCCGGTCCAGTCCGGCGCACCCGCACGGCTCGATGTAGCCCCACTGCCGCCCGGTAATGACCAGGGCCAACTGGGCCTCGGCGGGCCAGCCGACAAAGATGGCACCGTTTTCCTTAATCGGATCGAACGGCGCCCGCCCGGCCTTGCCCATGGGAGATTTTGGAGAGGTGCTCTCCGCAGGCACCGTGTCGGAAGGCACCGTGTCGGAAGGCGCGGGGTCGGAAGGCGCGGGGTCGGAAGGCGTGCGCTGCGGAGACACCGGGGCCGACGCCCCCTCGACGGGCGCGGTCACCGGTGGTTGTGTGTCGTCGCGTAGCGGGTTCGACGACTTATCGGGAGCGTCGGGCGCCGCGATCGGCTCGACGGTCGGTCTTGGCGACGGGTCAACCGTTGGTTCCGCCGGCTCGCTGGCGGGCGGGCTGGCCCTGCCGGAAAGTGCGGCCCCGCCGGAAGGTGGGGTCGCGAAATCGTCGGGCGGGATCCCCGCGACCGGCTTCTCGGGCGGAGCGGAGCCGTCGGGATCCCCGCTGGACGAGGAGCAGCCTGCCAGGCAGAGCGTCAGCAGGCAGGTTCCCGCAAGACGAATCAGCACGGAGGCGTGCGACATGGACAACAAACTCCTTCGAGAACAAGCGGTAGGTGCCCCATAAGGAGAACTCCGTTTCGCGTCCAGGGGAGGATTCACTCCGTCCGCCGCTCTCCGCAGAAAAGCAGAGGCGACAACGGTCAATCGGCAATTGCAAAACTGACGAGGATGCGCAGTTCAGGGGATTCGGGGTAAGTGGTCTGGATGACAATCTGGCCAATCTGACCTTGCTCGGAGCCGAACAGGTAGTTGCCGCGAGGGCTCTCTTTCGGGATCGTGATCAGCACGGGAGTTTGGGTAGCCTTGCCATTGGGCAATTCGCTGCTCTGGCCCAACTCCACTTGGAGCAGGTCGGGAGAAGCGGTGCCCGGCTTAAACGCGATTTCCTTGTGGTGGGGGCCTCGGGCGATCAGAAACAGCTTCCACTGGGCCCCTTCGCCGCTGCGCACCGAACCGATCGTCAGCATGCCGCGGTCCTGGTCCCATCCCCGGCCCACAATCGTGACGTCTCGGCCCACGGTTCCCTCGATGGGAACGGCCAGTGCCGAGGCGGATTCCACGTTCGTCCGCAGCAGGATTGTCTGCCGAATTGCCCCTAAGGGCAATCCCGGTTTGACGGTCAGCTCAAGCAGGCATCCGCTCTTGGCATCCGGTTCCTCCTGTAATTGATCGGAAGGGAGCGGGAGAAAACTGACCTCGAAGTGGTCGGCGATGCCCTTGCGAGACCATGTATGGCCCAGAATCTCCAGCGACGGCGTGTCGAGGTAGCAGTAGACCGGGACCTGCCGAGTCACCGTCTCCGTCGTGGAGATCTCTCCCAGCCCCACGACGGGAGGGATTGCCTTCAGTGCTTCGGTAATCTCGCCGACGATAACCAACTCGACTTTCCGGTGCTTCGGATCGTTGGTGTGGATCGTGGCCGTTTGGTAATAGGGCCCCACCTTTCCATCGGCCCGCCATCGGACCGTAATGGTGGTCGACCGCTCAGGCAGGACCGAGACCTCGTCGGCCAGGGATCCGGGGGTGCCGAACTCCGCGACCGTACAATTACAGGATGTCACTCCCCGCGAAAGCACCAGCCTGCCGGCACCTTCGTTGTTGAACACGAACTGGTGGCTTCCCTCGTCGTCGACATCCATGTAGCCGAAGTCGTGCTTTGGCTGCTCGACGACCAGTTTCGGCAAGGGATCTCCGGAGGCGGGCAGGTCGGGCAGGGGCGGCTCGGTTGCCGAACCCTCGGGACTGCCGTTCCAGGGTGGGTTCTGCACCCTGAGCAAGGCGGTCCCCATGCCCGTGGCCACACCAAAAGCCACTGCCAGGAGTATTGCCAGGATAGTCTTCACGGAATTGGTTGCCCAGGCTGGCCGAAATGCTCGAGTCTCTAGCAGACCATTATACGGCCGAAAATCAGTACGCATCAACCGGCCGCTCGGTTCTGCGGTTTCCAGTCGTCCGGCAACCCGATCCTTCGGCCGCCGTGATACGGAATCTGCCCCCAAGGCTGAACTCTTGCGATTCCAGCTAACGGTTGGCCGAAATGCTACGAAAGAGGCACGGCGCGCCGCGGCAGATCGGCGGCGGGATTCGGTACGGCCTTGGCATCTTGCAGCCGAGCCGAATCCTGCGCAAGGACCCTGCAGAGTCCGCTCAGGCCCCGGTGCATCCGGCCGGAAGTCGGGTAGGTCCTGGGCACTTCCTCGGCGGCCGGAGGGCTGGCGGGCACGGGACGCTGGTCCTGGTCCGACGAGGGCAATCCGAGCAACTCGCGAATGATCGGCTCCAGGCGATTCCAGACGTTGCTCGATTTGAGCACGTAGTACACGCACATCTCGTGACAGCGACGGATGGTTTGCTCGTCGGCCCGACCGGTGAGCATAATGACCGCCGTGGACGAGAGCTCCTTGTCGGCGTGAAGCATCTCGCAAACACTGAGACCGTCTCCGGCCGGCATACCCACGTCGAGACAAACCAGGTCCGGCCGTTCCTGGTGGATCAGCGTCAGTGCGGTCATTGAATCGTAGGCGGTAACGACCCGGGTGCCCAACCGGCAACAGCGCATCTTGAGGACTTCCACCAGGTCACGATCGTCGTCGGCAATCAGGATGGTCTTGGATGTCACGGCTGGCTGGCTCCTGCTAGGGCAATCTGCATTGCGAGTGATCGAGGCCGACCAACGGGAGGCCGGAATAGTCGGGGTTCTGCTCGTCGTGCTGGTGCGTTGACTGCGCGGGCGTCAACAGCGCAGGTTCCTCGATGACCTTGCGCAGCGCACCGACAATCGTGCTGATGTGGCACGGCTTTTGGAGGAAGAAGCGAGCCCCGTGCTCCAGGGCTTGCCGCCGACCCCGGACACTCGCCGAGATCATCACGACGGGAATGTCTTTGGTGCGAGGCTGCTCGGCGAGCCAGATCATGGCGTCCAGGCCGTCCATGCCCGGCATGTAGTTGTCCATCAGAATCACGTCGGGTTGGCACTCGCTGGCCCGGCGAATGGCGGACCGACCGTCCAGGGCCGTGAGCACCTCGAACCCGGCCGCCGTCAGGCGGATCTCCAATCCGCGCACCATTTCCGCGTCGTCGTCGACCACCAGCACCCGGGAGCGCCGAGGTCCGTCTTCCGCCGGCGACGCGGGGCGTTGGACCTGCCGGAGGATTTGGTCGCGCTGCGTATCGACGCGCCACGTGCCCAGGGCTTGCAGATCCAGGTCGGGCAACAACCCGCCGGGGCGATTTCGCTTCGATTCGTCCCACGCCTTCCGCACGCGTCTTCGCCTCCCCTCCACTTCCTGCTCGCGGCAGGCCGTGATGACGAGCCAGCGGTGCGGCAGGACGCGCAGCACCAGGTCGTTTCCGCGAAATGTGTGCTGCAGGAACTCGTCGACCACGTTCGACACGGCCGGCTCCAAGGGTGGGGCGGCCGCGGCAACCATCAACGTGGCCCACGGCGGCCCCTCGGAAAGCTGCTCAATCCGCCGCAGGCACCGGGCCAACAACTCGTCCTGATCGCACGCGGGCACGCTGAACCGGAACGTGCTGCCTCGGCCCGGTTCGCTCTCCACATCGATCTGCCCGAAGTTCAAGCTCACCAACTCCTTGGCGATGCTCAACCCCAATCCAAACCCTTTGGTGCTGCTGCGGGTGGCGGCCTCTAATTGGTGGAAGCGTTTGAAGACCAGTTCGAGGTTCTCCGGGGCGATTCCGGGCCCGTCGTCGGTGACTCCGATCACGACTTCGGGCGCGCTGTCGCAGTGCCGGGCCCAAAGCCTGACCTGCCCCTCATTGCCGCAGAACTTGATCGCGTTGACGACCAGATTGACGATCACCCGGCCGATCTTGTCCGGATCGCAGAAGACGACGGGCAAGTCGTCTTCCAGCGAGACGTCCAGCGAAACGCTCTTGATGGCGGCCTTGCGTTGCAGGGTGGAGCGAACGTGCTCGAAGACGTCGGCGATCCTGCATTCCTGCCGCCAGACGCTCAGCACGCCGGCTTCCAGCTTGCTGACGTCGAGCATGTCGTCGACAATGATCGCCAGATCGTCGGCCCGATCGTTGACGATATCCAAGAACTCGCGCTGTTTCTCACTGATCTGGCCCGCCAGACCGTCCCGCATGATGCTGCTGAACTCCTTGATGACCGTCAGCGGCGTGCGGAACTCGTGCGAGACGTGATCCACGAATTGGTGGGCCGCCTCGTAGAGTTGGGCCAGGTGCTTGTTCTTCTGGTCCAACAGCTCGTTGGCCGTTTGCAGTTGGACGAGCATCTGCTGACGCCTTACGGCGTAGCGCAGCACGCGCTGCAGGCTGCTGGGCGTGATCTCTCCTTTGTGCAGGTAATCCTGGGCTCCCTTGGCAATCGCCTCCATGGCCGTCGCGTCGTCGTCGCCGTCGGTCAAGAGCACCACGGGTGTGGTCGAGTCGGCCTGGCGAATGCCGCAGAGCAACTCCAAGCCGCAGCCGTCCGGCACGCCCAAATCCAGCAGAATCGCGTCGAACTCACCGGCAGTCAGAGACTCGCGGGCCGCGGCAAACGAGTCGGCGCGCTTCAACTCGAAGTCGGTGAGAGAGGCTTGCCCCAGGGCCGACTGGACCAGCCGCACGTCGTCCGGATCGTCCTCGACAAACAGCACGCTCAGATGCGTCTTCGTCATCATCGCCGCTCGGCAACGGAGTCTTTCAAGGTTGGGGCAATCTTGGCGAACGGAACACCCGACAAGCGACAAAGGCGTCCGGCTGTCGGCATCCGAGGGGAGGAAGCACGGAGCCGTTCGGACACCCGGCGGCCGCGAATTCGGTGTCTCGTTCCGCAGCCCCAACACCAAGATCCTCGCCGACCGCCAATCCAACCAAGCCTACGTCACGCAATGGGTCTCGGCAAATCTTCCCGCGGGTCGGTTATGCCCGTCGTTCGGAATCGGCCGACTCCGCCGGGCGAGGCCGGCTGCTCTTGGGGGGCCCCGCCGGAAATGCCGGGGTTCTCGGGCTACCCCGAGCGATCCGCTCGACCTCTCGCGTGGAGGTGCTCCCGGCAGAGCGAAAAGAACTGTTGATAGTCCTCCCGACGATAGTCGGCAAAGGTCCATTCATGCGACTGCCAGCGACCGTGCCGGTAGTACAGCGTGATCTCGGCGAAGATGCCGCGGGCCAAATAGATCCGATGGGCGTAGTCCTTGGTCGAGGCCAGCACCAGCTTGCCCAACGTGAGATAGCCCGGGTCGAGGTTCAGCGGCCGCGCTTCCTCGTGGCGGCCCAGGGCGGCGTACTCCTGTTCCCAGCGGTTGCTTTGCAGCTTGACTTCGGCCAACCGCCGCGGATCGAAGGGCCGGGCGAAGGCGTAGAAGGTCTTCTTCAGCCCCGCCCCCATGGTCGGCTCGTAATAGTCGGTCTGGACGAACTCGAACACCTGGCTCTGCAGGGCCACCGGCCCCCAGGCCGCGACAGCCCGATCTCGCGCCCAGGCCAACGCGGCGTCGTGGCGACTGAAGGCGGCCATCAGCATCAGTGCAGGAGCAGGGAGGGTCGGTTGGCCCATGGCTCGGGGAGCGATCGGTAGTTGCAGGAAGTGTTGCGATTCCTTCCGGCCGTTTGACACGGTCATCGCACCATTCTACCATGGAGCTAGATTCCTGCCAGCGTGCTGCCAGTTCCAGTCCGGGAGATCCATTGTGCGACTCGATTCGACCATTGTTGCGTGGACTCTTTCCGTGCTGTCTGTCTCCGTGTTGTCCTTCGCGGCCGCGGCCGGCGAGAGCGCCCCACCCAGGCCCAACGTCCTGCTGATCCTCGTCGACGATCTCGGCTATGGCGATCTGAGCAGCTACGGGGCGACCGATCTGCAGACGCCGCACATCGATCGGCTGGTCAGCCGCGGCATGCGGTTCTCGGCCTTCTATGCCAACTGCACCGTCTGCTCGCCAACCCGGGCGGCGCTGCTCTCCGGGCGGTATCCCGACACGGTCGGCGTGCCGGGGGTGATTCGCACGTATCCCCACAACTCCTGGGGGCTGCTCAGTCGCGACGCCGTTCTGCTGCCGGCCGCGTTGAAGACCGTTGGTTACCGCACGGCCATGTTCGGCAAATGGCATTTGGGCCTCGGCGAGCCGAACTTGCCGAACCTTCGCGGCTTCGACTTCTTCCACGGCTTTTTGGGCGACATGATGGACGATTACTGGCGCCACCGCCGCGAGGGGCAGAACTACATGCGGCAAAACGACCAGGCCATCGATCCCGAGGGTCACGCCACCGACCTGTTCACGGATGGGACCTGCCGATACCTGAGAGAACGCGGGGATACGAAACCGTTCTTCATCTACCTGGCCTACAATGCCCCGCACTTCCCCATTCAGCCGCCCGAGGACTGGCTCGACCGCTATCGGGCCAGGCATCCCGACGTCGCGGAGAAGCGGGCGAGGAATTGTGCGTTCATCGAACACCTCGACGACGGCGTGGGCAAGGTGCTTCGGGCGCTGGAGGAGGCCGGTCACGCGGGCCGTACGCTGGTGCTGTTTACCAGCGACAACGGCGGCTCGCTGCCGCATGCCCAGAGCAACGGTTGGCTCAACGGCGGCAAGCAGGACATGCTCGAAGGGGGCATCCGCGTGCCGATGTGTGCGGTTTGGCCCGGCCAAATCCAGCCCGGCTCCCGCACGGATCGGGTTGCCTTGACGATGGACCTGTACGCGACGATTTGCGACGCGGCGGGAGCCGGCTACGACCAGTCGATCGACGGCCGCTCGATCTTGCCGACCTTGTTGGGCCGCCCGCAACCGCCCGAAGATCGCTATCTGGTGTGGGTCCGCCTGGAAGGCGGCCGGCGCTATCACGGCACGCCCTACTACTGCGTCCGCCACGGCGACTGGAAGCTGCTGCAAAACGACCCGGACGAGCCGATGCGGATGTATAACCTCAAGGACGACCCGAAGGAGACGATCGACGTTTCCCAGGAGCATCCCCAGATCCGCGCGGAGCTCGTCGAGGCCCTCGAGGCCCACATCGAACGCTACCGCGAGGTTCCTTACCGCCTTCCCGACGGCACGGGGCCTGGAGAGATCGGACAGCCCCGCGCGCAGTGATTCAACGGCCGACGGAAGAGTCGTTCGCAGCCGGCTGGAAGGGACCAAAGCCCGGAATATGTGCGCGGCCTGTGCGGAACTCGTGACGTGAGACGCCGTTCTATTCCGCCGGCTTGACGCAACGGAAGCCGATGTGCTGTGAGGTTTCTTCAGGCAGGCGTTTGCCCCGGGCGGAAACGTGGTGGCCGAGACGGAAGTTCTCCGGCGAAAGCCACGACCCGCCCCGCTGAACCTTGAGCTGTCCCTTTTCCGGTCCGGGCGGATTCTCCCGACGGCTGTCTCGATAGTAGTCTTCGCCGTACCAGTCGGCACACCACTCCCAAACATTGCCCGCGACGTCGTACAAGCCGAATCGGTTGGGCGGATACGACCGGACGGGAGCAAGCCAGGCATATCCGTCGGCGGCCGGTTTGTCGTCGTGCTGCCAGTAGTTGGCTTGGTAGCGGCCGTCGATCAACTCCTCCCGTCCCCAAGGATAATCGGCGTCGCGCAGCCCGGCCCGGGCGCCATATTCCCACTGGGCCTCGGTCGGCAATTGCTTGCCGGCCCATTTGGCATAGGCCTCGGCGTCGTACCACGAGACGTGGACGACCGGATAGTTTTCGCGGCCGTCGGTCGACGTGTGCGGCCCGGCCGGATGACGCCAATCCGCCCCCTCGCACTTCAGCCATCTCTTCTGCTTCTGATCGTAAACGTTCGACCAGCCGCGTTGTTCGGCCGTGGTGATGCAGCCGGTCTCGGCCACGAATCGGGCGAACTGGCCGTTGGTCACTTCGTGCTCGTCCATGGCGAACGGTCGCAGGCAGACCTCGTGGACGGGCTGCCGGTCGGCGTAGAGCCGGTTGCCCATCCGAAACGTCCCGCCGGCCAAACGCACCATCCGGCCGATGGGACGCGGCGCTGGGGGCGAGTCGTCTGCCGGGCCGTCGCGACGGAATATGCCCAATGCCCACGCCGCCGAGACGCCGGCAGCTACCAGCAGGGCACCCGCAACGGTTTTTCTGACTTTGGCCATGGGCAAACCTCCATGCCTGCGCGGTGCCGATCGGCTCATTCCCGCCGTCGCTTCTGATACTCCCGGCTGGCCGTCTCCAGGACGCGGCGTTCTTTGCGGCTGAGGCTGCTTTCGCCCTGGTTGTGGATTTTCTCCAGGATCCGATCCACCTCTCTGGCCAAATCGGTTTCTTCTCGTCGCGGATTGTGGACGCGCAACCGGGGACGCCGCTTGAAGCCCGACCAACGGAACCGCCCTTCGGTCAGCCGGCTGAGCTTCCAGCCGAACTGAAAGTAGGCAAAGGCAAACGCGGCGCCGGCCAGATGGACGCCGTAGGCGACGTGGCCCGGGCCGGTCGAGCCGGTGGCGCCCAGCACGTCGCCGACGACCACCATTACGCCGACCACCCAGGCGGGCACGGGCAACACGAAGAACAGCAGCAGCATCCGCCGGGGGAAGTTCAGCGCAAAGAGAACCACGATTCCGGCCACGGCCCCGGAGGCCCCCAGCATGCGGATCTCGGGACTGGCCGGCGCGCCGGTGAGCTTGTTGACGATGGCCCAACTCACCGAGCCGACGACCAGCAGGACCAGATAGAGCTGCAAGAACTCCTTGCGACCCAGCAGATCCTCGACGTCGCGTCCCAGGAACCAGAGGGCCAGCATGTTGAACAGGACGTGGCCGGGCGAAGCGGCGTGGGCAAATCCGTAGGTGAGAAACTGCCACCAGTACAGCGGATGCGTCAAGGTGGCCGCCGAAACGGCCAGATGGTCCGTAAGCCAATAGCCGACGATGTTGCCCCCAAGGGGGGCCTTTTGCGCCGGCGTGAAGGCGGAAACGAGATAGACCGCCACGTTGATCAGGATCAGAATACCGACCATGCTCCGCGGCGCGCGGATCGAGAATGCCGGTTGTTCGGGGCGGTAGTAGTCTCGGTCGTGGATGCCCATAGTCGTCTTCGCACGGCGGCGGAAGGGCCGCTGGTCACGATCGTTTTCGGCAAAACCGTGCCGGATTGCTGAGCCCAAATCAGCTTCCGATGGAGGCTCGGCCGCGCCCCCTGGTGCGGCTGCCGCCCTGCTCGGATGGGAGGCTCGTGTGGTCTACGTGGACGGACACCCCCGCCGCAGGAACCTCTGTACCGTAAGAACCTTCCTATTCCCGCTCGGCTGCCCCCGCCCATCCATTACGTCAGTTGGGTGCGGCGCCGCCCTGGGCCATCCCGCGGGTGCGCTGATCGATCTGCCGCGCGGCGTCCAACTGGATACGAGCGATTTCCCCGGCAACGGCCTTGTTGTAGGCAATCGTCTGGGCGATCAAGTCCTGGCGTGCCTTCAACTCGGCCTCCAGCGTGCGCTGGTGGCGAACGGCTGTGTCCCGCTCGTAGATCGCCTCGGTCAACTCGCGGTCTACCCGGTCCTTTTCGTCCATGCGGGCCTTCAGATGGGCCTGGGCGTTGTCGCGTGCGTTGACCATATACTCGCGGTCTCGGGTGGCCGAGGCGATGCGGTCGACCATATCCGTGCGCTGCATGTGGAAATCCTTGAACAGGACTTCGTAATCGTGCAGCGGCCGCATGTATCGGCCCTCGCCGTTTACCACTTCCTGCTCGTGGATCTCCGCCACGACGACTTCATTGCCGGCTTGGTCTTCGTAGACGATCTCTCCCTTGTCGTTGACCGATTTCACCCGCACCACGTGCCCTTGCTCATCCTCGTAGACGACCTTCCCGTTCTCGTCCACGACCACCAGGCGGCCGGTCAGTCCCGCGGCGGCCATCTCCTCGGTGGTCATGATCTGGCCGTCGTGGACGTACTCCGTAAGACCTTCCTCGGGCAACAAGGCAGCCAACCGGGCTTCCTCCATGCCGGCAAACACGTCGTGGCTGTCGACCGGCATGATCTCGTAAAGCGCCCAAGGTCCCTGGCTGCCGGTCAAACGCTGTAGCTCCTGATCGTTCATCTTCATCGACGGCGCCAACTGCACCTGCTTGTCGGCCACGTCGGTCACGAGAAACTCCCCGATATATTGGCCGCCCTGGCCGAGATTGGCCGGATCGGCTTCGGCCTCTTCAAATACGTACAAGACGGTATTGGCGCCGATGCGATGCGGATCGGGCAAGCCGGTGGTCACCAGCACTCTGCCGGTCTGTGGGTCTGCCTGTTGTGGCGTGCAGTTCATCCAAACGCGCCCCCGGTCAATGAGCAGCTTGTGCAGTTCCAGGCGGAGCCGCTTGGTCCCCATCTTGCCACCGGCGCCTTCTTCGTCGCCGTTGGCTTCCTCCAACAAGTAGTTCTCGTTCTCCAGCCGCGCGATCTCCTGCTCGTGCTTCTGGGCGAGCGTGCACCAGTGCTGGTGGGTCTTCAGCGTTCGCGCCGCCATATAGAAGAAAGGCAGCAGGGCGACGAAGATCAATCCGATCAGGATCTTGTTCCAGATGCTCATGCGACTCAGACCGTCTGCTTCGACTCGGTTCCGGGGCCCGGATGCGGCGGAGGTCTTCTCCGCCGGCGCAGGGTGCCATTTTGCGCGCAAACCCTTAATCTCCATGATATTCGGGCCTTGGGCGGGTGTCAAGATCCTGCCGAACGTTCGCAACCTGTGCCCCCGGCCTGCACAGGACCGCCGGCCGCGCGTGGCTTTGCGAGGCCGGTGAAAGGGCCTTTCCAAATCCCCCCAGGGCCTCGCCTCGCCCGCACGATCGCTGCAATCGTTAAAGTCTGAGTGTTTTGCGGCCGAAAGGTTAATTGACTCGTATCTCCCATTTTCCGTGTTTTCGCGGTTCGCCCGCCGCCCGGGCGGGGAGCAAGGCGGCAGGCCAACCATAAACCGCCTTTTTCCAACAGGTTGCGCCTCTCCGAGCGAAAACGCCCGACGGTGATCTCGAAGGGGCAGGCCACCGCGTGTCCGGCAACCATCCACAAGCCTTGTCACAGCCCACAACCAACCCCCGCAGCCGAGGACCATACGGCCCGGCGGCCCGCCGAATCCGGCCGGTCGACCGGCACCGCGCGACATGGCTGCTGATCCTGGGATTGTCGCTGGCAGCCATCTCCGGCTGTAGTCGGTCGTTTTACCGGCGTCAGGCCGATCGGCAGGTGCAGTCACTGGTCGAGTGTGCGGCCGGCGACCCCCGATGGCCGCTGGAGGACTTCTCGATCCGGCCCGATCCCGCCTCGCGGATGTTCGACCCGGACGACCCCGATTGCCCTCCCATGCCGCCGGACGATCCCACCTCGCACCAACTGATGCACTGCGTTGACTGCAAGCCCGGTTGGCCGTGCTGGCGCCACTGTGGCATGACGCCGTTTGTGGAGAACCCCAATTGGCGAGACTGCTTGCCGCGAGACGAGAACGGTCTGGTGGTGCTGGACCGGGAAGGGGCCGTCGAGATGGCGCTGCTGCATTCCCGGGCGTACCGGAAGGCTTTGGAGGATCTCTATCTCTCGGCCCTGGACGTCACACTGGAGCGGTTCCGCTTCGACGTGCAGTTCTTCGGCGGCAACTCGACGTATTTCACGGCCGACGGTCCGGACCGCGCCGGCGGTCGCCAGAGCACCTTGCAGACGGATACGGATCTGCGGATGGAGAAGCTGTTTGCCGGCGGCGGCGAGCTGGTGGCGGGCATGGCCAACTCGCTGGTTTGGACGTTTGCCGGGCCGGATAACTATGGTGCGAACACCCTGCTGGATTTCTCGCTCGTGCAGCCGCTGCTTCGCGGAGGCGGCCGGGCCGTGGTGCTCGAATCACTCACCTCCGCCGAGCGCGACTTGCTGGCTAACATCCGCCAAATGGAACGCTTCCGCAGGGGATTCTACACGCAAATTGTTGCCGGCCGGAATGCCCTCCCGGGACCCAATCCCGGCGGGCTTCGGTTCACCGGAGTCTCCACCGACACGATCCGCTCGGCCGGCGGCTTCCTGGGACTTCTGCGCCAACAGGTCGAGATCCGCAACCAGCGATCCAACGTGGCCGGGCTGCGCAGCAGTCTCGACCGGCTGCAGGCCTTTTACGAAGGTGGGCTGGTCAGCAGCCAACAAGTGGGGCTGACACGGCAGGGACTCTACGACGCCCAGAGCCGCCTCTTGCAGATCACCGCCAATCACGAGCAGGAACTCGACGCCTACAAGATCCTGCTGGGGTTGCCTCCGGAGCTGTCCCTGAAGATCGACGACTCGCTGCTGGCAAGCTTCGACTTGATCGCTCCCAGCCTGACGGCGACCCAGGATGCCGTGGCCGGAGTGTTGGGGCGCATGGGCGAGATGGCCGACGCCGAGGAAATCGGTCCGCAGGAAGACCTCTTGGCCGACGTGGAGACCATCTGCCGGGAAGTCGCCGAGCAGTTGGCCCTGGTGCGGGCCGACGTCGAGCGACTGATCGACTCGTTGCCCGCTCGCGAGCAGAGCCTGCAACGGCTGACCACGCGCGAGGAGTTCAAACGCGGTGAAGTCGATCCGCGGATCTTCTCCATCGAGGGAATGCGAAGCCGCAGCGTCGAGCTGGTCGGGGAACTGGAGGGAATCGAGCGCGCCCGACAACTGGCCGGCCGATTGGGGGTTGCCATGCCGGAGGAAGCGGACCAGGGCGAGGAGGCCTTGGTTCCGAAGACAGCACTGGGGGCGGCGGACCAGCGCGGGCCGATTGCCGAGCGGCTGAAATCCACGCTGGCCGGGTTGGAGCAGTTCTCCGAAGGCAAGGGGCTGCCCGGCGCCGACGCGGCCGCCTCCGGCGAGGAGTTGAAGGAACTCGTCCGTCGTCTGTCCGACGAGCTGTTGGACCTCTCGCTGATCCAGGCCGGGGCGCGGCTCGACACGGTCACGCTGAAACCGGTCGAGATCGATTCCCAAGAGGCGTTCGAGATCGCGCGGATTCATCGCCGCGACTGGATGAACGCCCGGGCGGCGCTGGTCGATAGCTGGCGGCAGGTCGAGGTGACGGCCAACGACCTGCAGAGCGAGTTGGACGTGGTGTTCCGCGGGGATCTCAGCACCACGGACAACAACCCGGTGCGTTTCCGCGGCTCCACCGGACGGCTGCAAGCGGGACTGGAATTCGACGGACCGTTGACGCGGCTGGCCGAGCGGAACCAGTACCGCAGCGCGCTGATCGACTACCAGCAGGCCCGACGCGAGTACTATTCGATCGAAGACCGTATTCACGCCAGTCTGCGCGACACAATTCGGACGATCCGGCTGAACCAACTGAATTTCGAGCTGCAACGGGCGGCCGTCTTCGTGGCCATTGCCCGGGTGGATGAGGCCGGCGAGCGACTGACCCAGCCGGGCGGGGCCCAACTGGGAGTGACCATGGCTCGAGACCTCGTCGAGGCACTCCAGGCGCTTCTGCGGGCGCAGAACAGCTTCGTGGGAATTTGGACCGATCAAGAGGCCCTGCGGATGAACCTGGACCTCGATCTGGGCACCATGGGGCTGGACGCCCGGGGGATGTGGATCGACCCGGGGCCGGTGGGGGCCGTCCATCGGTCTGACGACGGCCTGCCGGCCGCCCCGTTTCCGGATCAAGGAATCGAGGTGATCCCCCTTCCAGATGGGGTTCCTGTCGAGTTGGATGCGGGGTAGACCTCACCGCAACGCTTCATTTTTCCGGCGGTCGCCCGCTGCAGATTCTCCTCCGGACGCATCTGCGCGCGTCCGGCTCTCGTGACACGGTGGCGGATCCGCATTATAATTGGTGTTGAGTCGCGCAACCGATTTTCCCACCTAGCGTTCCGGCGTGCCGAGTGCCTGTAGATCGCCGTCCGGAACCCAGCCAGGCGCACCCTATGCGTCGATCCTGCCCAGTCCGCTGCCGATACCACCGGGGGTCCCACCGGGGCGGCTTGGCCTATCGCGGGCCGCTGGTGGCGATTGTGGTGCTTCTGGTCGGGAGCGCCTTCGTTTGGTCGCTTTTGCCGAAGAGTTGGTCTTGGTCGTCGCCGGACGGCCGCGGACCGAGGATGCACAAGGTCGAGCGGGGTGAGTTCATCCACGACGTTACCGAGCGGGGCAACGTGGAGAGTGCCAGCAACGTCGAGATCGTGTCGAAGGTGAAATCGGTTGCCGGGCGCAGCTACTCGGGCACGACCATTTTGGAGATTGTCGCGGAAGGAACGCTGATCACGCCGGAAGACTGTCTGCCCGAGGAAACCGTGGTCACCTATCAGGATCTGCAGCGGTTGAAGGCCTACCGGGAGCGGCCGGCGGCGTCGGAGACCGCGGACAAGGCCCTCGATGGTGTCTCTCCGGCCACCGAGCTCGACTCGGGCACGGGGACGGCCGGGGAAACGGGCGACCCGACGGGGGCCCAAGCGAGCGATTCGTCGGTCACGACGCCGCAGGACACGGGAACCGAAGAAAGCGGCATTGAGCCGGAAGTGCTCGACGCCAAGCTGGTGCTGGTCAAGCTCGACTCGTCGTCGCTGGAGACCGACCTGATTCAGCAGCAGATCGTTTGCGAGAACAGCCGGGCGGCCGTGATTCAGGCTCGAAACGCCGTCGACGTCGCGGAGATCTCCCGTGCCGAGTATCTCGAAGGAACCCACCAGGAAAGCCTGCTGGACATGGAGATCAAGATCAAGGAAGCGAAGATGGAGCTGAGCCAGGCCCAGCAGTACCTGGCCTTCAGCGAGCGTCTGGAACGCAAGGGTTATATCACGAAGCAGCAGTTGCAGGATGACAGGACCCGCGTGTTGAAGGCCCAGAACGCCCTGGCGCTGGCGATCAAGCAGAAGGAGGTCCTGGAGCGGTACAATCTCGAGAAGATGGACAAGCAACTCGAAGCCGACATCCTCACGGCCAAGGCCAGGCTCAAAGCCGAGGAGTCCAGCCATCAACTCGATCAGGAAAGGCTCAAGCTCATCGAGGAGCAGATCGCCCATTGCACGATCTACTCGACATCGCCGGGCCAGGTCGTCTATGCCAACGAAGAGGGGCACCGGGGACAAAATGAAGTCGTGATCGAGCCGGGTGCCGTGATCCGCGAGAACCAGGTGATCATCCGCTTGCCCGATCCGACCAAGATGCAGGTAACGGCCAAAATCAACGAGGCTCGCATCGCCTGGATCAAGCCCAAGATGGAGGCTACGATCCAGTTGGACGCCTTTCCCGATGTGGCGCTGACCGGGGTGGTCGAGGAGGTTAGCGACTATCCGGCCCCCACCTCCTGGTTTCGCTCCGATGTGAAAGAGTACGAAACGATCGTGAAGATCCACGACCCGCAGGGCGCCTTGCCCAAGGGCAACAACCTTCGGCCGGGCATGACGGCTCAAGTGCAGATCCGGGTGCGACATCTTCAGGACGTGGTGCGGGTGCCGGTCCAAACCGTCATCGAGCACGGCGACAAACACTATTGCGCCTTCTTCGACGGCGAGCGGCTCCTCGCCCACGAAGTGACCATCGGCCCGACCAACGACAAGTTCGTGGTGATCGAACAGGGGCTCGAGCCGGGCCAGGAGATCGTGCTCAACGTGGCGGCCCATCGCGAGAAGCTGGGGCTGCCCGAACTGCCGCCCGACTTCCAACGGCGGGCCAAGCCGGGCCAACGGCCGCCGGACGAAGGACCGCCGCGACAAGGGCCACTGGATCAGGGACCGCCGGGACAGGGATCAATGGGCCAAAGACCGCCAGGACAGGGACCGCCGGGACAGGGATCAATGGGCCAAAGACCGCCAGGACAGGGGCCGCCGGGACAGGGATCAATGGGCCAAGGACCGCCGGGACAGGGGCCGCCGGGGCAGGGATCAATGGGCCAAAGACCGCCGGGACAGGGGCCGCCGGGACAGGGGCCGCCGGGGCAAAGGCCGCCGGGACAAGGACCGCAGCAAGAAGGCGACGGCCCGCGGCAGACGGGGCCTCCGAATCGGGAGCAGCCGGGTCAGGAAACGGAGAACAGAAACCAGGGACGTGTATCGCCCCCTGCCGGCGCCCCCAAGTCGGGAGGCCGTCCATGATGTTCGCCGCCTCGATCCAGCAGGTCACCAAGGAATACGCCATGGACGGCGAAGTGGTCCGTGCGCTGCGCGGCGTCAGCCTCGACATCCCCGAAGGCGACTACTTGGCCATTATGGGAGCCTCCGGATCGGGCAAGAGCACGCTGCTGAACCTTTTGGGGTGTCTCGATCGTCCCTCCGCGGGCACGATTCTCTTGGGCACGGACGACGTCAGCCGATTGACCGACGACGAGCTTTCCGAGATCCGGGCGTCGCGAATCGGGTTCGTCTTCCAGTCGTACAACCTCATCCCGCAGTTGACCGTGCTGGAGAACATCGAGGTCCCGCTCTACTACCAGAAACGCCTGAGCTCCAGCGACCGCCACCGCAGCCAGGAATTGGCCGACATGGTCGGATTGGGCGACCGTTTGAAGCACCGGCCGACGCAACTCTCCGGCGGGCAGCAGCAGCGGGTGGCCATCGCCCGCAGCCTGGTCAACGACCCCTATTTCATCCTGGCCGATGAGCCGACCGGCAACCTCGATTCGGTGACCACCGAAGAGATTCTCTCGCTATTGGGTGAGTTGAACCGGCAGGGCAAGACGATCATCATGGTCACCCACGAGCCCGACGTCGGCCAACGGGCCAAGCGGATCGTCCGGCTCAAGGACGGAATGGTTCTTTCGGACAAGCGTTTGAATGGGGAACGGTAGTTCGCATGGGCACCTTTCGACCCATGAGAATGCCCAACATGTTTTCTTGACAGGCCCTGATTGGTCGCCCGCCGTATGTCCTTCTTTTTGCTACGTACCTGGCAGTTGGGAGCCAAGAGCTTGCTGCTGCACCCGATGCGGTCGCTCTTGACGGTGCTGGGGATCTTTATCGGCGTGGCCAGCGTGATCTGGTTATTGGCCATCGGCGAGGGCATCGGCCGCGAGGCCCGAAAACAGATCGAAGATCTGGGGGCCACGAACATCATCGTCCGGTCGATCAAGCCACCCAGCGAGGTCCTGGAAGGCGCCACCGGCCTGGTTCCCTACGGCATCACGCGGGCCGACTTCGAACGGCTCACGGCCACAGTCCCCACGCTTGAACAGATCTTGCCGATCCGCGAGCTGCGGCGCCGCTTCGGCTACGCCGACCGCATGGTCGACGGCCGGCTGGTCGGCTGCACGCCGGAATACGCCGCAGTCACGCGGCTAGTCGTGGATCGCGGCCGGTTCCTTACCGATGCCGACGTCGGCGAGAAGCAGAATTGCTGCGTGCTGGCCGCCGAAACGGCCGCCCGGCTGTTTCCGCTGGAGAACCCGATCGGCCGGGCGATCCACGTCGAGGAGAGCTACTACGTCGTGGTCGGCGTGATGAAGCCGAAAAACCCCACGGCGGCGATCGGTGGTTCGTTTGCCGGCCAGGATTTCAGCAACGACGTCTACATCCCGATCAGCACGTTGTGGAACCGCATCGGCGACTTCGTCATCACCCGCCGCAGCGGCTCCTTTGAAGGCGAGGTGGTTGAGCTCAGTCAGGTCACCCTGCGCGTCGCAAAAACCGAAGACGTCGTGGAGACGGCCGACTTGGTCAAAGAGACCCTCAACCGATACCATCGCACCAAGGACACGGGTATCACGGTCCCGCTCGAACTGCTGGAACAGGCCCGGACCACCCAGTTGATGTTCATTATCTTCATGGGTCTGATTGCGGCCATCTCGCTGCTGGTGGGCGGAATCGGCATCATGAACATCATGTTGGCCACGGTAACCGAGCGCACCCGGGAAATCGGCATCCGCCGGGCGTTGGGGGCCAAGCGGGCTGATATCATTCGGCAGTTCCTGGTGGAGACCGTGGCCCTGTCGATCGTGGGCGGCGTGACGGGCGTGCTGGGTGGGCTGACCTGTTCGCCGGTCATGCGGCAGATCCGCGACGGCCTGGCCAAGGCCATGCCCAACGTGATGAGTCAACTGCCCGACGTGATCAAAACCATGGAGCCGAACGTCGTGCCCTGGTCGATCCCCCTGGCGTTCAGCATTTCCGTGACTATCGGCGTGATCTTCGGCATCTACCCGGCGATGCGCGCCGCCGCCATGGACCCGATCGAAGCGCTGCGGCACGAATAGCTCGTCCGGCAGCGCGACCCCCTTGAGAAGGAGCCTCCCGTGTCTCGTCTCGCTGCTGGATTCGTGCTGGCGACACTGGTCGTTCCGGCCGCCGCCGGGCAGGCCGCCCAGCCGGCCGACGAGTGTCTGATGTTGTCGTACTTCGTGGGCAACGGCGAAGATGGCTTGCACCTGGCCCACAGCCGCGACGGCCTGCGTTGGAAGGCGCTGGCCGGCGGACGCTCGCTGCTGAGACCGACGGTAGGCCGCGACAGGCTGATGCGCGATCCGAGCATCGCCCGCGGTCCCGACGGCACGTTCCATATGGTGTGGACCACTTCCTGGAACGAGCGGATCATCGGCTACGCGCGGTCGGAGGACCTGGTCCACTGGTCGCCGCAACGGGCGATCCCCGTGATGATGCACGAGCCGACCGCGCGAAATTCGTGGGCACCCGAGCTGTTCTACGACCAGCCGAGCGGGCAATTCCTGATCATCTGGTCGACGACGATCCCCGGCCGTTTTCCTCAGACGGGCGGCAGCAGCGAAAGCGACTACAACCACCGGGTGTACTGCACCCAAACGGCCGATTTCGAGGCGTTTACCCCGACAAGACTTCTCTTCGATCCCGGCTACAACGTGATCGACGGCTTCCTGGCCGCCGCCGGCGAAGAGTATCTGCTGTTTTTCAAGGACGAGACGCTCAAGCCGCAGCCGCGGAAAGTGATCCTGATGGCCACCGCTGAGAAGCTCCTCGGCCCCTACACGCGCCCCACCGAGCCGATCTCGCCGCGCGACTGGATCGAAGGCCCCAGTGCGATCCGGATCGGCGACAGGTGGTTCGTCTATTTCGACTGCTACCGCCGGCACCGCTACGGCGCGGCGACCTCGACGGACCTGGAGCGCTGGACCGACGTCACGGACAAGCTCGTCGTTCCCGCCGGCACCCGCCACGGCACGGTCTTTCGGGTCGACCGAGAAACGCGGGAGCGATTGTTGGCCGTGGGCGGCTAGGCCCTTACACAAGTCTGCTCAGAACCGAAGCTCCAGACCGGCGTTGATTCCCTGTGCCCAGAAATCGGCGTACTGGAAGTCGAAGCTGGGCCGCGATGCTCCGACCAGTTGGCCCGGCGGAATCTGCGTCGGATTGATCCCCCGATCCATCTGATCGCCGGCTCGGGCGACGTCGGCCCAATAGAGGAAATCGTAGCCCAAGTACGCCCGCAGATGGCTGTTCAGCTCGTATCCGATCTCCAGCCCGAATTGCGGAATCACCACGAATTCGCTCTGGACGAACGTGTCCATGTTCGTCGGCTGCGCCATCAGACCGCCGCTGTAGCCCGCCGTGGCGGCGCCGGGCGTGGTGATCGTGCTGGAGCCGCCGATCCGCACGACCCGACGATTGCTCCCCAGCCCCATCTTGCCCTGCAGATTCATCGTCCAGCGGCCGCGCTGGAACTGGGCAATCAGGCCGAATTCGCCGCCGCTGAACTCATTGGTCGCACGAAACGTGTCGTCGACCACCGACGTCGTTCCCGTCGTCCCCAGGGCCGAAGTGGTCAACGTGCGGATTTCGCGAAGCGTCAGCCGGTCGGCCAGGCGATAGTAGCGATAGCCGCTGATCAAGTCCAAGCGAAAACGCAGGCCGTCGTCCAGCGAGCACGGGCCGCCGTAGCACCCCGTCGTGCAGGACATGCAGTCGTCTGCGCACGAAAACGGTTCGTGGCTCCAAAGGTAACGACGGATGCGAATCCCGGCCGATTCAAAGTAGTCGGACGTGCCGGCCTGGATCTGGCCGACGGCTTGATCCGGATAGGCGACGACGCGGGAACTCTCGCGGAGCGTGGTGACGTCGTAGTACGGCCGGGCGAAGACGGGATCGCCGAGGGAGAAACCGCTGAAACCGCTGGTGTTCTGCCCCAGATCGAAGTAGTCGCCCTCGAGGGCGCAGATGTTGCAGGCGTCCAGCCAGTAGCCCATCGACAGCCTAGCACTGGAACGCCCGCCCTGGTGAACCGGCGAGTTGCCGAACAAGGTCTCCGTGTTCGTCTCGCCCCAAACGCCCGGCGGATAGCCCACAGGACTGCTGGTCAGCAGGGGCGGCAATCGCATCCCCCGAGTCCACCACATCACGTAGTCGGCCCGAATCCAGAACTCGCCCGTTTGGGCGAAGCACGACTGCGTGCAATCGCAGCAGACTTCTTCATCACAGCCGTCGTATTCGTCGTACTGGTACTGTGACGCACCGCTGGGGCTGAGCAGATCCAGACAGTCGCTCTGCTCGTGCTCGCTCGCCGAGGACTTCAACTGGAACGATTCGAGTTCAGCCGACGGCTTCGGCAGCTCTTCGGGCGTCGCCTCCTCTTCGAGAATCTCCGGCGGCCGCACATCGAACACCGGCTGGTCCTCGACGATTTCCGGCGGTTGAACGTCGTACAAAGGATCGCCGGCGTCGTCCTGTGCCAACACCACAGTGCCCCAGCAGACCAGCGAGACTGCCAACGTCAGAACAACAAGAATACGATTGGGCATGGTCCCCCCTCCCCTTTGCGGCTACCGAGCAACTGGCGAGTTTGTCGGTCGCGGAAAATGTAGCGGTTATTCCTCTTGTATCGGATCGGCTGTTCTTGCAGGCATCATTAGCGCCGATTGGGTTTCTGGACCCTTCTTTTAGGGGGATCTCGCCGCCGACAGCCTCTGCCGCCGGGAAACGGCCACCCGATCTTCTGTACGCAACATGCTTTCCAGCAAAGAGTTAGAATGAGTGAATCGACGCTCGCAATCGACCAGCTCCCACGGCGGTCACCGCCAGTGTTCTCCATTGACAGGCATTACGGAAGCGGACATAATCCGCCGTCTTGTCTCCAGGCAGCCTTCGGCGTTCCCGTTTCACCCCTGTCGAGGCACCGAAGGTCTTTCCTACGCTGCTGTTGCGGCGATTTCCCCTTTCAGGCAACCCGGCCCGACATGACCCGCGGCAACGTCCTTCCCGTCGCATGGCTCTTGCTGGCCGCCTCGATCGGCCGGCTGGCCGTACCGGCTTCCGGTCAAGAGCCGATGGCCGGGTTGTACGAGCACGAGACGATCTCGCATGGTCCGCAGAGTGAAGCCGGCTGCTGCTCACAGTGTGGCATGCCCTACGAGGAGCTCGGCCCGGGCGGGCACCTCGAATGCCTGCACCCGAACTGCTGGCTGCCCGGGTTTGGCGAGGGCCCCATGCCGCGCCACGGCGACCTCGGACGCCCGTTGCAGCGGGAGAGCTGGCTCTTCCGCCCGTTCAGCGCTGGCTGGTTCATGGGCATGATGCAGGGCAGCCCGCTGATCGACGACTGGGTCGGCCAACAACAGGGCTATGTGGGTGGATACCGGTTCGGCTGGGACCAGAGCTACTACTGGGGCGGGGAGATGCGGTTCGCCTTCGCGTCGGTCGAGTTGTATGACAGTCCTCGGGCGATAGCGGCCGGGCCCTCCGAGCGTTTCAATGTCCGCCGCGATGTCGATTTGACCCATTGGGATCTTGATCTGCTGTACTACCCATGGGGCGACACGCAGTGGCGGCCCTATTTCATGGTAGGCCTGGGGACGGCCCGGGTGATCTTCATCGACCGACTCTCTCACCGCTACGATTCGGCCGTGTTCGCCATGCCGTTGGCGATGGGCGTGAAGTATCGCTGCAACGACTGGCTGGCGTTGCGATTCGAGTTGACCGACAACATGGCCTTCAGTGGCGGCGGGGGCTTCAACACGTTGCACAGTCTTTCCCTTACCGGTGGCGTCGAGGTCCGTTTCGGCGGCGCCCGGAAGGCCTACTGGCCGTGGAATCCCGGACGCCATTACTGGTAGACCCTCCCCGCGCCGCAGGTGGCTGAAGTGTTGCGGCAATTCGCAAGGGTCTCCACTCGTCGGGTTCCTGCCCGGGGGCCGGTGGGCGCTGCCAGCGTAGTTCCTGCTGCCTGGTCCCTTGCGCCAAGCAGGACCGAGACACCTGCACAACTCCCAAGAGGGGGTATCGTTGGTGGAAGACCCCGGCAGGAGGAAGGAGAATCCGCGACAACCTGGCCGCGGGGTGACAACCAGTTGTCACCGTCGATTTGTACACTATCCCCGCCATGCATGCCCCCCATGTCGAGACACCCGAGCTACGGCTGTTGATCATCGACGACCGGCGTTTGATTCGCGAGGGCCTTCTGGCGCTGTTCGCGGCATCCGACGGATTTCTGGCACTGCCCGGCGGGTTTGCGGAAATGGTCTGGCTCTGCAAGCGTTTCACCCCCGATCTGGCTTTGATGGGCATCAGCGTGCCGGAGCGGATCTCGCTTCAGACGGCCCGGTCGGTTCTGAGCCTCGGCACGCCGCCTCGGGTGGTATTTCTCGACGACGCGGTCCATCCGACCCACGTCTGGGCGGCGCGGGCGTTGGGTGCCGACGGCTACTGGACGATGTCGGCGTCGTTTCTGCAGCTTGCCGAAGGGGTCCGCACGGCCGTTGCGGGTCGGCCTTCGTTTTGCCCGGCCGCCCGACGGCATCTGCGCGTGGTGTCCAACGGCCGCGCACTGCCCCCGCCGCCGGTTCGCGCCAGCCGGCTGTCGCAGCTTACCCGGCGAGAGACCGAGGTGCTGATCTTGTTGGCGCAAGGCCTGCGGGTTCGGGAGTGTGCCCAGCGACTGAATCTGGCCTACAGCACGGTCGACAACCACAAGTCGCGATTGATGCGAAAGCTGGGCATCGATCGTGTTGCCGACCTGGTTCGCCTGGCGATTCGCGAGGGGCTCGTCGACGAGCAGTAGCACGGTCGGTTGCCTGGGAATCTCACCCAATGCAAACGGCACCGACCTTGCGGTCGGTGCCGTTTTGTTCTCGCGGGCGGCCGTCTACAGGATTGCCAGCAGCGCGTCGATTTCCGTCGCGCCCGGCTGGCGACGAACGCCCGTTTTCAGCGTGGCGCCCATCAGTCCCTCGATGGTAGAGTCCAGGTCGTCCAGGCCGTAGACGTGCCCTAACTCGTGAGACACGACCGTCAACAGGTCGATCCGATCGACGGCGTCGGACCGGGCCTCGGCCGCGCCGAACTCCTCGTCCGTCCCGGGCGTGGGGTCGACGAACCAGCCGTGCCCGGCCGCGTCGCGGTCGAGGTAGATCGTATCGGATTCGGCCAGGCCAAGTAGCGCGCCGGGCAGATCGGCAATCACGAAATCGATGGCGCTGAGCCCCGTATTGATCCCGGCGCGCTGCCAACGGGCAAGGGCTTCGGCAACGGTTACTTGCAGGTCAGCCTGGCTGAGCCCGGCATCTGAACCGCTCGGCGCCTGGCCCTCGGCGGCCGACAAGGCGGCCACGCCCGGCGCCGTCCAATTACCGAGGATCGGCTGCGTACCGGCCTGGACCGGACCGGAGATGAACTTATAGTCGGCACGGCCGGTGGTGATCGAGTCTCGGAGGAAGTACTGGGCCGTGGCGGGGTTGTAGAGGGCCACGGTATCGTGGCCGTCCCCGTTCCAGTCGCCTGCCGTCGGTTTCCAGCCGGCACTTGCCGGGCCGTAGAGGAAGGCATGGTCGGCCCAGCCGCCGCTGTGCGATTCTCTGAGATAGAAGCACGACGTGGCCGGGTCATAGAAACCCACCGTATCGGTCCCGTCGCCGTTCCAATCGCCGGTGATCGGCTGCCACCCGGAATTAGCCGGTCCGAAAGTGAACGCCTGATTGGCCCATCCGGCATTGTTGGCGTTCCGCAGGAAGAACACGGAATTGGCGGGATTGTAGAGTCCGATCGTATCCGTGCCGTCTCCGTCCCAATCGCCGACGATCGGCTGCCATCCGCCGCTGGGCGGCCCGAAGGCGAAGGTGTAATCGGCCCAGCCTTCGCTGTGCGAATTCCGCAGATGGAAGCAGGAGTGGACCGGATCGTAGAGGCCCGGCGTCTCGGTGCCGTCCCCGTTCCAATCGCCGACGAGAGCCACCCAGGTGTAGTTGGGCGGTCCGTAGCGGTAGGTGGATTCCGCTTCGACGCCCACGGTAATGGAGTTCTTCACGATGAATTGGCCGCTGCTGGGAGAGTAGCGACCGACCGCTCCCCGCGGGATCACCGTGATCGAGACCTCTTCGGAGACCGTCGCCGCCGAGTCGTTGTCATAGGCCTTGGCCGTCAGGACACTGTCGCCGATCTTGGCTTTCGACCAGACGTAGCTGAATCCGTTGCCCGGCGTATCGTCAACATGCAACAGTTTGCCGTCGCGATAGAAGGCGACCTCGGTCACTTGGCCGTCGGCGTCGCTGGCGCCGGCGGTGATCAGCACGTCGGCCGGGCTGGCGAAATCCTGGCCCGTCGAAGGACTGCTGAGCACCACGCTCGGCGAAGCATTTTCCACGGTCACGCTAACGGTGGCCTGGTTGGAGGTCGCGCCATCGTCGTCCTTGACCGTGTACCGGAACGTATCGACGCCGAGATAGCTCCCGTCGGGTGTGTATCGAATCGTGCCGTTAACGTTGACCACCACGCTGCCATGGGCGGGCCCGGAGGCAATGGCGAGCGTCGAGGCAGCGATCGTGCCGTCCGGGTCGCTGTCGTTGGACACGACGTTGATCGTGACGGACTGGCTTCGTGTCGTGGTTGCCTGATCATTGCCGGCCGAGGGCGCCGTGTTGGTGCCCTCCTGGACGGTCACGCTGACGGTGGCGGCGTTGGAGGTCGCCCCGTCGTCGTCCTGGACCGTGTACTGGAAGGCATCCGAACCCGAGTAGCCGGTGGTCGGCGTGTAGCGGATCGTTCCGTCCGGATTGACCACGACGGCGCCGTGGGCCGGCCCCGACACGATCGTCACCGTGGATGCAATGATCGTGCCGTCCGCATCGCTGTCGTTGGCCAGGACGGTTACGGTCACGGCCTGGTTGATGTTAGTGGTTGCCTGGTCGTCGGCGGCCGTGGGCGCGACATTCGCAGCTTGGACGGTGACGCTGACGGTGGCCGTGTTGGAGGTCGCCCCGTCGTCGTCTTGAACCGTGTACTGGAAGGAGTCGGCGCCCGAGTAGCCGGTGGTCGGCGTGTAGCGGATCGTTCCGTCCGGGTTGACCGCGGTCGTGCCATGGGCCGGCCCAGACACGACGGCCACGGTAGAGGCATTGATTGTGCCGTCCGCATCGCTGTCGTTGGACAGGACGTTGGCGGTAACCGCCTGATTCTGGCTGGTAGTCGTCTGGTCGTTGGCGGCGGTGGGAGGAGTATTCGATCCCTGGACCGTGACGGTTACCGTGGCCGTGTCGTTGCTGCCGGCCGTCCCGTCGTTGACCGTGTAGCTGAACGTCTCGGTGCCGGAGAAACCGGCCTGAGGCGTGTATCGGATGCTGGTGCCGCTGATGTTGGTGATCGTGCCGCCAGCCGAGCCGGTCCCGACGGCGATGATCTGGAGCGTCTCTCCGGTGTCGGGGGCCGTGGTGTCGTTCGCCAGCACGTTGAACGAGTGGTTGCTGGTGTTGGCGGCCACGGTGTACGCGTCGTTGTTGGCGGTCGGCGCGTGGTTGGCTCCCGGGTTCCACGCATCCGCTCCGATCCCGTCGAACACCGGGTTTGCGGATTGGATGCTCATCGTGGAAGAGGTGAGGCTGTCGAGCTGCGGGTCGACCCCATAGACGCCGTTGGTCTCATTGGTGGCCAGAATGCCGGCAGGCGTGTAAATGTAGATATCGCTGGCCGCGAGTCCCCTATCGAGGTGAAACCAGGCATTGTGGTCGAAGGTGAACGTCTCGGGATACGCACCGTCGTTGCTTTGGGCAACATCGTTAAGGCGCGTGTTCACGAAGACAAAAAGGTTGTTGGAGATCACTCCATCACGGGCACCAAGGATCGGAGGATCGGCATACTTGAGGATTTCTATTACGTTATCCCCCCAGCCCATTTCTGCCGTAACCGTGTTGTAGTGGAACTGGCATCCCTTGGAGCTAGCCCAGAGAATGCCGATGCCTTGGTTCCCTTTGCAGACGAATCGGTTCCCGGCTACTTCGATGTCGGTGGCCTCGTAGTCCAGAACGGTGCCGCCAGGTAGTGTGCTACCTACCGGATCTCTGAAGTACTGCTGCCCCGAAGTGCCTCCGATCCGAACGGCCTTCTGGCCAGCTTCGTAGAAGAAGTTGCCCTGGACTGAGATGTGGTTGCTGCCTCCCTTCATTCCCACGCCAGTACCACCTTGGTTTCCGGCAAACACGCTGCCTTCGATCACGCCGTACTGGCATCCGAGGGAGTCAATTGCCGATTCGGCATTTGACCATCTTTCAAAGTGGCAATTGCGCACGGTGAAGTAATCTGTGTGGAGCATTTTCAGGCAGTCGGGGCTACCCCACAGCCCTCCGATGTCCCGAAAAACAACATTCTCCACGACAATATGATGACTGGGACTCAGCGCATCGAAAGCCGGTATGCTCTCATCACCAGCATTGAGGAACATCCCGTTGTCGTGCTCAATGTCGCGGATGACGAGATTGGATAGGGTCAGGTGACTGCTCTGCTCGACCCACCAACCCCACTCGCCGGTGAACACCGGAGGATTGTCCGGATCAGTGCCCTGGATGGCAATGGGAGCCTCTTCGGTACCATGGATATGGTCGGCGTGCCATCTGCCGCTGACACTCTGGTATTCGCCCGGACTAATCAGAATCGTCGTTCCTGGTTGAATGTTGCTCCCCAACGCCAAGGCATTCCGGAGCTCGGTGGCATTGTTGACAACGATCGTCGGGCCGTCGAGCGTTCCCGCCGTGTCGACCGGTGCCTCGATCCCGCCTTCCTCCCCGGCTGCGATCGGCGCGATCAGCGCCGCTTCGGCGTCGTAGTCGCTCTGCGGTGGCAGGCCGTCTGCCGAGAGCAGCGTGCGTGTCTCCAACTCCTGATAGCCCTTCGACAGCGGGCGATTGGCCAGCGAGTTGCGAGAGGACCGGCCGTCGTCGGGCCACACTCGAAAGCGTCCCAGTTTAATCATAGTAGCACTCCTCTGTTCAGGATCTTCACGAGATAGGCTGCCCCAGCCGAGCCAGCCACACAGCACGATCGCGGCACCGACAATGATCAACAGCCCGAACACCAGGCGTCTTGGAAGCAGACGGCTTCGCCGCAAACCATGCATCTCCATACTCCTTGGGTTTGCCGCCCACCGCCCAACCGCGCCCGACGGCCGTTGCCTCGACGGCCGCATGGTGCGCAGGCGGAGGGGTGCTGGAAGGGCCGCCTCGCGTAAGCGAGAGGGTAGGGAAGGTAAGAGCGGAAGGAAGGACACTTGGAAGGGCAATCGGATCGCGGCGCCATGCCGTGCCTGGTGCCCACGCCTCGCCGACGGCGCATGATCTGCGGACCTCGACAGAACAGACGTATTCCACCCAACGGCGGAGCGTACGCTGTCTGTCAAGAGGCCGCGGCGTCAGACGCCGCAACCTGCTGTGTCTCCAAGTTGACATCACAGTTCGATCCCGTGGCAGCCTGGCGACCACACTATCGACGAAGCGTCGAGCCGATGGTGTGGCCCATGGCTTTGCGCCCCCACTTCACAATGGGTTTGCCCTTGTCATGGAAGAACATCCTTCGTCTGCACGCAGACGAGCACCGCCGGGAGACGGCGAACACCGAAACGAAAAGCACCGCTGGAGATAAGCACGGCGACGTTGGCCATGGTAGTCACCTCGCCCGAACAGACAAGCTGCCTACAAAACAAATCTAGCTTATCTCTTCGTCCTGCGCAGGCTTTTTGCCATAGGAGATGTGCAACACCGGTTGCCGACGCCAGGATCCCGCGCATAACCCCGGCAACCGCTACCGTCGTGTCCGCAGCCCGCCTATTATTGATGTTTGCATTGGGAATGATCCAGGCCAACCAACGGGAGGCCGGACAAGTCGGGCTCCCGTTGGCCACCCTCGCGCATGTACCGCGCGGACCTCAATAGGGCCCTTCGTCGTCGGAGTGTGGGGGTAGTGTGGCTTTCTCCGCCGAGTTTCCCGTGGCAGATCCTCGACTCCGTCCGTGATTGGACGCCAGCGCGTAAATCCAATCCAAGCCCGCGGCGGGAATGGTCGCCCGCGACAACTCACCGTCGCCGGTCTCCTGCAAGGTACGATCGGGGACGGCCATCGGTTCACTGGTTGCGGCATCGCCGGAGGCGTTCTTCCCGCCCGGGGCGGTGATCAATTGCAGAGCGTTCGAGAAATCTGTCTGGCCATTGCGGGCAAGGAGCATGTCGATCGCGTTGACCCGCGCATCTCGGTTGAAGTCATAAGGGAGGTCGATGGGGGCAGGATCGAGGAAGTTGCGAGGATTGTTGCGTGCCAGGAGCATGTCGGTGGCGTTGACGTGGGCGTCGGCGGTCGAATTGCCGGCTTCCCCAATGGCGTTGCCGAAGTAGAAAACGTCGGCTTCCGGCAGACCGGTCTGGGCGGTCGCCAGCACGCTGATTTGGAGCCATTGGCCAGTGATCGTGCGGTCGGCCCAAACCACGGTCACTCGGTCAGAGCCGCCCACGCCCTCGCCCGGTCGCACGGTAATCTCGACCGGGGTCGGCGCGCTATCCCAATCGGCGAGCGTCTCGTTGTTGCCCACCTTGAACTGGAAATAGTCCTCGACACGGAGGGGTTCCGCGGCAGGTGGCAAATTGGCCACGTCCACGATGACGCCGTTGATGCCGCAGTTATAGCATGTGTAGTTTTGATAAGTGGCCGTCTGTCCGGGCAGAAGGGCCTGCTTGTCGGAGGCGATGGCTTCGTCGTCACCGGCATTCGCGGTCGGGTTGCCTCCGTCGAACACGGAGCCGTTGTAGAAGGTGTGCCGAGCCTTGACGCTGGCCGAAGCAACCGGCTGCTGCGAGATCAACTCGATGCCTTCTCCCGTGCCCAGATTGCGGCTGTACTGCTTGTCGGTTGCATTGTCCCAATGCTCATGGACGCCGAGACTCACCAGCGGCGCGCCGTCGTGGTTCGAGTCATAGGTGGTTCCCGACGGCGGGCTGTCGGCCAGCGCCGCTTCGTGCAGGTAGTTCTCCGTGCCCTCCTTGAGCGTCTTTTCGGCGCGGAGAAAATCCATGGCCACGGAGTCGATCGCCACGGGGTCCTGCGAGATGAACAGGCTGGATGGCCAGTCGTTGCCGAACGTTTCCCATCTTCTCGGAGTGCCGCTGCTCGCGAATCCACCGTATAGGCCGTCAACGACATACAGCAACGTCTTGCCGCCGAGGTGCTTGTGGGCAGTGAGATCCACCAAAGGGTTGTATGATCCCAAAGGTACGTCGGCATCGACATCGTCGTGAAGACGATATGGTAATTCGATTGTCCCAAAGTGATTCTTCGCGCAACCTGTCATGCCCGCACGTTCATGTATCTTGAGGTTCGCCACATTCAAGATGTACTTGGCCTCAGTCACGCAGGTAGGGAGCGAGATGGTGCCCCCCCTGCCTCCACTCAAGTACAGAAGGTTGTCCGGGTCCGTGTCGCGTTGCACCAGAAGCCGGCCGCTTCCGCCGGCCGAATCAACGAACAGCACGCCGGGAAACTCGGCATGGATCGGGATGTACATCTTGTCCGGAATCCATCGGACTGAGTCGTAGAGCGTTATGTCGCCAGGGTCAACGCCCGCCCTATTGACAAGTTGGCGAATCAGCGCAAGAACCAACTGAGGAGAAGCATCAATTCCGTTGTCTGCGTCTGTGTGACTCTTTGCATTATTCAGATTCACCTTAATGGCGATCCTTTCACCCGGCGTGTAGCCCAGAGCCTCTCCCTCGTGAGTAAGGTTGAAATGGCGGAAGATCGCGTCCCAAGCCGCCGCATCGTCATACTCACCGGCCTGCCAGCGAACTGCCTTGGATATCATCTCATCAATGACGGTTTGATCATTATTGATGTCTTCCCACCAGTAGTCCGGACCATACCCGTCCCAGGCGGTAGCGTCGGGATCGTGAACCCACGTCACGCGGCCCGGGTGAAGCCCCATGGCCTCGCCGATCGGCTGATTCGCTTCATACTGCTTGACATCCGCGGCGGAACTCTCTTGCGCACCGGTCGCATGGGAGGCAACGGCTGACTCCGCGGCGGCGGCCATCGCAAAGGCGGCCTTCTGGTCAGCGACCTCCGGGGCGCTGATCAACTGCAGCGCGCTGATGAAGTGCGTCTGGTTGTTGCGCGCGATCAGCATGTCCGTGGCGTCCACCTTCGTGTCACGGTTGAAGTCGAGAGCGAAGTCGATGGGGGCCGGGTCCGGAAAGCCGCGTTGGTTGTTGCGGGCCAGGAGCATGTCGGTGGCGTTGACTCGCGCGTCGTCGGTCGAATTGCCCGATTCGCCCAAGGTGTTGCCAACGTAGAAGAAGTCGGGCCAGGGAAGCCGCGTGTCGGAGGTCGGCATCACCGCCACTTCCAGCCACTCGTGCTCAATGGTGTCGTTCGCCCAGATGATCGTGACCCGATCGCTCCCGTCCACGCCCGCCCCCGGCCGCACCGTCACGCTTGCCGGAGACGGGGCGGGCAGCCAGTCGCCTTTGTCCTGGCTGTTGCCCACGTAGAACCGGAAGTCGTCGGCGCCGATCTGGTCGCTACGATCCAGGCCGGCAATGTCCACCATGATCCCGTTGATGCCGTGGCAGTAACTTGTGTAGTTCTCGAAGGAGGCCGACTGGCCGGGCAGCAGTACGGCTTTGTCGATGCCGATCGCACCGTCGTCCCGGGAATCCGCCGCGGGATCGTTCCCGTCGAACACCGAGTCGTTGTAAAAAACGTGACGCGCCACGACGGTGGCAACACGTTGGCAACGAATCGCGTCGGCGCGGACCAGCCCGCGGGTGTCGTTTGAGAGCCGGACCTCCAACCGATCGCCCGTGACTTTCACAACACCGAGATCTTCCCAAAGCGTGTCTTGGGCGCTGAAGTCGTCGGGGGGCGCCTGCTGATTCACCTTGACCCTGGCCGTCACCACGGAGCCGTCCAGGATGGTAAAAGGCGCCTTCGTCGCTCCATCCGGATGCGGTTGCCATGTCGCCGAGACGCGATAGGTTCCCGGGGCCACGGGGAATGTCCAGGTTGCGACATTCTCTCCCAAGCCCTCGGCGCTCTGACGGACGTCGCTCTGGAAGCCTTCCCCTTCGACCACCACCCAGCCGCCCGTCGCGACGAATCCGGCGCCGCCGTCGTCGACGATCATCGGGTCCCAGATGGACGGTTCGTCAGGCCAGGCATCCGCTCCGATGCCGTCGAAAACGGGGTTGGACGAGTGGATTCGCATCGCCGGCGAGCAGAGACTGTCGAGTTGCGGGTCCAGGCCGTAGACGCCGTTGGTCTCATTGAGGGCCAGGATGCCATCGGGCGTGTGGATGTAGATGTCTTCCGGGGTAAGCTCTCGCTCGAGATGGAACCAGGCATTGTGGTCAAAGGCAAATGTCTCGGGGAAAGCACCTTCGTTGCTCTGCACCACATCGCTAAGACGCGTGTTGACGAACACGAATAGATTGTCGGTGATCACGCCGCTATGGGCACCCAAGATCGGTGGGTCAGCATACTCTAGAATCTCTATGACGTTATCACCCCAACCCATCTCGGAGACGATCGTGTTTTGGTGCATCCAACCGCCCTTGGAACTAGCCCACATGACACCGATGCCTTGAGTCCCCTTGCAGACGATTCGGTTGCCGGCAATCTCGATGTTGACAGCCTCGTAGTCGACAACAGTACCATCGGCGAGCGTGCTGCCTACCGGATCCCTGAAGTATTGCTGTCCCGAAGTGCCTCCTACTCGGATCGCCTTGTCACCGGCTTCATAGAAGTAATTCCCCTGGACCGAAATATGGTTGCTCCCTCCCTTCATCCCCACGCCGGTACCACCCTGATTACCGGTGAACACATTGCCCTCAATAACTCCATGCTGGCACCCTAACGCATCGATCGCCGATTCGGCATTCGACCATCTTTCGAAATGGCAATTGCGTACGGTGAAGTAGTCAGTGTAGAGCATCTTTAACGCGTCGGGGCTACCCCACAGCCCCCCGATGTCCTGGAACACCAGATTCTCCACAACGATATGATGGCTCGGGCTCAACTCGTCAAAAGACACCGAGTCGCTGGCAGCATGGAGGTACAATCCGTTGTCGTGCTCAATGTCATGAATCACAAAATTGGATAGGATCAAGTGACTGCTGTGCTCAACCCACCAACCCCACGCGCCGGTGAACACCGGAGGGTCGTCCGGATTAGCGCCCTTGATTGTGATCGGAGCTTCCTCGGTGCCGTGGACGAAATCGACGTGCCATCTGCGGCCGATACTCTCGTATTCGCCGGGACCGATGAGGATCGTTGTTCCCGGCAGGAGGTCGCTTCCCAGCGCCAAGGCATTCTGAAGTTCCAACGCACTCGTGACGACAATCGTCGGCGTCTCCAATGCCGCCGAGTCAATCTGCCAATCAGCCACGGCGTTATTCTCGCTCTCTAACGAGGAGGAAACCAGCGCCGCCTCGAAGCTGCCGTCAGGCTGCAGCAGGATACTGTCTCCCGCAAGCAGCACTTTTGCCTCCAGCCGTTGGAGTCTGCACCACCGAAAACCGCACTGCTGATTCAGGTGGCGCCGAGATCGCGTGCCCAATAATCGGTCGCGACAATTTGCCAGACTTCTCAGTCGTCTTGCTGCGAGAACGAGCATTCGCAAGGCAGTCTCCTTCTTCCTATTGCCCGCCGTGTTGACGGTTTCCCAACACGAAACCAACGAGAGCCGAGATTTCGCCTCCCTCGAATTCGTTCCGCGAGCGCCATCCGTCGAAATCGTGAAGAATGCGGCCTCTGGTCTGCGTCGCCGAACGGTCGCTCTCCCACATCGTGCCAGACTCGTGCGGGAATTCGTATCTTATCGGTACCGATCCCCATAAGTCAAACATTCTGGCGAGTTCTGGTGGAAATTACTGCGTAGGCGAACTGCTCAAAAGTGGAACTTCGCGGGCAGAATCTAGTGATATTAGCCACGCCCCCCGAAAGAGCCCCACCCGGGATGTGTTGTACTATAGGCTCTTCGCCTAGCTCGGAAGGATGGACTGATGATGCTCCGGAGACAGCCCGGCGTGTTTTCCCGCCTTTTGCGCGACAGGTCACGGGACTTCGCCCAGTGAAACGCCCCTTGGCGGCCAGGCAACAGGTGGCGACAATTGCTGAAGCCGGTGACGCCAGGGACGCAGGAACAGCTACAAGGGTTTACCCAACGCACGAGAAATAGCCGAGTGACTCCTACTGCCGAGGTCTCCATGATAATAATCCGTACAAACGGTTTCTCCGTTTCCGATCCGCTCGTTCGCCGCCGTCACCTCTTGGTAGCCTTGGCCTTTGTTGCCGTTGCGGTCTACGGATCTCTGGTTCCGTTCGGCTTCCGTTCCCTGGCCGTGGCCGAGGCCGTCGCGCGACTCAAGTACACGTGGAATCGGCCGCTCAACATCTCCCGCACCGACTTTGTGGCCAACGTGCTGCTGTTCGTACCCATCGGTTACTGCCTGGCTGCGGCGTTCGCGGTGGGCCAGACCGGGCGACTGCGGACAATGCTTAGCGCGACGCTGATTCTACTCGTGTGCGGTGCAACGAGTGTCGCGATAGAGGCTGCGCAGATATGGTTTCCAGGACGAACGCCTTCGCGAAGCGACGTGATTGCTCAATTGCTTGGCACCACGTTCGGCATTGTGTTGTGGCCGACAGTTGGCTCCACACTGACGGGCTGGCTGGGCTCCTACATCCGCCTCCAGGGGCCTAGAGATCGGGTCGATTGGCTGCTCAAAGCCTATTTCGTCGGATTGCTGGTGTATAGCGTCCTGCCACTTGACCTGACGATCAGCCCGCGAGAACTGTTTCACAAGTACCGCGAGGGCAAGATCGTCTTGGTGCCGTTCTCCGGATTTCAACTGGGTGCCGCGAGTCTGTGCGGGCTGCTGCGAGACACGATCGTCTTCATTCCGGTTGGCATGCTGGTTATGACTGCAGTGAAACGATCATGGTGGCCCGTGCGGCAGATCATTGTAGCCGCTGTCCTCGGCGGGCTTCTCATTCTGGCCATCGAATTGACCCAACTGTTCGTTTACAGCCGCCACACCGCGACCGACGATGTAATAGTCGGAATCGGTGGCGTCTGGATCGGAGCCTGGGTCATGCAGCGGTGGAGGGGTAGCGACGCCGGACAATACGGGCCACCAGTCGTGCTCGGGGGCCGCGCGCGTCAGGCGTGGATGTGGTTTGGCCTTGCCGGTGTCTACTCGGTCTTCCTGGTCGTCCTCTTCTGCACCCCCTTTCATCCCATCGATGACGTGCCGCAGATCAGGGTACGCCTCGAAGGATTCTTGCGCTTGCCGTTTGCCTCATTTCAACGTGCCACGGTGCTAAACGCGGTTTCCGAAGTGCTGAAGAAAAGCCTGCTCTTTGCGCCGCTTGGAGTCTTCTATGCCTTTACCGTCGCCCAGTCGTCGTTCCCTCGTCCGGTTCGGCGCATCCTGCTGGGCACACTTCTACTGATTGTAGCAGTCGTTGCCACCGGAATCGAAATGGCCCAGGTTTTTCTACCCCCACACGTCCCCGATGTCACCGACGTATTGTTATGCGTCGCTGGCGCCGCAACGGCCATGTTCATCACGGCTCAAATCTTGGACTCCGGTGCAACTCCCCCACTGAGTCATGGTCGCTCCACCGGCCCTACTGGTGCAGTGCCCAACCGCCAAACAGAGAAACGGGCATAGTGCTTGGAAGCACCATGCCCGGAGTATAGTTTATGGCTCTTGGGCTGGGCAGGAATCTTCTACCCGCGTTTTCGCCGATAGATGGTCGCTCCGATCAGTGCCAGGAGGCCCCAGATGGCGAGGCTGGAGGCCTCGGGGACTGGAGTCACCGACTCGACCATCACGACAAAGTCCGTGAAGTCCTGATCCGAAGGGCTGCTGAACGGGAGGTCCTCGAACGCAATGACCCACTCGTTGTCAGTCCAAAGCCCCGGCGCCAAACCGGGCAGCTTGACGGTGTCAACGTTTTTGCCCTGATAGATCAGGGCGTGTGGATCGTAATAGTCATCGCCATCCGCGTCTCCGTTCAACACATCCTGGGTGTAGAAAACCGCGCCCTCGTCGGGCACCTCGAGGTAAAACCCAATGGTGTTGCCGGCGAAGTCGATCCCGGTGTCCGCAAAGTTCAACTTCACGGAGCCGTCGGCCATGATACTCAGCACCGCCTGAGATCCTGCCCCCGCAGCGCCGTCAAAGATCTCCACCGTACTGGTCGGGCTGGTTGGATCGTACACGCCGAACTTATTGGTACCCTTGTAAGTCGCCAACTCAATCACGATCGTGGAAACCGAAGCTCCCGATCCGGTGACCGAAAACAAATCAACCATCTTTTGGTCGGCGACGACATCGATGCTCGAATCACCTGCCGTAGGCCCCACGGTAATGTCGTCAAACACCCCCTGAAGGGCACCCAGGTTCCCAGAATCGTAGGGGCGCCCAAGTTCGACTGCGGCGAAGGCCGGCTGTGCCAACAGGCACACGGCGACGGCCGCAACAAACAATGCTATCGAAAACCTCCTCATACCAACGTCTCCTTTGAACTCCAAAGTGTTGCTGAACTTGTTTCGGGCAGCCCGATTTGCTTGCCAACTCGCACTCCTGCCCCTTTCTGGATACCTATAGGCCGCCCAACCCTCAATCTGGGACAGAAAAAACGACGCGATCACAAGAATTGGCCCGGTGGAGGGGGGCGGCTGCGGTCAAAAAGTCAAGCTGGGCAAGAACAGATTCTTGTTTCTGCATGTTCCCTGCCGCGGCATGTGGCCGCAGCCAAAACGGCCGGGGGGATCAGCGATCAGCGACCGGGAGTTGGGGAAGCCGAGACGCGCAGATCGGCAGCAGAAGCGAAGAGCCGGCCAATAGAATTAGGAAGAGCCCTCGCTATGACGACTCGTAGTCGACGAACTTGCGCAGCTTCCGCCGAACGCGACTGGTCAATTTCCGCGCGTTCTCGATGGAAATCTGCTCGCACCCCATTTCCGAGGCGTCGAGGTGGGCGGCCAACAGATAGTCGCCGCAAAAGGCCTTCTCGCGGGCGGTCAGTGTCTCCAGGAAGGCGCCCAAAGAGGCGACGCTGCTGTTCTGGTCCGAGATGCGATGCTTGGGCTCTTCGCGGGCTGCGATCCGTTCTCGCTGGAGTCGGCGGCGCTCGCTGCGGAAGTGCCGGCCCACAATGTCCTTGGCCACCGCCCGGATGAACGTGATCAAACGGGCCTCCCGTTTCGGCTCGTATTTCGCCAATCGTTGGCCGTCGTCGGCAACCAAGGAGTACCAGACGCGCGCTGCCAACTCGTCGACAAGGTTCACATCATGCCCCTGCGGGCCCAGCATGATCTGGATCGACGCCACCAACGGACGATGACACTGTGCGTACAGCTCTTCCCATGCTTTGACGTCGCCGGCTACGCAGCGATCGACCAGCGCGCGGTCTGCCTGAACGCCGCTTCGATCGGTCGGCTTCCCCACCGCTTCGTTTCTCCCACCCGGCGAGACGGGGTCGAACGACGAGGCGATGGACGTACCGTGTTTTGCGTCGCGGTTTTTCACGGTCTGCTTGGGCAACATATCAACCGATTCTAGTTGCGGGCTACGGCGTTGGCAACTATCGGTCTGCCGGATTTCCGATTTTTCCGGGCGGACGCCGGGGTGCCGTGAAGTCCGCTGCAAGGTCGAGTGCGGCCGTCTGAAACGTCCGAAAAAGGTTCCGACAGATCCTGCCCCCCCCAACAGAACCGATTTCCCGTAAATCGCCGGTTTGTCGAGCCCGGAAACTTGACAACACTGGAATTCCTTGGTTCACTAGAAACTCAGGAATCGCGGGGCGGTGTGATGCGGTTTTGATGGTGGTGAAATCGACGGTCGGAGAGACCGAAGCCCGCTTCAGGTTGCCCCATTCGAGCGAATCAGGCCCGAGTCGGTTCAGAGACGAAGCTTCTTGTTATTCAACGAACTTAGCTGACGGGAGCAACACAGTTGCCTTGGGGGCATTCTGACCGGTTCGGTGTCGTCAGCCGGAGGAATCTGCTCGATCGCGGTTCTCTTGTCGAGCCGGTCCACGTGTAGCCTTTGGGGCGGCTGTCTTTCGGAAGCACGATATTTACAGGATAGAGCACGCCATGCTCCCGAATCGACGTTTCAGGATTCGGGAGAGCCGACGTTTCTAACGGACTGGAAACCGCGTTTGGGAGAGCCGTCTCCCGGATTGTGCACGGCGAGGCAGGTAGGATGCCACGGATTTCGGTGTCGACACGGAAGGCACGATCGCAGGTGGCGGCAGGCGGCGTCGCGACCCACAAGGACGGAGTGTGCGCTGCGGCAAGCCGCCACCGATGTTGCCCAGGCAAAACGATTTGCCATCCGGAACCAGTGAGATTCGCTTCGCTGTATTGAGCGCAGAAGTCCGATCTCTCCTGCCCGACTGATCTCGCGGCGGGCAAACATTCTCGAAACGGGCAACACGCCGCCAAAGCGCTGAGCGTACACACAGCAGACCACATGCGGGTGCAACGAGCGGGCACCGCCAGACGGGATTGACGGTCGAGTTGAGTTTTCCGGGAGCGAAAGGTTGAAAGAAGCAGAGAAACGGCGCCGAAAGCGGACTTCGTCCGAGGGGACGACGTCTGCCGAGCAGGCGCCCCACGGCGGTTCTCCCGAAGCAACCTCGTTGACGCTGAGACAGAGACTTCCCAATCTGGTGATCGGCGGCGCGATTCTGGTGGGCGTCTTCGCCTGGGCGTACTGGCCCACGCTGGTCGAATTCGCGAGAACTTGGGTACGAGAGCCGGACTACTCCCACGGCTTTCTGGTGCTGCCGCTGGCACTGTTCTTCCTTTGGGCGCGTCGCGACCGTTTCCCGGGACTTGCCGACCGATTGGCGTGGCCGGGTGTGGCGCTGATCCTGCTGAGCCTCGGTATGCGGATCTTCAGCGCCTGGGTCTACGTGGACGCCGTCGACGGATGGTCGCTGCTGGTCTGGACCGCCGGGGTCGTCTGGCTGTTTGGCGGCGCCCGGGTCTTGTGGTGGAGCCTTCCGTCGATCGCGTTTCTCTGGTTCATGGTCCCGCTGCCTTGGCGCTTGGAACGGATGGCAAGCCTGCCCTTACAGCGCGTGGCGACCAAGTTGAGTTGCTGGACCCTTCAGAGCCTGGGGCAGCCGGCTCTAGCCGAAGGAAACACGATTCTGCTGGGCGAGCACCGCCTGGAGGTCGAGCAGGCCTGCTCGGGACTGGCGATTTTCCTAGGGGTGATTGCCCTGGCGTTCGCGTATGTGATCCTGGTGCGGCGCCCCTGGTGGGAAAGGGCGTTGCTGCTGATCAGCGTGGTTCCGATCTCGCTGATTGCCAACGCCACGCGGATCGTGGTCACCGGGTTGTTGTATCAGACCGTGTCCGGTGACGCGGGCTACAAGTTTTCGCACGATATTGCCGGCCTGGTCATGATTCCCTACGCGGCCGGTTTGTTCGCGCTGGTCCTCTGGTATTTGGGGAAGCTGATGCGCGAGGTTCAGGTGGCGGACGTCAGCGACGTGTTGCGACCGGATCGCGTCTGACGCCACGCGCGCTCCGCGGCGCCCGCCGGCGGCGGACACAGCGGCCACGTTTGGACAGAGTCGAGTACCTCCACTGGAAAGGCCATCCCATGGTTGATTCTGGCGACCCTTCTGCATTCTCGAAACGCGTGATCACGGTACCCAGCTCGCGCTGGCAGGGGCCGCCCCCGAGGACGACTTCCCCGGCAAACGGCGCGTCCCGTCCGACGATGTCGTTCGGGTTCGTGTTGTATGCCATCCGGCAGTGGTGGAAGGTGGCGCTGCCGGTAGGCCTGGTGCTGGCGGGCCTGGCGGGAACGCTGCGATACGTGCTGTTCGAGCCGGTCTACGAGGCCTCGGCCGTGCTTCACATCGACGAAAGCCCCCGGTACATCGTGTTCGAGCCGGAAGCCAAGCCTTCGCAACGCTACGTGGAGACTCAGCTCGAATTGATCCGTGACCGGATGGTGCTGGGACCGGTGGTCGGCAAACCGGAGATCGCCAGTTTGCCGGAGGTTCGAGAGCAGATCTCTCCGATCGATTGGCTGCAGAAGGAGGTCCAGGTTGAACCGGTGGGCCGGTCGAACCTCTATTCGATCTCGATGCGAGGTCCGCGCGCCGAGAGTGTGACCAGGATCGTCAACGCAGTCATGGACATCTATCTTGAGCTGCGGCGTCAGAAAGACGCCGAACGCGTCGAGACCGTGTTGACGGCGTTGGAAGAGGAACGCAAGGACCACAAAGAGAGACTCGAGCAACTCCGCGAAGACGTGCGGAAACTGACCATCGAGGCGACGGGCGAGGACCCGAACGTGGCAAGACCGACACCGAACGACGCGGGGACCCCCTCGCTGGCGGCCGACTTGGAGAACCGGCTGGTGACCGCGGAGATGGAACAGCGGACGATGGAGATGCAAATCCAGTTGTACAAGGACATGCCGAGCCGAGACAAGCCGGTGGTTTCCGCGAGCGAACTGGACGCCGACCCGGCGATCGCGTCGCGCGTGGCCATGCTGGCGGAGCAGCAGTCCCAGTTGGCCTTGATCGAAGCCCGATCCCGCCAGGGCAAGAACGATCCCGCGTATCGCCAACTGGAGAGAGTCATCGCGCAGGGCAGCCAAGTGCTCGGCGCGATGCGGGAGAATCTGCGAACGAGGCTTCTGGCGCAGCGGGAGGCAGACGCCGAGACCCAGCGGGAAGCGGCCATCACCTCCATGCAGAGGGACCTCGAACGATATGGCATCATGCAGAAACTGTTGAAAGAGCGATATGACGCCGAAATCGCCAAGGCCAAAGTCGTCAGCGGCGACACCTTGGACCTGGAATTCCGACGAGCCGAATTGGAGCGGGCCGGCGAGATGCTGAACCTCATCGCACAGCGCTGCATGGGCCTACACGACACACAGAAGGCCCCCTCCCAAGTCTCATTGATGCGAGCGGCGGAGAAGCCGTCGGCACCGCTGCCCATCAATCCCTACAAGGAAATGCTCTTGCTTTGCCTGGCCGGGCTGTGCCTGCCGTTTGCCTTGGCCGTCGTCTGGGAACGCTCGGTCCGCCGCGTCAGCAACTTCCAGCAGCTTGAGCAGGAGGCGGAGATGGTTATCGTCGGCGAGACGCCCCGGTTGCCGGTGCGGACCCTGTCGGCACGCAACGCGTCGTCGCACGGCGGCGGACGGGATCTCGAAGTGTTCGAGGAGAGTATCGACGGGCTGAGAACCTGCTTGATGCTTTCCGAACCGCTGAAGAACATGAGGATTCTGGCCGTGACCAGTGCGGCCAGCCAGGAAGGCAAGACGAGCATCGCGGCCCAACTGGCCGTGAGCGTCGCCCGGGCCACGGGAGGCCCCACGCTCTTGATCGACGGCGACATGCGTTCTCCGGATATCCACAACATCTTCGGCATCCGCCAGAAGCCGGGCCTGGCCGAAGTGCTCAGCGGCGATTGCACGGCGGCCGATGCGATTGTGACCAGTTGGAGCCAGCACGTCCATTTGCTGCCGGGCGGAAGGCTGACGGCCAGCCCCCACAAGCTGCTGGGCATGGGAAGACTTGAGGCGCTGCTGGAGGAAGTTCGGCCCAGCTATAGCTGCATCGTCATCGACACGCCGCCGGTGCTCTCGGCCAGCGAGGCCATCGTGTTGGCCAAGGCCGCCGAGGCGACGCTGATGTGCGTCATGCAGGACTCCAGCCGGATCGACCAGGTCCGCAAGGCCTACGAGCGACTGGCGGCCGCCGGCACGCGTCCTTTCGGGACCGTGCTCAACGGTGTTCCCACGAAGCGGTACGCCTATCGCTACGGCAGCTACGCCTACACCCGCAGCTAACCCCAAGGCGAGGCGGCCCCGCCTCGCCGTCTTCCATCAGAACCCGCCGTGACTCAGACCACGACCACCGTGGAGCCGTCCATGCCAAGTCATGATTCCCCAGGCCACCAGGGCCACTTCGGCCGCCAGCGCCGCACCCAGCGAATGCTCAACGTGCGTCTGCTTCTCGGCACGTTGATTGCCATGGCGGTGCTCGGCCCGGCGGCCTACTGCTGGCATGCATACCAGCTCGGCCGCACTTCCGCCGCTCTGCTGGAGGAGGCCCAGCGGCGCGAAGACGAAGGGGACTGGCAGCGGGCGGCCGAGTACCTCAAACGCTATCTGCAGATGTACCCGGACGACGCCGAGGTGACGGTGCGTTGGGCCGAAACGTGGGACAAATCGGCCACCGGCCCCGGGCGGAAGATGGCGGCCGTCGAACTGTTTTACCGCGCGCTGGGGGTGGCCCCCGCCGAAAAGCTGCCGGAACTTCGCCGACGCCTGGCGGAATTGCAGATCGAATTGGGCCAGGCCTATCTCGACCAGAAAACGAGGTTCGTCCCCGCCGAGACCGTCGCCAAGAGCCTCCCGAGCGACGACGCGGACGGGTGGCGTCTGCTGGCGTTGGCACTGTTCCACCAGTTGGAGTCGGGTATCCGGAACACGCACCAGGCCAGCCAGTCCGGACAGACTTGGGAAGCCGGAACGATCGGTGAGGCCTGCCGGGGGATGAGCATAGGAGACGTCTTCGAGAAGGCGCACGAACTGGATTCCTCCCAATCACAACTCTGTTTTGCCTGGGCCTACATTCACCGGGTGCGGCCGGAGCTGCTGCCCGACGCGAAGAAGGCCCTGGCGGACGACACACGCCAGGCGATGGCCGACGAGATCATCGATCAGATGGTGACGGCCAATCGAGAGAGTCTTCAAGCATGTTTCATTCGCTATGCGAAGCCTCTCGAAGCCAGGTTGCAGTCGCTGGAGACTGAAGGCGACGTCGGGCTGGCGGACGCGCTGGCTGAGATCTATGAGGAATTGCGCGACGCGGATGAAGAGCTTGCCCAGGCACAGGAGGGCGGGTCGGAGAACAAAGCCGTCGCCAACGTGATCGCGGCCAATCGTCGATACGCGGACGCCCTGCTGACACGCTATCGCTATCGAATCCAACACCGTCTGCCTGGGCCGAAGAACGACCTGGCCAACTCGCTGCGGCACAGGCCGGACAACATGTCGGCGAGGATCGACGCGGCCAAGTACGCGCTCTGGGAGGCTCAGCAAGCGAGCCGGGACGGCGGCGGGTCCGCGGGCGCGGCACGCCGATTCCAGGAGGAAGCCAAGAGGCATTACGAGTACATCATCGGGCAGCTTGCGCCGCGAGCCCCCGCAGCGCATCTGGGCCTGGGGAGTGTCTACTGGGCCATGGGCGAAACCGAACGTGCCCTGGAGGCCTGGCGATTCGGTCTGGATAACGGTGATGAAGAGCATATCGAGCTGAACCCCAGTCTGGCCGACGCCCTGGTCTACATCGACCTGAACATGCGATTAGCCGACGCGTTGATCGGCCTGGGGCGGCTGGACGAGGCCAAGACGACGTCGGAGACGGCTGCGGAGGTCGGGCCGCTGAATGTGCTGGATCGCGCCTGCGGCAAGGTCCGTGAGCAGTTGCGCACCATCGGAGCGGCAGAGCCGAGGTTCCTGGAAGAAATGCGGCAGTTGGAACGGTCCAACAACCTGCTGCAGGCCCGATGGTTGATGGCAAAGGGCGACTACGATGCGTCCATTTCCCGGCTGAAGCAGGTTGCGCTGGGCCAGCACCTGACGGCGTCGGAGTTGCAGGAGAACTTGCGGGCCCACTTCCTGCTGGCCCGTGCCCATGTTGGCCTGCAACAATGGGAGGAGGCGGCACTGGCCTTCGAGGCGGCCGCTTCGCTGCAGCCGGACAACGTGGCCGCTCGTTTGGGGGCGGCCAGCGCTTGGGCAAGGGTACCGAACCCGGAAAAGGCCATTCGGTGGTACGAGCGTGCGATTCGGTTGGCCGATTCCGCGGAAACCAGGCTGGCACTGGCTCAGGCTCACTTCCAGCAACAGTTCGCGTTGGCGCAGGACGCCCGAGACTGGACCCCTTTCCAGAACGCGCTGCGCGAGGTCAAGCAGCCGTCGCCAGACCGCGAGACGCTGGACAATGCGTGGCGAGTGGCCCTGCTCGAAGCCAATTATCTTGTCGAGCGTGCCAAGGAGTCGGGCGATCCACCGCAGGAAAACGCCCAGGCAGCGACGCTCCTGCGCGACGCGGAAAACGAGCACCGCCAAGCGGTCGGGCTCTTTCAGGCGCTCCCAATCGTGTACCGGCGGCTGGGACTCGAAGCGGATGCCAAACGGGCGGAGGCCTACGCGGCCGTGCAAAGCAGTCTCCAGCAGGACGTGCAACAGGGACGAGACAGACTGCTGACGCTACATGAAACGTATCCGTCGCACCAGGGATTCGTCCGTCAACTGGCCGAGTTGGCCGTCGAGCTGGGAGATCTTCCCGCGGCCGAGCGCTGGCAGAAGAAGGTCGGGGAACTGGAAGGACCGGAAAGCCGCTATGCACGGTACTTTCGAGCCCGATGGCTGCTCTTGCTCGCCAGAAGCCCGGAAGCCCCCGAACTCCTCCAGGCCGTACAACTGCAAACGGAAATCCAGAGCGAACACCCGCAGTGGCCCGAGGCGTATCTGCTGGCCGGGATGATCCTGGAACGCCGCGGCAAGGTTCCCCAGGCCATCGACGCCTATCAGCAGGCCGTCAAGCGGGGTGAGTCCCGGGTCCCCGTCGTGATGCAACTGGTCCAACTCCTCTACCAGGAACAACGCTTCGCCGAGGGCGACCGGTACCTGGCCAGATTGCAGGGCAACGGCCCGACCGCCGCCAATCTGTCGGCGCTGGCGATTTCGGGTGCTGCGAGAAGAGGCGATTTGGGCGGGGCCTTGAGGATCGCCTCGCGCGAAGCCGAAATGCGCGACGACGACCCGATGGCCCATGTCTCGCTCGGCCAGGTGCTCATGGCCAACAAGGAAATGGAACGGGCCGAGGCGGAATTCCTGCGGGCGGTCGAATTGGCGCCCCGCGACCCGCGCGTGGTAGGGCCCTTGGTCGGCTTCTACGGATACACGGGACAAACCGAGCTCGCCCACAAGGCCCTGCAGACACTGGCCGAAGACACGGGAGGCCCCTCTCTGGAATCGACCCTGGTATTGGCCCGAGGTTATGAGGCGGCCGGCGACTTCGTGGAAGCGGAAGCGCACTACCGCAAAGCGATCGAGTTGGCCCCCGACGACACGGCGCTGCACGTGCGGCTGGCGACCTTGTTGGGACGCACGAACTTGGAGGAGGCCGAGAAGATCTTGCGCAACGCACTGCAGCAGGCGCCGGATTCCGGCGATGCCCGTCGCGCGCTGGCCGCCCTCTTGGCGCGGCGCGGTGGAGAAGCCGCATGGCAAGAGGCAACGCAGTTGCTGGCAAACGCGGGACCCGTGCAGAGCTCTTCCGCGTTGGACAAGCATCTGCGCGCCGTCCTGTTTTTTCAGCGCGGCGGTCGGCAGAACCGCCAGGTCGCCCGGCAGTTGCTCGAAGAATTGATCGCCGAGTCCGAAGAGCCGGCTGCCGGCGTCCATCTTCTGCTGGCTCGAATCTACGAGGCCGAGGATGACTTCCAGGCGGCCTGCCGACAACATGAGTTGCTCATCGCCGATCAGGCGGCCCCCAATCCCGCGCATCTGGCGTCGTACGTCGGTCTACTGTTGCGGCACGATCAGACGGATCGGGCCACCGAGTGGCTGGAGAAGCTGGAGACCATGGCGCCCGACAATCTGGGCACCGTCGAGTTGAGGTCCCGATGGCTGGCGGCCGAGAATCGCGCCGGGGAGATCGATCTGCTGGTGGAATCCGCGGCGAGGAGGATCCTCGAACAGATTGGAGACGACAAGCAACAAGAGGCCCAGTTGTGTCTGGGCATCGGTAACGTCTACACCGCGGTTCAGCAGCACGGAGCCGCCGAGCGCTGGTATCGGAGGCTCTTCGAGTTGTCCCCCGAGCGGTGCGAACCGCTGGCGATGTCGTTGGCCCGGCAGGGACGCGTGGCGGACGCCATCGAGCTTTGCGGCGAAGCCGCGAAGACGGGCGATTCGCCCCAACCGGCGGTGGTGCTGACTCAGGCGCTGCTGATCGGCAAACCTTCCGCAGAAGACTACCGGCTTGCCGAGCCGCTGCTGTCGCAGGCCGCGGAGAATCACGGGGAGGACGCCGCAGTGCTGTTTCGGCTGGCCAATGTGCGCATCGCACAGGGACAAGTCGATCAGGCGGTGACGTTGTATCGGAAAGTCCTCCAATTGGCGCCACAGCACGTGACGGCGCTAAACAACGCGGCCACGCTGCTGGCGGAGCGGCCGGACGACCGCCCGGAGGCTTTGCGGTACATCGACCGGGCCATCGACATCGTCGGACCGCAGCCGATGCTCTTGGACACGAAAGCCGTGATTCTGTACTACCTTGGCAGCACGTCCGAAGCCATTGCCCTGCTGGAATCGGCCGCCGCCAGCCTCAACGCCGATCCCCGCTACCATTTCCACCTTGCCGTTGCCTACTACGATGCGAAGGCTATCGACAAAGCCAAGGCCGCGTACCGGAAAGCCCGCGAAGGCGGACTCGAGAACCAGATCTTGACGGAATCCGACCAGACGATGCTCAAGGAATTGGAGCAGAATCTGCACGAATAGGGGCCCCGAAGAACCTCCCCCATACCCGGAAATCCTGCTACGTGAAACAACAACCTTTTATGCTACTCGGCGCCGTCCTTGTCGTGGCGTTGACGCTGGCGTCCGGACTGATCCAGGGCCGGATGAGCGATCGATGGGGACCGTCGGCCGGCTTGGCAACCGCCGGCGCAAAGCTCCAAGAGTTCCCCATGGGATTCGGCGACAAGCGGTCCGGCGACTACTGGGAAATGCAGTCCTCCGAGCAAATGAGCGACAACGTCGTGGACATGCTCCAGTGCGCCGGATACGCCAATCGGACGTACGTGAATCGGAAAACGCGGGCCGCGGTCAGGATGGCCCTGTTGGTCGGTCCGCCTCAGCCGACCACCCTGCACACGCCGGAGATCTGCTTTTCGAGCCGGGACTTCACCCAGCTCGACGAGCGGCGGTTGGTCGCGATTACGGATCAGGACGGCTCGGAGAACGAATTCTGGGCCGTCGATTTCAAGTCGAACCAGATCGCAGTCGGTCTGCGGGCCTACTACGCCTGGAGCGATGGCACGCATTGGTCCACGCTGAAGGAGTCGCGTTTTACCGTGGGAAAGTATCCCTACCTCTACAAGATCCAACTAGCCAGTTCAATGCCGTTGGGCGCGAGCCCGGAGGATAACGACCCGTGCGGGGAGTTTCTGCGAGCTTTCCTGCAGATTCCGAAGTCGACCTGGTCGAAACCGGCGGCCAGCGACGCCCGGTCGCCATAGTCTTTGCCAAGATGCCGGCAAGCCCGGCGTCGCTCGACGCAGCCTGCGACCCTGCTGCCACGTCGAGCATACCAGTCGAGCATACCGGTAATTCGAGGGGCATGTGGATAGCAGTGACGTCTTTGTGCTGACGCACATGGAATAATCTGCATAGTCGGCAACGATACAGCAATACGCTACAAACTGTACACTAACCGCCGGCTGGACCATCACCATAAGAACTTTGCCTGCTTGGAGCCCGTTTCATGTCGGTTATTAGCAATTCGAGAACAGCACATACCACCAACTCGGAATCAGCAAAGAACAATGATCTTGTGATGATTGATCTTTCGTACATACGGGAATCGCCCCTGGACAATGAGCTGAAACCCTCGCCGTATTTCCGCTGGAAGCGCGTCGTGGATTTCGTCCTCGCGGCGATCTTGCTGGTTCCGGGAATCCCAATCATCGGTCTGCTGGTAATCCTGGTTCGCCTGACCTCCCCGGGACCGGGTATTTTCCGACAGCTCCGCGTCGGCAAGGACGGCAAGACCTTCCGAATGTACAAAATCCGCACGATGACCCGCGACGCGGAAGACAGAACCGGTGTGGTGTGGGCCCAAGTGAACGACTCGCGGGTCACTTGGATCGGCCGCGTGCTGCGCAAACTGCACCTCGACGAGTTTCCTCAATTGTTCAACGTGCTTAATGGGGAAATGTCGTTAATCGGCCCGCGCCCCGAGCGCCCCGAGTTCGTCCACGTGCTGGCCAAGGAGATCCCGGGTTACCTCGATCGTTTGGCCGTGCTGCCGGGCATCACCGGCCTCGCCCAAATCAACCTGGAACCCGACACCGATCTGGACAGCGTCCGCTGCAAGTTGGTGCTGGACCTCGACTATATCCGGAACGCGGGACTCCTGCTGGATGCCCGCATGTTCGTGTGCACGTTCATCCGGCTGCTGGGGTTCAGCGGCGACTGCGCCATGCGGATCATGAGGCTTCACCGTGAAGTGCCGGACAACGGCAGTCCCGAGGCCGCCGACGGCTCGTCGGTGCAGTTGCCTCACACGACCGCAACGCCGGTGAGCATCGCCAATCGGGCTGATCAAGTTCACGGCGGCCAGGAGTGTCTTGCGCGAAGCCGCGCCAATCTTGACACGCCCGCCCAAACGAAGCCGCGATAGCCCCGGATTCGCAGGCGCCGGCCGGTTTCACGCGAGTCTCGCGGTCCCTTTTCTCTTCTGTTCAACAAGCCTCCGGTAGTTCGCACCCGCGGAACGGTTATGGACATGCTCAACGCTTTCACCGTCGACGTGGAGGACTATTACCAGGTCTCGGCGTTCGAGCGAGACATTCCGCGCGATCAGTGGAACCGGCGTGACGGCCGCGTGGTAGACAACACGCATCGCATTTTGGATCTGCTGCAGCGGCACGACGTGCGGGGGACTTTCTTTGTTCTCGGCTGGGTGGCGCAGCAGCATCCCCAATTGGTTCGGGACATTCACAGTCGCGGCCACGAGATCGGTTCTCATAGCTACGGCCATCGCTTGATCTACGACCAGTCGCCGGACGAGTTTCGCGACGATTTGCGGCGATCTCGCGACGTGCTGGAAGACGCGATCGGCCAAGCGGTTACGGCGTATCGTGCCCCGAGCTTCTCGATCACGAAGCGATCGTTGTGGGCCCTGGAAATTCTGGTCGAGGAGGGTTTCCGGGTTGATTCGAGCGTATTCCCGACCTACCACGACCGCTATGGGATACCCGACGCCGAGCCGCGAATCCATCAGATCGACACAGCGGCCGGCCCGTTGTGGGAGTTTCCGCCGTCGGTTGTGCGGTTTCCCCGTGTGAACCTTCCGGTCAGCGGCGGCGGCTATTTTCGCCTTTACCCGCTGCCGTGGACCGTTTACTGCCTGGGCAGAATCAACCGCCGGTTGCAGCAGCCGTTCATGTTCTACGTCCATCCTTGGGAGATCGATCCGGGGCAACCTCGCTTGCGAGCCGGCTCGCGTGTGTCCCGCTTTCGGCACTACGTGAACCTGTCGAGGACGGCCAGCAAGCTGGAGCGATTGCTCCAGACATTCCGGTTCGGACGATTGTGCGAGGCGATCCGACAAGGCTGTGGTCGAGGAGAGGTTTATTGCATTGACGCCGACTCCGACAGGGATTGAAACGTGACGTTTAGAAAACTCAACGGTTTTGCGCCATCCCTTCCGTTGTGCTATAGTACACGGTGTCTTGTCCTTGGCGCTTAACACATTTGTTTTTCGCCGAAGGCGTAACCGAGTCGGCCATGTCAGACTCGGGCGGCACCCAACTTGCGGCAGCTACATTCTGTCGTGATCAGAACGATAGAGGTGTGTCCCACAAGGACGGAGTCTGCCCGTAACGTCCTAGGTTCGCTTCTCGCGGTATTGACGGAAATCCTGTTGCACGTTGCTGGCAAACTCACTGAGTTCACTGCTGCAGAGATTCGTGTGGCCGACGCTAGTCGTGAGCGTGTACAGTAGTCTCCGTGAGTTACCGCTTTGGTTTCGCGCCAATCCTGCCAGAGCAGATATCCCACGTCGTAGACTCATTCAACAAGGCACCGCGAGCTGCCTCTAGGCGCACAGCATGCAGTTGGAGACACGACAGCATCGAAGATACAGCGTGATCGAGCGGCGGCTGATCAGTGGCCGGCCGGTGTACGTCAAGCAGCACCTGCTTGCGGCAGAGGATGGCCCCCATGAGTTCATCCGTACTCAAGTGGAACGAGAGATTGAGGTGCTTGCCGCCATCGCGTCTTTGCCCGGGATCACAAGACATCTGGGTGCCATGAAGGTCGTAGAGAGCGATCCGGCGAAGGCGGAGATAGTCACTGAGGAGGTGCCAGGTGAGCCCCTTCAGAGCGTCTTGTGTTCCCGACGCACGGTGACTTTCCACGGCACATGCATTCGAGCGCTTTATCTAGCCGGCAAGTGGCTGAGGGTCTTTCAAACGTTGCCCGTATCCCCACAGATTCGAGTGTCCCGTCCGGGCAATCCGGGGGACTTGGTGGCGCACTGTGACCTACGCTTGAGGAAGCTGACGGAAGTCGGATATCATTGGCCGAGTTCAACATCGCGGCCGATGATACTGCGATGGCTTCGGGAACAGATTGAAAGCACTCCCAGGGAGCAACTCGACGAGGTCTGCTGTCACGGAGACTACGGGCCGTACAATATGCTGTGGGATGGCACGACACTGACGCCAATAGACTTCGCGACATGCTCCACGGATTTGCCCTTGGCCGATGTGACTTACTTGATCCATCGTATTGAGATGTTGCCCATCCAGTTTCCTTGGCGGTGCTGGCCGGTGGCCTTGTGGAGAAGAGCCTGTCTGCGCGGCTATGGGATGCCTAGCGCCATGGACTTACCAATATATCACGTTTTCATGGTGCGACACTTGCTGAGCCGCTTGAAGAAACTCGTGGAAAGCACACCCAACGGTCGACTTCAACGGTGGCACAACGCTTGGCTGCGCGGCCGCGTTCGATCGAGGTTGTCTGAAACGATCGGTGAGTGTCAGACCAAGTGTTGACTATTACGTTTTCTTACGAGTCCTATCGACATTTGCACAGTCATTGCGCGAGGGCGACCACCGGGAATCCGATTTTTCCGACATCCTCTTGGTCGGCCTTGATCATTTGCAGTGCATGCATCAATAAAGGTCCAGCTCTCGTGCGTTGGCATCGACTTACAGCGTTCTCATGAGTACGGCACGGCTGGCAATTCGAGGCGTGGCACTCAACTGGTTGGCAAGAGTGTGTACGATTGCCGTCGCATTTGTTGTCACCCCCATACTCATTGGCGGGCTGGGCAACGAGGCCTACGGCATCTGGTCCATTGTCATATCGTTCGGATCGTATTACTCCATGGCAGATCTCGGGCTGCACAGTGCAGCGACGAAATACATCGCTCAATTCGAGGCAGTCAAGGACTGGGAGTCCGTCAACAAAGTCGCGGTCACGTCGCTGTCAATCTGTGTCGTTCTAGCAATGGCAGTAACTTCGGTCATTCTGTGCCTGGTCGCGGCGTTTCCCCTGTTGTTCGATACAGGGACCACGAACGCGACGACGCTCCGATGGGTCGTCGCACTGACGGGCCTGAGTGTCGTTGTGGCGATTTGCGGCCAGGTTTTCGGTTCCGTACTGCTGGCCACAAAACGATTCGATCTCTGGAACACTCTCGGGGTCAGCAGTCAGATCCTGCAGGCCGTGCTGGTCGTGGCAGCCATAGCAAACGGGCGCGGTCTGCTGGCAATGGCCTGGATCGTGCTATTTGTCTCTGTTGTACGACAGTGTTTCGCTTGCGTTTTCGCTAAGCGTGCACTCGGACAGCTTTCATTATCTCCGCGGCTCTTCGAGCGGAAGACGGCAAGAACCTTGCTGGTGTTTGGAGGTCTCACGGTTGTGCAAGGTGCAGCACAGCGTGTCGGGAAGTCGGCAGGAACGATCATCGTGGGGATCATTTTGGGACCGGCGGCGGTGACCTTCTACACGATCTCCGAGACACTTGGTAATCGGGCGCTCGAGGTCAGCAACGGCATTCGAAGCGTATTGATGCCGGTAGCCAGTCAACTTGATGCACAAAGTCGCCGAGATGATCTGGAGGAAGCCTACTTCATTTCGCATCGCGTCTTGCTTGCGGTCGCGTTGGCAATCGCCACCGTCTTCCACGTGCTCGGCCAATCGCTGATCGACCTGTGGATCGGGCCAGGGTATGCACCGAGAGCGTATCCGGTGCTCTGTGCGTTTGCCGCGGTCGTGGTCGTACACATGCCGACGGTGGCCACCAGGAGTATCCTCCGAGGCATCGGGCAAGTGAAGGCTCTTGCCAAGATCAGTCTCCTTGATGCTGCGCTGACTCTCATTCTGGGCGTCGTTCTTGTGCAATACCTGGGAATTGTCGGGATGGCTTGTGCCATACTGCTCAGCAAACTCACCACGGCAGGCGTCCTGATTCCGGTGCTTGCCTGCCGCACGATCGGCGTGTCGCTGGACCGCTACTTTCGCAAAGCCCTGGCCCCTGGTGTGGCGGCAGCTATCCCCGGCCTTGTCTTCGCCCTGCTGGCAAGATCGCTGGCTCCTCCGACGCACATTATACACGTCCTTCTCCAGGCAGCCTGCATTGCCCTGGCCACTGCGGCATGCATGTTCTTCGTCTGTCTGAATAAACCGTGGAGGGCGACCGCTCTTCGCTCTCTCATAGGCAAGGCATCCTCGACGTAGCCTGCGGGTCGACGCCTAATCGCAGGCAATTGCCCATGATTCATGATAATGAAGCCACGTCATAAGAAAGCGGTGCGAACCACATGATTGTGGAGATGACAGGTTTGCCGGGTGCGGGCAAGTCAACATGTCGGTCCCGCTTATACACCCGGCTGGCAGAACAGGGATACCGAGTTCTTGGGCCATCAGACGTCATGGAGCATTTCGTGCGCCAGCGGATATATGGCAGGTGCGGGCTGAAATACGAATGTCGTCGGATCCTCGTACTCCGCGCGCTTGTGGCTTGGGCCTATCGGGCAAACCTCCGATATTCCGACTTCTGCAATCGCCTTGCGATCGGGGCATGGCTCTGTGTGCCGACCAAGGCGAGGCGAAGATCCTGCCGGGCACTGAGCCAAGACTTCATCCTCTACAGCCATTACCTGGAGAGGATCCAACCGTCGAGCGAGCGAAGATGCGTCTACCTTTCTTCGGAAGGACTAGTGCATCACGGTGCGAGAGCAAGAGTGTTTGCCGGTTCACGATTTGCCGTGATGAGCGGCAGATGGCTGAATCACCATTCATGCAGTGAGATCGTCGTCATTCACGTGCAGACCTCCGTGGAAGCGGCTTTGGAGCGGTTATGGTCTCGGGGCGTGCCCGACTCCTGGCCACAGAAAGCCCAGTCAAGTAGGTCATTCGCGGAAGAGACATTAGTGCATTTCGAGAAGTCTATCGAGGAGAGTATGGAGGAGTATCGTCAGGCAGGAGTTCGCGTCTTAACTGTTGACAACTCATCCGATGTACCGGCACTCGCAGCCGAAGTCGAGCGTCTGGTGGCGTCTTTAGAGGGGACGAATCCATGAAACAGCTGCCAAACCCTGAACAGCGCCTCAAGCTGATGCATGTGGTTGATGGCTTGGGCACGGGTGGCCTGGAAAAGACGATTGTCAGTGTGTGCAACGGTCTTCCTCGTGGCCAATTCGCAACTTCGCTCTGCAGTCTCACACCGGCTGACGGCATGGTAGGTCGATTGGATTGCCAACGCGTGGAGTTGATCCACGTGCATCGGCGATTCGGCAATGATCCCACGCTTCCGCTCCGGTTGGCTCGGGAATTGCGCCGGCGGCGCATCGATATTCTCCACACGAATTCCTGGTCTGCATTAGTCGAAGGCATCATCGCCGCCAAACTGGCGGGGGTCCGGATACATGTTCACGGTGAGCACGGCAAGATTCGAAACCGCCGCAGGCAGATCCTGGCACAACGATGGGCGTGGCGTGCCGTCGACCAGGTTGTCATGGTCTCGGACGCTCTGGCCGATCGGGCTTCGAACATTGTCGGCTTTCCACGGAATCGGATTCACGTCATCAACAACAGCGCCGATGTCGCCCGCTTTCGGCCGTCGGCAACCGCCAAGCACGAATTGCGCAACCAGTTTGGCTTGCCGCCGAATGCGTTTCTTGTCGGCATGGTTGCGAGGTTTGTTCCGTTTAAAGACCACGCGGGAGCTGTCCGGGCGGTCGCGAGACTCTGCGAAGACGGCGCCGACGCCCATCTGGCGCTAGCCGGCAGCGGCCCGTTGGAAGGCGAGCTCCGAAGGCTGGCCGATACGCTGGACATCGCCGATCACGTGCATTTCTTAGCAGAACTGAATGAAAATGAAGTAGTGCATTTGCTACAGGCAATGGATGTTTTCGTTTCCAACTCCTCGCACAACGAGGGGATGTCGCTTTCGGTCCTGGAAGCCATGGCCTGCGCCGTGCCGGTGGTGTCGACGCGGGTGGCGGCGAGCCCGGAAGTACTTGACGGAGGGGCGGCTGGTGTTTTGATTCCCCCGCAGGACACGGAGTCTCTCAGCCTTGCACTCCAACAACTCGCAGACGACCCCGACACACGACGCGCGCTCGGTCAAGCCGGTCGGCAGAGAGTTGTGGATCAGTACAGCACACGCTGCATGGTGGAGTCGTATAGGCGCCTGTACGCCCGGCTGGCTAGTCTCGACGACGGGTGCCCGGAATCAATGGCAGAGGAGATGTCGGCGGCGGGCAGCAGCGACCTGCACTGAAGGTCGGATTGCCGTCGTCAATGCTGAAAGGCACAATGATGGGTGCGTTTTTCTTGATTCGCCGTGGCCCACACGAGGATCGTTCGCGTCTTGTCGAGCGCCTGGAAACAAGCCTGTCGCGTCAGGAGCTTGGAAAGCCGCGGCGAATCGACCGTCCCAACTATAGCCTGCGGTTATATCAGAAACGAAACGTGGCAAACGAGAACTATGTGTCGGAGAGCGACGATACGTTTGCGTTCTCAACAGGCACTCTGGTGTACAGAGAGAGTATCGGTGCCGAAGCTCTCAGGATGTTCCTGTACGATTTCGACCCGCAGACCGTCAACTGGAGGGAGCTTTACGGTCACTTTTGCGTCGGCGTGAACAAGGGCACGGATCTCTACCTGTTCGTGGACCGTCTGGGTATCTACAAGGTTTTTCGCGATGCGAGCCGGCAAGTCTACTCGAGTTGCTTCCTGGCGGTCTTTGAATCGCTGAAATGCTCCCATGTAGATACGCAAGGCGTCTATGAATATGTTTTTCGAGGCGCGACGTACGGCGACAAGACCGTTATTAAGGAGGTCAGTCAGCTCGATTGCGACACCGTGACGCGGATCTCTGACGCTGTTGTAGACATGCCTCATCGTACGCGCTTGACGCCGACGGCAACCAGCGGATCTCTGGACAGCCATCTCGAAGTGAATCTAGATAACCTGCGGCGCTATTTCCAAATCATCGCGAAGTGTTTTGGCGAAAACGTGGCTGCGGCGCTGTCCGGAGGCTACGATTCGCGGCTCGTGCGAGCACTGATGGTGGAACAGGGAGTGCATCCGAAGGCATTCGTATACGGGAAGAGCAACCACCCCGATGTCAGGATCGCAAAGGTGATTGCCGAAGGAGAGGGATTTCCGCTGAAGCACTTCGACAGAGACAGCGCGCCACAGGTCAGTGTCGACGATTTCCCGGCAATGATCGAGCGAAACCATCAGATCTTCGACGGCTGTTTCTCGCCTTACTTATTCGGCAATGGCACCGATTTGGCCACGCGTTTGGATCGCTGTAAGGAGGGGGAGATCGGATTGAACGGCGGCGCTGGCGGCGTCTCGCGGATCGTCTTTCCCATCGGAAACACTCGTATGACGGTGAGCCGGTTCCTCCAACGCTGCTACGGGGATTTCGTCCGCCATAGCTGCGTGCCGTCCTTTTCGGAGGATGTCTACTTCGAGTCGTTGGCGGAAACGGTCAACCGGGTGCGCACTGGCAGCGGTCCGGTTTTGGAGCGAGATGAATTGGAGCGGCTTTTCGTGAGCATGCGGTGTCGCTACTGGCTCGGGCCGGGCAACTGTGTCGACAACCGTCTAACGTGGTACCTTACACCTCTGGTCGACTACAATTTCGTCGAGGACGCTTTGGCCGTCCCGCTCACTTACAGAATCCATGGGCGATTCCAGGCAGGACTGATTCGCAATGTGAGTCCCAGGCTTGCCGGCTACCCCTCCGCATATGGCCACGACTTTCTGCACGACCCCGGCGTCCTGCAGAAGGCTGCAGATCTTGCCATCCTCCTGAACAAAACGTATCTCGGGCTGAATCCTTATCGCTTGCGAGACCGCCTTTGGAGGTTCAGGAAGACCGACTTTCCCTACTACCTGCAACGCGAGTATATCCGGTCCGTAGTTGACCCCAATTTCCCGTACTTGGCAGAGTTCTTCCGCGTGGGAAGAGTGGCGGATCCCGCTCAGTACGCGCGGATTTGCGCACTGGAATACCTCTTCGAGAAACACAAGCCAACCTTGTAGTGGCACCTGCGGGGGCACGTCAAGCGGGGCCGTCGAACTTGGCATGACAGCATGAGCCTCAAAGCGCTGATCTGGATCGGACTGTTTGTCAGCCTCTCCACCTTGTCGTTCCGACGTTCATCGTGGGCAGTACCTTTGTACTTGCTGACGTACTACGCCGGCCCAGCGAACTGGTGGTGGGGTTCGGGGGCACTGACTTCCACGGGGATTCGCTGGAACCTGATGGCGGCGATGATCTTCGCTGCTGCCGTACTGTTCGACGGCAGAAGGCGTACGGAGGGGATGCGCAAACCGGCCACTGCCGTATTCCTGCTCATGCTCCTGTATGCCCTCAATGCGAGTGCTGTGCACTTCCTGTATGCCAGTGATCCCATCCGCAGTTGGCTAGGGCTCCAACTCCTTTGGAAAAGGAGCGGGTTACTGCTCCTCATGCTGGCGTCGGTCAGAAACAAGTTCGACCTTAGAATCCTGGTGATTTCGATTCTCATCGGGTCGGCGTACATCGGGTACGAGGTCGTGCTCAACGCCGAGGGACACTACTTAGATGGCCGGCTGGAGGGAATCGGAATCGCCGGTGCCAGTGAGGCTAACGCCGTGGCGCAAATCCTCTGCGTGGCGCTTCCGCTGGGCGCATATCTTCTCTTCCACGGAAACAAAATGGAGAAACCTTTCGCCCTGGCTTCGCTGGTCCTGGTGCTCGAAGTCATCCAGCGATGTGTGAGTCGCGCTGCCTCCCTAGCCTTGATCGGGGCCGCCGCGTGGCTCATCGTTAGAGCCAGAGGCCGCGTCCGCAGGCAGATAATTGGCGGAGTCGCTCTGGGAGTATTGGGAGTCTTCATACTGATGGGGGAAGTGGACCGATCCCGGAATATTGCGCGTCTGGCTACCGTCTTGGCCGGAACCGAAGAGCGGGATGAGTCGGCTCAGAGCCGCATCTACTTCTGGGAGGCAGCACTCGCAATGGTGCAGGACCACCCGTTCGGCTGGGGTTTTGAGGCTACCGAGACTAGTGCAGGGACCCCTTACTTGAGAGACGTCGGCGTTGATGAGAGCCATGCCATCCATAACGGCTATCTCGATATCGCGGTCAGTTGGGGTGTGCAGGGTTTGGCACTCTATCTTGCAGTGATATTCCTCGCGTGGCGATCCGTGCATGCCTCCATCTCGTTGGCCTATTCTGCAGGTGATGAATCCGTAGCTTTCTTTGGCCATTGCATCGAAGCCGTCCTCCTCACACAACTTGTCTCGTGTATGTTTGCCAGCACGCTGGACGCGGAGGTGGTCGTTTGGTGGATAGCCCTTGCCGCAACGTATCCAAGCGCTTTCCCCTCGACGAAAACCGAGACCTGCGAACAGGAGTTGGGGGAGGTTTCTCAGTCGGGCAGCGGCAAAGAAGAGCCCTTGCCGCATCAAACGGTTCTACGGCCAACGCGAAGTCCTTCTGCTGACTTCCAGGCCGACGCACCCGGAAACTGACCATGGAAGAACGCATTGATCGCGAGAAGTCGTTCCACGACGGCCGATTTGGTGCCGACTCGGACAGCCGAGAGACTCTGTCCAGGCTGCAGGACGACTTGTTGAAGTTGGCCAAGCGAGCCACCTACGACGCCATTCAGGCGCGGTGTTCCGGAAAAACAGTCCTCGATTACGGTTGCGGTCTGGGAAGTGTCTCTTGTCGATGCGTGCGGGATTACGGTGCCCGATCCGTGGTTGGAATCGATGTCTCAGACGTTGCTGTCGATTGTGCGCGCCGGCTCGCTACCGAGCGGCGCATCGACAACATCACGTTCGAAGCTATGAACGCTGAAGCCATGACGCTCGCTGACGACACGTTTGACCTTGCCTGTGGCTTTGGAATCCTCCACCACCTTGACCTCTCGCGCTCGATTTCAGAATTGGCCAGGGTGCTGAAGCCAGATGGTACAGCTGTCTTCCTGGAGCCCCTCGGGCACAACCCCGCGCTCAACCTCTTTCGCCGGATGACTCCTGGTCTTCGCACGGCGGACGAGCATCCTCTGCTGCTGAAAGACCTGGATGTCGTCCGGGCACACTTTGGAAGGCTGGATGTCCGTTTCTTTAATCTCACTACGCTGGCAGTAGCGCCTTGGCCAAGATACTTGGGGCGCCGGTACTTATTGCACAGCTTGGCCGCATGTGATCGTGTGTTGTTTGCACGCGCACCGTTTCTCAGGAAGTTCGCGTGGGAGATTCTGTTGACCTTCTCCGAACCAAGATGACCATGTGCGCCACCTGTCGATCTGTGTGGCCGGAGTGCGCCGATCGTTTTGGCCTTGCGGCTACGATAAGACAATAGAGACACACCGATGCGCATCCTAGTTGTGACCTTCCTTTTCCCGAACCATGCGTATCCTAACAGGGGAGTGTTCGTTCTTAACAGACTCAAGTCCATGCGGAGTTTTACAGAAGTGAAGGTGATTAACCCCATCCCGTGGTTTCCCTTCTGTTCAAGGCTTGATCGATATAGGGGCCACAATCGTGTTCCGTACCGGGAAGTCCTCGAAGGCATCGAGGTCTATCATCCGCGTTTCCTCTTCATTCCTCGCATTCTGAAGGTCCTTGAGTCCTTGACCTATTGCTTTGCCGCGCTCCCCTTGGCTATTCGGATCAGGAAATCGTGGAAATACGATCTCGTCGACCTTCAGTGGACCTATCCTGATCTTCCCGCCAGCCGTCTGTTGGTTTGGCTGCTGCGGCTGAAGCAAGTCATCACCATTCGAGGACAAAAGGCGTTGCACCTTGACGAATGGGGATTGCGAGGTAGGATCGTCAAGCGTCTGCTGGCCAGGTCGGACCACGTGATCGCCCTGAGCCACCGTCTGAAGGCCCTCTGCACGTCGATGGGCGTTGCGGAAGACCGCATCTCGGTGGTGGGCAACGGGGTGGACCGGTCGCAGTTTCATCCCATGGACCGGGATGCCTGCCGCGAGCGGGTGGGGCTTTCCGCCAGCGGCCGGAAGATCCTCGCCGTGGGCACGGTGACCCACGTCAAGGGCTTCGACAGACTCATCGAGTGCTTCCCGCAGATCCTCAAACAGCATCCCGACGTCGAGTTGCACATCCTCGGACCGGGAGGCGCCTTTGCCGGAGGAGACGAGCGCGAGGCGCTGCGAGGGCTCGTCGGCCGCTTGCGGCTCGAGCGGAGCGTCCACTTCGTCGGCGAGGTCCCCAACGACGAGCTGGTCTTCTGGTACAACGCGGCCGACTGTTTCTGTCTGTCCAGCCGAAGCGAAGGTTCGCCAAACGTGCTGCTGGAGGCACTGGCTTGCGGCTGTCCCGCCGTGGCCACCGACGTCGGTTCCGTGCCCGATATCCTCACCGACCCGGAGATGGGAGCCATCGTGGCCAACAGCAAGGAGGGCTTGCTCGAGGGGCTGCTTTCGGTGCTTTCGAGCCCTTGCGATCGCGAGGCGATCGCATCCTCCATGCGGCGGCATGGTTGGGAACATTGTGCGGGAGAGATCGTCAAGATTTACAAACGGCTTCTGGGGCATCCGGTCGATGCCCCGGGGCAGGACGAGACGTCCATCGAGCGGGCCCACTGCGCATGAACAAGCTGAGAATTCTGCTGTCCTTCGACCACGAGCTGAGCCTTGGCGGGGCCCGTTCGTACGCGAAGAATCTGTTCGAGCCGACCGATCGGGTGCTCGATCTGGCGACCGACCTCGGCGCGCCCATCACGCTGTTTACCGACGTCTGCTGCGCGATCCGTTTCCGGGAGTGGGAGCCGGAAGGCTTCTACAAGGCGTACTGCGACCAGATTCGTCGCGCCCTCAGGAGCGGCCACGACGTGCAGCTCCACCTGCACCCGCACTGGATCGACTCCACGTACAAAGACGGGAAATTCACACCCGCCAAAACCTACTCGCTGGGCTGTTTTCGGGACCGTCCCTGGCCGGACGACATCGCCGGGATCGTGAAACGCGGGATCGACCTGCTTGAAGAGTTGTGCGGCGACGAGCGGCCCGGCTATGCCTGTATCGCCTACCGCGCAGGCGGCTTCTGTCTGAGCCCCCATACGGCGTCGATCCTGTCGGCCTTGTACGATCACGGCATCCGCATCGAAAGTTCGATTGCCAAGGGCAACTACTTCGCTTCGGAGCTCTGGCGCGTGGACCACCGCCGGATGCCCGGCAAGGCGAATTGGTGCATTGCCCCCTCGGGGCCTTTGGATCGCGAGGCCTCAGGCGGTCTGTACGAGATTCCGATTGCGGCCCGGCCGCGGACCCCCCTGAACAACCTGCCTTTCTTGTTCAAGCGGGTGTGGCGCCGGGGCCGGAGTGCGCCGGCGGAAGGCTGGGCCATCGACGAGGGCAACACGGCGCCGCTGGACAAGGTCAAGCGGATGTTTCCCCATTCGGCGTGGATGCTCGGATTCGACAACTTCACCCACGGCACCGGCGATTTGATGAAGATCCTGCGGCGCCATATCGACGCGCACCGGGACGACGAACTGATCGCGTGCAGCGCCCTGTCACACCCGAAACACATGGGCGAATACGCTCGATCCCTGATGAAGGACTTCGTGCATCGGGTAAGACGGGAATATGGAGAGCGGGCCGAGTTCTGCAGCTATCAGCAATTCTACGACGAATTCCTGGCGGATCGCGACGAGGCGAAGACCACGGCGACGCCGCTCTGAAGAGGACGTACAGCACCATGAAGATTCTTCACGTTCTGGACCACTCCGTTCCCGAGACGGACGGCTACTGTGTTCGCAGTGCGAACATCGTCCAGTTTCAGAAGGCCCATGGCCTCGAACCGGTCGTGGTGACCTCCGCCCAGCACGAGGCCGAGGTGACCGGCGACGTGGAGGTGATCGACGGGATACGCTACCACCGCATGCTCTCCCGCGGCAAGCGCCGTCTTCCTTTTTTGCGGGAGCTGGAGTCGGTTCGCCGCATGGCGGCGCACATCGACGAGGTCGTCCGGACGGAGCAGCCCGACGTGCTGCACGCCCACTCGCCTTGTCTGTGGGGAGAAGCCACGCGTCGCGTGGCGAAGCGCCGCGGTTTGCCCTTCGTTTACGAGATCCGCGGCTTCTGGGAAGACGCCGCGGTCGATCGTGGAAAAACGGGACCGCGCAGCCCGCGATACCGGCTAAGTCGGGCGCTGGAAACCTGGGTCTGCCGGTCGGCGGACCTCGTGGTCACGATCGCCGAGCACTTGAAAGCCGATCTCGCCCAGCGGGGGATTCCCGGCGAGAGGATCCTGCTGGTGCCCAACGGCGTGGAGACCGACCGGTTCGAGGCGACGACGCCCGACGAGCGGCTCATTGCACAGTTGGGCCTGCAAGGGGCCACGTGCATCGGCTACATCGGTTCGCTCTTTCCCTGGGAAGGCGTGGAAGACATGGTTCGGGCCGCTCGGCTGGTCGGGGCGAAGGCTCCCGAAGCGAGGTTCCTCGTGGTCGGCGGCGGGGAACGAGAGACCGCCATCCGCGAGTTGATCGGCCAGCTCGACGTGGCCGACCGTGTCCAGTTTGTGGGCAGGGTGCCGCACAGCGAGATCGGCCGCTACTACTCGATCCTGGATATTCTCGTCTATCCCCGCAAATCGACCCGCAATACCGAAATGGTGACGCCGCTGAAGCCGCTGGAGGCCATGGCCATGCAGAAGGCCGTGCTGGGCAGCGACGTGGGCGGCATCAGCGAATTGATTGCCGAAGGGACCGGCCTGAGATACCGGGCCGGCGATCCGGCCGACCTGGCGCGAAAGTGTCTGGAACTGATCGATCAACCCCAGCGCCGCCGGTCGCTCGGCCAGAGCGCTCGCCGGCACGTGTTGGCGACACGCGATTGGCGAACCTTGACGGCCCGCTACCTGGACGCCTATGCGGCGCTGGCCGATGCCCATCGGCCTTCGGAAGAGTTGGTGACCGTGTGACGGCTGGGTACCCTCCAATGAAACGTTGTGTGGCCGCGAGTCTCCCCAGCTTGACATCCGGCCGCTGATTCGTCCGCGAGACCTGAAACGAACCAAGATCGTGATGCTTGTCATAGAGATTGTTTTCTGGCTGTCGCTTGCCGTCTTGCTATACACGTACTTCGGCTATCCGCTGTTGCTGATGGGCTGCCATTTTGTCTGTCGCCGCCGTGCCAGCGAGCCGGACGAGACGTATCGCCCGTCGATCTCGATCGTGCTGGCCGCCTACAACGAGGCCGACTGCATCCGCCGGAAGCTCGACAACTGCCTGGCCCTCGACTATCCAGCCGAGAAACTCCAGATTCTCGTCGGGTCCGACGGCTCGGACGACGGGACCAACGAAATCGTCCTGGAATATCGCGATCGGGGCGTCGAGCTGCTGGCCTTCCATCCCCGCCGCGGCAAGATGGCGACCGTCAACCGGATCGTTCAACAGGCCTCCGGCGAGATTTGCGTGTTCTCCGACATTTCCGAGGTCTTCGAGCCGGATGTGCCGCTGCAACTGGTCCGGCATTTCGCCGACCCGCAGATCGGGGCGGTTACCGGGAACCACATCTACAATAAGGAGAAATCGGGAATCGGGGCGGGAACCTCGTTCTACTGGAAGCTGATCCGCTTCCTCCAGGCAGTGGAGAGCCGTCTGCACACGGTCTGTGCGTGCGACGGGACCATCTACGCTTGTCGCCGCGAACTGTTTCCCTTCCCGCCCGACAATACGATCAACGACGACGTGGCGGTGCCGCTGGGCATCATCAGCCGCCGCGGCAAGCGGGTGATCTTCGAACCGAAGGCGATTGCCCGCGGCGACGTATTGCAGGAGACGCGGCGGTTTTTCCGGCAGAAGATCCGCGGGCAAGCGGGCAAGTATCAGGTCTTCGGCCTGTTTCCCAAGATGTTTGTTCCCTGGCCGCCGAGCCGGGCCTTGGTTTTCCTCTCGCACACCGTGCTGCCCGTCCTCGTCCCCTGGTTCCTGGTTCTGGTCCTGGCGACTAATATCTTCTTGTGGTTCTCCGGCCAGTGGTACTACCAGGGGCTGCTGATCTTGCAGGGCAGCTTTTATCTCCTGGCGTTGGCCGGTTGCCTTGCCGAGAAGTTTCGCGTCTACGCCCCGCTGGCGGCCATCCCCTTCTACTTCGTCACGGCGAACTTGGGGTCGCTGTGCGGGTTTTTCGCCTACGTCGGCGGAGTGCAGAAGGCGGCATGGCGCAAGGTGGAATAGCAGCGTGGCGCAGAGTGGAATAATCGCGGAAAGAGAACCATCCTGATGAACACCTGGATCCTGATTTATCACGCCCTGGACTGCGCGGCCGAGCCCGTGGCGTTGGACAACGCCGCCGACTTGAGCGTGGTCGTCGGTGCCGACGACTTCCAGCGGCAACTCCAGTACCTCCGCGATCTGGAGATGCCGGTTGTTTCGTTGGAAGACGTGCTGGACCCGAGCTGCGACTTGCCCAACCGCGATCACGTCGTGCTGACCTTCGACGACGGCCATCGCAGCAACTGGTCGCTGGGGCTGCCGCGGCTGGTCGAGGCGGGCGTGACGGCAACGTTCTACGTCGTGGCGGGTTGGGTGGACAAGGACCCCGAGTACCTGACCTCGCCGCAACTGCGAGAAATGGCCGACCGGAACATGCTGATCGGGTCGCACACGATGACGCACCGGTTTCTGCCTCAACTCAGCCGGGAGCAATTGCATCGGGAACTGGCCGATTCCCGGGCGCGGCTCGAGGATATCCTGGGCCGGCCGGTGGTCGATCTGGCGATCCCCGGCGGACACACCAACCGGGCCGTCTTGGAGGAATCGCGGCAGTGCGGCTACCGCAGCGTGGCCACCTGCAAAGTCGGCCTTTATCGCCGGAGTGGCGATCCGTTTCGGCTCCCGCGCGTGGAGATCCGGCGAGAGCTCTCCCAGCAAGGCTTCTGCCAGACGTTCAACACGACCAAGCTCCGCCAATTGCAGGCGATCGAGCTGGCCAAGGCGTGCCTAAGGAAGACGTGCGGCCTTTCGGCCTATACCCGTTTGCGACGGCTGGCCCACCGATACCTGGTTCTCAACCGATAGTCTACCCAGGTAGAATGCCCACCTGTTCTCTTGCGAGTCCTCAACGAGAAATCACGCAACCTGAGCCATCGAGAAACATGAGTACTCTAATGACGTCGACCGAGATCGAGGTGCATACCTCGGCGCAGTGGAATGGGCAGGAACACGTATGGCGCGAATACACCGCTCGCGCCGGCATTTCGGGTGTTCATTGCGATCCTCGCTGGGTGCTGGCACTGCGCGACGGCCTACGGCTTGAAGCCTGCTGGGTGGTTGCCAAGCAGGACGAGCGCGTGGTCGGTCTGCTGCCGCTGACCCTGGTCAAAAGTCTGTTGTTCGGGCGCTTCCTGGTCAGTCTGCCCTATGTGAATTGGGCGGGGGTGATTGCCGAAGAAGAACCGGTCGCCCGCGCGCTGATCGATCGGGCGGTCGAGCTGGCCGATCAATGGGACGTGCGTTATCTCGAATTGCGGCACGAGACGGAATACGAGCACCCGGCACTGACGCAGAAGCTGACCGAGAAGGTCCACATGCGACTTCCGCTGGAGTCCTCGGAAGAGTCCGTCTGGAAGCAGCTCAAGCAGGTCGTTCGCACCCAGATCCGCAAAGGCGAGAAGGGGGGGCTGGCGATCGATTGGGGCCGGCACGAGCTGTTGCGGGATTTCTACCGCGTGTTTGCGCACAACATGCGAGATCTGGGTACGCCTGTCTACAGCCGGCGGCTGTTCTCCAGCATCCTGGACCAGTTTCCCGGGGACGCGGAACTCTGCGTGGTGCGGCTGGAGGGGCGGCCGATCGCGGCGGCGGTGGCCATCCACTCGCACGGCATCACGGAAGTGCCCAGCGCCAGTGCCTTGCGCGCCTACCGGGCGACGGCCGCCAATTCGCTGATGTACTGGCGCCTCGTTCAGCGGGCGATCGAGCGGGGCCAGAGCGTTTTCGATTTCGGCCGGAGCACGTTGGGAGGCAATACCTACACGTTCAAGAAGAAGTGGGGTGCCCGGCCGGAACCGGCCGTGTGGCAGTACTACGTTCGTAAGGGCGACGTGGGAGATATGCGTCCGGACAACAAGAAATACGATCGGATGATCCGGATATGGCAACGGCTGCCCGTTTGCTTGACCCGTGTGGTCGGTCCTGCTATCGTGCGGGGCATTCCGTGATATCGTCGCACCGGCGTGTCCGGCGATGGCCTATCCGACGCTGAGCAAGTGGGCACTGTGGCGGAACGAGAAGAAGGCAATCCGTAGACTACCCGGGGCGCTGGTCGCTGTCGGCCGGTGCCCGACTACCGTTCCAACCTCAGGCAAGGATCGAGTCGTGCCCATCAAGCCTTTGGCGAAAAGCGTCCTGTTTTCGGCGGCGAGACATCTCGGCGGCAACGCTTTGTGGCGGAGGATGTCGAGAAACCGACCGCTGATGCTCTGCTATCACGGCGTCGTGAGCGACGACTACCGGGGCGACGCGTATCGAAGTCGCGGCGTGATCTTTCGGCGGGTGTTTCGAGAGCAGTTGGAGACGTTGGCCCGGTTCTGCAATCCGATTTCCGCGCGCGACCTGTTGGCCTGGAAACAGGGAGAGGCCGAATTGCCGCCGCGGCCGGTGCTGATCACCTTCGACGACGGCTATCGAAACGTCTTGACCAACGCCCTGCCGGAGTTGACCAGGCTGGGAATTCCGGCGCTGATCAACGTGACGACCGGACACATCGGAGAGGCCCGCGTCCTCTGGCCCCAGGAGCTCGACGAGCGGATTCTCGGCTGGAAGTCGAAGATGCTCCCGTTGCCCGAAAACGGGTCCGAGATTGTCCTGCCCGCCGACACCGTCGCCCGGGCAGGCGTCGCAGCCCGCGTGCGGGCGGTCTGCAAGCGCATTCCCAACGGCTTACGAGGATCGTATCTGGAACGCCTGCGGGGCGACCCGCTGCCCTGTGACCAAGAGTGGTTTCATGAACTTTACGATTTTTCCACGTGGGAGGAGGTCCGCAAACAGCATCGCCAGGGATTCGAGATCGGTTCCCATACCGTCAGCCATCCGATTCTCACACGGCTCGCTCCAGACGAGGTGGACACGGAATTACGTCGCAGCAAGGCGACGATTGAAAGGGAGCTGGGAGCCGAATGCCCTTGGATTGCCTACCCGAATGGAGGCCCGGCCGACGTCTCGGAGGAGATTGCCCGCAGGGCCAAGGAAGCCGGATACAAGATCGGGCTGACCCTGATCGAACGCCCCAACACGCCCGCCACCGACCCGCTGCTTTTCCATCGCCTTTGCGTCCTCGGCAATCTCCCGGTGAACGTTTTCCACGCCAAGATCAGCGGGCTTTACTGGCACGCCAAACGGTTCCTCGACGACAGCACCGACGTCTGTGCCTAGTGCTCTGTCACCACTAAGAAATGGGGTTGAGTACCGAGGATAGTAACCCGAAGCGTGAGCGAGAGATACGGTGGATTCCGCGTTTTTCCTCGCTTACGCTTCGGGTTACGATGCCCGAAGCTACCC
>JAFGRD010000047.1 GCA_016935315.1 Pirellulales bacterium
AAACTGCACCCGACCAGCGACCCCGTTTGGGCCCAAAACATTTCAAGAAAAACGAATTCCTGGTTCGAGCTGGCGAAGTTGGGTTAGGCCTATATGAAAGAGGAAAGGTGCGGAGCTTTTGCACCATGAGTCGAGGACGCTGGGTCGTGTCGTGCCTGATCGTCTTCTGGATGTCCCTGGCGGGCACGGCCATGGCAGCCGACCCCGGTCGGCGCTGCGGCGGGTCGTCGTCTGCCGCCCCCGCCACCGGACGCAAGGTCGTCTCCAGCGACGGGCGGGCCGCAACTGCGCCGGCGAGGGCGCCTGCGCGGGTGTTGGCGAGCGTTCAGGACACCTGCGGGTATCTGGAAGTGGTGGAGGCAGGCGGGCTGAGGCTCCTCGTCTGCGACGGAGTGATCCAGGCGGCCGTCCCCAGCTCGGGCGTAAGGCTGCTGCCCGGCGTTCTGATACGGGCCCGCGACTACGTCGAGCTGATCCCGTACTACCGCACCGGCACGCGTAACGCCCTGGTGATTGGCCTGGGTGGAGGGCTCCACGCCCGGGCACTCGCCTGCCACGGCATCGCGACGCACGCCGTCGATGTGGAGCCGGCCATCGTCCCTCTGGCCGAGGAGTATTTCGATTTCGACGGCGAGGTTACCATCGCGGACGGACGGGCGTTTCTCGAGCAGACGCAACGCCGCTTCGACGCCATCGTCCTGGACACGTTCCAGGGTGCGTCGGTGCCCAAGCACCTCTACACGAGGGAGGCGTTCGCCCGAATGCGGGATCGCCTTGCCGACGGCGGCGTGCTGGCCGTGCATCTGGTCGCCCCGCCGCAACACGCCTCGACGGCCGCGGTTGCCCGGACCCTGGCGGCCGTGTTTCCGCACACGGTGGCCCTGCGCAACGGCTTCGGCGACGGGATCCAGCATATCTACCTGCTGTCGGGCACGCTGCCGCTGGAGCTGTCGCCGCGGCAGCGTCTCCAGCTTCGCGCATGGGGATTCGTCGGAGACGAGTTCTTCACCGTGAACACGGCCGGGGCACGGATCTTGACCGACAACGAAAACCCTCTCGACCGATTGTGCCGCGATCCCGCGGCAGAACACCGCCGAGGCTCCCTTATTGACGCCTGCACACACAATGCGCGAGGGCAACCAACCTTTTGAGGAAATGACCATGTCCCCTAGACTACTCGTTGCCTTGCTGGTTGTCGGCGTTCTGCTCGCGACTGGCACGCACTCGCCCGCCCAGGAGAAGCTCCAACAGCGAACGTTTGCCCGGTGCTTCCTGTATCGAGGTCCCGACGGTGCCGTTTGGGTCGGTCATCCGCTGGTCTCGCTGGGCATGATCGGCGTAGCCGCCTATGCGCCGCACTATCGTCTCAGCTCGGCCTTCGCCGAGGAACTCGCTCCCGTGGTCAACGATCTGGAGAATCTGCCCGAGAAGCCGGAGTTCTGGTGGTGGGGCCTGCCGTCGCCGAAGGACCCGGACAAACCCATGGTGTTGATTTGCCTGGAGACCGAAGCCGAGCTGCGCAAGGCCGCACGGGTGCAGGGCCCCGAGCCGGGGCGCATCGCGGACGCTAATTCTCCGGCAATCTACGAGATCACGTCGGCCAACCTGGTCTATGCCGAATTCATCTCTGCCCAGTGGCGGCGTGCGTGGAAGGCGCTGGACGCCGGACTCGGCCGGGTCGTCGCCGTCTCGCACACGGCGCCGGGCGGCGACAAGGCGAAACGCCTCGCGGAGGCCATCGAATCGTCCAGCCGGGCGCTCGGCGCGATGACCCGCGCAGAATCAAGCCAGCGGTGGCAAGCCCTCGTTCAGGGCATTCAGCCGCGGGCGCGCTCCGTGCGTTTGTTCCAGCGCCACGTGGGAGGATCCGGGCTCGGCGAATGGGGTGGGCTGCTCAGGCAGTGCGTCGACACCCTGCGGATCGAGCCGCGAACGCCGCTGCCGAAGCCGGCGACCCCCTGTCCCATGGCCAAATTGCTTGCCGAGAGTCCGACGGCCGAGGCCCTGATCGAGACCCTCCGGCAATCGTGGCCGGAGGACACACTCGGCGAACGGCTGATCTTCTCCCGGGAGCTGAACCGCATGGTCTTCGTCTGGCAGGTTAAGGATCTTACGCCCGCGCAGTTTGACAACCTGCGCGAACAGGCGAAGGAGGATCTTGCGCGGCAGCAGGAGGCGGCGACCGAGTCTTCATCTGCCTCTGAGAGTGAAGACGTCTCTGTCGCGCAGTGGAACGTTGTGCTGCGACCGGCCAGCGCCGACGTCCTTGCGGAGAAGGGGCTGCTCAGCGCCACGCTGGTCGCGGAGGTCTCAGGCGACGGTTCCCCGGTCGGCCTGCAGAAGGGCGACCTGATCATCGATTACCATAATGTCTACGATCTGGTCATGAGCGGTCATCCCGAGTTCCGTCCCGCACGTCGGCTCGCGCGCATGGCCCGCTACGGCGGCCAACTGAATGTCGTCCGAGGTGATCGGCTGATTGCGATCGAGGCGGAACGCCCCCAATGACTTCGCTTCTCGCCGGGAATCTCTGACTCACCGGCCCGGACCGACCGTCGGATGCCGGCTCGTGCCGAACCGCTCGGCGCGCGACGGACCAGGGCCCTTGTTCGGTGTCGCGGGTCGACTCCAGGCATGCGACGTGCGGCGCGGCTTCCATCAGCCCGGCCTGCCCGCGGTTGCCGAGTATGCACGTTCGGGGTAGGATTTGGGGGTGTCAAGACCCGCACCGAGCCCACGCGATGACCATTCGGTTCAAACTGACGATGACCACCATTGCGGTAATCCTGGTGGCTAATTCCCTGGTTTCGCTCCTGGGGGTTGGCTATCTGGGGCGGGTCTGGCTGGAGGAAGTCCAGACCCGGGTCCGTTTGGATCTCAACTCGGCTCGGGCCGCGTACGACAGCCACATCGACAGGATCGACTGGTTCCTTCGGGCCGTGTCTTTGGATCGCAACCTGGCGTCGGCCCTGGAGGGTGATGACCGCGAGCAGCTCAGCACGCTGCTGGAGAATGTCCACGGCGAACAGAAGATGGACTTCGTTTCCGTGCTGGACGCCGGGGGGAGGGTGATCTACCGGGCGCGCAACCCGGACCGGGCGGGCGACGATCTTTCGGAGAATCCGCTGATCGCCAGCGTGCTCCGCAAGGGCGAGCCGGCGTTGGGCACGATCGTCCTGTCGCAGGCGACCCTGGCCAAGGAAGGCGAGGATCTGGCCACCCGTGCCCGGTTCCAGCTACTGCCCACCCCGGCGGCCCGGCCGACCGACGAGAAGTTCCGCACGGACGGCATGGTTGTCGCCGCGGCGGTCCCCATCGTCGGCTCCCAGGGCCGATTGTTGGGGATCCTCTACGGGGGCGACTTGTTGAACCGCCGTTTCGAGATCGTCGACCTGATCAAAGAAGAGGTGTTTCCGGAACAGCGTTTCGCGGGCAAAGACATCGGCACGGTGACGATTTTCCAGGGCGACCTGCGGATCTCGACCAACGTGACTACCGTCGAGGGCTTGCCCGCCGTCGGCACCCGGCTCAGCCAGGCCGTCTACGACGAGGTGCTGATCCGGGGCGACACGTGGGCCGCGCCGGCCTTCGTGGTCAACGATTGGTACATCACCGCCTACGAACCGATTCGGGATCCCGACAGCCGCATCATCGGGGCTTTGTACGTCGGGCTGTCGCAGACGCCGTTTATCCACCAGCGGAACGTGGTGGCCGGCGTGTTCGTCGGTCTGGTCGGCCTCGCGACGGTCTCCAGCTTGGTGCTGCTGTTTTTCGTGACCATGCTCGTGTTGCGCCCGGTCGGTCACATCACGGCCATGTCGCAGAAGGTGATCGACGGGGATCTTTCGGCGCGCGTGGGTATCCGGCCACCGGGCGAGATGGGCGTGCTCTGCAAGGTCATCGACGCCATGGCCGAAGCGGTGAACGAGCGCGAAAAGCAACTGAAGCTGATCACCCGCCAGCAAATCGGGCAGAGCGAGAAGCTCGCCTCGATCGGGCGGCTGGCGGCGGGCGTGGCCCACGAAATCAACAACCCGCTGACCGGCGTGCTCACCTTCGCCCACTTGTTGCGGGAAAAGGAGAACCTGGACCAGCAGGACAAGCAGGACGTGGACTTGATCATCCACGAGACGACCCGGGCCAGCGAGATCGTGCGCGGGCTGCTCGATTTTGCCCGGGAACGGCCGGCGGTGAAGGAGGCGATCAACGTCAACGACATCATCCGCCGCACCATCCGTTTGTTGGGAAACCAGAAGGCGTTCCAGCAGATCATCATCGTCGAGGACATCGACGAGGAGCTGCCCGAGGTCGACGGCGACGTGAATCAGCTTCAGCAGGTGCTGTTGAATCTGGCCCTGAACGCCTGCGAGGCCATGCCCGGCGGCGGCACGCTGCTGATCAGCACGTCCTCCGACGACGACAAGGTGCTGGTCACGGTGACCGACACCGGCTGCGGCATCCAGAGCAAGCACCTGGACCGGGTCTTCGAGCCGTTTTTCAGCACCAAGCCCGTGGGCAAGGGAACCGGTTTGGGCCTGAGCGTCAGCTACGGCATCATCCAGCAGCACGGGGGCTCGCTGGAAGTCGAGAGCGAAGAGGGCAAGGGCGCCACGTTTACCATCGTCTTGCCCTTGGTCAAAGACAAGCCGCCCGACCGTCACGACGAAAGGTTGGACCAGTGAGTGACTCCCCATCCGTCTCTTCCACCTTCGGCGCCTGCCACCGGATCCTGGTGATCGACGACGAGGCCATTATCGGGCTGAGTTGCCGGCGAATCCTCAGCGGCGAAGGCCACGAAGTCCGCTCCTACGAGGATCCGCAGGCAGGTTTGCAGGCGGCGCTCTCGGGGGATTACGACGTGATCCTGCTCGATCTGATGATGCCGGGCATCAACGGCCTGGACGTGCTCAAGCGAATCAAGGCCGCCGGCGTCTCCTCCGAAGTGGTGATCATCACCGGCCACTCCACGGTCGAGTCGGCCGTCGAGGCGATGCAGCACGGCGCCGCCGACTACCTCAGCAAACCATTCTCGCCCAGCCAGTTGAAGGTCGTGCTGGAGAAAGTCTGCGAGCGTTCCGCGTTGATGCGGGAGAACCTCCTGCTGAGGCAGGAGCTGGAAGTTGCCCAAGGCTTCGAGGGCATCATCGGCGAAAGCCGACCCATGGAACGCGTCTTCTCCTTGATGCGGCGCGTCGCCCCCTCGGAAGGAACCGTGCTGATCACCGGCGAGAGCGGCACGGGCAAGGAGATGGTGGTTCGCGCCATCCACCGGCTCAGCCGCCGCAAGAACCACCCCCTGCTGGCCTGCGATTGCAGCGCGCTGGCGCCCACCTTGCTCGAAAGCGAGCTGTTCGGCCACGTCAAGGGTTCATTCTCCGGGGCCATCGCCACCAAGCAGGGACTGTTCGAGGCCGCCAGCCGGGGAACCCTTTTCCTCGACGAAGTGGCCAACCTCAGCATGGAGACGCAGGGGAAGCTGCTGCGGGTGTTGGAAACGAAGCGGGTGAGGAAGGTGGGCGACACGGCCGAGCGCGAAATCGACATCCGCCTGATCGCGGCCACCAATCGCGATCTCTCGGAAATGGTCGCCGAGGGCGACTTCCGGGAGGATCTCTACTACCGGCTGAACGTGGTGCCGATCTACCTTCCCCCGCTGTACCAGCGACACGGCGACATCCCCATCCTGGCCATGGATTTCCTGGGGCGGTTCTGCAAGAAAAACGACCGCGATATCAAGGGGTTTTCGCCCGAAGCCATGGCCCAGATGGAGAGTTACCGCTGGCCGGGCAACGTGCGCGAGCTGCGCAACATCGTCGAGCGGATCGCCATTCTCTGCGACCACGACCGCATCGAGCCTCAGCACCTGCCGCCGGAGATCCGCCGGAGCCCCACGCGCTCGACCGTGGCCCAACTGCCCCGCGAGTGGGAAGAGTTCAAAAAGCTCAAGCAACAGGTGCGCGACGCCTCCGTCCAGGAGCTGGAGTGCCGTTTCCTGACCGAGGCCCTGGAACGCTGCGACTTCAACGTCAGCAAGGCGGCGGAAGACGTGGGCATGCAGCGGACGAACTTCCACGCCCTGATGCGGAAGTACGGCCTGACCCCCGAGGTCGATTCGTAGGGCAGGCCGGCTTCTTGCCCTCCGCCCCAAAGGGGCGATCACCCTGTATTGGCGGGTCATACACTGTACGAGACCCCCATACGGATTTCGGCCCCCGGCCGCCGCTACAACCCACCCATCCCGAAGGCCGGGCGGGTCGCAGCTTGACGCCGTAAGATCTTGTCGGCACGAATCTTGGGCCTGTCGCGGCGACGTGCGTTCGGCACATTCCGAGGTCTCTCTCAACGCTTGGCACGCGTATTGCATTTGGGCACCTACGCCGGGTTTTGTCCAACGTATCAAGGCGCCCAGTCATGTGCCACCAGTCACGCGAGAACGACGCGAAGCCAGAGAAATGCGGCCACCGGCAATTCGGCCTCCGCACGCTCCTGCTCTGGATCGCCATGGCCGCAGTCCTCTGTGGAATCCTGCGGGCCTGCCGGCTCGACGCGTGGGCCTTCGCCACTTTGGCGTGTGGGGCACTTACCCTGGTTGTGGCGCAGATCTTCTGCGGTGCCCGGGTGGCCGGTTGGCTATCGAGCGTGGCGGGAGAATTCGCCGGGGGTTTTGTCTACTACCTCAGCCTGGCGGGTGTCGAGACGCCCCGCGTTGAGACGGGAAAACTGCTGCTGCTGGTCGCCGCCGGCGGCCTGCTGGGATATGCGTTCTCGCTGCTGGTCGGAGTCGTCGCCTGGGCGATCCGTTGGGTCGATTTGCCGGGCGCGACCCGACGGCGACGAATTCGGCCGGGATCGGTGGTCGCACTTGTAGGGTCAACCATCCGACGGTGGGCGGCCTGGACACGGATCGATGGAACGAACGGACCTACGGTTCGCCCCGCGGGGAGCTAAGTCATGTGCGCCTGTCCAAAACTGCTGGTTGTCGATGACGAAATCGTCATCTGCCAGGCCTGCCGACGGGTCTTCACCCGCCAGGGGTTCGAGGTGGAAGAGTGCACCGACGCCCGAGACGGGCTCGCCCGGGCCTGCCAGAACGACTACGCCGCAATCCTCCTGGACATCAAGATGCCGGAACTGGACGGGATCGAGTTTCTCGAATCGCTGCGCCAGAAGAAGCCGGAGATTCCGGTGATGATCATGACCGGGTATCCGAGCATCCCCAACGCGGCGGCGGTGGTTCGCCTGGGGGCTTCGGACTATGTAACCAAGCCGTTCACGCCCGAGGAGATCACCCTTTCGGTGCAGAGAATGCTGGCCCACCGTGACCCCGATTTCCCGCTGCCGGCCGAGTCGGCCCTGTCGAAGTCGCTGCGGGGGACGGCGGAGGAGGCGTTTTTGTTCATGGACGAATCGTGGGTCCAGTTGGAGACGGACGGCTCGGCGCGAACGGGGGCCGTATTGGTACAGCCGCCCTATACGACCGTTGAGGAGGTACGACTTCCCGAGGTTGGTGACGTCGTCTACCAGGGGTTGCCCATGGCGGCCGTGACGGTAGCCGCCAGATCGCCGGTGATGATCCCTGCACCGGTCTCCGGAGTGGTGGTGGCCGCGAACGGTCTGTTGAGCTGCGAGCCGTCGGCCCTGTTGAGCGAGCCGTGCGGAAAGGGTTGGATCGCCTGCGTGTGCACCACTCGCGTGGAAGAAGAGTTGGATCGCTGCCGGTCCCGGGAAGTCCTGCTGGTCAACGCGGACCCAAGGTCCGCCCTGGAACAGTCCCAGAAGCTGCAGGCCTTGGGATGCGAAGTCCACGTGGTCACGGAAGAAGAGGCGTTGGTGCCGGCGACGCTGGAGTCGGGTTGCCGGCTGGCGGTGGTCGACGCGGACACGCTTGCCGAGCGCGGCCCGCAGTGGGTGGCTCGCATCAACCACGCCGCACCGTCGCTGAAAGTCGTGGTCACGGCGTCATCGGCCGCGGCGGGTTGGGAAACGGCCTATCGCCAGCAGCGCATCTTCTACTACAGCGTGGAGCCGTTTGCCGACGGCGAAATGGTGGCGGTGCTCGACGCGGTGTTTCGCCCCCGGCCGCCGGCGAGTCCTCCACACGCGGAGCCCCATGTGCCCGCGGAGCCGCTGGGTCGCATCCAGATTACCAACCGCAACGGTCACAAGATACGTCTGCTGGCCTCCCCCGGCCTGCTTTCGCGTCACGAAGGGCTGGGCCGGGACCTGCTGCAGCACCTTGCCAACCGGTCGTTCCCGATCGTCACCACGCCGGGCGACGCGAAGATCGACCCCGAAAACGTATTGAAGGCGGCCGGGGGATGCCATCGCGTGATGGTCCTGCTGGCCGGCGAGACGGGTCGCCTGCCGGGCAGTCTCGTTCGCGACACCAAGGCCGAGTACGTCACGGCGGCGGGCGAAAGCGCCGGCAGGGTAACCACCCTGGTCGTACAGCCCGAAGCGAACCGCGGCCGGATGGCGTGCTTCGATCGGCGTACCACGGCGGCGTTGGTCGAGCACATCGTGCAGGAGATGGCGTCTTACTAAGAAGCCCCGGAACCCCACATACAGGAGACACAAACCATGTCCCATACGGTTGCCACGTACGACCACACGTCGGCCCCGAAGAAAGGGCCGCTGAGCAAGGTCTTCGTCGACTTCCTGGGATTCGTCCTGCCTTCGGCTCGTGCCCGGCAGGGACGTGCCCGGGTGGAAGTCCACGGGGAGCGCGCCGTCACGCTGGCCGACTGCTCGGAAGCGATCCGGCTCGACCCCCAGGATCCCGACGCCTATCGGCGCCGCGGAGTTGTTCACCTCCGAGAGGGCGGCTACCAACGAGAGAGCGGCTACCTCGCGGTGCGCAGACAGCGCTGTTTCCAGGACGCCATCGCCGATTTCACCACGGCGATCCGGCTGAATCCGGAAGACGCCGGCACGTACTTGTGGCGCGGCACGGCACACAAGGTCCTCGGCAGGCTGGAGCGAGCGGCCGAAGATTTTTCCGCAGCGATCCGTCTGAACCCCCAAGGATTGACGGCCTACGTCGAGCGAAGCGACGTGTATCAGAGACAAGGCGAGACCGCCAAAGCCGAGGCAGATCGCGCCAGGGTAACTCAACTGGCCTCGGCGTTCAACTAGCCCGTATTGGACGGAGCTGACCCAAGAGGTAATCCACAACGGAGGAGACTGATGATCACCATTCCAGCCGACAAGCGCGGCTTAACATTCCTGGATGACGTCGTGGCGGAAACGCCGGGCGGCGAACGGCTGGTCCACTGCATGCAGTGTGGCAGTTGCGGCGGCTCCTGCCCCAACGGCCCCGACATGGACCACACGCCGCGGACACTGTTCGCCCTGATCGAGGCCGGCCAGCGAGACCGCGTGCTGAAGTCGAACACCATGTGGCGCTGCGTGTCGTGCTATTCGTGCACCAGCCGCTGCCCGCAGAATATCCCGATTACCGACGTGATGTACGCTCTGAAGCGGATTTCGCTCCGCGAGGGCGTGGCGAACGGATCGGACGCCCCCGCCCTGGCCCGCACCTTCACCGGTTTGCTGGACAAGTACGGCCGCAGCTTCGAGTTCGGTCTGGCCAGCCGCTACTACCTGTTCAACAAGCCGCTGAGCATGTTGAAGATGGGTCCGCTGGGACTCTCCATGTTCACCAAGGGGCGGATGTCGCTGATACCGACGAAGATTCGCCAACTGGGCCAGCTTCAAGCCATCATCAAGAAAGCGAAAGAAATGGGAGGTGAAGCATGAAATACGCCTATTACCCGGGATGCTCGCTCGAGTGCAGCAGTGCCGCCTACGACATCTCCGTCCGCGAGGTAGCCGATGTGCTGCAGCTTCACCTGCGGGAAGTGGACGACTGGAACTGCTGCGGGGCCACCGAGTACTTCAGCCAGGACGAGTTGACCGCTTGTTCGGTGATCGCGCGGAACTTAGCGCTGGTCGACCCGCAGCTCGATCAGTTGGTCGCCCCCTGTGCCGCCTGCTACTTGAATCTGAAGAAGACGGATCACCTGATGGCCGAAGAGCCCGCGTTCGGCGCCAAGGTGAACGAGGCGCTGGCGGCCGGCGGCTTGCACTACGACGCGGGTCGCGTTCGGGTGCGGCATCTGCTGGACGTGGTCTACACGGACATCGGCGAGACGGCCATCCGCGACAAGGTGGTCCGGCCGCTGACCGGCCTGAAGGTCGCTCCGTACTACGGCTGCCAGGTCGTCCGCCCGCTGAATAGCTTCGACAACCCCGAGCACCCCACGCGGCTCGATGAGCTGTTCACCTGGCTGGGAGCCGACGTCGTCAACTATCCCCTGAAGTCGCATTGCTGCGGCGGCCACATGACCCAGATCAGCGAGGCGCAGGCGTTCGAGTTGATCCGGCGGCTGCTGCAGTGTGCGGTGGAGAACGGCGCCGACATGATTCTCTGCATGTGTCCCATGTGTCAGTTGAATCTGGACGCCTACCAGCGGCAGGTGAACAACTACTTCAGCACGAGCTACAACATCCCGATCGTGTTTTTCACCCAAATGCTGGGGCTGGCCTTCGGGATCGAGCCCGGCAAGCTGGGAATTGGAAAAGAGATCATTCCGATCGAGCCGGTCCTGCGGGCCAAGCTGAGCGGAGCTACGGCGTAAGAACAACCCAATCGCCAGTCCTCTCCCCGACGCGATTGGCGGTATCATCCGAATCCATTGGAGAACAGCCATGCCTGAAAAGGTCGGAATCTACGTATGCCATTGCGGCAGCAACATCGCCGGAACGATCGACGTCGAAGAGGTCGCGAAGTGGGCCGGCGAGAACATCGACGACGTAGCCGTGGCACGCGACTACAAGTTCATGTGCTCTTCGCTCGGTCAGAAGATGATCGAGGAAGACATTCAGCAGAAGGGGCTGAACCGGGTGGTCGTGGCCGCCTGCTCTCCCAGCCTGCACGAGAAGACGTTCCGCCGCGCCTGCCAAAACGCCGGAATGAACCCCTACCTTTTCCAGATGGCCAACATCCGCGAGCAGATCTCCTGGGTCTGCCAGGACAAGGAGGTGGGTACCCAGAAGGCCAAGGCGCTGGTCTGCGCCGCGGCCGAGCGCGTCAAGCGCCACAAGCCGCTGGAGCCCATGAAAGTGAAGGTCAACCCGGCCACGCTGGTGGTCGGCGGCGGTATCGCCGGCCTGCAGGCCACGTTGGAGCTGGCCGACGCCGGCTATCACGTCTATCTGGTCGAGCGCGAGCCGAGCATCGGCGGCCATATGGCCCAGTTCGACAAAACCTTCCCCACGCTGGACTGCTCGGCGTGCATCCTCACGCCGAGGATGTCCGAGGTCGGTCAGCACGAGAACGTCACGCTGCTGACCTATTCCGAGCTGGAAGAGGTGAGCGGTTCGGTGGGCGAGTTCAAGGTGAAGGTCCGCAAGAAGGCCCGCTACGTGAAGGAAGACCTCTGCACCGGCTGCGGCATCTGCGTGTCGAAGTGCCCCAAGAAAGTGGTCGACCATGACTTCGAGGCAGGGCTGGGCCACCGCCCGGCCATCTACACGCCCTTCCCGCAGGCCGTCCCCCGCATCCCGGTCATCGACACCGACTCGTGCATCTGGTTCGAGCGGGGGAAGTGCCGGGCGTGCGAGAAGGTCTGCCCCACCAACGCCATCGACTACGAGCAGGAAGACGAGATCGTCGAGCTCGAAGTGGGCAACATCATCCTGGCCACCGGTTGGAAGCTGTTCGACTGCGAGAAGCTCCCGCAATACGGCCACGGCCGGTTGCCGAACGTCTACACCAGCATGGAGTTCGAGCGGCTCTGTAACGCGGCCGGCCCCACCGGCGGCAAAATCGTGTTGCGCGACGGCAAGACCGAGCCCGAATCGGTCGCGATCATCCACTGCGTCGGCAGCCGCGATGCCAGACACAACTCCTACTGCTCGAGCGTCTGCTGCATGGCCGCCATGAAGTTCGGGCACCTGGTCCTGGAGAAGACCAAGGCCGACGTCTACTCCTGTTACATCGACCTGCGCTGCAATATGAAGGACTACGAGGAATTCTACCAGCGGCTGTTGGGCGAGGGCATGCATTTCGTCCGCGGCAAGGTGGCCGAGGTGACCGAGGCCAGCCGGACGCCGTTCGAGAACGGCAAACTCGTGGTGCAGCTCGAAGATACGCTGTTGGGACGACAGCGCCGCATCCCGGTCGATATGGTGATCCTGATGGGCGCCCTGGAGCCGCAGGCCGATTCCAAGGAGATGGGCCTGAAGTGCGGCCTCTCTTGCGGCACCTCCGGCTGGTTCACCGAGCGCCACCCGAAGCTCGACCCGGTGGCCACGATGACCGACGGCGTGTTTGTGGCCGGCGCCTGCCAAGGCCCCAAAGACATTCCCGCCTCGGTGGCTCAGGGTGCGGCGGCCGCCGCCCGCGTGCAAAGCATGATCGCCAGGGGAGTCGTCTCGATCGAGCCGATCGTGGCTTCGATCGACGAGGATCGCTGCTCGGGCTGTCGGGTGTGCAACAACGTGTGCCCCTACGGCGCGATCGACTTCAACGCGGAGAAAGAGGTCAGCGTCATCAACACGGCGCTGTGCAAAGGCTGCGGCACGTGCGTGGCGGCCTGCCCGGCGAACGCTATCTCCGGGGCCCACTTCACCGACGAACAGGTTTTCGCCGAGATCGAAGGCGTCCTCTGGGACGCCGGCCAGGACGAAGGCCAGGCACCCGAGGAACCGCAGCGCGAGGCCGACTCCGTCGTGGCGTAGCGCAGGCTTTGACGAGTAGCATTCCGGCGGGGCCGGATGCAGAGAAGGGGCCGCCGCGAGCCTCTCCGAGCGCGTAATCCCATGGCGCGCCGGAACCTCGCGGCGGTCTTTTGCGCCCGCCGGCAAAGCGTCTTCGGCAAAGCGTCTTCGGCGTGGGGCTCGTCCTCGACCCATCCTCCGCGTTTGATCCAGCCCCACACGATCGGATCGCCCTACGGCCCCCGATGGATCGTCAGTCGTCGTCCGGTGCGCTCAGCCAGGGGCGAATCGTCGGGGCGTAGGCGTGGATCTCGCTTGCGTCGAAGAAGATCTCGATCTCGCGCGCCGCCGACTCCGGCCCGTCGGAAGCGTGGACGAGGTTCATCTGCTGGCTGGTGCTGAAATCGCCGCGGATGGTGCCGGGCGCGGCGTCCAGGCCGTTGGTCGAGCCGACCATGTCGCGGACGACGCGAACGGCCTCGGGCCCCTCGACGATGGCCGCCACCAGCGGCCCGCCGGTGATGAAGGCCTCCAGCGACGGATACCAGCCCTTCTGGACGTGTTCGGCATAGTGACGTCGGGCCAGTTCCGGGGTCACCCGCATCAGCTTCATGGCGATGAGGTTCAGCCCCTTGTCCTCGAATCGGGCCAGCACTCGCCCCACCAGCCGGCGTTGCACGCAGTCTGGTTTCAGCAGCATGAGCGATCGTTCCATGGAATATTGGTCCTGTCTGCGCGAGTCAAGTTCGGCGGATCGGCGGGCCGGATTGTAGAGGATTCGGGCTAGCTGCTCAAGTCGCGATGCCGGGATGCCGGGAGACTGCCGTTATCAACTCCCTAAATTGCCTTCCTGCTGCTATTCAGGAAAACTGGGGGATTCGTCGGGGCTGCGAGCCCCGATGCCGTGAAACCTTGCCGAATCTGCCGATAATTCATATCCGGGGAAGCGTGTCTATTGATGTTTGCATGGTGAATGATCCGGGCTGACCGACGGGAGGCCGAAAATGCCGGGCTCTCGTTGGCCGCCCTCGCGCATTCAGTGTGCAGGCATCAACGGATGCAGCGTTTCCAAGCGGCCGAGCCAACCCTTCCGAGGAGCAAGCAGCGAAGGCAAGCAGATGCCAAGACGAGCAACGAGTGCCATATCCCCCTTCCCCCAGGCGGTTGGTGTCCTGGGATTTGCCCTGATTCTAGCAACGGCTTGCCTGGGCCGCGGACAGGAGCTGCTTGCCAGGCTGCCCGAGGTGGTCTTCGCCCCGTCGGCCCACTCGGTGCCGGCCTACACCGTGGAGCACGTGGAGCACGAGCACGGCCGACAATACGACACCTGGGATCTTCAGGTGCTTCCCGATGGTCTGCTGTACCATTCGTACCTTGCCGGGACGAAGGAGCCACGGTTTGCCATGCAATGGTTCCACGAGACCAATGCAGGCTGGTTGGCCGACGCGGCGTTGGGGGGCCGCATGGGATTGCTGCGGTACGGCACTCGGGACCCCTTGCGGCCCGAGGGGTGGCAAATCGACGTCGAAGGCGGTGCGCTGCCCCGCATCAATCTGGAAGAGGACATGGATCTGATGGCCGTTGATTTCCGGGTCGGCTCGCCGTTGACCTACGCCCGGGGACCGTATCGCATGAAGCTTGGCTATTACCACCTCAGTTCGCATCTCGGCGACGAATTGATGCTGGAGCATCCGGGCGTGCCGCGAATCAACTTCAGCCGCGACTCGATCATCTGGGGCCACTCGTACTACTGGACCGACGAGATTCGGCTGTACGGCGAGGCGGCCTGGGCATTTCACACCGATGGGGGCACCCGGCCCTGGGAATTCCAGTTCGGCGTCGAGTATCGCCCCAGCCGGCCCACCGGTCTGCGTCCGACGCCCTTTCTGGCGGTCAACGGCCACCTTCGCGAGGAGCTCGATTTCGGTGGAAATCTGAGCATCCAGACGGGCTGGCTGTGGCGGGGAGAGCGAGGGCACCTGTTCCGTATCGGCATGGCGTACTACACGGGCATGAGCGACCAGTTCGAGTTCTTCGACCGGTACGAGGACAAGGTCGGCCTGGGGATCTGGTACGACTACTGAGATCCGGAACCAACCCGCCACCGTGCTACCGGGTGTCGCGGGATTCGTCTGACCGGGCTCGCGGGCTTGGGGCTTACCGTTTGCCCAAACTGCCGTTGCCTTGGGGGCGGATTTCTGGTACTAAACCACGCCACTACCGACCCCAGGCCGCTTCTACCCGACCGCACCCCCTTCGGTGGCGGATCCGGTGGCCGCACGCCTGGCCGTGTCGCGTGCCGCTTTTCGTGTTTTCGCCAGACGGCGCCTTTTCACTCGACGAACACACTACTTTTCAGGGTGATTCCCATGAAACGTCTTCTCCTCCGCATCGCCGCGTTGGGAACCGTGGTGATTCTGGGACTGATCGCGATCGCGCAAGCACAGCGCCGAACGGCAGATCCGGCCTCGGCCGACGAAGTGACCATTACCAACCCGGCCAACCCTGCCAGCAGCGCTGCCGATCTGTCCAGCGGTACTGCCGACCGGAGCACGGCGGCCGGGCAAGACGGCGCGCCATCCGCCGGCCAGGGACGCGCGGCGGCCGGCCATATGAACACGCTTCGCCCCCCGACCGAAACGGCAGCCGAGCCGCCGACCGAACGGCCCATTCCCATTCCTTCGGTCGTCGAGGGCAATCCATACCGCCAGCCGGTCTCGCTCACCTCGGGCTCCGAAACCGTCCCGCCGTCGGCGATAGCGATGCCTGAGCGGAGGACCGCCAGCGCCCCGGCCGCACCGACGACCGGAGAGCAACCGAGCGTGCCGAATCCGTTTGCCGGGCGATCCGGGCCAAATCGATCCGCGGCCGCTTTGGAAGAAGACGACCGATATACGGCCAGGGCGGCGCTGGGGGCCGAGCCCGGACATTTCATCGCCCCCGGGGCCCAGCCGGTGCAGACCGTCGGCGTTGACGCCGCATCGACCGACCCCGACGCATCGGCCGACGCCCCCGACGCCCTTGCTGCCGCCACGAAGTCTCCCGTTGTCGATCGGTATCCGTTGCCCCCGGCCGCCACCACGGCGGCCGGAAGTCCCGGGGCGCCCGACATGAGCCCGTTTGCCAATCGAGCCGGACTTCCCGCGCCCGGCGACGGTAGTCTCCATCAGGCGGCGCCGCCGGACCGTTACGCTACGGCCGACGCCGCGGCGTTTTCGAGCGAAGGCACCGGCGAGCCGGGCAGCAAGCAACTGGAAGGCCCGCAGGCGCCGCAACTGACGATTCAGAAGACCGCCCCCGACGAGATCCAGGTGGGCAGGCCGGCCACCTTTCACCTTGTGGTGCGCAACACAGGCCAGGTGGCTGCCGACGAAGTGCATCTCCGCGACGAGATTCCCAAGGGCACGCGGCTGATCAGCACGATGCCGCGGGCGACGCGCGGCGCTCGGGGTGAGCTGCTCTGGGAGCTGGGCACGGTCAAACCGGGAGACGAGTCGAAGATCGAGATCCAACTGATGCCCACCGCCACCGGCGAAATCGGCTCGGTGGCGACGGTCTCCTTCAGTGCCGGCGCCTCGGCCCGAACCGTTGCCACCAAACCGGAGTTGGTCGTGAAGACCTTGGCCCCCGCCAAGGTGCTGATCGGAGAAGAGGTCGCGTTGAAGATCGAGATCTCCAACCCGGGCAGCGGCAAGGCCACCGGCGTGGTGCTCGAGGAGCATATTCCCAACGGGCTGCAACATCCGGCCGGAAACAATCTCGAGTACGTCATCGGCGATTTGCCGCCGGGCGAGACTCGCCAGCTCGAGCTGACGCTGGTTGCCAGCGGCGCCGGGACGATCACCAACGTATTGGTCGCTCGCGACGATGGCACGCTGAGGACGGAAGACCGGTTCAATCTGGAGGTGATCGCACCGGACCTGGACGTCGCCGTCACGGGGCCGAAACGCCGGTACCTGGAGCGGGAAGCGGTCTATACCTTCTCCGTGAGCAATCCCGGCACGGCCCCGGCCGAAGAGGTCGAGCTGGTGGCCTATTTGCCCAGCGGGCTGAAATTCGTCAGCGCCAACAACGCTGGGCACTACGAAGAGACGAACCGAACCGTCCACTGGCGGTTGGAAGAGTTGCCGATGCAAGAGACCGGCGAGGTGCAATTGATCGCCATGCCGGTCGAGGCCGGGCAACAAAACCTCCGGTTGCGGGGCACGGCCGCCAAAGGGTTGGCGGACGAAGACGAGCAGCCGGTCATGGTCGAAGGCATCGCGGCGATCATGTTCGAGGTGATCGACGTCAACGATCCGGTCGAAGTGGGGGGCGAAACCACCTATGAGGTTCGTGTGCTCAATCAGGGATCGAAAGCAGCCACCAACGTGTTGCTCGAGCTGAATCTGCCCGCCCAGTTGCGAGTGCTGGACGCCGAAGGCCCCACCCGGCACAGGGTCCAGGGCGGGAGGATCCTCTTCGAGCCCCTCTCGCGCCTGGCGCCGAAGGCCGACACGACGTATCGTGTGCGGGTCCAAGGCATTCAGGCGGGCGATTTGCGGGTGCCCGTCCAATTGTCGACCGACGAGATGCGCGAGCCGGTGACCAAGGAAGAGAGTACGCGAGTCTACGCCGACGAGTAGTCCGCTTCCCCTTCTCGAAAAGCCCGGGACTGCCCAGGATCCGTCAACGCACGCACCGCTGACGGCTCTTGACCGCTACGGCGAATCTGTCCACACTATTCCAGATGGACACGCGCGATGCCTCTCCGGTGACAGACTTCCTGGATTGCCCAGGCTGCCCGGGCGGGGGTTGCGCGGTTCACGACGAGGCCGCAGCCGTGCCGCCGTCGGGCTGGCGCTTGGGGCTGGTCTTCACGGGGCTCTTTCTCGTTCCCGTCGTGCTGGCCATCGCCGGGGCCGTGGCGATGCGAGACAGCGCTGCCGGCCAACTCGTCGGCGGACTGGCCGGCTTGGGGTTAGGGTTGGTCGGTGCGATGGGGGCAAGTCGCGCGCTCCATCGCACATGCCGGAGCGAAACAGACCGATGAGCATTGCTGCCAGACGCACCACCCGCCGACGCACATTCGCTCGCGGCGTCCACCCGGACGAACAGAAGCAGCTTGCCGCCGGGTGCCCCATCGAGGCTCTCCCGACGCCGCCTGAGGTCCGCATTGCGTTGCTGCAACACCTGGGCGCCCCTTGCCAGGCAACGGTCGAGCCGCGTTCGGAGGTGGCCGTCGGCGACGTGGTCGGCCGGGCCGAGGCCTTTGTCTCCGCGCCGGTTCACGCCAGCGTCGCCGGCACCGTCGCCCGAGCGGCCATGGCCACGCTGCCCAACGGGCGCCACGTGGCGGTGGTGCCGATCCGGGCGGCCGAACAGCAGCCGCTGGCCGGCGAGCCATTGATCGAGGACGTTTTCGGCGGCGACTGGCCGCTCGAGCGGCTCGATCGCTACGAGCCGCTGCAGATTGTCGAGGCGGCCCGGGCGGCCGGGCTGGTCGGCCAAGGCGGCGCCGCGTTCCCCACGCACGTGAAGCTCTCGCCCAACCAACAGAAGCCCATTGCCACGGTGCTGGTCAACGGCTGCGAGTGCGAGCCTTACCTGGCGGCCGACTATCGCCTGATGCTCGAAGCCCCGGCTCCGGTGCTTGCCGGGGCGCTGTTGGCGGGACGGGCCGCCGGGGCCGCGGAAGTCATCATCGGCATCGAAGACAACAAGCCCGAGGCCCTCGAAACACTGCGCACCGCCGCCCGACGAACGCCCGTGGTGGTCCAGCCGCTGAAGACGAAGTATCCCCAAGGCGGCGAGAAGCAGTTGATCGCCGCCGTCTTGAACAAGGTGGTGCCCGGCGGGGGGCTGCCGCTGGACATCGGCGTGGTGGTGATCAACATCGGCACGGCGGCGGCCCTAGCGCGGGCCGTCTTGCGCGGCAAACCGTTGACCCATCGCGTGCTGACCGTCTCGGGCGGCGGCATCCGGCGGCCGAGGAATCTTCTCGTGCCGATCGGTGCAAGCTACCGCGAGTTGATTGAGGCTTGCGGCGGGCTGAAGGAGGACGCGGCGCGGGTGGTGGCCGGCGGTCCGATGATGGGCTTCACCGTCGGCGGGCTCGACGTGCCGGTCACCAAGGGGACCAGCGGCGTCACCGTGCTCTCACGCGAGGAGATCGCCAAGGCGGCCGAGACCCCGTGCGTGCGCTGCGGCCGCTGTGTGGAGGTCTGTCCGATGGGTCTGGTGCCTACCAAGCTGGCCCTGGCCACCCGGGTCCGCAACGCGGCGCTGGCCCAACGCTACCACGTGGCGGCCTGCATCGAGTGCGGGTGTTGTGCTTACGCGTGTCCGGCCAAGCTGCCGCTGGTTCAACTGATCCGCTTGGGCAAGATCATGACGAGTTGAGAGCGTGTTTTGAGGTTCGAGTCAGGTCGCTAGGAAAGCCAACCGAAGCGCCGCGTTGCCGGAAAGATCGAGATCCATGGCGGAGACACAGCCTCCCACGGCATCGGACACCCCCTCCGCGTCGGCGGCGCCGGCCGTGGCGATTCGGGTGGCGCCTTCGCCGCATCTGTGCGACGCCCATCTCACCACGCGCGGGATGATGATCGACGTGCTGGTCGGTCTGGCGCCGGTGCTGGTGATGGCCGTGCTCGTGTTCCACTGGTACGCGGTCGTGCAGGTGGGGCTCTGCGTGCTGAGCTGTCTGGTTGCCGAAGTGGTCTTCACCCGGATCCGGCGGAAGCCGATCCCCATCGGCGATTACTCGGCCGCGGTCACCGGTGTGATCCTGGGGCTTTCACTCCCCTGGGGCGCCCCCTGGTACATCGGCGTGCTGGGTTCCGTCGTGGCGATTGGGCTGGGCAAGGTCGTGTTCGGCGGCCTGGGCTTCAATATCTTCAACCCGGCCATGGTGGGCCGGGCCTTCGTGATGCTCAGCTTCGCCAAGGAACTGGGGGCGTCGGCCTACGTCGTCACCCGCTCGAATCTCGAAGTGCTCACCCAGGCCACGCCGCTGACCATCGCCAAGCAGTTCGCGGCCGACCTGGCCGCCGGCAAGGTCGTTGCCTTCGAGCAGCCGGTGCAACTGGAGCATGCCAAGGCGTTTTGGCCGCTGTTTATCGGGCAGGTGAACGGCTCGCCGGGCGAGACCAGCGCCCTGGCGCTGCTGGTCGGGGGAATCTATCTGTGTATCCGGCGGGCGGCTGCCTGGCAAATCCCCGCCGGCATCTTCCTGACCACCGTGGCCTTCGCCGCCGCCGCCCATGGAAGCATGCTCACACCGTTCAACGCCCTGCATCATCTGATCAGCGGGTCGGTGCTGTTCGGCGCGTTCTTCATCGCCACCGATCCGGTGACCAGTCCGGTGACCAGTACCGGCAAGTTTCTGTTCGGGCTGGGCATCGGATTGCTGGTGGTTCTGGTGCGCGTGTTCAGCGGCTATCCCGAAGGTGTGATGTTCGCCGTGCTCGTGATGAACGCCGTGGTGCCGTTGATCAACCGTTGGACGATCCCCCGCCCCTTGGGCGGGCCGGTGCCGAGGAAAGACTGAGGAGCCGTACCCGTGAGCAAAGCACCCCGCAAGGGCGGATACGTCAGCCAGGCGTGGCTGGTGATCGTTTTGGCGCTGCTCTACGGCGGCGCGCTGGCCGGCGTGCAAACCACCTTGGGTCCCCGGATCGCCGAGAACAAGAAGAGCGAGACCTACGACGTGATTCCGCACCTGGTCGAAGGCGCCGCGCGCGCCAAGACCACCGAGAGGACGGTCACCGGCGCCGTCGACGGCAAGCCCCATCCCGTCTACCGGGCCGTGACCGGCGATGGCACGCTCTGCGGCTGGGCGCTGCCGGCCACCGGCCTGGGCTTCGCCGACCGGATCGACCTGCTGATCGGTCTGTGTGCCGACGCCTCGACCATCACCGGGATCTACGTGCTCGAGCAGAAGGAGACACCGGGCCTGGGCAACTTGATCGGCACCGACGAGTTTCGCGGCCAGTTCGCCGGCAAACGGGCCGACGAGCCGATCCAGGTGGTCACGGCCGGACCGGTCGCCGGCAACGAGATTCGGGCGTTGACCGGGGCGACGATCTCTTGTGACAGCGTGGCCGACATCGTCAACGCCACGGTGGAGAACCTCAGAGAGCCAATTCGACAACTCGGCGCCCAAGAGCCGCTTGAACCGAACGATGTGCCGCGCGGTCGCGGCGGTTGAACACAGCAAGGAATTCGAATCATGGCACTTCCAGGCCCCACCGCAGCCGAGCGATTCTTCAACGGCATCCTGCCGGAGAACCCGGTCTATCGGCAACTGCTGGGGATGTGCCCGACGCTGGCCGTGACGGGGGCCGTGAAGCCGGCCATGACCATGGCCGCCGCCACCGCCTTCGTGCTGATTTCGGCCAATGGGATCATCAGCCTCATCCGCGGTCTGTTGCGGCCCCACTTGCGGATCCTGGTCTTCACGCTGACCATTGCCGCGTTCGTCACCATCGCCGACCGGGCGCTGCAGGCCTACATGTACCAGATGAGCAAGGAGCTGGGGCCCTATGTGCCGTTGATTATCGTCAACTGCCTGATCATCTCCCGCTGCGAAATCTGCGCGTCGAAGCAGAATCTGGGCGTGGCCCTGGCCGACGCCGTGGGCATGTCGCTCGGGTTCGGCCTGGCCCTGGCCAGCATTGCCACGGTGCGCGAGATTCTCGGCTCCGGCACGTGGTTCGGGCTGCCGGTGATGCCGTCGGGCTGGCCGAATTGGGGCATCATGGTCCTGCCGCCGGGCGCTTTCCTGACGCTGGGCCTGTTGCTGGCAGTCGCCGAGTGGATTGGTCTGCGACGGCAAGAGAAGGGCACGGAGACTTAGCATGGACACGGCCATCACACTCATCCAGATTGCGCTGGGCGCCGCGCTGATCAACAACTTCGTATTGCACTACTTCGTGGGAATCTGCCCATTCCTGGGCGTTTCCCGGCGGGTCGATACGGCCTTTGGCATGGGCTGTGCCGTGACGTTCGTGATTTCCATCGCCGCGCTGCTCAGTTGGGTCTTCACGTATTTCATCCTCCGCCCGGCGGCACCGGTGCCGACTTGGGTCTGGCGCGTCTGCGGCGGCGATCCCCGGACGACCGTCGATCTGTCGGTGCTCAGCTATGTGATGTACATCTTCGTGATCGCCTCATCCGTGCAGTTTGTCGAGTTGTACGTCCGCAAGTTCTTCCCCTACCTCTACAAGTCGTTCGGAGTGTTCTTGCCGCTGATCACCACCAACTGTGCGATCCTGTTCGCCTGTCTGGAGATCATGAAGCGGCTGCAGGACCCGGACCGGCTGTGGGGGTTGCACGAGGCACTGACGCTGGCCGTCGGCGGCGGGCTGGGCTTCACGATCGCCATCGTGCTGATGGCCGGCATCCGCGAGGAACTCGACATGTGCGACGTGCCCAAGCCGCTGGTCGGCGCGGGCATCGGCCTGATCACCGCCGGCATCCTGGCCATGGCCTTCATGGGCTTCACCGGCGTGGACAAGGGAATCGAGAACGCCATCAACTTGCTGCTGAGGTGAGAAGCGACCGTGATGTTGACCACCGTGACCATGATCACCGCCGCCGTAGTGCTGGCCTTGCTGGCCGTGGCCACGGGCTACGTGCTCGGCTGGGCCAATCGGGCGTTCCGGGTCGACGTCGATCCCCAGGTCGAAGCGATCCTCGACGCCTTGCCGAGCGCCAACTGCGGCGGCTGTGGATTCACCGGCTGCAGCGACTACGCGGAGGCCGTGGCCCGCGGCGAGGCCGGCGTCGGCCTGTGTGCCCCCGGCGGCGCCGGCTGCGCCAAACGCCTGGCGGAGATCATGGGCGTCGAGGTCACCGAGCGGCTGCCCTATCGGGCCGTGGTCCACTGTGCCGCGCACTATCCTCAACGCCTCCAGCGAACGCCCTATGAGGGCGAGCCGACTTGCGCGGCGGCCAACCTGGTGGCCGGCGTGCAGGGCTGTACGTACGGCTGCCTCGGGTTCGGGGATTGCGTTCGCGCCTGCAACTACGACGCCATCGGCGTGGTCGACGGTCTGGCCACCGTCGATTACCGATCCTGCGTCGGCTGCAAGGCCTGCGCACGCGTCTGTCCCCGCAACATCATCACCATGGTGCCCTTCAAGGCCGAACGCATGCTCGTGGTCGCCTGCTCCAATCAGGACATGGGGCCCGACGTGAAGGCCGTCTGCGAGCTGGGGTGCATCGGCTGCAAGGGGTGCAGCCGCCGCGCCGACCGGATGGAGATGGACGGCAACCTGCCCGTGATCGACTACGACCGCTACGGCTCGGCCGGAGATTTTCAGGTGGCCTTGGAGAAATGTCCCCGGGCAAGCCTGGTGTTCGTGGGCAAACCGAGCCAGGAGGACCTGGCCGCGGTGGCCGACGAGCATTTGCCCGACGAGATCAGGGCCGACTTCAAGACGACCGTCGACGACACGGAATGGCGGGGATAGCCCTGCTGTGGCCGAGGGGCCCGCGAAGAAGCCCGGGCACGCTCCCCGGATCGACGTCCGGCGGGACGCGCGACCGCAGCCACTCGTTGGCGCCGACCGCGGCGGCCGATAGAATGGAGTCCTTGCCGTCGCGAAGACGGCCCCCGACGCTTGGACTTCTGCAAACGCCCCGTGACCAGGAGGAAACCGTCATGCCGATCGAAGTCCGCAAACCGACACCGGAAGAAGAAGCCCAGATGAAGACCTGCCCCACATGGGAAAAGGAGCCGTCGGAGTTTCCCTGGCATTACGACCAGCAGGAAACCTGCCTGGTGCTGGAGGGAGAGGTGACGGTGGAAGCGGCCGACGAGACCGTCTCGTTCGGCCCGGGCGACTACGTCGTCTTTCCCCGGGGAATCGACTGCACATGGAAGGTCCGCAAGACGATCCGCAAGCACTACAAGTTCGAGTAAGGCAGGGTGTGCTGATGACCTGCAATCGGCGTCGCTTTCTTCAAGGGACCCTGGCGGGCGGCGGGCTGGCGTTGACGGCGGGAGTTTCGTCGACCGCGGCCGACAACGCCCGCGTCACCACCGAAGCACTGGATCGGGCCGCCGAGGCGCCCGTGCTGGACACCCGCGGTCTGACCTCCCCGATCGTGATGGAATCGATCGAGCTGCTGCGAGCGGGAAACGAGCACTTCGTGCGCGTCCGCTCGAAGGACGGCGCGGAAGGCGTTTCGGTCACCAACTCCCGCGCAGACTACTTGTACCCGATTTTCAACCAGTTGGTCGCCCCCTATTTCGTCGGCAAGGACGCCCGGCGTCTGGAATCGCACCTATTCGAGGTTTACCGCTTCCGCAGCAACTACAAGCTCCAGGGGCTGGCGTTGTGGTGCCCGGTGGCTTGGGTGGAATTCGCGTTGCTGGACATGCTGGGGCGCGTGGCCGGCAAGTCGATCGGTCAGTTGCTCGGCGGCGTGGTGCGGCGGCGCGTGCCCGTCTACATCGCCAGCGGCCGCCGCGACACGACGCCGCAAGAGGAAGTCGCATACCTGCAGCGTCTGGTTGCCGAGAGCGGCGCGAAGGCGGTGAAGTTTCGCGTGGGCGGGCGGATGAGCCGCAATGCCGACGCGATGCCCGGCCGCACCGAAGCCCTGATTCCCCTGGCACGCAAAGCCCTGGGCCCGACCATCGACATCCACGCCGACGCCAACAGTTCCTACGACCCGCCCCGGGCGATTGAGGTCGGCCGGATGCTGGAAGAGATCGGCGCCGTCTATTTCGAAGAGCCCTGCCCGTTCGACCACCTGGAGGACACGCGGCGCGTGACCGACGCGCTGAAGATCCCGGTGGCCGGCGGCGAACAGGAGTTCAGCCAGCGGCGGTTTCGCTGGATGATCGCCAACCGGGGCGTCGATATCGTCCAGCCCGACTTGCAGTATTACGGCGGCCTGATCCGCTCGACCCGCGTGGCCCGCATGGCGGCGGTGGCGGGGATGCCGACCACGGTCCACATTTCCGGCGGTTTCGGGTTCGTCTACATGCTGCACTTCGCCTCCTGCACGCCCGACGTCGGCATGTACCAGGAATACAAGCTGGGGGTGAGCAAGTATCGAAGCTGGTTCGATTCACCGCTGGACGTCCGGGACGGCCGCATGACGGTTCCCACCGGACCGGGCGTAGGCATCAAGGATATCGGCGCCCTGTTGCAGGACGCCAGGCCGGTGAAATAAATGCCCGGCAAAAGGGCGACAACAGCGTGGTCCGTCTGTCGTCGCAACCGCCCTCTGAGCCTCTTGGGCTACGCCTCGGTCGGCGCTTGCGGTGTCGAGGCCTGTTTGCCCACAGCGACTTTGAACGCCGTGACGATCGCCAGCACGATGAAGATGATGTCCATCAGGCCGAAGCTGCTGAGAAAGCCTTGCCTGGAGATGTGCGATCGCAGTTGGCCGAAATTCTCTTCGATGTTTTTCCGAAGGGCCTCGCCCACTTCTGCCCGGTACGTCTCGCGGTCCTCCCGAGACTTGTCATTCCACTGCGAGCGGGCTTGCGCCCAAATCTCCGCCGGGTAGTCCGATTCCTTTTCCGCCGTGATCGGATTGACGCCGGGCGGCCACGCGATCGATTCACCCTGGGCTTCTCGAGCTGCGATGACACCGTCCGCCAGAAAGGAGATCGTGAACTCGTCGCTGTCGAGCTGGGCCAGCGCCTGTTCAATGGCTTGCGACGGGTCTCCCATCTCTCTGTTGAGCACAAGCTCCACCGCCGCGTACTTGCCGCCCAGGATCGCAAGCACGGAAATGATCACCGCCAGCAGCCCGGACAAAGGTCCCTCCTCGCCGCCCAGGGCGACGCCGAGCCCGACCAGCAGACCGATCCCCCAAGCGATCCACCCGATCTCGTACCCGGTCCCGTAAGAAATCCCTGCCCAAACGGCCGCCCCAATCAATCCGGCGATGACGCCTCCCACCACACCTCGAGCCAAACCCATCCGAGCACCCTCCGGTTGAGGCTTGCCAAGGTGAAGTCTGCCCGTCCCCGGCGAGCCGACCAAGGAACCGACTCGTGCAGCCGGCCTCTCCGACCACCGTGTCAGTATCTTCTACCTCGGCCGGCCCCGTCAAGCAGTCCGCGCATCGCAGACAGCGTTTTCCGTGTCGTGATTGCCCCCTGCATCGTTAATGATCGTCTCCGCCGGCTTTTGGGCAGCCGATCCGGCCGTGCAACGGCCCGATCGGCGGAAGAGGGCGAACATTGGCCATATCGACATCAATACGATGACTTTCCCGGCTGGTTCCGCTAAACTACAGTCTCTGCGGGTCGGAAACGGCCGCGGAAGTCGCAAGACCACAGATTCACGGCCCATCTAACGGCACAGCAATCTGAATCCCTGCCAGTTCAGCTACGCGTCGCCCGAGCCATCCCTCGGCCGGCGTGTTGCCGCTTTCCGAAAGGAGCCGACCATGAACGTGTTTCCCCTGGTGCTGCTGGGTCTGTTGGGCGCCGAACAGGTCCTCGACGATTTCCAATACTCCGATACCCGGGCGGCCCGACAGGCGTGGATCGCCAACGAGGCCACGCCGCTGGTGGAACCGATCGACGACGATGGCCGCCGCGTGCTGCGGGTGGCGGTTCCCTTCGCCGCCGAGCCGAACCTCGGCCGCACCGTCATCGATCGCCAGGTGGAGCTGAATCTGGCCTCGCCTGGCCAGTTCGCGCTGGAGTTGGCCGCCGAAGCGCCCGAGGCCGTGGCGCACCTGACCCTCTACTTCCGCAGTGGCCAGGGGTGGTACGGCGCCGGCGGCTCGCTGACGAAGCGCGGCTGGCAGACGGTGCAATTCTCGAAGGCGTCGTTTCGGGCCGAAGGCACGCCGGCGGGTTGGAACCGGATCGACGGCATCCGCATTGCCGCTTGGCGCGGCCGCAGCGAAGACACGTTTCTGAAGATCGGCCGACTGGCCGCGCTTTCGCACGACGTGGCCCTGGTGGTTCCACCCGCCGCGGCCGACGGCGACCGGGGCGAGGTCCGGTCGGCCATGGACGCGGCCGATCTGGTTTCCGGCATGCTGGAGGAGCTTGGGCTGGGGGCCGATGCGATCGACGAGGTGGCGGTGGCCCAAGGCGCGCTGGGCCAACGCCGCGTGGCCGTGCTGGCCTACAATCCGCAACTCGGCGCCGCCGCGGCCGACGCCCTGGGGCAATTCGTCGAGCGGGGCGGCAAGCTGCTGGTCTGTTATCAGTTGCGGCAGCAGACCGGGCAGATACTCGGATTCGGCCGCCCAACCTATCATCGGCAGCAGCGGCCCGGTCAGTTCGCCGAGATCCGCTTCAGCGCGGCCGACGTGCCGGGGCTGCCCGAAAAGGTGCGGCAGGCCTCGTGGAACATCACGACCGCCGAACCGGTCGGCCACCACGCCCGAATCATCGGACGCTGGTACGACGACGCCGGGAAGCCGACCGGCCAGGCGGCGATGCTGCTGAGCGATCGGGGCGCGTTTCTCAGCCATACCGTGCTCTCGGACGATCGGCCGGGCAAGAAGCGGCTGCTGGCGTCGGTCCTCGGGCACCTGGCCCCGCCGCTCTGGCCGCAAATGGCCCAAGCCGCGCTCGATCGGGCCGTGAACGTGGGACATTGCCGCGGCCTTGCGGAGCTGGCGGCCCACGTGCGGGCAAGCGGCAACGCGGCGGCCCAGGCGAAGCTGGGCGCCGCGGTCGAGGCGCGCAACGCCGCCGCGGCGCTGTTCGATCGCCAGGCTTATCCGCAAGCGGTCGAACGGGCCGCGGAAAGTCATCGGCTCCTGGCCGACGTCTATCTGCTGGCACAGCCCAGCCCCGCGCGCGAAGGCCGCGCCGTGTGGAACCATTCGGGCACCGGCGCGTATCCGGGCGACTGGGAGCGTTCGGCCAAGGAACTTTCGGCGGCCGGGTTCAACATGATTCTGCCCAACATGCTTTGGGGCGGCCGGGCCCATTACGCCAGCGACGTGCTGCCGCGAAGCCGAACCTTCGAGCAGTACGGCGATCAGATCGCCCAATGCGTCGCCGCTGCGAAACAGCACGGCCTGGAAGTCCATGTCTGGAAGGTCAACTACAATCTGTCGGGCGCCCCCAGCGCGTTCGTCGAGAAGCTGGCCGCAGAAGGACGGTTGCAGGTGACAGCCGCCGGCCAGCGACACCCGTGGCTTTGCCCGTCGCACCCCGAGAACCAGAAGCTGGAGCTGGAGAGCCTGCTGGAGGTGGCCCGCAAGTACCCGGTCGACGGCCTGCACTTCGACTACATCCGCTATCCGGGTCGGGAGACGTGCTATTGCGACGGGTGCCGACGGCGTTTCGAGGCCGCTGCCGGCAGCAAGGTCTCGGACTGGCCCCGGGAGTGTCACAGCGGCCCGCGACGCCGGCAGTACAACGACTGGCGGTGCCGGCAGATCACCGCGCTGGTGGAAGCCGTCCACCGCGAGGGGAAACGGCTGCGCCCGGAGTTGAAGATCTCGGCGGCGGTCTTCGGCGCGTACCCGGCGTGTCGCGAGTCCGTGGCCCAGGACTGGCCCGAGTGGATCAAGGCCGGCTATCTCGACTTCGTCTGCCCGATGGACTACACGCAGAGCGATCTGGCGTTTGCCGGGCTGGTCGAAAACCAGATGGAGCTGGTCGACGGCCGGATTCCGGTCTATCCGGGCATTGGGGCCACGGCGTCGCGTTCCACGCTCTCGGCCGATCGCGTGGTAGGGCAGATTTACCATGCCCGGGCGCTGGGGGCCGCAGGCTTCACGATCTTTAACTTCAGCGCCGGCACGGCCGAGTCGATCCTTCCCGGCGTGGGACTGGGAGCGGGAGCCCGCGCGGCCGCCCCGCCGCATCGACCGTGATGTTGCCCCGGGCGGTCCCCGGTTGCGGGCTACGGCCCGGCGATTTGTTGATCCGGCCCAGCGGTCCGGTATAATGAGCGGCTCCGGCTCCCAGCGTGCCAACACACCCCTGCCCAAACGGCCGTTCGACCTCCAACAGAAGGGCCCCGCCATGAACGTCCCGCGTAGCGTATCTTCGGCATCTTCGGCACTGACGCTCCTGCTGACCGCGTTTCTGTTGGCGGCCACTACCGTGGCCGCCGAATTCACGCCGATCATCAATCCCGATTTCCAGCAGGGCGACGACGCTCCCGCCGGCTGGACCCTCTCCGGCGGCAAGGGGCGATGGCTTCAGCGGCAGATCCTGGAAGTGACCGGCGACGGCCAGGATTCGAACTACTGGCGCTGCGACTATCGGTTCACCCCCGGGGCCCTCTATCACTTCCGCGTTCGCGGCCGCGGCACGCCCAGCAGCGGCACGGCCGTCGGCGGCCCGGTCTTTGCCAACCGCGACTGCCGCAGCCCGTCGGGCGAATGGTTCTGGCACGGCTACATCTTCCGCGTGCCGGACGACATGGACGATTCGTACGTGCGTTTGGGCCAATGGCAAGCCCTGGGCGCCATCCAGTTCGACGCCGTGCGGCTCGCCCGGGCGATCCCCGCGCATGCAGCCGTGGGGGATCTGCTGCTGGGCGAAGGCGAGTCGATTCGCGACGGCCGCTACACGTTTTCGGGCACCTTCAGCCACCAAGGCAGCAACTACCATCGCACGCTGCAGAGCACCAACACGGCGTTCAACAGCGACCGCTGGACGTTCGGCCCCGACAACCAGGTGACGTATTGTTTCGCCTTGCCGGGCCACACGCTGCTTTCGGGCGAAGCGAGCTTCAACGTCAACTACCACACCGGCGGTGCCTGCACCGCCGAAGTCAGCCGCGACCGAAGCGACTGGCACCCGCTGGCCACTCAAGGCGAACTGGGCACGGCCGCGGCCGCGCTGCCCAAGGAGCTGCTGCCGGCCGAGAAGCTCTATCTGCGGCTGAGGTCGCAGGGCGGTTCGTTTCAGGTCAACCAGGTGGATTTTTCGGCCGAGCTGAGCGGCACGCCGGCCGACGCCGGCGGGGCAACCACGTTTGCCGAGGTCGAGATGGCCCGCCCGGGAGTGGAGCTGGAGCAATTGAGTCTGCGATACGGCGCCGCCGCTGCCAAGAGTCTGCTGGCGACGGTCAAGAACACCGGCGAGCAGCCGAAGGTCGTTGCGCTGCTGGGGACGATCACCGCCGACGACAAGTACGGCACCTTCGCCACCAAGCCCCATGCGAGACTCGGCCCCGGCGAGTCGGCCGTGTTGACGCTGCCGTTGGCCGCGCAGAACGCCGGCCAATACGAGCTGGGGCTGATCGTCAACGGTGACGGCGCCGACGGCGGCATGGTCCAGGCCAAGATGACGCTTTCGGTTCACGAGTTCTATCGAAGCGACTACGGGGAGCAGCTCGCGTCGCCGAGCCAAGGGGTTGGCCTTTGGTGGTGCGACGCCGCGCACAAGGTTCCGCGAGAGCGTCCGATGCCCGACAAGTCGGCGACGGCCGTGCGACTCTCGGCGGCCCGCAACGATCGCGAGGCGGCCCAGCTCGTCGTTTGCCCGGCGGAAGACCTTCAGCGGCTCACGGCGACCGCCGGCCCGCTGACCGGTCCCGACGGCGCCACGATCCCGGCGGAGGATGTCCGGATTCTCCGCGTGGCCTACCATTTTGTCCACCAGCCGACCGACAAGACGGGCGTCCGCGATTTCTGGCCCGACGCCCTGCCGCCGCTTAACGAGCCGGTGGACGTGCCGGCCGGCAAGAACCAGCCGCTCTGGGTGCTGGTGCACGTTCCGGCCGAGGCCGCAGCGGGCGACTACACGGGGCGCGTGTCGCTGAAGGCCGAAGGCTTCTCCGCCGAGGTACCGCTGAAGCTGCACGTCTGGAGCTTCGCGCTGCCGGCACGCAACCACATCGAAACGGCTTTCGGCCTTTCGCCGGGTGACGTCTTCCGCTACCACGGGCTGAAGACCGACGAAGACAAGCGGCGAGTTCTCGATATGTACCTCCAGAGTTTCGCCGATCACCGCATCAGCCCGTACAATCCTGCGCCCCTGGATCCCATCCACGTACGGTTCCTGCCCGAGGCCGACCCGCCCCGGGCGGAGGTCGACTTCTCGGCGTTCGACCCGGCCATGGCCCGGGCCGTGGAGAAGTTCCACTTCACCAGTCTGCGCCTGCCGGTGCAGGGCATGGGCGGCGGCACGTTCCACGCCCGAGTCGATCCGCGCATCGGCAACTTCACGGAAGGGACGCCCGAGTACCAGGCCATGTTTTCCAGCTACGTCAAGCAGCTTGAAGACCATTTTCGCGACAAGGGCTGGGTGGAGATGGCCTACATCTATTGGTTCGACGAGCCGGCCCCGAAAGACTACGAGTTCGTGGCGGCCGGCATGCGGCGGCTGCAAAGGTACGCCCCGGGCCTGCGGCGGATGCTCACCGAAGAGCCGGGAGAGAATCCGCTGGCCGGCACAGTCGACATCTGGTGCCCGGTCAGCTTCAACTACGACCACCAGGCGGCCGAGAAACGTCGCGCCCACGGCGAGCGGTTCTGGTGGTACGTCTGCTGTGGCCCCAAGGCCCCGTACTGTACGCTGTTTATCGACCATCCGGCGACCGAGTTGCGGACATGGTTCTGGCAGACGTGGCAGCGGGACATCACTGGCGTGCTCGTCTGGCAATCGAACTACTGGACCTCCAGTGCGGCGTTTCCCGATCCGGCCCGGCCGCAGAACCCCTACGAGGACCCGATGGGTTACGTCAGCGGCTATTCGACGCCGAAGGGCACGAAGCGTTTCTGGGGCAACGGCGACGGGCGTTTCCTCTATCCGCCCGAGGCGGCCGCCGTGCCCGGCGTCTCCGGGCCCCAGCCGGTCCTCCAGCCGCCGGTCTCCAGCATCCGCTGGGAGATGCTCCGCGAGGGGATCGAGGACTACGAGACGCTCTATCTGCTGCGGGAGCTTCTGGCCCAGCGCCGCGATGGTCTGTCGCCCGAGCAGATCAAGCAGGTCGAGGCCCTGCTTCAGGTGCCCGAGTCGATCACCAGCGACATGACCACGTTCGCCACCGATCCGGCGCCGATCTACGCCCGTCGGGCGGAGGTCGCCGGAGCGATCGAGCGGTTGTTGCAGTGACGTGGATCGGGCGCCGCCTTTCTATCCGTACACCATCTGGCTGAAGCGTCACTTGTCGGCCGGCAAAGTTCACCCCTCGGTCGGTGGCTAGTTTGGGAATTCGGTCGCTGCGGCCCGCTTTTCCGGGCGAGAAGACGGCGCCGTCTGTTATACTGCAGTCACAACCATGCCGGTTCTCTTTGGCATCCGATACCGCAAGGCGCTCTGCCGGGTGGCTCGGTCTTGACGGCGGTGTCCGGTCATGCTTGTCGAAAGGAATCGGTATGGTCGGAACCCCCTCATTTGCCCGGGGTAATGCTGCGCCTTGTCGTGCGCTTCTTGGCCGCTTTGGGTGCGTCGTCCTGTTGCTGCCGGCGCTGATGTCGGCGAGATACGCCGCGGCATTCGAGCCGGCCGACCTGGCCGCGGTCAAGATTTCGGTCGAGGAAGAGCAACGGCTGGGAAACCTCGCGGCTAGAGCGTTCGTCGCCTATCTGGCGTCGCAACGGATCCGGGTGACCGAGCAGGGCCGCGACGTCGACTATCTTCGCAAAATGGTCGATGGGGTCCGTCCCTACATGACCCACGCCGATCGCTACAGCCGCCCCACGATCTATCTGGTGCATTCGCCCCGCTTCGACGCCCGGGTGTTTCCCGGCGGACACATGTTCTTCTTCCGCGGGTTGCTGGAGTCGATCGGCAGCGAGGCGGCCCTGGTGGGGGTTATCGGGCACGAGTTGGCGCACCTCGACCGCGGCCATGCGCTGTCGCGGCTGCGGCAGATGAAGCTGATCGCCAAGACGGCCCGCGGCGATTGGCGGGACATGACAGGCCAGCAGCGCCTGGCGGTAAGGGACAGCATTGCGCGGATCTGGATGCGGCCCGTCGAGCCCCAGTCGGAAGCCCAGGCTGATCGCGACGGCGCACGTTGGGCGTACCAGGCCGGATACGATCCCCGCGAGATGGGCCGGCTCGTGCTGCGTCCGCACAACGGCGAGGCGAACCAGCAGTTGCCGGGCGTTTCCTTTTCGCCGCCGCACGCGTCGCGCGAGGACCGCCATCAGGCCATCTTCCAGGAGTACGAACGGCTCCAGGAGGCCGCGCCCAACGCCGCGCTGTATATCGGCAAGGGAAACCCGCAACGTCGCGCCTTCCGCCCCGAATCGTAGGGCGGGTCAAGGGACAAGACCCACGCGATACGGCCTTTGCTGCCAGGGGTCACTCCCGTTGGGGCGAGTCGAAGCCCGGGTCGGATCATCGCGCCCCCTTCCGTTCCTTTGCCAGCGTCTGCTGCCACTGTTGAATCCTTTCCAGCGCTTGCAGCGGCGTTGTCGCGTCGAGATCGAGCTTGCGGATTTCGTCCAGCAACGGATGGTCGGCCGGGCCGAAGAGCGTAAGCTGGATCTGGCTGCCGCGGCGGGTTTGGGGCTTGCGGGCAATCCGAGCACGGCCTTCGGTGTCAAGATGCTCCTGCTCCAACTGGACCAAGATGTCCTTGCTCCGTTCGATCACCTCCTTGGGCACGCCGGCCAGCCGGGCGACGTGGATCCCGTAGCTCTTGTCGGCCGAGCCGTCGATGATCTTGTGCAAAAACACCACCTCGTCCCGCCACTCGCGAACCGCCACGTTGAGATTCTTGATCCCGTCCAGCGAACGCTCCAGGTCGGTCAACTCGTGGTAGTGGGTGGCAAACAGCGTGCGGCAGCCGACGTGGTCGTGCAGATACTCGACCACCGACCAGGCCAGCGAGATCCCGTCGTAGGTGCTCGTGCCGCGGCCGATCTCGTCGAGAATCACCAGGCTCCGCTCGGTCGCCGTGTTGAGGATCCGGGCCGTCTCGGTCATCTCGACCATGAACGTGCTCTGGCCGCGCGTGAGCTCGTCGCTGGCGCCCACCCGGGCAAAGATCCGGTCGGCAATGCCGAGGGTCGCCTGGCCGACGGGTACGAAGCTGCCGATCTGGGCCATCAGGGCCAGCAAGGCCACCTGGCGGATGTACGTGCTCTTGCCCGCCATGTTCGGACCGGTGATCAGCAGGATGTTGCCCGACTCGCCCCCCGCCATCGTGTCGTTGGGCACGAACGTGCCTTCCGGCTCGAGCACGTCGAGCACCGGGTGCCGCCCGGCGACGATCCGCAGCACGGGCTGCTCGACCATTTCCGGCCGGCGGTAGTTTCGTCCCCGGGCCAGCTCGGCCAAGGCGACCAGCACGTCGATTTCCGCCAGCACGGCGGCGGTCGACTGCATTCGCCGCCGCGCGGCCGCCACCGCGTCGCGCAGCTCCAGGAACAGCTCGTACTCCAGATCCTTGGCCTTCTCGTCGGCCGAGAGGACCTTCTCCTCGTATTCCTTCAACTCAGGCGTGATGTAGCGTTCGGCGTTTTTGAGGGTCTGCTTGCGGATGTAGTCGTCGGGAATCCGGTCGCGGTGCGTGTTGGTTACCTCGATGTAATAGCCGAAGACTCTGTTGAAGCCGACCTTCAGGTTGGCAATGCCCGCCCGTTGCGTTTCCCGGGCCTGGTATTGGGCGATCCATTGCTTGCCGCCGTGGGCCAACCGGCGGAGCTCATCGAGCCGGGCGTTGAACCCGTCGCGGATGAACCCGCCCTCGCGGCTGGCCAGCGGACAGTCATCGGCCAGGGCCGCGTCGAGCCGGCCGCGGAGGTCGACGCAGAGATCGATTTCGGCCTCCAGCTTGCAGAGGCGGCGGCTCTTGCGGGCGGTGAGCTTGGCCTTCAGCGCCGGCAGGGCCCGCAGCGTGCGCCCCAGAAAGCCGAGGTCGCGGGGGCTGGCCCGGCCGGTGGACACTCGGGCCAGCAGCCGCTCGACGTCGTAGACGCGCCGCAAGGCTTCGTGCAGATCGGCCGCGAGCCCGGCGTCGCCGAGCAGCTCTTCGAGGGCGTCGTGCCGGGCACGGATGGGGGCCAGATCGGTCAGCGGATTGGCCACCCAATCGGCCATCAGCCGCGAGCCCATGGCGGTCACCGTGCGGTCGAGCACAGCCAGCAGCGAGCCTTCGCGGCGTCCGTCGCGGATGGTGCGCGTGATCTCCAGACTGCGGCGGCTGGCCTCGTCGATCTCCAGGGTGCCGCTGGTGCGATAGGGGACCAGGCTGTCAACGTGCTCCAGCGAGGTCTTCTGCGTCTCGGTGAGATAGTCGAGGATGGCCCCGGCGGCGCGGATGGCGGCGGCGTCGGCCTTGGCGTCGGCGCCGCGGTCGTCGTCGGCCGCCCAGCCGAATCCTTCCAATCCGGTGGTGCCGAAATGCTTGGCCAGGGCCTGCCGGGCCGTCTCGTGGGAGAAGGCCCAGCCGGGGCGCCGCGTGATCATCATCTGTTCGGCGAAGGCCGGCGGTAGCGGGGGAGCGTCTTCGCTGATCAGGCACTCGGCCGGGGCGATGCGGGCGATTTGGTCGGGCAGTTGTCCGTCGGAGAAGCCGGCGGCCACGAAACGCCCGGTCGACAGCTCGACCCACGCCAGACCGGCCGGGTCGCCCGGGGCCACCGCCGCCAGGAAGTTGCTCTGGCGGGGATCGAGCAGGGCCTCGTCGGTGACGGTGCCGGGGGAAACGACTCGCGTAACCTCGCGGCGGACCAGTCCCTTGGCCAGCTTGGGATCCTCGACCTGATCGCAAACGGCCACCCGCATGCCCGCGGCAATCAGCTTGCCCAGATAGCTCTCCAACTGGTGGTGTGGAAAGCCGGCCATGGGGATCGGGTTTTCGCCTTTTTCGCGGCTGGTCAGGGCCAGGTTGAGCGTCTTGGCGGCCGTTTTGGCGTCGTCGTGGAAGAGCTCGTAGAAATCGCCCATGCGAAACAGCAGCAGCGCGTCGGGACACGCCTGTTTCGCCTCCTGGTACTGTTTCATCATCGGGGTCGTTGCCATGGCCCCATGCTAACAGACCCTCGGGCGCGCACTCAAGGGGCCGGCAGCCCGGCCCGCAGCGGCAGACGGATCGACGCCGAGCGCCGGTTGGAGTTGCCCGGCGCGGCCGCCATGCAAGCGAGGGAACAGAAATCCGCTCGGCGGAAAGAAGGGCCCCTTGGGCCGGCCGCGCGTGACTCACAGGCAACGGCAAGATGCGCGGCCGGCCCCCACTGCCAACGCGCGGTGTCGGCTACTGTTGATATACGCCCGCTAGTAAGCAGCCGGCACCGAATCCGAAATAGCCAACCAGTAAATCAATGCGAAGAACCCGACAACCAGCAACAGGACCACCAGGCCCTCGAATCCCTCGATGCGGTTCCTGCGGCGATCTTGGCGGTGAAGGGCCGCTCTGCGCACTTGATCCCTGCGAAACTGATTCGCGCGGAGCCGATCGCGCAACAACTCCGACTCCCGAACACTCATCCGCCGAGTTGTCTTGGGGATAGCCATCACCGCACTCCTTCCAAGTAATTCTACGCCGCCGCGGAAGCCGTGCAAGCGACTTTTTTCACCCCCCCGGGAAGTCGCATTCCCGGCAGTCGCCCGTGGCCTCCCGCTGAGAAGCCGTCCCACCCGAACGGGGCAACCGTGTGCTATGTTTGAGTATCGGCTGGGTCGCCCTACGGCGGCTCTTCTTTCACGCGGTTCCGCGGTCCGACGCGGGCGGTTTTCCCTTCGCCGCCGGCGGCGGGCAAGGTTTTCAACAACATCGTTTTCAACAACTTCCAAGGCGGCGGACGACGCACGCGTCTGCTCAGGAGGCAATCGACCATGAGCTTTCTGGAATGGTGGGGCGAGAGTGTTGATCCGGGCAAGGTCGGGACGATCGACCTCAGCGGAGAACACGAGGCATGTCAGTGCAGGCCGCTGGTGTGGGGCCGGCTGCTGTGCATCGTGATCGGCCTGCCCGTCTTCTGGTATCTGACGGTCCCTCGCGTGCCGTTGCCGACCTGGCAATCCGCGCTGCTGGTGATCGGCGGCACGCTGATCTACGTCGCGGTGGCGTATCTGATCCACCCGCAACCCGATCTGAAGAACATCGGTCCCGCGGCGGGCATGATCGATCACCCGTGGCGCTACTCCGACGATCTGAATCGTCTTCTGCTGGGCGTGCAATGCGTGCTGGGCCCGGGGCGGTTCATTGCCGAGTCGCTGCTGGACGCGCTTGTCCTCTTTCGGAGCTGTGAGGATCCGCAGGAGACCTTGCCGACCGAGCCCGACTGGCGGCGGTAGCGGCCGTCCTACTGTAGTCGCTCCAAGAACTGGCGCAGCCGATCGTAGTATTCCGGCGGCGGGAACTCGTGACCGCGTTTCGGAAACGGGATGAACTGCTTGGGCTCGTGGGCTGCCTCGAACAGCCGACGGCCGAATTCGATGGGGACGATCGGGTCGGCTTCGCCGTGGCTTTGCAGCAGCGGGCCTTGATAGGCGCCGATCTTCTCCGCCGAAGCGAACTTGCTACGCACCAGTATTCGCACCGGCAAGCGTGGATAGTGGTGGGCGGCCACTTCCGGCATGGAGGAGAATGTGCCGTCCAGCACCAGCGCCCGGGCCCCGTCCTTGGCCGCCAGATCGACCGCCACGGCGCCCCCGAGCGAATGGCCCATCAACACGATTTCCTTCTCCGCCACGTTTGCCCGCTCGGCCAGCCACGCCCGGGCGGCCCGTGCGTCGGCCAGAACGCCTGGTTCGTCGGGTGTTCCTTCGCTGCGTCCGAAGCCGCGGTAGTCGAACGCCAGCACCGAGACTCCGACTTGCTTGTGTAAGACCCTCAGCAGGTCGGCCGTGTAGCTGACGTTATCGCCGTTGCCGTGGCAGAACAGCACGACGCCGAGCGGGTCTTGCCGCGGCACGTACCAGCCGTGCAGCTTGGTGCCGTCGGCGGCACGGAACCAGGCGTCCTCGAAACGCAAGCCCGCCGGATGCCAATCGCCCTGGGGATAGCGGGCGGGAACGAAGACCAGCGAGTTTTCGACGGTCTCCAGGAACCCCTCGTCCTTTTCGGCCGGTTCGGGCGGTTCGCCGAGAAACGCGGTCAGTTGATCGTAGTAGCTTCGGGGCAGGGAGTCGTTGTGGCCGAGCCCCGGCAACGTGACGAACTGCTTGGGCTCGTTGGCCGCCTCGAACAGCCGGCGCCCCGACTCGAAGGGGACGATCGTGTCGGCCTCGCCGTGGCTTTGCAGCAGCGGGCCGTGATAGGACGCGATCTTGGCCGCCGAATCGAAGCGAGTCCGCATCATCCACCGAACCGGGAGCCAGGGGTAGTGGTGGGCGGCCACGTCGGGCATGGAGCTGAACGTGCTCTCCAAGACCAGCGCCCGGGCTCCGTCACGGGCGGCCAGATCGACCGCCACGCCACCACCCAGCGAACGCCCCATCAACACAACATCGGTCTGCTCGATGGCTTCCCGGTCGGCAAGCCACTGGCGCGCGGCCCGGGCATCGGCCAGCACGCTCGCCTCGTTGGGCTCGCCGCGGCTGCGTCCGTAACCGCGGTAGTCGAAGATGAACACCGACACGCCCACGCGGTCGTGCAGGACGTGCAGGATATCTGCCCGATGCGTGATGTTCCCGGCATTTCCGTGGCAGTAGAGCACGGCGGCGCGGGGCCGATCGTGCGGCACGTACCAGCCGTGCAGCGTCGTCCCGTCGTCGGCCTCGAAGAAGACGCCTTCGAAATCGAGCCCGGGCGGGTTCCAGTTCCCCTCGGGGAAGCGGGAGGGGAAGAAAATGAATGATTCTTCAAACAGCATCATCAACACGACGACCAGCAGATAGGCCACCAGCGGGATCAGCGCCAAGCGGGCGACGCGCCACGCGATGTGTCGTCGAGCCGTCCGGGGCCGGGGCATTTGCGGCTGGGCCGGGCCGCCGTCGGCCGGCGCATCGGCCGGTTGCCGTTCGTTCGGCATCGCCAGGGCCCCCAGGGAGTGTAACTACCGGAACTGATAGTCCGGGTTGCGCGTGTCGAAATCGCGGTCGGTGAAGCCGTTATTCAACTTCAGGTTCAAGTAGGTGTACTCCTCGATCAACTCCGGACGACCGCTGGCCTGGGGAGGCCAACTGTGTGACTCGTAGCGGATGGCCACGTTCAACTCGTCGTCGACGAAGATCCTCGCCAGGTGGAACAGGAAGTTGCGCCGCGGGTACGGGTGGACCACCTGGATGCAGGTGCACGTGCGATCGTTGATCTTCACGCCCTTGAAGTAATTCACCTCGCACTCGCCGTACTTTACGTCCTGCTCGGCCACGTCGATCAGCCGGCGAACCAGGTTGAGGATCCCCAACTCGGTCAGCGGATAGCGTTGCCCGCGCATGGCGATCACGCCGTTGGGCTTCAGCGAAATCGTGCCCACCAACTTGTCCTGGATGCCCGTCGTATGGGCCCACAAGTTGCCGTTGTTCTGGCCGTCGATGTAGATCACCTCGCGGCCTTTCAACGCCGGCGGGCCGAGGAAATAGAGATAGACGCTGAAGGGCTTGTGCCGCACTTTGACGAACATGTATTCGGTCTCGCCGACCTTGCCGTCGAGCCGCTCGCGCTTGACCAGCGTGGCCGAGTAGTCCTGGATCTTCTCGATGTTCTCCAAACCCGTATAGGCCCAACGCAGCGCAGGCATCAAAGGGTGCTCCGGCGGCTGGGCAACGCCCGGTTGCGTCGGGCCGGGCGGCTGGATCGAGGTCATTCGGTCTGCCAGCCGGATTCCCTGGAATGGGGGGGGTTGCAGCGAGGCTCTCGGCTGTGGGCCGGGCATGGGGCCGGGCGGCCTGGGCCCCGTGGGCACGGGACCGACCTGCCCGTGGGCCTTGACCGAGTAGAACAGCAAGGTCGCCAACAGCAGAGCCGTGAGCATTGCCGTCAGCCGACTGCGACGAAACGAGTTGGCTAGAACCATCGAAAACCCTCCCTGATGAGTGTCTGCGTCAGAAGCTGGATTCAGCTGCCGCTCGGGCGGCTGCGGTGCCTCGTTCGTCCTTGTGTGTTCTGGGGCAAGTGGACGCGGATAGTGCATAATGCGTGCCAACTCGTGTTTTTGGCGCTGAGCGTCGGGGGCACCCCCCAAGAGACCCGCTAAAGACGCGTTTTTGGCGAGCCATGGGTAGAAAATCCCCTGCAGTTGCGAGCTTCCCTCCTCGACCTTATCGCAAATTCTGCACGAGGGGATTACAATGTTTCGCGACTGAAGGGTTCCTTGCCCAACCGTTGCGATGTGCCCTGCCGAAATGTCGCCGCCAATCGTCATAACTTACCCAGTTTCCTGCCCCGTGGGGAGATCAGTTTGTGAAGCAGCCCGAACTCCAGGTCAACACGATCTTTTCCGTGCCTTTCGGAGAGAACTGCTACGTCGCCCGACTTGAGGGAAGAAACGACTGTCTGGTTGTCGATCCGGGGTTGGAGCCGCACAAGATCATCGAGTTCCTCGACGAGCAGGGACTGGTTCCCGCAGCCATTCTAAACACGCACGGCCATCTCGACCACATCGCCGGCAATGCGACCCTGAAACAACGCTGGCCCGATTGCCCGCTGGTGATTGGCTCGGGCGAGGCCGCCAAGCTGACCGACGCGCGGGCGAATCTGTCAACCATGGTCGATATGGCGGTCGTCAGCCCGCCGGCCGACATCACCGTCGAGGACGGCGAAACGTACTCGGCGGCGGGGCTGGACCTGACCGTGCTGCTTGTTCCCGGCCACTCGAGAGGGCATGTCGCCTATCTCGTGGAGGATCACGATCCGCCGGTCGTGTTCGTGGGCGACCTGATCATGGCGGGCAGCATCGGCCGAACCGACTTTCCCGACGGCGACGGCAGGCAACTGGTCGAGTCGATCCATTCGAAGCTGTTTACCTTGCCCGACGAAACGCTGCTGTTGTCGGGCCACGGCTCACGAACCACCGTGGGCCAGGAGAAGCGCTCCAATCCGTTCGTGGGCTTGCAGCGCTGAAACAGCCCGAGGCGTCACGCGGCGGCGGCCTCCATCGCCAGAACACCCAGGACGAGCTTGGCCAGCTTGGGCTCGGCCGTGGCGGCCGTGGCGATGATTTCGTGGATGTCGGCCGGCTTCAGCGCATCGGGAAGACAGAGGTCCGTGACGATCGAAAGCCCCAACACGCGCATGCCCGCATGGACCGCCGCGATGACCTCCGGCACGGTCGACATCCCCACCACGTCCGCCCCGATGGCGCGCAGGAAACGGTATTCCGCGCGGGTCTCGAGGTTCGGTCCGGTCACGGCCACGTAGACACCCTTGTGGGCGGCGAAATTCTCCCGCCGGGCTATCTCCAGCGCGCGATCGATCAGCACCGGATCGTACGGGGCGCACATGTCGGGGAACCGGGGCCCCAAACCGTCGTCGTTCACGCCGATCAACGGGTTGCCGTTCATCAGGTTGATGTGGTCCTCGATGACCATGATGTCGCCCTGGGCGTACCGAGGGTTCATTCCCCCGCAGGCGTTCGAGACGATCAGCAGCCCGGCGCCCAGCGCCCTCATCACCCGCACCGGGAAGGTGATCTGCCGGTGCGTGTACCCTTCGTAAGCGTGGAAGCGGCCCTCCATGGCGACAACCGACACACCCTGCAACTTGCCGCAGACGAGTTGGCCCGCGTGGCCGACGGCCGTCGACTGGGGAAAGTGAGGAATCATCTGGTAGTCCAGCGACGCCTCCGTGTCAATCTGCTTGGCGACGCTGCCCAATCCGGTTCCCAGGATGATCCCTACTCGAGGCTTCCCCGGCCAGTGTTGGCGGATGACGTCGGCGGCCTGCGCAATCTGCGCGGCAAGTTCGTGCATGAATACTCCCTCCGGCAAGGCTGCATTGTTTCGGGTGTTGCGATCGCCGCTCCCGTAGCCCAGGGCCCGGTCTGACTGGACCTTCGCTGGGCGGGCTGCTAGAGGTCGTCCAACTCGTCGTCCTCATCCTCATCCAGATCGCTATCGTCTTCATCGTCGTCGAAGTCGTCGTCGTCGAAGTCATCGTCGAAGTCGTCGTCGAAGTCGTCGTCGAAGTCGTCGTCGAAGTCGTCGTCATCGAAGTCGTCGAAGTCGTCGTCTTGGGCGACGCACGTGCCGGGCAACAGCTCGGCCGCCGATTTCGGCAAGAAGTCATGGTCCGACTCGGTGACGGGCCGTTTCGCAAGGTCGAGTTGAAGCGTCATGTTTCCATCCTCACCAGTCAAAAGGACGCAAAGAAATACAGATCGAAAAATCGGGACCGTCCGACGATGCATTCCCGTCGCGTGCAACCCGCACGGGGTCCGCGTCGAATTGTTAGCCGACATTCCCCAGCGTGTCAACCTCGCATTCGGCACTGTTTCTTGGGCTCTGCCGATGGAAACGCGCGCCCGGCCGGTCCGGGGCGTGCTGGGACCAAAGGGGAGCACCTCTGCTATAACTCTCCGGTGGGGCGGCGGTGGCAAAGCAGTGGGGCATCGACGCCCGGTCGGACACTCCTGCGGCCCGATGGCCAAGCACGGCAAGCCGCGACAGCCCACAGACGCCCAAACGCTGCGATTCCCGCCCCGCCAGGCCGGAAACACTAGCCTTCGCGACGGACCACCGCTTCGTCCACTTCGTCGGAAGAAGTCTGGCTGACAATGGGGAAGATCGGCGTGGCCGTCCCCGGAATCCAGTCCGCCGGATCGACGCGATACCAACGCCCCAGGCTGTCCGCTGCGGTCTCCTGCTCGGAGGGCTCCTCGCAGGCAACCGCCTCGTCGCGTTGGACGACGGCCGCCAGATAGGCCCGCAGCTCCATGTCGGTCGGCTCGACCTGCTGCCACTCGGCCAAGACGGGCCGGGCGGCCTCCACGCGTCCGTTCGACAGCAGAGTGACCGAGAGCCAACGCAGGCAGATCGGGTCGGTGCAACCGGCCGCGTAGGCGCTTTGCAGGTATCCCAGTGCGGCCGTCCAGTCCTTGGTGGCGGCCTTGCAGGCGCCCCGAACCGCGTCGTGCAGCGGCTCGCGTTCGTCGGGATGGGTCGAGAGCTGATCCGCCAGCTCGACGGCTTCGTCGCAGAGATCCTGCCGGACGTACAGATCCAGCAGCCGGCGTCCGAGCCGAATCGAATCCGGACATCGTTGTCGGGCGTCTTCCAGGACGCGGAGCGCCTCGACGTTGCGGCCTTGGATTTGGAGGATGATCGCCAGACAATCGGCGGCCACCTCGGTCAGCTCGCTCATGTGCCAGATTCCCAGGTCCACCTGGCCGTATCGGACCGCGGTTTCAAACGACCGGGTGGCCAGATCCAGGCGATTTGCGGTCTGCAGGTAGTTGCCCATCGCCAGCAGCAACTGGGCATCGAAGGGAAAGACCTCCAGCGCCTCGACGCACGTGCTCAACTGGGCTTCGCGGCAGAACGGGTCGCCGTCGTAGGTGGCCAACAGGCCGTAGTAGGCCTCCAGCATCTCGGTCGAGGCCGGCGGGACCGAAGCGATCACCCGGCGATAGGCTTGCCGGGCCTGGTCGCGGGCAGACAGGTTGCCGTAGGCTTCGCCCATGGCCAGCCACAGCCGGGCCGCCGGGTCGCCGTCGGTTTCCTCCAGTTCCAGCTTTGCCAGTTCCAGATCACGTTGGGCAATCAGGACCTTTCGGGCCGGATCGTTGCGACGCGCGTGACAGAAGATACGCCCCGGTGCGGCGTCGGTCTCCAGGCCAGCGGCCTCGATCGACGGCTGCAGCGTCTCGCGCACGCGGCCGCTGAAGCGAAGGTCGCGCCGGTTGGGGATCAGCCGAAGCTGCATCGTCTGTTCGGCCGAAGCGGCTGCGTCGGCCGCAGCCACCTCGAGCATCATCAGGTAGGCCTTCGTCGCATCGGCCTGAAGGTCGACGAACCCGCGCACCTCTTCGGCCGATGCCTGCTGGAGGGTCTCTCCAGCGTCAAGCCAAAGGATCCAGTCGCCTTCGGCGGTGCAAAGGCAACAGTTTCGGGCAGCCGAGAAATCACTGCTCCAGTCCGTCCGGCTCACCCGGACGCCGTGCTGTTCGGCAATCGCTACGGTTCGGTCGGTCGAGCCGGTGTCCAAAACGACGATTTCATCGGCGATCGAGCGGACGCTTCTCAGCGAGTCGGCCAACACCTCCTGTTCGTCGCGAACGATCATGGCCACCGTTAGTCGGGGGCGCACGGCTTGGTCGGATGAAGCGGGCATAGGATCTCTCCCAACGCTGCGGACTCGTAAGAGACATTTCCGGCAGGTCCGGTTGGCGGGGGGGAGTTTAGTGTCTTCGGCAGGCTGCGGAAAGAGCGTTTTCCGTCGAGAGTCGATACCACTGCATGTCGCTTCGGAAAAGCGTGGCAACAGCGAGGGACGAGGAATGCTGGGGGGTTCAGCATCAAGAGCAGCGGCAGGGCGCTGTAGCGAAGATGAAAAGAGTGGGGAAGAATCAGGGAGGCATCTGCACGGTTCGGCGGGCCAGCTCCGTGTTGAAGGCACAAGGGTCGGACGTTCCGCATCGTTCAGTGGGGATCCGCTGTCGCGACATGAGATGCAACGACGCGGGGATGCGGAACGCCCGACCGTACGCGACGAGGCACAAGGGCGTCGTCACGCGACGAGGCGGCAGGATGGGGCGAACATCGTGCTACCGGACGAGATAGACTGGCGTATGGATGAAATAGCTTTTTGGGGCTGTGCCGTTGGGAGGGAGCATTCCGTCCGCTTCGAATTCGGCCGGCTGAATCATCACGCGTTTTGTCTTTTTGCTGCTTCCCGTCAGACAGACTTCGACCAGCCGGATTCCGGCAAACGCCTCGATCGTATAGGTGGCATTGTTGCCGTTGCCGCTGACCGCGGTAAACAGCGGGATCATCCTCGGTTGTCCGATGATCTGTTCGAGTTGGGATTTCACGCCGGCACTGATGCCGGTGTCTCCGTTGAGGAACAGTTGGCCGTTGGCGTCGAACTCAAGGCTTCCGCCATGCGGGACCAGGTCGGCTTCGCTGATGCCGTAGAGGATCTGCCGGCGGATATCCGGCACGGCGTTGTTCGTGTTGCCGATATCGACGGTGCCGCGGTTTCCGGGAGACCCGGTGTCTTGGGGAAAGAGATTGACCTCCAAGACGTTGTCGGTTCCACTGCTGACGGTTTCCGAGTCCGGATCCCAAGCGAAATTGTCGTCGCCCGTGGTCCTGGCCATCAGGGAGTTCCAGGTTTCCATATCCAGCGCGAAGGGCAGGATCTCGAGGGCCCCGCCGGACGAGGGGGTCGTGAAGCCGGACGTGTTGGCCAGAAACATGGCGGTGGCTTCGGCCTGCATCGAGGCCCGGTTGAATCCCAGCACCTTGGCGAAGAACAGCGCTATGTCGCCGTTCTGCTGAGGGCTTCGACGGACGCGCACCTGGACGGCATTGAACAACGACGGATTGGTGAAGGTCATGTTGAGGTTTGCCGGATCCGCGATATGGCCGATCGTGATGTCGTCTTCGGCCAGAGCCGGTGCGATACCACCAACGAGATTCAGCGAGGCGTATTCTCCGGCCGAAGCCTCCGCCTCGGCGATGGCGCCGTTCGGGTCGGCGGCACCGGTCATGACTCCTTCGTCGATCAGATCCCAGGCGGCCGCCAGCGCCGTGGCGTCCGCCGACGTCTGCAATTGCGAGCGGATGACCTGCAGGTATCCCATATCGATCGCAAACGTCAGCAGGCCGAACAGCACGACCATCAGGAATGCAGTTAACACCAGGACGTTGCCCGATCGGCTCCGGCGGCGGTGGTGAACGAGCATGAGCATGCCTCCTTTATCGAGTCAGCAGATCCGGCGAGGCGGATCAGGTGTTTGCATCTTTCTACTGCTGGGGCGGATGGACGACGATCGGTGTCGAGTGCTCCACGACGTTTCCGTTGGAGTCGTACACGCGGATCTTCTTCAGGATCAGCGAGTCGACCCGGTTGGCCGCGTAGTTGATGCCGGAATTGGCCACCGACACCGCCGGATCGTAACCGTTCAGGTTGCTCAGATCGGTGTTGAGGAAGACCTTCAGGTATCCTTGGCCGCCGAAGTTACCCCAGGTCTGCGACGAGCCGTTGATGACCTCGAACGTGATCACCCCGTTGGCGACCTGCATCGTCTGCGTCCATGTGACCGTTTCGCCCGGCTGCGACATCACGCTGTCGCTGGGGAACTTCCTGTCGTTTAGCGGGGTCTCGCCGTGCCACAACTGGAGTTGGACTCCGCCGGCCAGGAAGGTCAGCAGGCTTTGGACATTCAGTTCCAACGCGGCGTGCAATCCATCGATGTCTCCCCGGGGAGACATCACGCACGATACTTGCGGCGCGAAGCTTTGGGGCTCCGGGGTGTTGACCACCAGCTCCCAGTCTTCTTCGACGCGAACAATCTGCGGTGTCTCGGCTTGCGCCGTGCCGGCCGAAACGGCCAGCAGCCCCAACACCAACAACCATTGCAGCGGCCCACGGCGCATACGGATAGCGGAAAGGCACATGATGACAGTCTCCCCGAAGAACAGCAGAAAAGTGATTTGACGTGTTCCTGCCCGCGTGCGACGGCCGCACGATTCCACCAGCCGCGTGCGTATCTTGCAGGCTCGTGGACAGCCGTACGGAGAGGCCACAACTCTCGAAGGCAAGGAAAACTCTCTAACTGGAAATATAGGTCGCGTTTCCCCTCGCGTCAAATTCGCTGCAATCTCCCGGGCCAGGGTCGAATCCCCATCCGGCCGGTCGCCCCCGCCCGGCTGCCTCCGTGGGCTGTGACCTCGCGGGACGACCCGGCCTATTCGGCCCCTTGTGCCTCTGCCCGCAGCAGCGAGGCTGCCGACACGGCCATGCGCGGCATGGCGGCCGGCGACTGTTGCAGCAACGCGGCGAACGTCTCGATCGTCCGCCGAGCGCGGTCGAGGTATTCCGGCTTGTCCAACTCTCCGGCCAGATAGACCAGATTGGCGGCGGAGACCGCATTGCCGGAAGGGAGGGCGGAATCGGTTGGGTCCTTGCTCCGCGCCAGCAACGCCTGGTGATCGTCGGAGGTGAAAAAGAACCCCCCGCGTTGCTCGTCCGCGAACAGTCGGATCTGTTCGGTGGTCAGCCGGTCGGCCTCTTCGAGCCACCGCCGGCCACCGGTGGCCCGGTGCAAGGCGATCAGCCCGTCGGCCAGGAAGGCGTAGTCGTCGAGATAGGCATTGCGGCGTGACCGGCCATCGCCGAGCGTCCGCATCAGACGCCCTTCCGCAGTGCGCAGCTTGTCGAGGATAAACACGGCCGCCTTTTCGGCCGCTTGCGTGTACTTCGGCTCAGCCAGGAGGCGTCCGGCATCGGCGAAGCCCCGAATCATCAGACCGTTCCACGAGGTCAACGTCTTGGTGTCGGTCAAGGGGCGTTTTCGCCGGTTTCGCACGTCCCACAGCTTCTCTCGGATCGGGATCAGCCGTTGGTGCAGTTGCTCTTCGGACGTGTCGTGCGATTGGGCTGCCTCGGCGAACGGTCGCGGCAGTTGCAGCACGCGGCGGCCTTCGAGATTCCCTTCTCCACCGACCCCATACACGTCGGCCAGCAGTCGGAACTGGTCGGCATCGAGCGCTTCGGACAACTCCTCTCGGCGCCAGACGTAGAATTGCCCTTCTTCGCCGTCGGTTTCGGCGTCGATGGCCGAGTAGAAGTTCCCCTCCGCGCCGGTCATCTCACGGAGGACGAAATCAAGCGTCTCCTCGGCGATGCGGCGAAAGTCGGGCCGACCGGTCAGCAGGTGGGCTTCTGCGTAGAGCGAGGCGAGTTGGGCATTGTCGTAAAGCATTTTCTCGAAGTGGGGAATCTCCCAATAGCGATCCGTGCTGTATCGGTGGAATCCGCCTCCGAGATGGTCGCGAATGCCGCCGGCCGCCATCTTCTCCAGCGTGACGATCAGCATCGTCTCGGCGCGCCGCCCGCCCGAGTCCGTTTCCGGATCCTCTCGGGCACAATCGAGCAGAAACGCGAGGTTCGCGGGCTCGGGAAACTTAGGGCGGTGCGGGTTGGTGGGGCTATAGCCAAAGCCGCCAAACTGGGAATCGAATCGTTTGGCCAAGGCGGGCAATACGCCTTCGACGAGCGTGGAGGTCAGGGGGACCTTTTCCCCGGCGGGCTGGTGCTGCAATTGCTGCTTGACCAGCGCGGCCAGCAGCCTCGCGTTCTCTTGCAGTTTTTCCGGCTTTTCGTGCCACGCCTGCTGGGCGATCCTCAGCACGCTCAGCAGGCCGGTCCGGCCGCTTGTGTCGCGGGGAGGGAAGTAGGTGCCGCCCATCACGGGCCTGGCATCGGGTGTAAGCAACATCGTCATGGGCCAGCCTCCGCCTTGGGGCGAGCCAATCAGACGGTAGTAGACCTGCAAGGCCGTCATGTAGATCTCGTCGAGCTCCGGCCTCTCTTCCCGATCGACCTTGATACAAACGAAGTCCTTGTTCAGCGCGACGGCCACTTCGGCGTCCATGAACGACTCGCGTTCCATGACATGGCACCAATAGCAGCTCGCGTAGCCGATCGACAGAAAGATCAGCTTGCCTTCCCTCTCAGCCTTGGCCAAGGCCTCCTCGCACCAGGGATACCAGTCGACGGGATTGTGCGCGTGCATCAACAGGTACAAACTGGTCTCGCCGGCCAGGCGATTCGGTTTGCCGCCTTGGGTCGTCTCCGCCGGGGTCATCCTTGCTGGTTCCGCGCGGGCGTCTGCGGGCGGTTGTTCGGCGGCCGTGGCGCTCCCTTCTGCCGATGCGTCCGTGCGCCGGCATCCAAACACCATGGCAAGCGGCAATAGGAGAATCAGAAAGAGCAAGAGGGAAGCTGTCGGGAAGACCATCAGGCGGTTCCTTTGCTGGCCATCGAAACTGGGGCGCCCGGCGGCGCCACATCCTCAAGAGAAGTGTTCGCCGCAGCTTGCCCTGGACAACCCCCCGACAAGACAGCATTCTTGCACCTAAGACGCATCGGAGGCCGACATCAGGTCGCCTGCCCGAGACTCCCGTGGGTGCAGCCTGGACCCGCGTCGTGTCGCCACTTGCCCGCACCACACCCGATTCGCTCGCCGCCGCGATGCCTCGGGGCAACGCACGGGGGCCGGCTGGTGACGTTTCGCCCCCCATCGGTCTCTGCTTCGCCTGGCGCAAGTCGCTATGGCAGCACGGGTTGCGAGTTCTCCCGGTGAATGGCGCAGATTGTGCATTCCATTTGCCGTGGCTGAATCCGATGGGGACCGTTGTCTTGCTCAACGTGCATCCACGGGGCAACGCGACGGCAGGACAGCCCGACTGGCAAACCACTTCGAAACGAGCAGGAGCAGCCGAATGAGCGAGTCTCGCCACACACAGACGCGGCTTCAACACATCGAAAACTGGGACACGGAGTTTGAGATCGTTGCCGGTCACGTTCGGCGGACGGCCTCGGAAGAACAGACGCTGAACATCCTGGAGGCCGGATGTGGATGCGCGTGGGACCTGGATCTTCAGGATGTCCCCTACAAGCTCACCGGCGTGGACGTCGACGAAGACGCACTGCGGATCCGAACCGAACAGCGCAAGGATCTCGACGTGGCCGTCGTAGGCGATCTGCGGACGGTCGAGTTGGCGGAGAGCCACTACGACGTCATCTACAATTCCTACGTGCTGGAACACATTCCCGACGCCGAACGCGTGTTGGACAACTTCTGGCGCTGGCTGAAACCGGGTGGCCTTCTGGTCTTGAGAGTTCCGGACAGGAATTCCGTATACGGATTCCTCACGCGAATCACGCCGCTGTGGGTGCATATTCTCTATAAGAGGTTCGTGGTCGGATTCCGCGAAGCCGGCCAACCAGGAGTCGGTCCCTTTCCCACCGTGTATGACCGGGTCGTCTCGCGAGGCGGGATTCGCCGGTGGTGCCGTCGGCGCGGGCTGGCCGTCCGGGCCGAGTACGGCTCGAACTACTACGTCAACGAAGTGGGGGTATTCTCGTTCCCGATCCGCGCGCTGGTCCGGCTACTGCACGTCTGCTCGTTCGGGCGGCTGGCCTACGACCACAGCAACCTGACGTACGTCCTCCAGAAGCCCCCGGCGGCCGCGTCGCAACACGGCGCGCCTTTGCGTTCGGAAGGTGTCTGCTGCTGATTCGCTGCAGCCGGCGAGCAACGACGGAGCCGTTGCCGGGCCGCGAAGTCCACGCCATGATCGTGGTATCAGTCCCGATGAATCGGGGCACTACGACCCCTCGGGCCTTTTGCAGGCGATTCGCGCCAGTTCGGCCTCCTGCCGGGACTGGTCCCATCCGAAGATTTCGGCCATCCAGCCGGCCACCTGCCGGGCGACCGACTCGACGTCGGGGAGGTAGTAGTACCAGCCCGTGCGGCGAATCATGACGTCGTCGAGGTGGACCGCCCATTCGCCGGCGCAGTAGTGCTCCACGGCTTCCGCGGTGACCTCCGGCGGCAAGACGCCGCTGACGCCCTGCACCTCTTCCGGCTCCAACAACGGCTGCTGCGCCGTGCGGCATGGCGGGCCGTGGTGGCCCAGGTATTGGACGAGCCGATCCACGGCCTGCTCGGCGATCAGGCGATAGGTCGTCAGCTTGCCTCCGGCCACGTCGAGCCAGCCGGAGTCGGAAAGGCGGATTTCGTGTGCGCGGGAAATGTCGGAGGGACCGCCGCGGCCGGAGTCGATCAACGGTCGCAGGCCGGCCCAGGTGCTGATGACGTCCGTTTCGCGCAGGGCAGCCGAGGGAAACGCCGTGTTGGCCACCTGGAGGATGTAGCCGACGTCGTCCGGTTCCGTGGCAACGTCTTCGATCGGTCCGTCGTAGTCGGTGTCGGTCGTGCCGAGAATGACCCGCTGGCCCCAGGGAATCGCAAACAGGATGCGATCCTTCTGGGTGATGACCACCGCGTCGGGGACCGGCAGTCGCCGGCTGTCGATCACCAGGTGGACGCCCTTGGTCAATCGCAGGCGGATGGTGCTCTGCGGCAGCGACTGGGCCCAGGGGCCGGTGGCGTTGACGACCGATCGGGCGACGAGCTGCCCGGGGCGATCGGTCCGGACGTCGCGCAGATGGCACGTCCATCCGCTTGGGCAAGGCAGAGCGTCCTCCACACGCGTGTAGTTGGAGACGATCGCTCCCTGTCGGGCGGCCGAACGGAGCGTGTCGAGCACCAGGCGGGAATCGTTCGTCAGGCCGTCGAAGTACCGGACGGCGCCCGTCAGGCCGTGCGGGTTGATCCCGGGAAATCGCTCGGCGACTTCCTCGGGTGTCAGCGCCTGCGACGGGCCGAGATTTCGCGCTCCACAGAGCCAATCGTACAGTTTCACCCCAATCCGCAGTTGCCACAACGGCCAGCGGGTGCGGCGGTACGTGGGAAAAGCGAAGGGCAGCGGCTGGGACAGATGGCAAGCGATGCGATGCAGCGTCATCTTCTCCCGGCTGGCCTCGCGAACCAGGCCGATGCGTCCTTGGGCCAGGTAGCGCAGCCCGCCGTGCAGCAGCCGGCTCGATCGGCTGCTGGTGCCGAAGGCCAGGTCGTGCTGATCGACCAGCCCGGTGCGGAGGCCGCGCATGGCGGCGTCGCGGGCGATTCCGGCACCGACGATCCCGCCGCCGACCACCAGCACGTCCAGCCGGTCGTCGGCCCACCGCGCGGCCTGATCTGCCCGTGACTGGTCCAGGTTGACGCGTCGCATAGGGCACTACGCTTTCTTCAAGGCGTTTTCCAGGACTTCAGCCACGGTGCGCAGCGCCTTGATACGGGCGTAGAGCTTGCAATTGGCCTCCAGAATCGTCCAGGGCGCGTAGGTGGTGCTGGTGCGGCGGAGCATGTCGACCACCGCCACCTCGTATTGGCCTCGCTTCTCCCGGTTGCGCCAGTCTTCGTCGGTGATCTTCCACTGCTTGTGCGGGTCTTGTTTGCGGGCCTCGAAACGGCGGAGTTGCTCCTCTTGGTCGATGTGGAGCCAGAACTTGACGAAGGCCGTGCCGAAGTCGACCAGTTGGCGTTCGAACTCGTTGATCTCACGGTAAGCCCGCTTCCACTCGTCCTCGGTACAGAAGCCCTCGACCCGCTCGACCAGGACGCGGCCGTACCACGAACGGTCGAAGATCGTGATATGCCCCGCCTTGGGAACGTCGCGCCAGAAACGCCAGAGATAGTGGCGGGCTTTCTCCTGCGTCGTGGGCGGACCGACGGGAACGACTTCGTAGCCCCGGGGATCCAACCCGCGCGTCAGCCGCTTGATATTGCCGCCCTTGCCACCCGCGTCGGAACCCTCGTAGACGATGACCGCCGGGACTCGGGCCACGTAGAGATCGTGCTCCAAGTGGAACAGGCGCTCTTGAAGCTCCTTCAACTGCTTCTCGTATTCGTCGCGCTCCAGCGCAAGGCTCAAGTCCACCCGGTCGAGAAGTGTCTGCCTGCGGGTAGGCGAATCGGCCGGCACGGCCATCGGCTTCGGCTCGGCCTTTGGAGCGGCCTGACGACGGGCGAGTTCGCTCTCGACGGCCTGGAGGATCGTCTCGAACACCTTCACGCGGGCGTAGCGTCCCTGGGTAGCCTCGACCACGGTCCACGGCGCGTAGGCCGTCGCGGTACGTTCGAGCATCTCCTCGACCGCTGCCAGCCACTGTTCGTACTGCTTGTGGTGTTTCCGCTCTTCCTTGCCCACCTTCCAGGCCGTGGCCGGGTTTTCCCTGATCTGTTGGAAGCGGCGTTTCTGCTCTTGCTTGCCGATATGGAGCCAGAACTTGACGATCACGGTGCCCGCATCGGCCAGTTGCTGCTCAAACTCATCGATGTCCTGGTATGCCTGTCTCCATTCTCGCTTCGGCGTCAGCTCTTCGACGCGCTCCAGCAACACCCGCCCGTACCACGAGCGGTCGAAGATGGCGAAGGACCCTGCGGCGGGCAAGGCCTTCCAGAATCGCCACATCCAGGGTCGGAGCCGCTGCGGCTCATTGGGCGCGCTGATCGGGTGGACCTTGAAGCCGCGGGGATCGAGGGCTTGCGTCAGGCGGTTGATCAGCGTCCCCTTGCCGGCGGCGTCCCAGCCCTCGAAGACGATTACCACGGGAACGCCGGCGGCGCGCGCGGCCCGTTGGCATGCTCCCAACTGGGTCTCCAGCTCGGGGAAGGCCTGCTGGTAGACCGACTTAGGAATTCGCTTGTCAAGATCGATCAGTTCCAGCATTCCCGGGCTCCCGGCCAAGTCGCGTCAACGACCCACACCTGAATTCTAGGTCGCTCCCGCTCCGTGTTCTTCCCAATCGAGCGCGCGGGCCAAGGCGTCGCGCCACCGGCCGCGGAGCTTGTCGCGATGCGGGGCCTCCATGGCGGGCTGGAATTCGCGATCGAGGATCCAGTTGCGGGCCACCTCGGCGGTGTCCGGCCAGTAGCCGACTGCCAGTCCGGCCAGGTAAGCCGCGCCCAGCGCCGTCGTTTCCGCTACCTGCGGACGACGCACCCGCACGCCGAGCAGATCGGCCTGGAATTGCATCAGCGGGTCGTTCAGCGACGCTCCGCCGTCGACCTTCAACGCAGTCAGCTTCACGTCGGCGTCTTTCTGCATGGCGTCAATCAAGTCGCACGTTTGAAAGGCCATCGATTCGACGGCCGCTCGGGCGAGGTGGCCGGCGGTGGTTCCCCGCGTGATTCCCAGCACCGTGCCGCGCGCGTAGGGGTCCCAGTGCGGCGCCCCCAGGCCGACAAAGGCCGGCACGAAATAGACACCGCCCGAGTCGGGCACGGTGGCGGCCAACCGCTCCACCTCGGCCGAACTCCGGATCAGGCCCAACCCGTCACGCAACCATTGCACCACCGCCCCGGCCACGAAGACCGAGCCCTCCAGGCAGTACGTCACTTCGTCGCCCAGCGCCCAGCCGATGGTCGTCAGCAGGTTGTTCTTCGAGCGGACCGGCCGCTGGCCCGTGTTCAGCAGCAGGAAGCAGCCGGTGCCGTACGTGTTCTTGGCCTCGCCCGGCTGGAAACACCCCTGGCCGAACGTGGCCGCCTGCTGGTCGCCGGCGTCGCCGCCGATCGGGATGGGGCCGCCGAACCACTGGTCGGACGTCTGGGCGTAGACTTCGCTGGAGGGTCGCGCCTCGGGCAGCATGGCGCGGGGAATGTCGAGCAACTTCAGCAGCTCGTCGTCCCAGTCGAGCGTGTGGATGTTGTAGATCAGCGTGCGGCTGGCGTTGCTGTAGTCGGTCACGTGTCGCGTGCCGCCGCTGAGCCGCCAGATGAGCCACGTGTCCACGGTGCCGAAGAGGATCTCGCCCTTCTCGGCCCGGCGGCGGAGCCCCTCGTGCGTGTCCAGCAAGTGCTTGATCTTCGTTCCGGAGAAATAGGCGTCGACGACCAGGCCGGTCTTGGCCCGGAAGACCTCTTCCAGGCCGTCGGCCTTGAGACGGTCGCAAATGCCGGCGCTGGCCCGACTTTGCCAGACGACCGCATTGGCCACCGGGCGGCCGGTGTGGCGGTCCCAGAGGATGGTCGTTTCCCGCTGGTTGGTCACGCCCAGCGCCGCGATGTCGGCGGCGGCAAGCGACGCCCGCGCAAGTGCCTCGCGCGCCACGCTCACTTGCGACGACCAGATCGCTTCCGGATCGTGCTCGACCAGCCCGGGCGCCGGCAAGATCTGCTCGAACTCCTGCTGGGCCGACGCCACGATCCGCCCGTCGTGCCCGAAAACGATCGCCCGGCTGGAAGTCGTGCCCTGATCGAGGGCGAGGATGTACTTAGCCATCGGCGCATCCGCCTTGCGAGTCCTTGGGGAACCGGAATCCACCTTCCGCAAGCACAGTCTAGCCGCGTGCCGCGGTGCCCACAAGTGCCCGGCCTTGCGAAGCGGCCGTGCTTCGGCTACACAGAAAGGTCCGCTGTGGGCCGCGACCAGGCAGAGTGTACCGGGAGCTTCGGGCATGGAAAACGCGACGGAGGAGGCTGTGGCCCGGCATCGAGCCATCGTGTTGCTGGGACCGACCGGGTCGGGCAAGACACCGCTGGGAGAGACCATGCAACGGCGCGGCCTGTGGGGGCGGCAGTGCCTGCACTTCGATTTCGGGGCCAACCTGCGGGAGATCGTCCGCCGAAATTGCCCCAGCCGGCAGGTCACGCGCGAAGACATCGAGTTCCTCCGAGAGGTGCTCGAATCCGGCGCGCTGCTGGAGAACGAGCACTTCCCCGTTGCCGGTCGCATCCTCCAGTCCTTTCTGGCCGCCGCGGGCGCCGAGCAGCGGACGTGCATCGTGCTCAACGGCCTGCCCCGCCACGTGGGACAAGCCCGGGCGATCGAAACCCTGCTGCACGTCGATGCCGTGATCGACCTGCAGTGTTCCGGCGAGACCGTGCTGGCGCGGATCCGCAGCGACATCGGCGGCGATCGCGTCGGCCGGATCGATGACGACCTCGACGCGATCCGCACCAAGCTGGCGATTTTTCGCCAGCGGACGGCTCCGTTGCTGGAGCACTACCGCGGGCAGGCGGCGCGGATCGAGACGCTCGAAGTGACCGACGCGATGACGCCCCAGCAGGCGTGGCAGGCGCTGAATGCGCGATGAGTCGCCAGGCCGGCGACGGGAAGTCACTCCGGAGCCGCTGCCTTGCTGCCCGACGCACCCCATTCCCGGCGCTGCCGCGAACTGGGGATGTCCATGGCTTTGCGGTACTTGGTCACGGTGCGGCGGGCCACGGTGATGCCCTCGGCGGCCAGATCCTGGACCAACTGTTCGTCGCTTTTGGGGTGCTGCTTGTCTTCGCCGTCGACGATCTCTTGCAGCTTCAGCCGCACGGCGTCCCAGGCGACCTCTTCGCCGTCGGCGCTGAGGGTGCCGCCGCAGAAGAACCGCTTCAGCGGAAAGATGCCCCGGGGCGTCTGGATCCACTTGTCATCCACGGCCCGGCTGACCGTCGTCACGTGGACGCCGACCTTGTCGGCAATCTGCTGCATCTTCAGCGGTTCGATCGACTCGGGGCCCTTGTTGAGGAATTCCGTCTGGTGATCGACGATCGCTTGGGATACGCGGGTCAAGGTGCTGCGACGCTGTTCGATCGACTCGATCAGCCATTGGGCCGAGTTGACCTTCCGCTTGATGTACTCGCGCGTCTCTTCGTTGGCATCGCCGCTCTGGAAGAGTTTGCGATAGTACGGGCTGATGAACAGGCTGGGAGTCCGCCCGTCCTCCAGACGGACCTTGTATTGCCCGTCTTCGCCTTGCTCGACGAACACATCCGGGATCACCGGAGGAACCAACGCTTCGTTGAAGTCGGCCCCCGGCTTGGGGTTCAGCTTGCGCAACTCCCCGAGCGTCTCCTGAATCAGCTCGATCGAGTAGCCGGTCTTCCGAGCGATGACCGGCAACCGATTGTGCTCCAGATCTTCCAGGTGGCCGGAGATCAGCGTCTGAAGCTGTTCGTGGAACGGTATGCCGGGCGTTAATTGCAGCAACAGGCACTCTCGCAGGTCGCGGGCACCCACGCCCGGCGGATCCAGCTTCTGGACCAGCGCCAGCGCCTCCCGAGCCAGCGTCAGAAGCTCCTTGTCGGCGTCCGGCGGCAGGATGTCCTCCAGCCGCCCCTGCAAGTATCCGTTGCCGTCCAGGTTGTAGATGATCCGGTCGGCCAACGCCCGCAGCTCCACGTCGAGGTCGAACCATCCGAGCTGATCGTGAAGATAGTCTTGCAGCGACTGGGGCCGGGCCGTCATGTTGGCCATGGCGTCGAGCTTCCGCTCGCCGGCTTCCTCCACCTGGTTGCGCGAAGGCCGCGTCCGTTCCTCGAAGTGGTCGGGCCACTCCTCGTCCATCTTCATCAGCCGCTCGAAGTCGTCCTCGTTGTCCTTCGTGTCGTCGATGACCAGTTCCCGCTCTTCCTCGGTGGGAGCGTCCGGCGAGACGTGCTCCTCGCCTTCCGACAACTCTTCCGCGAACTCGGGCTCCTCCTCTTGCATCTCCAGGACTGGATTCTCCTCCATCTCCTGCTCGATCCGCTCCTGGAGCGCCAGGATCGGCAACTGGAGAATCTCCATCGACTGGATCATCCGCGGGGCCAGAACCTGCTTCTGGACCATTCGGAGGTCTTGACCGAACGAGAGTCGCATCATTGAGAATCAGGATTAGCGGACAGAGACTAAGGATTCCATCCCATTATACGACTTCAGAATTCCTGACGGCCAGACAAGGCGTCGGACAGGATTTCCTTGTTAGCGAATTCTAGCACACTTCCGCTCGTGATACCACGGGCAAGCCGGGTGATGCGCACAGACGTCTCGCTCAACAGATTGGAGATGTGCAGTGCCGTGCCATCGCCTTCCACCGTGGGGTTGGTCGCCATGATCACCTCCCCAAACGACCCGTTGCGAACGCGCTTCACCAGGGAGTCAATCGTCAAGTGCTCCGCGCCAATCCCCTCCAGCGGGGCGATTCTGCCCAAAAGCACATGATACAGTCCGCGATACACCCCCGATTGTTCCAATGCCATCAAGTCCCGTGGTTGCTCCACCACGCACAGCACGTCCTGCTGGCGCGTGGAGTCTCGGCAGATTGTGCATTCTTCCTCTTCTGCCAAATTATAGCAATTGCGGCAATACCGCACGTTCTCCTTTACCCCGCGTATGGCGTCGGCCAGGGCCATGGCCTCGTCGCGGTGCACCCGCAGCACGTGATACGCCAAACGCTCGGCCGACTTCTTGCCGATGCCGGGCAATTTGGCGAATTCCTCGATCAACTTGATAACCGATTGGGTAAGCTCCGGCACCCGTGGTCCTCCGCAACCAGAAGGCATGCAAAACGGCGGCCACCACGCGACTGATCGTGATGGATCGCAAGGCGGCCGCACCCGCCCTCCCATCCATTATTGACGCTTGCACACTCAATGCGCGAGCGCGACCAACGGGAGCCCGACGTCGCCGGCCTCCCATTGGCCAGCCTTGATCAATCCCAATGCAACCATCAATAGAATGCCCCACTTGTCGCTTTGACAGCCCCTCAGGTGGATTGCTCCGGCTGCTCCGGCTCGGAACCGGTGAGCTTCGAGAGTGCCTCTTGCAGTCCGGGCAACTCCAGGCCGCCGGTCAGGTCTTTCATGGCATCGGTGTGCAACTGCTTTCCCTTGGCCACCGCCTGATTCATCGCGGCGGCAACCAGATCCTCGATCATCTCGCGGTCGCCCTGGGTAACCAACTGCTGGTCGATCCGGCAACGCAGCACCTCCAGCAGCCCGTTGACTTCGATCTCCACCATGCCGCCGCCGGCCGTACCGGTCGCACGGCGGTCTTTCAACTGTTCGCCGAGATTCTGCATCTGGCCGCCGATTTGCTGGGCCTGCTTCAGCAGCGAGCTCAGGTTGGAAAGTCCTTTGAACATGCCTGTCTACTCTTGGTTAGGTGGGTCGTCGACCCGGGTTGGCTGAGCACCAAACAACTCGCCGGCCCGGCGTATCATCGGATGTTGCACGACCTCCAGCAGCTTCTGATGCGGGGAGGTCGCCCGAGCCTGCGCAACTTCCGAATCCGATCCGCCGGAATCTCCGCCAGACTCCTCGTCTTGCACCGTGAACTGGACGCGAACCGTGTGCCCGGTCACTTCGGCCAGGGCCCGTTCAAATCGGGCCACCACGTCCGGGCGTTCACAGGAAGACTTCGCCAAAGCATACCTTGGCTTGAAACTGATGACCATCCGGTTCGGGCCGGCCACGCTCGCGTGATCGAATTCCCTCGCCTGATCGACCACCATACCCGACAGCCTCCCGAGCGCCAGCGTCCATACCTGGACCGCGGTCTCCGGTGTCAGCGCAACGACCGGGGCGTTTTCCCGGGGGGGCGTGCTGTCTTCCCGAGTGGCGGATGCCCCGGCGTCGGACACGTTGGGTCCTTCGCGACCGCGTGCAGCCCTTCCGGCTGCCGATCCGGTTTGGGGTCCCGAGGCGGGTCCAGATACCGATGCGGCCGCATGGGCCGAGCCGCTGCCCGAGACAGCCGATGCACGCGCCGACGAACCGGCGTGCGACTGCGGGTTGCCGGCCGGCGGCGCGCCCGACAGCAATTGGGCGATCAACGCCGGCAACTCGTCCAGGTCCTCCAATGCACAGATCCGAACCAGCGCCAGCTCGGCCAGAATGCGTCCTTGGGTGCTGAACCGCAAGCGCGCCAGGGTCTGATCGAGGATTTGCATCACCGCCAGCACGGTGTTCAGTCCCAGTTGCCTGCCTGCCTCGACCACCTCGTCGCAGCCGGTGGGCGATGCGTACAGAAACGACTCGCCCGGGCAGCCGACGGTTGCCGCCATGCAATCGCGGAAGTAGCCGAAGAGCTGTTCGAGCAATTGGGCCACGTCGACGCCCTCGCCTAGCGCCGTGTCGAGATCGGCCAGTGCCGCGGCCGCGTCGCGGGCGACCAGATGTCGGGCCAACTCGGTCAGCCGCTGGTCGCCGGCGGTGCCCAACATGCCGTGGACTTCGTCCAAGGTGATCCGTCCGGGCGAGAAGGCCAGCAGTTGCTCCAGCAGCGACTGGCTGTCTCGCATCGACCCGGCCGCCCGGCGTGCGAGCACTTCCAAGGCGTCGGAATCCGCCTCGACGCCCTCCGCCTCGACGATCTGGGCAAGCCGCCGGGCAATCGACCCGGTCAAGATGCCCGCGAAATCGAACCGCTGGCACCGCGACAGGATCGTGATCGGGATCTTGGTCGGCTCGGTCGTGCAGAAGATGAACTTCACGTGCTCCGGAGGCTCTTCCAAGGTCTTCAGCAACGCATTGAAGGCCTCGCGGGTGAGCATGTGGACTTCGTCGATGATGTAGATCTTGAAGCGTGCCCGGCTGGGTCGGACGTTGACGTTCTGGCGCAACTGGCGAATTTCGTCGATCCCGCGGTTGCTGGCGCCGTCGATTTCCAGGACATCGACGTCCTCGCCGGAACTGACGCTCCGGCAGACGTCACACCGGTTGCAGGAGACCGGCGAGGGGCCGTTCTCGCAGTTGAGGGCCTTGGCCAGGATGCGCGCGGCCGACGTCTTTCCGACGCCTCGGGCCCCGGTGAACAGATACGCGTGTCCCACCCGGTTGGTGGAGATCGCGTTGGACAGCGCCTGGGCGACGTGCTGCTGGCCGATCAACTCGTCGAACGTCTGGGGTCGATAGCGCCGGGCAACGACCACATATTGGCCCGGAGGCCCCGAGCCGGCCGGGGCTGCACTGGCCGACTCGGTCTGCCGGGGTTCGACTCGGTCGGTGGGTGCGGACATCGTGCTTTCCCCGCAAGCCGGGCGAGCAGAAAACGTTCTGGGATAGATACTCGTTGATGTCCGCATTGCGAATGATCAAGGCCGACCAACGGGAGGCCGGAAGGACCAGGCTCCTGTTGGTCGCCCTCGCGCATTGACTTTGCAGACGTCAATAATGCTTCGCCGGCGTCTGACGAGAGGCCCGCCACACCTGGAGATGACTGCTTATGGCTGCTGACTTTCGTCCCTGACCAGATTCGCAGGTCCCCATTGCGGGGGCCCCTCGTCGGAAACCGGCGACGAGGCGACCAGAAGTCTCTACTACTTTGTACGGTGTTGCCCGGAAATCGTCAAAGGGGCCGGCCAATGGTGGGGGAAATCCGATCGCAGCGCGTGGCCGGCGGAAGATGGCCGCCGAACCTTTACAGGACGCCAAATTGCCTTACATTTGGTGAGAATGGCTCCAACTCGGTTCCATCAAGCTACATCCAAGAGCCCAAGAAGCCACGGAGGTCGACCATGTCGGTGAGAACCCGACTCAAAGGCCAACTAGCAACGATCCGCGGGATCACCGAGAAGCTGCTATCGGTGTTCACCACCCCCGAGCAGTGGACGCATCAGGTCCACGATCAGGCCAACCACGCGCTGTGGTTCGTCGGTCACATCGGCACCGTCGACGACTTCCTGATTCAGCGGTTGGCTCCGGAGAAAACGGCGGTGGCCGACGAGTATCGCCGGATGTTCGGCATGGGGTCTCGCCCGACGCCGAATCCGGCAGACTACCCCCCCACGGAGGAGGTGTTGGCGTTCATGCGTCAGCAACGAGAAACGTTGCTGGAAATCCTCGCCGGCTTAAGCGAGGACGATATGGACCGACCGACCCCCGACGGCACCCCGGAATTCATGCCCGACGTGGCGTCGCTGTTTGAAGCGGCCGTATGGCACGAAGCGCTTCACCTTGGCCAGGTCACGGTAGCGCGCCGCCACCTGGGCAACCCACCGATGGTCGACGGGTAGCCACATGCAAGTTCGACAGCCTTCACCCCGAGGAACCCGTGTCCACGACTCCCGCTCCCGATGAAACGGTCAACGTTGCGGCTCGGCTAACGGCCTTCGCCGAGATCCTTCCCGACGCGGTCGCCGTGGCCCAGCCGCACGGCAGCGATCGAGCTGGCAAGCGGCGCTACCGGCAGGTCACCTTCCGCGAGCTCGACCACGACAGCGATCGCATCGCCCGGGGACTGCGCGAATTCGGCGTGATGCCGGGAACTCGTCTGGCATTGCTGGTTCGACCCGGCATCGATTTCATCTCCCTGGTTTTTGGACTGTTGAAGTCGGCGGCGGTGGCCATTCTGATCGACCCGGGCATGGGACGGCGGAACCTGATCCGATGCCTGGCCGACGCCGAGCCGGAAGGGTTCATTGCCATCCCGCGGGTCCATCTGGTGCGGACCCTGTTGCAGGGCCGCTTCCCCAAGGCCCGCTACAACGTGACGGTCGGGCGCCGGTGGTTCTGGGACGGGATCACGCTGGACCAACTCCGTGGAGAGCCGTGGAGCGGCGGCGAATTGGTCCCCACACTGTCGGAAGACCCGGCAGCCGTCATCTTCACGACCGGCAGCACCGGCCCGCCCAAGGGTGTGCTGTACCGTCACGGCAATTTCGACGCCCAGGTGCAGCAGATTCGCGACTTCTACGGGATCGAGCCGGGCGAGATCGATCTGCCCGGCTTTCCGCTCTTTGGCTTGTTCAACTGTGCGATGGGCGCGACGGCGGTGATCCCCGACATGGATCCCTCGCATCCCGCCCGGGTCGATCCGGACAAGATCATTGAGGCGGTCGAGGACTGGAGCGTGACGCAAACGTTCGGCTCGCCGGCCATCTGGAGCCGCGTGGGCCGGCACTGCCGGGAGCACAATCTCCGGCTGGCCTCAGTCCGCCGCGTGCTTTCGGCCGGGGCGCCCGTCCCGGCGGACGTGCTCGAGCAGATGAAGGGCTGTATCGACCCGGGCGGGGAGATTCACACGCCCTACGGAGCTACCGAAGCCTTGCCGGTGGCTTCCATTTCGGCCCGCGAAGTGCTGGGCGAGACCGCCGAGCTGACGCGGCAGGGGGCCGGAGTCTGCGTGGGCCGGCGATTTCCCGGCATCCAGTGGAAGGTGATTCAGATCGTCGAAGGTCCCATTGCGACCCTCGACGAGATCCATCAGCTGCCGTCGGGCGAGATCGGCGAACTGATTGTGCGAGGGCCGGTGGTTACCCAATCTTACTGCACCCGGGTGGAAGCGAACCTGGGGAGCAAAATTGCCGACGGGGCCACCGTATGGCACCGGATGGGGGACAGCGGCTACCTGGACGACACCGGACGGTTCTGGTTCTGCGGGCGCGTGGCCCATCGCGTGCTCACGGCCGAGGGACCCATGTACCCGGTGCGGTGCGAAGCCGTCTTCAACCAACATCCGGACATCTACCGCAGTGCCCTGGTGGGCGTGGGACCATCGGGCCGACAGCAGCCGGTGATCGTCCTGGAGCCGGAAAAGGGCCGCAGGCCGCGCACCGTGGCCGCCACCGAGCAACTGCTGACCGAGATCCGAGGGCTAGGGCGAGTCAATCCGCTGACGCAGAACATCCACGAGTTCCTCATTAAGCCTGCCTTTCCGGTCGATATTCGCCATAACGCCAAGATCTTCCGTGAGAAACTGGCCGTTTGGGCCTCCAGGCGGGTAGGCCCGTGAAAGGCGATCACTGGCAGGGATGGTCTCCGGGCGGTAGACTGAAGAGACGGGCAAACTCGGGGCAATTCGTGCAAATCGCGTCTTTCGGAGCCGGCCAGTGGCGTCTGAGTGGTTCTGCGAGATATCCGGAGAGCAAGTCGGCCCGCTTTCTCCTGGGCAATTGAAGGCCATGGCGGAACAGGGGCAGTTGACGCCGAAGCATCGGGTCAAACAGGGTGCGCATGGCCCGTGGGTCCCGGCTGGCCGCGTGAAGGGGCTGTTTCCTGTTGCCGGACAGCCCGGCTCCTCGTCGCAGGCGACCTACGGTGCCGTTGCCAAGCCGCCCTCGCCTCGCCCGGTCGAATCCCTCGAGCCGTCCGCCCCGGAACCTCCCGCCCGAATTCCCAAGGCACGCCCGGCGGTTCCCAAGAACCTGCCGACGGAAATGGCTCCCGCCGTCCCGCCGGCGCCGCCTGTGGTGGACGTGACGCCGGTCGGCGATGTGCCACGAGGAGAGTTGCCGGAGCCGGACAGCGAGTTCCACATCACCACCGATGCGGACACGCCGTGGGCAAGGGTGACCGGCCGAAACCCCGCGGTTGCCGGGAGCGTCGGGAATCAGGCCCTGGTCATCGGCCTATTGCTTGTCTTGCTGGTTGCCTTGACCGCCGTCGGAGTCTGGATCGCCGTTCGGGGTCCCACGCTCGACCGGCAGGCCGTCGTGCCGGATTCTCGGTCCAACGTATCGGGAGACACTCCGGCCGGCATTCAGTGGATCGACGCCTCCGAATCGGCGATTCAGCGCGGCGACGTCAAGATCAGCATCCTGTCCGCGGGCAAAGGCCGTCCGCCGATGACCGCGGGCCTTCGGGGCCCTGGTGTGTCCGAGGAGTGCCTGCTGCTGCGCGTCGAGCTACAGAACTTGGGCGACACCCGAAAGCTGGATTACCAAGGCTGGGGCACGAACGGTCCGTTGATGCGGCGGATCCGGTTGACCGACGACCTTGGAAACAGGTACCACGCGAAGAATTTCGGTCGAGCCGCCGTGGACGGGCAAGTGGGTCCCGCACCCGTTTACCCGGACGAATCGATTCAGGATCTGCTGGTCTTCGAGCGACCGGTTGACACGGCCGAGTACTTGCACCTCGAGTTGCCGGCGGCCGCGTTTGGCGAGCCGGGAAGCCTGTGTTTCGAGATCCCCAAGAGGATGATTGTCGCCGCAGAAGGCCACGAGTCGCCTGCGCCCGGAGTCGGCGACGAAAGTCCCGCCCGCCAAGACGGTGAAAACGTGCTGCCCGACGATGGAGATTTCGACGCCTTCTTGCCATCGCCGTAGGGAGACGGGAGGTAGAGTGGATCCGTGAACGCACTGGTCACCGGCGCCGGGGGTTTCCTCGGCCTGTACGTCGTCGAGCAACTGGTCGCCCGCGGTGATCGCGTGCGGGCGCTTTGCCGCGGCACCTACGCCGAGCTCGACGCGCTGGGCGTGGAGACACATCGAGCCGACCTTCGGGACCGGGAGGCAACCGTGGCGGCATGTCGCGGCATGGACGTCGTGTTCCACGTCGCCGGCGTTGCGGGCATCAGCATCGACTGGGACTACTACTACGGCATCAACACGCTGGGCACGCAGAACATCGTGGAAGGCTGTCGCCGCCACGGCGTGGGGCGATTGGTCTATACGAGCAGCCCCAGCGTCACCTTTGACGGCACCGATCAGAAAGGCGTCGATGAGTCGGCGCCCTACCCTTCCAAGTGGTTGTGCCACTACGCGCATACCAAGGCGCTGGCCGAGCAGCACGTGCTGGCGGCCAACGACACCGGGGAGCTGTTGACGTGTGCCTTGCGCCCGCACTTGATTTGGGGGCCGCGGGATCGGCACTTGATTGCCAAGCTGCTGGATCGCGCCCGCCAGGGCCGGTTGCGGCGCGTGGGCGATGGAACAAACCTGATCGACATGGTCTACGTGGAGAACGCGGCGACCGCGCATCTGCTGGCGGCCGATGCGCTGCGTCCGGGGTCTCCGGTGGCCGGCTGGACCTATTTCCTCAGCCAGGGGGAACCGGTCCACTGCTGGCAGTGGATCGACGAGATCCTGGCGTTAGCCGGACTTCCGCCGGTTCGCAAGTCGGTTTCACTGGCGGCCGCATGGAAGATCGGAGCCGTCTTCGAGGCGGTCTACCGGCTGTTGCGGCGGAAGTCGGAGCCGCCAATGACGCGATTCCTGGCCGCGCAGTTGGCCACTTCCCACTACTTCGACATCACCCGCGCCCGAGAGGACTTCGGCTACGAGCCGGCCGTTTCTACCGCCGAAGGGATGAGGCGCCTCGGCGAGGCCTTGGCGCGAGGGTGACTCGTGCGCGTGCGTCAGATCCGATGTTCCGCGCGGAATCGGTCGATATCCTTGGTGCGACCCATCACGACCACGCTGCCGCCGCTGGCGAACGTCATGTCGGCGCCGGGATTGAATTCCAGGTTGCCGCTGGGATGCCGGATGGCCACGATCAGCAGCCCGTGGCGGCTGCGGGTTTGCGAATCGCGGACCGTCACGCCCACCAGGGGGCTTCCTTCGGGAATGGTCATCTCGTCGACCTCGACCTCGGTGATATTGCGGCCGGCCACGACTTCGATCAGCTCGACGGCCGAGGGCCGCGTGATCATCGCCGCCATGCGCAAGGCGCCGGTCGCCGCCGGCAGGACGACCCGATCGGCTCCGGCCTGGATGAGCTTCTTTTCGGTGGTCTGGAACTCGCCCCGGGCGATGATCTTCACGCCCGGATTGAGGTTTCGGGCGGTCAGCGTGATGAACACGTTGTCGGCGTCCCTGGGCAAAGTGGTCACCAGCGTCTGGGCTCGCTCGATTCCGGCGAGGATCAACACCTCTTCTTCCGTCGCGTCGTCGCTGAGTTCGAGGTAGCCCAGCGAGCCGGCCAGGGCGACGCGTTCCGGGTCCCTTTCCACCACGACGAACGGCTTCCTCTGGTGACTGAGCTCGCCCGCCAGGATCTCGCCCATCCGGCCGAACCCGCAGATGATGACGTGGCCGCCGAGGCGTTTGATTTCGTGTCGCATGCGCCGCATCCCGAGCGCGCGGTTGATTTCCCCTTCGGCCATCATTTGGACAAACCCTCCCACGATGTACAAGGCGGTGGATACCCCGAAGACAATCACCACAACCGTGAAGAATTGGAGCTCCGGGGACAGTTCGTGGACTTCCTTGTAGCCGACGGTCGACAAGGTGATCGCGACCATATAGATCGCGTCCAACAGTGTCCAATGCTCCCCCAGCAGCCAGTAGCCCAGCACGGCCAGCACCGAGATGACTCCCAGGGTGGTCAGGCCGGTCCGCAATCGCTTCAACGGAGGATTCATGTGTGATAGTCGGCGTTGAGCCGGACGTATTCGGCGGTCAGATCGGTCGTCCAGAAGCGTCCGCTGGCGTCGCCTTCGGCGAATTCGAGTTCGATCTGCGTGTCGCGATGGTCCCGAATCGAGTCGGAGACGGCCCGGGCGTCGAAGGTGACGGGGGCTCCCGCCTGGTAAAGCAGGAAGCCGTTCACACGGAGGCCGACTTTCGCCGGGTCGAACGGCACGCCGGCATATCCGGCCGCCGAAACGATTCGCCCCCAGTTCGGATCGGCACCGGCGATCGCCGTCTTCACCAAGGCGCTGTCGGCCACGGTTCTGGCGATTTGCAGGGCCGACTGCCGGCTGGCACACCCGGCAACCTCGATCGAAACCAGATGCGTGGCGCCCTCGCCGTCGGCGGGAATCGCCCGGGCCAGCTCGACGCAGACCTCGCGAAGGGCCTCGCCGAAGGCGGTCAGCTCGTCGCCGGCCAACGGTCCGCTGCCGGACTGGCCGTTGGCCAGCAGCACGACACTGTCGCTGGTGCTGGTGTGTCCTTCCACGCTGATGCAGTTGAAGCTGTCGTCGACCGCGTCCTTCAGAGCGGTCTGCGCCGTCTGGGGCTTCAACGCCGCGTCGGTGAGAATCACGGCCAGCATCGTGGCCATGTTGGGGCCGATCATCGCCGCTCCCTTGGCCATGCCGGTGATCTGGACCTCGCCACCGGAGAGCGCCAAGGTCCGGCCGGCCAGCTTGGGAACCGTGTCGGTCGTCATCATCCCCCGGGCGGCCGAGACCAGCGACGGCTCGTTGGACCCGAGTTTCACGGCGGCCGAGGTGATGCCCTGCTCGATCTTGTCCATCGGCAGAAACTCGCCGATCACGCCAGTGGACATCACCAGGGCCTGGTCCTCTTCCGCGCCGCAAGCGGCGGCCGCCAGACGAGCCATGGCCCGGGCGTCCGCAAGCCCCCGCTCCCCGGTACAGGCGTTGGCCACGCCCGAGTTGATCACCACGGCGCGGATCCGATCGCTGGGGGTGTGCCGGCGGTTCCACACGACCGGCGCACCGCACACCAGGTTCTGCGTATACACGCCCGCCGCCGCGGCGGCAACCTCCGACATGATCAACGTCAGATCCGGCTTCTGCGGGTCTTGCTTGATGCGGCAATGGACGCCGGACAACAGATAGCCTTGGGGAACACGGGGAGACATCGGATCGAAGGACTCCTGGGGGTTGAGGACTCGCAAGTACGCCACGTCTTCTTTCACGAATCCTGGATTTCGCGTGGCTACAGCGCGGCGGTTTCGTCGTATCCGTACATCAGGTTGAAGTTCTGCACGGCGGCCCCCGAGGCGCCCTTGACCAGGTTGTCGATGCAACTGATCGTCAGCACCCGGTCGCGCACGACGCGCGCGGTGACGTGGCAGAAGTTCGTGCCCATGGTGTCCTTGGTTCCGGGAAAGTGATCTACGACTTGTACGAACGGTTCCTCGGCGTAGAAGTCGCGGAGTGTCTGCAAGACCTTCTCTTCGTTGACGTCGCCGACCGGCTGGGAGTAGGTGGTCGTAAGGATGCCGCGGTCCATCGGCACTAGATGGGGCGAGAAGATCACCTCGACCGGCTTGCCCGCCGCCGTGCCCAAAATCTGGTCAATCTCGGGCGTGTGCCGATGCCGCCCGACGTTGTAGGCACTCATGCTCTCGTTGCACTCGGGATAGTGCGTGGTCAGCCTGGGGGTCCGCCCCGCGCCGGAGACGCCGGTCTTCGAGTCCACGATGATCCCCCGCGGCTCGATCATCCCGGCCTTCAGCAGCGGGGCCAGGCCCAGCACGGCAGCGGTGGGAAAACACCCCGGATTGGCCACCAACGAGGCACCGACAATCTGATCGCGGAACAGCTCGGGCAGGCCGTACGGGACTTTGCCCAGTCGGTCCGGATCGGCGTGTTTCTGGTTGTACCAGTTGGCGAACACCTCCGGATCGGCAAGCCGGTAGTCGGCGCTGAAATCGACCACCCGCGCGCCCGCGTCCAACAGATGGGGCACCAGCGAGGCACTCACGCCATGGGGCAGGCAACAAAAGACGCATTCGGCCCGGGCGGCCACCTCGGCCGGGCTGAGCCTCTCCACGCGGAGGTCGATCCTCCCCGCCAGCGACGGGTGGATCGTGGCCACATGGGGCTGACCTTCGTGCAGATCGGTCACCGCGACGATTTCCACGTCGTCGTGGCGTAACAGAATCCTGATTAGTTCCAGGGCCGTGTAGCCCGCAGCTCCGAGAATGGCGATTTGAGTCATGGCAATAGACCCGCGCTAGCGGGACGCAACGGGGCAAGGGGGTTGAGAACGTTTTCCGAGGGATTCAGCGGGTAGCACTGTAATATACGTCCCTCGAGGCGTCTCCGCCAAGGGGGCGAGTCCTTACCGCGTCAAGACGGGCGTCGGGGGCTACGGGTTCGCCCCGAGCAGGCCTTGGCCTCGTAGCCAGGCCTCGCAGCACTTCGGCCACAGCGCCGTGCCCGGCGTCTGGGGCGCCAACCCGAGCCCGTGCCGCCCGGTGCGGAAGACGTGCAGCTCGGCCGACACCTTGGCCCGCCGCAACGCCAGGTAGAATTGGACGCTGTTTTCCGCCGGTACTCCGGTGTCCGCATCGGTGTGGAACAGGAACGTCGGCGGCGTTTCGGAAGTAACCTGCTTCTCGTTCGAGAGGCTCCGCACCAACTCGTCCGGCGCGTCCTCACCGATCAGGTTGCGTTGCGAGCCGAGGTGCGTAAACGGTTCGCCCAGCGCGACCACCGGGTAGCAGAGGATCATGAAATCGGGTCGGCAACTGACACGTTCGATCGGGTCCGCGGCGTCCGGATTGCCCTTGTCGAAATGGGTGCCCGCCGTCGAGGCCAGGTGGCCGCCGGCCGAAAAGCCCATGATGCCGATCTTTTGCGGGTCGATTCCCCATTGCCCCGCCCGGGCCCGCACCGTGCGAACGGCCCTCTGGGCGTCCTGCAACGGGGCCGGATGTCCGTAGCCGCGAGCCCGGTGCCGGTATTCCAGAATCACGGCGGCCACGCCCATCCCGTTGAACCACTCGGCGATGTCCTTTCCTTCGTGGCCGACGGCCAGAAAGCCGTAGCCTCCGCCCGGACAGACGACCACGGCCGTTCCGGTGGCCTTGTCGGCGTCGGGCAGGCAGAAGGTGACGGTGGGCTTGTCGTCAGGGGCGTCGCCCTTGGCCCCGGGCGCCCCGTTGGGCCAGAGCAGCTCGGGTTTGTTCTCGGCGGCCAAGCCGGCAATCGCGGCCGACAAGCCCCAAGCGGTTACCAGAACAGCGGCCAAGAGTCTCAATCCGCGTTGGCGCGTGACGGCACGTCTCATCGATCGTCTCCAGAAGGTTGTCTCGGCTTTCAGTAGGGGCCGGCCATGGGGCTTTTGATAACAGGCCCAGCAGCGGCAGTCAAGAAGTCGGTCGCCTCGGAGCGGGCATTTCGATCTGCCGCGCGTTTCGATCCGCAGGAAAACGCTTTCGGCGCATAGAAGAGCCCCGCTCTGGAGGGGAGAGCGGGGCCTAACGTAGGCGAGCCCAGGATGTGCCGGATTGTCGTGTCTGCGGCACTAGAATCGTGGGCAGGAAGATGTAACGATCGGACTCACCAGCCACCGAACGGTGGTGTTGGTATGAGGAGCACTTGACGCACACTCAACGAGTTGCAAGCGGCGTGCCGAATCACGCCCGCGTCCCGATGCACTGCCGCACGAACGCCGCAAGTGCTTTGCAGAGCATGGATAGCACCACGGCGTTGGTGTTTGGGCCCGGGCGCATTCCCGAGGCCCCGTGTGGCGTTTAGGCCCTTCTTCCCCGCTACGATGTTGCCGGGAATCAACGTGCCCGGCCCTCCGGCGGCGGAGTTGGGCCAAGGCCGAGCCGGACGTTCATCGGTAGGCCCCCGAGCGCGGCGGCTTCGGGCGATCCGGCCTCGGCGGCTCCTGTTGCCGGGGCATCTCGTCCTTGCGGATGGGCGGCCCAAGATACTCGACCTCGACGAAATAGGCCCCGCGAACCGCTCCGTCCGGCTCGGCGAGCCAGGTCTGCAATTGCGTCTTGCCGGCCTGCAGAGCGAGCTGGAACACCGCGCCGGTTGCGCCCGGCCGGATGGCGCCGGTCTGGATCGTCTCGCCAATCTTCAATCGGGCGGCCGTGGCCTTCAGCGGAAAACGGGCCGCCGCCGGCCGCTCACGCAGCGTGAATCGGTATTGGCCTTCGCGCTCCACCTCGACCGCCCAGAATCCGTTGGCCTGTGGCCGGTCGGCGATCTGGCGTTGGCTCCAGACCTGTTCGGCCCCGGGGCCGTGCCAGTCGAAGCCGCTGAGTACCGTCGGGTTCTGCTCGGGTGAGCCGACCACGACCTCGCAGTATTCGCCGAATCGGGCGGAGACCTCCTGGTACCACTGCTCGTACTGGAACCGCAGCAGGTCGACCACCTCGGGGGCTTCTCCGGCAACGTCGTTCAGTTGCCCGGCGTCCTTCTGCACGTTGTACAGCTCGCGGCCGTCGATCAGCCGGTATTGCTCGGTCATGACGGCCGACTGCCGCCAAGGCTGCGGGTGTTCGATGCGGTGCGATTGCACGAACACGGTTCGCGGCGCCCAGTCTTCCAGCCTTACCAACAGCGGCAAGAGGCTACAGCCGTCGAACTTCAGCGACCCCGGCTTGGGAATGTCGCACAGCTCCAGAAGGGTCGGGGCGATGTCGATGTGAGCCGTCAGTTGCGGAACGTCGAAGCCGCCCTCCAGCTTGGCCGGCCAGCGGAGGAAGCACGGCACCCGGTGCCCCCCGTCGTAGGCCGACCCCTTGCGGCCGCGCATCTGCACGTTAAACCCCTGGCCCGAGGTGCCGTTGTCGGTCAGGTAGATCAGGATCGTGTTCTCCGCCAGCCCCAAGTCATCGAGCTTCTTCAACAGCCGGGCCATGTTGGCGTCGAAATTGGTGATCATCCCGTAAAACGCGGCCAACGTCGGCGGCACGCCCTGGTTGACGTACGGCGTGCTGTACTTCGGATCGACCTGGTACGGGCTGTGCGGCACGTTGGTGGGCAGGTACACGAAGAACAGGCGGTCGCGGTTGTCCTCGATGAACTTGATGGCGCTGCTGAAGAAGATGTCGGTGCAATAGCCGCTGGTCTTGACGGGCTTGCCGTTGAAATGCAGGACGGGGTGGAAGTAGTTGTTGCCCCAGTAGTCCGGCGTTTGGCCGATTCCGCCGCCGCCGTGGACCAGCGACACCTGGAAGCCGCGGTCCACGGCCCGGTGCGGATAGTTGTCGCCCAGGTGCCACTTGCCGAAGACGGCCGTGCAATAGCCGGCGGCGGCGAACAGGTCTCCCAGCGTCCGCTCGTCGCGCCTCAGCAGCGACCGGCCCATCAGCGTGTGCCAGACGCCCGTGCGAACGGAATAGCGACCTGTCAGCAACGCCGCACGCGTGGGCGAGCAGGTCGGATCGACGTGGAAGTTCGTCAGCCGGATGCTCTCCCGATAGAGCTGGTCGAGGGCGGCCGTCTTCAGCAGCTCGTTGCCGTGGCAGCCGAGGTCGCCGTAACCCTGGTCGTCGGTCATCACCAGAATCACGTTGGGACGCTTGCCGAGCGCACCGCGTCCCTCCGACGGCAGCCGGGCGGGACGCTGGGCCGCGGCCATGGTCTGGACGATACCCAGAACGACGGCCCACGCCGCCACGCCCCGAATCGCATCCGCCAGGCCGAATCTGCTTCTCTCGTGCATCGTTGCTGCTCAGGAATCGTAAGGACTCACGGCTCACGCCGTCGTCCGGTCCTCCCAGTAACGCGCCAACTGGCCAAACCGGCGAAACATCCGTTGGGTCGCCTCCGCCGTCGTGCCGATCACCTCGTCGAATCCGTAATTGAACACGATCAGACCGCCCCGCGGCGTGGACCAATTCTCCACCAGCAACTGCACCTCCTCACTGATCTTCTCCAAGTCGCCGGTGGGCATGGTGGCTTGGATGTCGGCGGTCGTCAGAAAGCAGACCTTGCCGGCGAAGCGGCGGCCCAGCTCCTCGATGCCGTAGGCCCGCGGCTGCTGCAAGTTCAAGACGTCGACGCCCAGGTCGATGAAGTAGGGCACGAATTCGTTGACCTTGCCGCAGCTGTGCAGCAGGAAGTGCCAGCCGCAACCGTGCACCTTCTCAACCATCCGGCGGTAGCGGTCGAGGAAGAAATCCTCGAACATCTTGCCGCTGATGAACGTCCCTTGCTGCGTGCCCCAATCGTCCGTGAAGAAGACACCGTCGATCCGATCACCGAAGCGGCCGTGCAACTCGTCGAGCATCTCCAGCTTGAACTCGAGGATCATCTCCAGCAGCCTCTCGATTCTGGCCGGCTCGAGGTGGAAGTCGGCCAGCGCCTCCGTGAAGCCGTGGAGCATGTAGAGCCGCTCGATCAGGTTGAAGTGGCAGGTGACCACCACGTAGCGGTCGCCCGCGCCGCCGAGGGCGTCTTCGATCCGCTCGAAGTAGAACGGATCCCGCGGGTCCGGCGGTCGATAGCCGTCGAGCCTGGCCCAATCCTTCAGCGGATGGTGCACGACCTGGCCCATGTTCCGCACTTCCGTCGTCTTCCAGCCGCATCCCCAGTCGTCCTCCAACGCCCGATCGAAGAACCAGCCGCGCTGGGCGCGATCCATCTCCCAGCAATCGCAAACGTCGTTGGGCACGTCGGGGACGATCGCTTGCCAAAAAGGGAGCCGGGGCGGGCTGCGGAACTCGATGGCTCGGGTAACGATTTCGCGGCGTTGCATGGCGTGTGGCAGTCTCCGGCGGTGGTGGGCCGTCCAAGCAGGCAACCAAGCCCCATATACTCGACCATAGCCGGTTTGCGTTGCTCTGGCAAGCACCGCCGGCGGAGACTTGCATGCGGGGCGCAACGGAGTATCATGGACGCAACGGCTCCGAAGTCGCGTCCGGGCGAGTTGCGTGCGACAGCCCGCCAGATATTCCGATACCTCCCACAAGAAAGGGCGTTTCCCATGTGCTTCCCCCGCTGCTTTCCGTTGACGCTTGCCCTGACCCTGGGTTGGACGGCCGGCCACGCCGGCGCCCAAGCCGCTCCCGCCGAGGATGCGAACTTTGAAGCGCGAACGCACACCGACTCCGACGGCGCCACCCTGTTGTATCGGCTGTTGAAGCCGGACGTCTCCGCGGCGGCCGAAAAGAAGCATCCCTTGTTGCTCTTTCTCCACGGAGCGGGCGAGCGCGGCGCGGACAACAAGGCCCAACTGACTTGGGGCCGCGAGATGATGAAAACGGCCGCCGAGAAGTACGGGGCGTTCGTGATCGTCCCCCAATGTCCCACGGGCAAGAAGTGGGCCGAAGTCGATTGGAGCAAATCGACGCACGAGATGCCGGAAAAGGTCTCCGAGTCGATGGGATTGGCGCTGGAAGTCATCGCCAAGTTGCAGAAGGAGTATCCGATCGATCCCGACCGGCTGTACGTCATGGGGCTTTCCATGGGCGGATACGGCACCTGGGACATCATCCAGCGTCGGCCCGACCTGTTCGCCGCCGCCGTGCCGATCTGTGGCGGGGGCGACGAGAAGGCCGCCGACCGCATCCAGATCCCCGTTTGGGCCTTCCACGGCGACCGGGACGGGGCCGTGCCGGTCAGCCGGTCGCGCAACATGATCGCGGCCATCAAGGCAGCCGGCGGCAAGCCGAAGTATACCGAGTATCCCGGCGTCGGCCACAACTGCTGGAGCACGGCCTTTGCCGATCCGGAGATGCTCAAGTGGCTCTTCTCGCACAAACGTGACGGCAAGTAGCATGAGAAGGCTGGCTCCGCCGACGAGGCTGCGGTTCGCCCCGCCAAGGCTGCGCCTGGGGGCGGCCGTGCTGGGTCTGTTGACCCTGGCGGCGCCGCGTTCGCCCGCCGAGGACGTTGTCTATCCGGGCCAGGCGTGGCAACCGGCCACGCCGTCCCAGGCCCGCATGGATCGAGCTGCCCTCGAACAGGCCCGCGACTATGCCCTGTCCGGCGGCGGCTCGGGCTACATCACGCGCGGCGGCAGACTGGTGATGGCGTGGGGCGATCCGCGGCAGCGATACGATCTGAAATCGACGACCAAGTCGATCGGCGTGACGGCCTTGGGGCTGGCGATTGCCGACGGCAAGATGGCCCTGGACGACGCGGCCCGCAAGCACCATCGCGACTTGGGAACCCCCCTCGAGGAGAATGCCCGAACCGGATGGCTCGACGAAATCACGATTCTCCACCTGGCGACCCAGACGGCCGGGTTCGAGAAGCCGGGCGGCTACGGGAAGTTGCTGTTTCGGCCGGGTAGCAACTGGCACTATAGCGACGCCGGGCCGAACTGGCTGGCCGAATGCGTGACGCTGGCCTACGGCCGCGACGTGCACGACTTGATGTCCGAACGCGTGTTCGCTCCGTTGGGCATCACGCCGGACGACCTGACCTGGCGCAACAACGCCTACCGCCCGCAGATGCTCCGCGGCGTCGCCCGGCGGGAGTTCGGCTCGGGCGTCCACGCCAACGTCGACGCCATGGCGCGGATCGGCCTACTGTATCTCCAGCGGGGCCGGTGGGGTGGCCGGCAGATCATTCCCCGTGGCTTCGTCGAGGCGGCCGCCGGGACCGTGCCGCCGGTCGTCGGCCTGCCGGAACACGACCCCGAGAACTACGGCAACGCCTCGGACCACTACGGGTTGCTGTGGTGGAACAACGCCGACGGCACGCTGAAGAACGTTCCCCGCGACGCGTTCTGGTCGTGGGGGCTCTACGACAGCCTGATCTTGGTAATACCCAGCCACGACGTCGTCGTCTCGCGGGCCGGGAAATCATGGCCGCGCGGAGAAGGGGCCGGGCACTACGACGTGTTGCGGCCGTTCTTCGAGCCGATCGTTGGCTCGGTCGGCAACGACCACGCAGAGCGTTCGGGCGAGACCGCCCGGCCGACGAGGGCCCCCTATCCGCCGAGTCCCGTAATCACGGCTTGCCGATGGGCGCCGACCTCGTCGATCGTTCGCAAAGCCCGCGGCAGCGACAACTGGCCGATCACCTGGGCCGACGACGACCGGCTCTACACGGCCTACGGGGACGGCTGGGGTTTTCAGCCCAAGGTCACGGCGAAGCTGAGCCTTGGACTGGCCCGCATTGACGGCGGCCCCGAGGATTTCACCGGCGTCAACCTCCGCTGTGCCACGGCCGAGCAAGTCGGCCAGGGCGCCGCCGGCAAGAAGGCCAGCGGGATGCTGATGGTCGACGGCCGGTTGTACATGGCGGTCCGCAATGCCGGCAACGCGCAGCTCGCCTGGTCGGACGATCGCGGGCAGACCTGGCACTGGTGCGACTGGCGGTTCACCGACAGCTTCGGCTGTCCGACGTTCCTGAACTTCGGCAGGGATTATGCCGGCGCGCGGGACAGCTACGTCTACGTCTATTCCCACGACCACCAAAGCGCCTACGAGCCGGCCGACCGGATGGTCCTGACCCGCGTGCCGAAGGACCGGGTGGCCTTGCGCGGCGCCTACGAGTTCTTCCGGCAGCTCGACGCTGCGGGCCAGCCTGTCTGGAGCAACGACGTGACCCGGCGGGGCGCGGTCTTTTCGCACCCCGGCCGCTGCTATCGTTCGGCGGTCAGCTACAACGCCGCGCTGAAGCGGTACCTCTGGTGCCAGATCCTCCCCGGCGACGACACGCGGTTCGAGGGCGGTTTCGGTGTCTACGACGCCCCCGAGCCCTGGGGGCCATGGACGACCGTCTATTTCACCGGGCGCTGGGATGTCGGCCCCGGGGAGACGGCCGGCTTTCCACCCAAATGGATCAGTGCCGACGGCAAGACACTGCACCTGGTCTTTTCCGGCGACGATTGCTTCTCGGTGCGTCAGGTAACCCTCACGGTGGCGCCGGTGGGTACATAACGACTCGTCAGAGAACAACTTGGGCGTTCTTATGGTCGAAAAGGCGGCGCAGACACCTTTCCCACCATGACGCTCGCTCTGTATGGGGCGTCGATTTGGGTGACTTCTGATCGGGAAAGAACCAGGGAATTCAATGGCATCTTCAGTCGGCGCGTGATGAGAGAGCTAGGCCGATGCGCGTCCTTGCACTTTCATGTATGTCCAACCTGTTCCTTGACGAGTACCTAGGGGTCACCGTAGGTGCTACAATTGCGCGCGCCCACGCGGGTCGATCACAGATCATGTTCCCTTTGCGAGTAGGAGGTTGCCGAGATGATTCGAAAAAGTGTTCCCTTCCTGGTGCCGGCCCTGTTGCTGGCTCTGCTGTTCGCGGCGCCCGTCCGGGCAGCCGAGAACGCTTTGGACCTGGCCCCGGATGAGGCCTTGGCGTTTGTCGTCGTCAACCGGTTGGCCGAAACTGACGCGAAGCTGGTCGATCTGGGAAATCGGCTGCAACTGCCGTTGCCGAGTTTCCTGGGCCAAATCAAGATCCTGGCCAAGATCAAAGGCGGACTGAACGAGCAGGGCACGGCGGTGCTGGCGCTGATGCCCCCGAAAGAAGGCGAGCCCATTCCGATTCCGATTCCCGTTCTCTTCGCCCCGGTCACCGATTTCGGCGCGGTGGTCGCGGCGCTTGAGCCCGATGATGCCGACGCGCCGATCGTCCAGGTCAGGATGATGGACCATGCGTTCGTCGCCGCCGGCAAAGGCGACTATGCCGTCTTCACCGAAGCAAGGCATCGCGACGTTCTGCAGCAAATCCTCGATGCTCCCGGCCGCGCTCGGAAGGACGTGGCGCCGATGCGATCATGGTTGAAACGGAACGACCTGGCAGTCGTGGTCACGCGCCCGGGTGTCGTCCTGTTTTCGACCAAGGCCCGAGAAGGGCTGCTGCAGGCCAAGAGTAGTCTGGCCGACATGCCCGAGAAGATGAAGAAAGACATGGAGGCGGCCGTTGCCGTCTTCGGCGTCTACGACGACGCCCTCGAGGCTATCGAAAAGGAGATCACTACCTATGCCGCGGGGATGCGCCTCGGCAAAAACGGCGCACTGCGGCTGACCGATTGGATGCGGGTCTCGCCCGACGGGCAACTGGCCAAGATCATCGCCGAAATCGAGACGCCCGAACAGGACTTGCTGCGTGGATTGCCCCGAAGGCCGTTCGTGGTTGCCGGCGGGGGGCACCTCTCGGAGAAGACCCTCGAGGTCATGATGCGGTTGTCGATAGGCGTGATCAAGGCGGCGCCGCAGATGTACGGCCTCGACGAGCAGCAGGCGGACGAGCTGGCGAAGATCTCGACGCGGTCGATGCAGGGGGTCCGCGGCATGGCGATGATGATCGGCGTCGGCAAGGCCGGCGACCCGGTGTATAACGACATCGCCTTCGTGATGACGGTGGACGACGCCCAAGCCTACCTGGCGAGATACAAAGAGACGATCGAGGCCATGAACCGATTGGTCGAGGGCGTCGAGCGCTCGATTCTCAAGGGCACGAAACTGACGGAAATCGAAGTGGCCGGCGGCCCGGCCTTGCAGGTTTCGATGGAGGTCCCGCTCGCACCGGGTGTGGAAGAGATGCCCGGCTACGATCGGATGATGCAGACTTTCTTCGGAAGCGGCGGGAAGATCACCGCCTTTTTGGCCGCAGCCGACGACCACACCATTGTGGCGTCCTATACGAACAAGAGGTTGCTCGAACAAGGGATCGAGGTGGTCCAGGGCACCCGGCCCGGCTTGGCCGACGGCAGGCGCCTGGCTGCGGCCGCCGCCATGTTGCCCTCCGGCGCCCAGTGGGTCGGGTTTTGGAGCCCCAAAGGCACGGTCGACTTCATCAACCGGCTGATTCCGGCGCTGACGCCGGAAGGCGCGCCCGAGTTCCGGCTGCCCGAATGCCCCGCAACGCCGCCGATCGCGATCGCGGCCAAAACCGTGCCCGGCGGCGTTCGCGGATACATGGTCGTGCCGGCGGCGGCCTTGGAGGCCGTTGGCAAGATGATCGCCGAGCTGAAGCAGTCGCACATCGCCGCGGCGGCCCCAGAGACCGCGCCGGCGGAAGACCACTGAGATCGGTGCTGGCACGGCGGCGTCATGCTTCGGCTGCCGCCTGCTGCTCCCGCCACGTTTCGAGGCGCGGCGGGAGCTGCTCCGGCCGGGCGGTGCCGGTCGTGGCCAATTGCTGCACGGTAATCGAGGCGACGAGATTGCCGACCAGGGCGGCCTCGGGCAGCGTCGCGCCGGCGGCCAACGCCAGCACGGCCCCCGCCGTGGCGCTGTCGCCGGCCCCGGTCGGATCGGTGGGGCCCTCGACGCGGACGCCCGGCACCCAGGTCATCTCCGGATCGCTGACCACCATGCCGTCCGCTCCCCGGGTCGTGCAGATCGGCGCGCCCGTCTCCGCGCGCAGACGCCGCACGGCCTCTTCGAGCGAGGTGGGATCGACCACGTCGTCGGGCAACGGGTTTTCCTCGCCCACGGCCTCGAACTGGTTCGGCTTGATGATCACGTGGCGGAACCGGCGAATGCGCCGCCGGCTATCGGCCCAGAAGACCACGCCCGGCGAACGCGCGGCCCGGCGCGCCACCGCATCACGAACGCCGCCGGTCACCACCCCGCAGTCCTCTTCCTCCACCTGGTCGGCGACGATCACGGCGTCGAGCCGCGGCAGCAGCACGTCGAGCGATTCCGTAATCTGTTTTTGAATCTCCTCGGGCGTGGTGCTGCGGTTCTTCGTGTCGTATCGCTGGTGTTCGCCGGCAAGACTGGGATCGCGGAGGTTGCGCGGCTTGAGGTAGGTCGGCGTCCTCCGCTGCGGATGGCGGTGGAGGTGATCGGTCGTGCAGCCGAGCCGGGCAAGGCCCTGGCGCAGTTCGTAGGATTCGCCGTCGTCGCCGGAGAAACCCACCGCGTGCAGGCTGCCCGCCCCGAGCGCCGCCAGGTTGCAGACCACCGTCCCGGCCGCCCCGGGGCTGTGGCGGATGCCGCACACCTGGTGGGCCGTTTTGCCCGTCTCGACGCTCACTTCGGCCAGCTCCGGATCGACGTCGAGATACTTATCGAGAAAGAAATCGCCCAGCACGGCGATGCGCAGGCCCGCAAACCGATCGAGCAGCTGTTTGAGCCGGCGGGACGAGATGCCCGCGAAGGTCTTCATGGCTCGGTCCTCGCCAGGATCTGGTCGTACAGGGCCGGCACCGTCACGCCGTGGTCGCCGCGGACATAGTAACTCGTGCCGCCGTCGGCCACGGTCCGCACCAACACGGTTTTGTACGGCCGGAAGTAGTAGTGGGGATCGTGCTTCTCGGCCTCGGCGTGGAACTGGTCGCCCAGCTCGTGCAGGTCGAACACGGCGGTGGTGAAGTGCCGGATCGACCGGCCGTCCTGTCTCGCCACGTTTCGGGCCATGCTGAGGGCTTTCAAGTAGACTTCGGGTCCCATCACGGCGCTGCCGAGGTTGAGAAACAGGCCGCCTTCCAGCCGCGTGATGCTCTGGGTGTAGACCAGGAAGTCGGTGTACGACGTGGCCCCGGTCGCCGCGGGGTCGAAGTTGGGATGCTCGTGGACGATGTCCTGGCCGATCGCCACGTGGATCGTCACCGGGACGCCCAGGCGGGCTCCGGCGGCCAGGACGCTCGTGTCTCGGTAGGGAAAAGACTCGTCCTGGATCATCCGGCCGATCGCCTCGCCCAGGCCGATCCCGTCGCGGTGGCCCGCCACGGCCGCTTCGTTCAGACGCCCGGATTCCTCCCAGAGGCCGAACTCGCCGGAGCGAACGTAGCGGGCCACGCTTTCGCAGGTATGGCCGATCATGGCGAGCTCGAAATCGTGGATCGCCCCCGCACCATTCAAGGCCACGTGGCTGATCAACCCGCGCTGCATCAAATCGATCAGCAGCGGACCGTTCCCCTTGCGCAGCACGTGGGCGCCGCAGCAGAACATCACGGTCCGACCCGCGGCCGCCGCCTCGCGGATTCGGGCGGCCAACTCGGGCAGGGCGGGATGCTGGAAGGGCTGCCGGGGACTGTCGGGAAAGATCAGGCACGAGCGGTCCAGATCGTGGGCCCGTTCGCCCAAGGGTCGCAAGTGCAGACGGCTTCGGTCGAACTTCTCAAACGGCATCCGTTCTCCTTTCCTGTCCTCGTTTTTCCCGCGAAGTCTCTTCCCGGCAACGTCTCTTCCTTGCCAGTCGAATGAGCCGAAAACGTCAGGTGAAGCCAAGCATCAGGCGGCTAGGATTCGTCCCAAAGATACGCCAGCAACGGCCGCCAATCACGGTAGTCGGGAATGACCACGTCGGCTCCCACGCCGATCAGTCGATCGCGTTTCCAGGCGTCGGGTCGGCCGCTGCGGCCGGCTTCGTCGCTGGCCACGGCCACGGCCATGCCGCCGACCGAGACGACGTTCTCGATCTCCACGTACCCGTCGCCGAAACCGACCAGCAGATCGCCCTCCACGGCGTTGTCGCGAAGGATCCCCTCGATCACCCGGGCCTTGGAGAACGTCTTGTAGTCGTCGCGGGCCCCGTAGATGTGCGTGCCGAAGTATTCGTCGAGCCCGAGCAGCCGGGCCTCCTCGTGGACGTAGGGTTCGTCGGTCCCGCTGGCGACGTATAGCCCCACGTCGCGCTGCTTCAACTCCGCGAGGATTTCCAGCGCATGGGGAACCAGCATCTGTTGCGGGGTGGCCCGGCCGTCGCGCAGCGCCTCGCGCCGGCTCTCGATCCGCTGCATCAGCCGCCCGTGGTATTCCTCCTTGTAGGCCAACGGCTCTTCCGAGCGGCCGCCGCGCCGGCGGACTTCCTCGGCCAGACGGATCATCTGGTAGATCGTCTGCTTGCCGTTGAGCTGCATGACGAACTCGAAGACCAGATCCCGCAGCGATTCCGGCGATTCGTCCGTGCCGGTGGCTTGCAGCACCTCGACCATCATCGGCACCATCACGTCGGGCCATCCCTCGCGGATCAGGCTCAACGTGCCGTCGAAGTCGAACAGCACGTGCCGCGGTGGGCGGCGCTGCCGGTCCAAGTGGATGATCTCCACCGTCGAATTCGGGAGGAACTGCGTGTGGACGGGCGTCTGAACCGTCCGTCGATAGTCCTCTTCCTGCCACCGGCCGTTCATGGGAGCTTCTTCTCGACTGGTTCTCGGATCACGCTGAAATCATCGTTCGGCGCGGGGTCGGTGGTCACTCTTGCAGATCGGCGACCATCTTCTCAATCAGCCTGGGAACGTAACTGCCGGTCCGCGGCGGCGAAGGCGCCTTCGTGGGCAGAGCCTCGATGGTCTCCAAGGCGCTCTTGGCCCGGCCGCCCATCGCATCCAGGGCATTCAACGCCAGCATGGAAGCGAAGACGCCATGGCGGTCCATGGGGGCCAATTCGAGCAACACCTTCAAGGCCCGGGCGGCATCCTCGGGATTGCCGTACCGCCCCAACGATTCGGCGGCAACGACGCGGACATACGGAGAGTCGTCGTTCAGGGCCTTGTGGAGCGTGGGCCTGGCGCCTTCCACCGCTTTGTTGCCCCGCATCAGTATTCCCATCGCGCCCCAGTAGCGTACGGCGCTGTCCTCCCCTTGCATCGCAGCCACCAACTCATCGAGAACGCCCGGCTTCAGCGAGGACGCCAGCTCGGCGACGGCCATGATCCTCTTGATCGGGTACTGCCGGTCGTCGTGGCCCATCTGATAAGGCGTGGAACCTTCCGCACGCTCGTGAATCTCGCCTTCCGGCAGAAACCCGACGTCGCGGATCTTCAGCGCCAGGTCCTGCTGGGCCTTGCGGAGCCGCCGGAGCGTCGCTTGGTGTTCGGGCGACCCGGCCAGGTTGTGCACTTCGTCCGGGTCGTTCTGCAGGTCGTAGAGTTCCTCGGCCGGCTTGGGCTGCCAGAAGAACGTCCTCGGCGGCGCCAGCTTGCCCTGGTCGTAGAGCCGCTTCCAGACTTGGGTCGTGGGAGTCTGGAACATGTAGGCGATGTACTGGCCGTAGATTTTGTGCGGCATGTAGTTGCGGATGTAGACGTAGCGTTTGTCCCGAGCCACGCGCACCATGTCGTAGCGCTCGTCCATGCGGCCGCGGAAACCGTAGGCGTAGGGCTGCTCCGAGGCCTCGTACTGCCCCAGAAACGCATGGCCCTGCATGTGTTCCGGGGGCCGGATGCCGGCAAGGCTGAGAACCGTGGGCGCCAGGTCGATGAAACCGACCAGCCGGTCCGATTTGGCACCGGGCGCGTAGCCTTCCGGCGCCAGATGCTTGAACTTCTCGGGAATGGAGACAATCATCGGCACGTGCAGCCCCGAGTTGTACGGCCAACGCTTGCTCCGCGGCATGCCCGGACCATGGTCGCCGTAGTAGAAGACGATCGTCTCGTCCGAAAGGCCGTCCTCTTCGAGCTGCTTCAGCACGCGTCCCGCTTGGGCGTCCATCTCGGTCATCTTGTCGTAGTATTGGGCCCAATCGCGGCGGACCTCGGGGGTATCGGGGTGGTAGGCGGGAACGCGGACCTGGGCCGGATCGTGGACCGGTGTGTGCGGGCGGCGACGAATCTGGCTCTCGTGGGTGGCGGTAGAATTGAAAATCGCGAAAAACGGTTGTCCCGGCTTCCGGTTTCGCCAGTGTCCCCGGCGGCTCGATTCGTCCCAAACCGCGCCGGGCTTCTGCAGGTTGTAGTCCTCTTTGCTGTTGTTGGTACAGTAGTATCCCACTTCGCGAAGGTACTGTGGATACATCTTCATGGAATCCGGAAGGCGTGTCATGCTGCGCATGTGTTGCGATCCGGTGCTGGGAGGGTAGACCCCCGAGATGATCGTGGTCCTCGCCGGGGCACACACCGGGGCGGTCGACCAGGCGTTGAGATAAATCATGCCCCCGGCGGCCAGAGCGTCGAGGTTGGGCGTGTCGGCGTACGCATCGCCGTAGGCCCCAAGCTGCGGACCGTTGTCCTCGCTGGTAATCCACAGGATGTTCGGGCGCACGGGGTCCTCCGCCCACGCCACACCGCACAACGCGGCGGCCAGAAGCACGACCAGGATCGGTGTTCTCATTTTCAGGTACTCCCTATGCACGTTCAGCAGTTGCGGACCGAACCCAGTGTACAACACGATTCGGCCGGGGGCAATGGACGCAAGCCACGCCGGGACGAAAGAGGGACGCACGGCGTTGCGGGCGATCATCGCCACGGTCAGCTTGCCTTGGTTGCCAGAAGGCCGAGCTGCTGCCGTGCGTAGTCGAGGCTTTCCCGAACATTGGCGTCCTCGCGGGCAAGCTGCTGCGCCGCCGACAGCCCGGAGACATAGGGCAAGCTATCGGCGGCGGCGGCGCGGACCTGGCGCAGCGTCCGCGCCAGATCGCTGCCCGGGACGTCGGGAAACGTCGCCCAATACTTCTCGGTCAGGCAGGGGACCCGCAACGGGTCTCGCGTGATCAGCTCGAGACTGAAGCGCAGATCAGGCTGTTTCTGCCGGAGGATCGCCAGCATCGACTTCAGGTCGAGAATACCCCGGCCGAGCGGGACGTCGGCCAGCAGAAACCCGTCTTCGTACCACTGTACGGCCTGATCTTTCAGGTGCACGGAGCGCGCCCAGGGGGCGAGTCGGCGGACCGTCTCGATCGGATCTTCGAGCAGGGCGAAGCTGTTGCCCGTGTCGACGCACGCGCCGACGTACTCGCTGCTGATGTGCCCGAGCAGCGCGACGCGCTCCTGGTTGCGATGGTCCTTGTGATTCTCGATGGCCAGCGGCAGACGATGCTTCTCGGCAATCGGCGCGGCCAGCTCCAGCGCGCGGCGACCCCGGGCGTCGACTTCGCGGAACCTCCGCAGCGACTCGAAGTACTCGTATCGCCGGCCCGGCATGATCGTGGCACGAGCCGCCCTGGCGCCGGCGGCTTTGGCGGTTCTCATTGCGGCATCGAATCGCTCGACGTCCTTCGCTTCGCCGGGCAGATTCACCATGGCCTCGATGTAGAGCCCGGCCGTCTCGGCGTCCCGGCGCAGCGCACCGGCGGCGTCGGCCTCAAGCACGCCCAGCCCGATCTGCATGCCGCCCGCACCGAGCTGGCGGCAGTGCTGCAGGAACCGCGACGGCCGATTGAGATCGTCCCGGGGATCGACGCGGCGGAGGTGATCTCGCCGCAACCGGCAGCAATACACGACCAGCCCCAGCGCCGTGCGGGCCGGAGCCGCATCGGCCCTGGCCGGAGTCGTCCGTTGCCCCATGGCGGCGGCAGCGGCTGCCATGGCCCCCAAGGCTTCGCGTCGGTTCATGGTTGCCTCGTTTCTGCCCACAATGCACGAACGTGTGGGCTACGGCGGCGTCAACTCCCAGGCCACGGCCGCACCCGGCGGCAGGGCCACGTCGCGACGCAGCCGCCGCCCCACGGTCGTCGCTTCTTCTTCGCCCTCGTCGCCCACGGCGAGCAGACGCATCTGGTCGCCGACAATTCCATAGTCCTCCGCGTCCAACTCCACCGCCGTGGCGATTGGCCGGTCACTGACGTTGACCAGCAACAGCAGGGCGCGCTGCCGGTCGGGCAGTTGCCAGGCGCCGCTGAGTACACCGGACGTGGTGACCGGCCAGACGCCCTGCCACTGCCAGTCGGCCGTCACCTCGGGGATCTCGCCGAGGAGCTTCGGCGGTCGGGCCATCTGGCCGGCATAGAAGTAGCGGCGGAACCGCCATCGCAGGTGGACGAGGCGCCGCAGAAAGGCGAAGTTCTCCTTCTCTTTGACCACACCGGGATCGATCCAGCCGATCTGCTCGCCGAAGACCAACTGCTGGCCGGCCTTCATGCGCAGGGCGAGGTCCTTGGTCGGCCCGCCGCGATACGCCCGGCCGAACATCTGGAGCGACCCGCCGTAGACTGCCGGGAACGCCGGCACCTGGCCGTCGTACTGCCAGTGCCACGTCAAGTATCCGTCGAACCACTTCACGTACGGCTCGGCGTTGCATTCGGTGGTGAGGATGCGGTCGTCGGGCATCTCGCGGCGGATCTGATCGAGCATCTTCCAGTAGGATTCGGTCCACCAGTGTCCGCCGCCGGGCAGATGGCCGTGCGAGGCGTCGAAGCACAACTGTGGCTCTGCCGCGGCCACCTGGTCGATGTAGACGCCCCGCACGCCGCACTCGCGGAACAATCGCCGCACGATCTGGCGGACCGTGTCCTGCCAGAGCGGGGCGCCGGGACACATCACGGCCAACTCGACCTTGCTGCCGTCGGCCTCCTTGCTGCCGTACGTTTCGACGTACGGCTTGCCGCCGTCGTCCTTGGTGGCCGCCGCCAGGGCCAGCTTGGAGAACTGGAAATCCTCCGCGCCCTTGTCGCGGATGTCCCACAGCCGGCCGTTGATGTAGGGCATCACGTAGACGTTCTTCTGCCCGAGCAGCTTGACCGTGTCGGCAAAACCCTCGTCGGCAGGGAAGTAGTGCGGATAGTCGTTGTCGAAGGGGATCTGGTGCCACCGGTACCAGTGGAAGCCGACGGGCAGTCCCATCCGGTCTGCGAACTCCTGTAGCACCGGCAGCCCGCTCTTCGGGTCGCCCCCGCCCATGGCCCAGACGGCCAGCTCGCGCATCCACAGGGGCGTGTCGCCGCGGCCGTCCGCCGTACATTGCGGGTACCATTTGGCGTGCTGGCGGACCCATTGGCGGTAGATCACGGCGGCGTCGAACCAGTCGCCGCGGAACAGCCGCCAGACGGCCTGGCCGCTGAGCTCGAACCGGTTGCCCGACGTGCCCATCCCCGGCACCGGATGGTCGAACGCCAGGACGACCTGGCGCTGGTCGGGACGGCCTTTCGCGTGGATCTGCTTGGTGCCGCCGAACGGATCGTGAACGGCCAGATAGACGCCGGTTGACCGGTCCGCCGCGTAGGCCGCCATGTACTGCATGCTGGTCCAGCCGCTGGGGTAGCGGCCGCCGGAGCGGAACGCCCGACGCCAGGCCCCTTCTTCCACGCGGCCTGCCGCATACGGCAAGAACAATCTCGAATCGGGCCCCGGCTCGCCCAGGCCGAGCTGGGGAAAGACGACCCGCCACAAGGCCCATGCGTTGCCCGAACTGGTGGCCGTCAATTGCCAGGCAACCGAGCTGGTGTCGTCCTCGGGTGTTGCCCGGGCGACCACTTCGACGGCGCCGAGCCGCTCGTCGGCCGGGCCGCTCCACCGCAGCTCCACGGTCGAATCATGCTCGGGCGAGACGACCTCTACGCCCCGCCAGCCGGCGTCGGCCGTCAGCCGGACAAGCTCTCCGGTCTCGACGTGGCGGAGCGAGAGCTCGAACAGGGGCTCGCTTCGGCCGCAGAGCAAGGGACGGTCGGCGGCCACGTCGAACAGGCTCAGCAGCGAGATACCCTGGTCGTTGCGCGCCAGCACCATGCCCAGCTCGCCGGCCCCGAGGATCGTCCAGCCGTCCGGTGTGCGGCCCTCGGATGTCTGCATCGCTTCCTGGAATCGGCCTTCGGCGGCAAGCTGCGCGGCAGCGGCGGCGTGCCACCAGGTTTGCCGCCGCGCGGGTCCCTGGAGGGCCTGCCACTGCCGGCGCGCGGCTTCGATCCGCGCGTCGACCGACGCAACGGCCACGTCAGCTCGGGCCTCGGTCGGCAAGGCGGCACGCGCCCTGCGAACGGTCTGGACCACGTCGTCGTCGGTGCCGATCCACAGCCACGCCGACCACTGTCGCAGCGGCTCGTCCCACGATTGCCAGGCCCGATCACCGTGGGCCTGGAGATAGCTGCCGCCGCGGTGGTCGTAGAACAGCGCCTGGCCGCAATCCAGCATGGCGATGGCATGGCGGCCGTCGACCAGGGCGCCCCATTGATCGAAGTGGAAGCTCTTGGTCTCGGCCGCGAACTTGCCCTGTGCCGGCGGCTCGCCTCCCGCCCAACCGGCAAAATCGCCCCCGGGGAAATTCAGCTCCAGAAAATGGGCTTCGCTCCACGCCTTGCCCGGCTGCCGCGCGGCCGTCGCCGTCACCCACACCAAGGGCAGGTCGTTCAGGTAGCACCAGTCGTAGGTAGCCTGGGGCCGTGCGTCGGGCGGCCGGCGTCCCGGCTGTACGTAGCGGGCACGGGTGCGCACGACGGTGGCCAGCGGGCCGCTGGAGAGCAGCTCCAGCCGTGGCTCGGGATCGTCGGCTAGTGCAAACACCCCGGACTCCCGGTCGTACAGCCGATCGTTCCACCGGAACCGCTCAAACACCTTGCCCGATTCCACGAACTCGAAACGGCACGGCAACCCGCCCATCTTCGCGGCGTCGTGCGTCGCGCGATAGAACCTGGTGGTCACCTTGCCGTCGAACGGCGGCCCGGCAGCCAGCTGTGGCGACGCGGCTCCGGCCGGATCGATCACCAATCGCAACCGGGCATCGCCCCCGGACGGCAGCTTCAGGATAAGCGTTCCCGCCACACGGTTCTCGGGATCGTACTCGGGGCCGGGTACGAACTGCACGGGCACCGCGGCGCCGTCGGGGAGCCGCTCGGCCCGAAGGCTGCCCGGCGCAACCGGCCCGAGCCGGCAGAAACGCGCCGCGCCGGTCAAGTCAACGCGACAGACCACCAGGCCGTGGTCGGGCGCTCCGCCGATCCTCAGCAGGACGTCGTCCGCCTGCGTGCCCGGGCACGAAAAGGCAACCATCAACCATCCCAGCAACGCGCATCCCAGCGACGCAGCCGTGCAGCGACGAGTCGACATGAGTGGTTCTCCTGGAGGTGAACGCCGGAGGTGGCCGGTTCGGTCGGCGGCCGGCGTCAGGCGGTTTCGCCCGCTTCTTCCACCCGTACTTGTAGCACGGCGTGACGCGAATGTCGACGCACTCGACCGCCCATCTTGCCGGCCGCCTGTACGGAGAGCACGGCCGCCGCTATACTACACGGCTCCCGCAACGACCATCGGACCAAGGAACGACCCATGCGGCAATCCTCCAGACCATTCGTGCTCCTTCTCGGTTTGCTGCTTCTGCCGGGCTGCCAGGGCGGCGACGTTGCCGTGCCCGAGAAAAGCGGCCCGGCGGCAGACAACCAAGCGACGGCCCACGAGGACGAGGCGTCTGCCGTTTTTGCTGCCCGGGGCGGGCAGAACGACCCCCAACCGCCAGTCCCCGAACCGGACGCCTCAACTGCCATGGCGACGCTCGAATCACTGGCCACCGAGCTGAAACGCGACGGGGAAGGCCGGGTGGTGGAAGTGAGCTTCCGCGACACCGTCATCGACGACGGGGCGCTGGCGCCTTTGCCCGAGCTTCCCGGCTTGCGATCCGTTCTGCTTAACGATACGGGGATCACCGATGCGGGGCTCTCGACCCTGGGGAAGATGTCCTCGCTGCGAAATCTCGATCTGCGCGGCTGCGCCGTCTCCAACGCCGGACTCGCCCACTTGGCCGGGTTGTCGAACCTGGCGGCGTTGCGGCTGTCGGGCAGCAACGGCAAGACGACCGTGGACGACCAGGGACTCGGCCACGTGGCAAAGCTGGCGAGCCTGAAGGTCTTGTCGCTCGACTTCTTGTGGATCAGCGAAGAGGGGCTCGCCCGGCTCGACGGGCTGAAGGACCTCGAAGAGCTGTATCTGGCCAAGACCCTGGTGGGCGACGAGGCGATGGCCGTGATTGCACAGTTCCCCCGGCTGAGAAAGCTGCGCATCTCCCAGACCCAAGTCACCGGCGAGGGCCTGGCCCACCTGGCAAAACTGCCGCACCTGGAAGACCTGGACGTCAGCGAGTGTGCCCAACTCTCGGACGAAGGGTTGGCCCACCTGGCGGCCATGACGCCGTTGAAACGGCTCAATCTCTGGCGGGCGCCGATCGGCGACGCCGGCGCGGCCCACCTGGAAGAGCTGGTCAACCTCGAGTGGCTCAATCTGGACAATACGCTGTTGACCGACGCGGGCGTGAAGTACCTCGAGGGGATGGGCCGGTTGACGTTCCTCCACCTGGGCTCGACGGCGACTTCCGACGCCGGGCTGAAGCATCTCGAAGGTCTGACGTCGCTGAAGGATCTGAAGGTCACCCGCACCGCCATCACGGCCGAAGGCGTCGAGCAACTCCAGAAGAAGCTGCCCGACACGGCCATTCAGTTGCGCTACATCGAGGGGCAGTAGCCCGGCGGTCGACTATGCGACCTCCCATCCCGGCCGGTACTGCTTGCGGATGAACCGGTCGGCCGCGGGGCAATTGGTCGCCCGCAGGTTCGCCGCGTCCCAATCGAGCGCCTGCCCGACGCGGTACGCCACGTTGCCCAGCAGCACGGCCTCGGTCAACGCGCCGGAATAGTCGAAGTTGCAGGTCGTCGGCGAGCCGTCCATGCAGCCCTTGATCCATTCGGCATGGTGGCCGATCGATCGGGCAATCGTGGGCTCGGGCGGCTGGTAGCCCGCGTATTTCGCCACCGGGAAGAGCCGGTAGCCGTTATAGTCGGCGAACATCTTGCCTTCGCTACCGACGAACATCACGCCGCTGCCGGGCACCCGTTCGCCGGCGACTTCGCGGGGAATCAGGTTGCCGTCGTACCAGGTAAGCCGCACCGGCGGCAGCCCGTCGCGCTCGGGGAAGCGATAGCGGACAATCAGCCCCAGCGGGCAGGTCTCCGGATGCACTTCAGGGCCTTCCGCCTTGCAACGGGTCGGGTGGCGCAGCTTCAGCGCCCAGAACGGCAGGTCCATGTAGTGGCAAGCCATGTCGCCGAGTGTGCCGCTGCCGAAGTCCCACCAGCGGCGCCACTGGGCCGGGTGGTAGCGGCCGGGCCAAAACGGACGCTGCGGCGCCGGTCCCAGCCAGAGGTCCCAATCGAGCGTCGCGGGTGGTTCCTGACCGCCTTCCGGCCGGTCGCCGCCGCCCCAGCCTTTGCCGACCCAGACATGGACCTCGGTCACGTCGCCGAGGGCGCCGGACTGAACGATCTCGACGACGCGGCGGTAGTTCTCACCCGCGTGGATCTGCGTGCCCATCTGCGTCGCCACGCCCTGCTTGACGGCGGCTTCCGCGACGACCCGCGCCTCGTGCACGGTGTGGGTCAACGGCTTCTCACAATAGACGTGCAGACCCGCGCGGATCGCCCGGATCGACGCCGGGGCGTGATGGTGGTCGGCCGCGCCGATGATCATCGCATCGATCCTCGAGGCCTCGCTGGCAATCATCTCGCGATAATCGGCGTAGGTGCGGGCATTCGGGAATTGCGCCGCGGCGCGATCGAGGTAGTTCTTGTCCACATCACACAGGGCGACGATGTTTTCGCCGGTCACCTCGCTGATGTCGGCGGCGGCCCGATTGGCCGTGCCCACACAGGCGATGTTCAGCTTGCCGTTGGGCGACTTTGACTCGGCCGCGGAGAGCCCGCTCCAAACGCCGCTCGAAACGGCGGCGGCCCCCAGACCGGACATCTTCAGGAAATCGCGACGACGGAGGTTCGACTTGCTTTGCATGGTTCCATTTCCAGTGTTCGGAGTTCGACTGCTCGGCCGCACGACTTGTCGGTCGGTGGACCGGATAATCCCGATCATAGTCGACGCCCGGGCGCGCCGCAAGCACGCGAGTCGCCGGCGGACAACCACGCGAAAAAACCGGCGTCCTATCGGATTCCCATCTTCTTCTGGATCTCTTCCAGCGGAACGCCCTTGGTCTCCGGCATGATCAGCAGCACCCAGGCCAACTGCCCGACCATCATCACCGCGTAGAATGCGAAGGTGTGCCCGCCGGAGGCCTCGGCAAACATGGGAAACGACCAGGAAATGGCCGCGGCCATGACCCAGTGGGTGAAGCTGCCCAGTGCCTGGCCCCGGGCACGGACCCGGTTGGGGAAGATTTCGCTGATGAAGACCCAGATGACGGCCCCCTGGCCGAAGGCATGGGAGGCGATGAAGACCAGCAGGCTGATCAGCACGACGGCGCCGCCGGTGGCCAGCCGCTGCTGGTCGATGGCCGCGGCGGCCTCGACGGCGAGGCTTTTCGCGCGGTCGGCGGCGCGCCTGGTGGGTTCCGTGGCGTTCGGTGCCCGGGAGGCTTCGATCCCCTGCCGGACGGCGTCGGCCGTGGCCCGGGCGCCGACTTTCTCGGCGGCCGTAGCGGCCTTGTCGGCGCGGAGAATGCCGACCTGGACCGCCCTGGGGTCGGCGGCCTCGACCGCGTCGGCCAGCGCCACCGCTTGGGAGGCTCCCTGGGCTGCGGCGACGGATCGCGCCGAAACGGCGAAGTTGTCGGCATAGGCGTAAAAGGCCCAGGCCGTGACGCCCAAGCTGAGGATGTAGCCGATCGAGCCGACCAGCATCAGCTTCTTCCGCCCGAAATGGTCGATGACCAGCAGCGCCAACATCGTGAACAGCAGATTCGTACCGCCGATGCCCACGGCCTGCAACAGCGCGGAGTTCTTGTCTGCGCCGGCCATTTCGAAGATGTGCGGAGCGTAATACATCAGCGCGTTGATGCCCGAGAGCTGGTTGAACGCGGCGATGGCCACGGCCAGCAGAATCGGCGTCCGGTAGGCCCGACGGAAGAACGGCTCCCGCAGGCTATGGTGCGCCAGATCGAGCGACGCCTGGATCTCCCCGATCTCCGCGTCGACGTCGTCGCTGTCGGTGCCCAACCTCGTGAGCCCGGATCGGGCTTCGTCGAGGCGTCCTTGCGAGACCAGCCAGCGCGGGCTGTAGGGCGTCAGAAACAGCAGGAAGAAGAACGCCGCGGCCGGAAACGCTTCCACGCCGAACATCCACCGCCACTCGATCTCGCCCAGGGCGAGCTGTGCAATCAGGAAGTTGGAGAAGAACGCCAGCAGGATGCCCAGCACGATGTTGAACTGGGTGATCGCCACCAGTCGCCCGCGAAGCCGCGCCGGCGAAATCTCGGCAATATACATCGGCGAGACCACCGACGCCCCACCGACGCCGATTCCGCCCAGGAAGCGGAACAGCAGAAACGAGTACCAATCCCAGGCCAGGGCGCTGCCGACCGCCGAGATGAAATAGAGCACCGCGATCACCAGCAGGACGCGCCGCCGCCCGATGCGATCGGCCGGGCGCCCCACGACGATCGAGCCGAGGATCGTGCCGATCAGCGCGCTGGCCACGGTGAACCCCAGGCCGAAGCTCCCCAGTTGATAGACGCTTTCCAGCGCCGACTTCGTGCCCGAAATGACCGCCGTGTCGAACCCGAACAGCAGTCCGCCCAACGCCGCAATCAGGGTACAGCCGACTAAATAGGATTTGCTTTTCATGGTTTGCCTGTTGTGGATTGGGTCGGCCTGGATCATTCACCATGCAAACATCAATAGTGCCGTTCTTTTGCCGCGGCGCTGGCGGTCTTCCGGACCACCTTCACGTCCGCCGCTCCCATGGCGAAATCGTTCTCGCCCTGGACGAACACCCGCACGTGACACGCGCCGCGGGCTTCCGGAGGCACCTCCAGCTCGGCCGTGAATCGGCCGTTCTCGACCGCCAACTCGAGCGATCGCAGCCGGTGGTCGTTGGCGCGGTCGTAGGTTTCCTGGAACTCGGCCAGCTCGCCGGCGGTCTGCGGGTATTCGCGGCGGCTTGGGGGTGAAAACGTTAGTTGCCCGTGGCCGACGATCAACTCGATGGTGCCGCGGCCGCTCAGCGGCGAGGTGCCGTCCAGCTTCAAGCGGCCGCCGGCCGTCACGTCGGGCGGGGCCTGCAGCTCGATCGGCCGCGGATACCGCAGCCGCAACAGCGGGTCGCCGATCAGGTTGAACAGCAACAGGTGCTCGGCCCGCTCGGCCGCCAGCTTCTTCGGGGCGGGACTGATCGCCGCGGCAATCGAGTCGAGCATCGCCCGCCGCCGGTCGGACGGGTCGGGCTCCCGCATCAACGCGCACTTCGCCCGCAGTAACGCCTCGCCCAGCGTGGGACAACGCCGCACGAAGCACTCGTCCATCAAGGACGTGAACAGCACCGTCATCGCATAGGGCATTGTCACCCGGGAACCCGCCACGGCCGCCACCGGCCCATCGGCCTGGCGCACCAGGCGTTCGGCCAGGCAGTCTTGCGTGGCGTCGAAGGCGCCGGTGTAGCAGGCCAGGAACATCGCGATGGGGGCTCCATGCTCGCACTTGAGCCTGGGCACGTCGGGCACGGCCAGGATGTGGTAGGTCCCGCCCGGCACACGGACCCGGTCGAGCCCGAGGTGGAAGCCGTGGCCGATATACACCCAGAACCAGCAGCCCTCGTTGATGCTCTTGAGGGTCGTCAAGTGGAACAGCCGCGGGTCGGGGCAGTAGGGGCTTCGCCAGCTGCCGTAGGTCATCGACATGCGATACTCGACCGGCAGGCCTTGGGAAAGGAAGTACCGGGCGGACGATTCGAGCACGGCGTCGGCCAGCGGTCCGAACCCGCCGACTCCGGCTACGAAATTCAACCGTCGCCGCCAGGGGCCGAAGTCGTTCGACCGCTCGTAGGCAAGGATCTTGGCGACGATCTGCTGCAACTCCTGCGGCGTGTCGGCCGTAAGCCGCCCGACGGCCACCTCGGGCGCCGGATCGCCGTCGAGATCGGCATAGTAGTGGTCGGTCGCGATCTGCGGCTCGGAGCCCCAGAGCACGTTCACCTCGGCCTTGGCCAGATGGGCCGGCACACAGCGGGCCCTCAGCGCCGGGTCCTGGTCCACACCCTGTTCGGCATCGCCGACGAGCACCACGAACCGCAGCCGGCCGCCGGCGGCCGCGTCGCGAATGCGTTGGCGGATTTCCTCCGCCGAGCCGGTGTTGGGCAACAGCACCAACGTATGCCCTTGCTCCTGGCGATACGCGATCCAGGGCTGCAAGGCCTGGCGAAACTCGGCCGGACAGACAACCGCCGTATCGGGGGCCGATTGCGACAGGACAGCGGCCAGCATCAGCAACGCAGCAGCCATGGACGTTCTCCCTCAGGCGGCATGAAGCGGCAGAGCCCCGCACTCTGCCAAATGCCCCGTAGTCTATCGGTCCGGCCCGTGTTGCTGCAATACGTCTATTCCGTACGGCCGGCGCCGCCGCCAGCCGCTCTGCCCGCCGGCCTCGGTTGCCCGTGCTTACCCGGGCTTCTGTTCCTCCTCGGCCTTCTTCTCTTCCAGGGGCTTTTCTTCCACGGGGCCGAGCAGCTTTTCGAGTTCCTTGCGGAGTTCCTCGCCTCGGGCCTTGGTCGAGACGACTTTGCCGTCGGTGCCGACGAGGATCATCGTGGGAATGGCCATCACGCCGTAGTATTCGGCGGTGGGGCTGCCGTCGTCGTAGACGATCGTCCAAGGGATCGCGCGGTCCTGGATGAACTTCTCCAGTTGCGTCCGGTCGCGGTCGAGACTGATGCCGACGATCTCGAACCCGCGATCCTTGTACTGCGCGTAGGTCTCGAGCATGTTGGGGACTTCGCGGACGCACGGCCCGCACCAGGTGGCCCAGAAGTCGACCAGCACGACCTTGCCCTTGTACTTGGCCCAATCGAGGACCTCGCCGCCGAGGAGGGTCCCCTCGACCTTCATTTCCTTGCCGACCAGCGTAAGGCGGCGGACGACACCTTCAAGCTTCTTGCCGAACCCGGCGATGGTTTCGTCGTCGCTGGCGGCGAAGAGCTTGCCGAAGCTGGTGTACGTCTCGGCGGCCAGGGCGGGTGTGCCGAGGATTTCGGCCACGCGGCCGGCGTTGAAGGCCAGCCCCATGTCGGAACGCTCCAGCGGGCCTTCGGCCAGGTACTTCTCGACGCTCTCGATCAGCGGCTTGAGTTGTCCTTCGGCGTCGTCCTTGGGCACCCGGCTGAGCTCGCGGAGCCGGCGGCCGAGGACCGCGCCCCCCACTTGCCGAACGAACTGGGTCTTACCGGCCTTCTGGAGATGCTCGGAGAACTGCTCCAACTCCTCTGCCGAGTCGGCCAGGCGGATTCGGGTCTGCACGGCATGCACGGCCTGTTCCTCGGTGGACTCCGCGGCCAGGATCTTGTCGGCCGCCTCTTTCATCGCCGCGACGGCCTTGGTGCGAGCGTCGTCGTCCGGCGGGCGCGTTCCCAGCAAACGATTGATGTACCGAACCAGCTCGTCCGGCGGTGCATCGGGAACCTTGTAGGGATCGGGTGGCACGGCCACCGGCTCCGCGGGCGTCGCGCTCGGCTCGCCTTCGGCCGCTACTGCCGTGCCGAGCGCCAGCCACGCCACCACCGCACCCGTCAACAAACACACCAGCCAACTACGTCTTCGTGGAAACAACATGTCCAGTACCTTTCCAGGTTGAAGGGAAATAAACGGTCTTGGCGGAAGGAGACCTCCTGTCTGCTTCAACCCTCACGGTTTTCTGCGAAGCTCGATCACTGAGCAACAGGGCGTATGTTGTCAGTGATGATGAAACTGTCGGATCATTTCCCACGCCTCGTCGGCCGTGTCGGCATAGCGAAACAGGTCGAGATCCTCGTCGTCGATGGTGCCTTCGTCGGCCAGGTACTGGAAATCGACTACGTTGCGCCAGTACTCGCGGCCGAAGATGATGATCGGGATATCTTGCATGCGCCCGGTCTGGCGGAGCGTCAGCGCGTCGAACAACTCGTCGAGCGTGCCGAATCCGCCCGGAAACACCACCAGCGCCTTCGCCCGGAGGATGAAGTGGAACTTCCGCATGGCGAAGTAGTGGAACTGGAAACACAGTTCGGGCGTGATGTAGGGGTTGGGCTGTTGTTCGTGGGGCAGGCGAACGTTCAGGCCGACCGACTTGGCGCCGACCTCGTAGGCGCCGCGGTTGGCCGCCTCCATGATACCCGGCCCGCCGCCGGTAATCACCACGTAGTCGCAATCACCCTGTCCTTGGCAGCTTTTCGAGACCAGCGCGGCAAACTGCCGCGCCACTTCATAATAACGGCACTTGGCAACCACCCGCTCGGCCCGGGCGACGGCCCGCTGACGCCGCGGATCGCTCGGTGTGTCGGCCAGTTGCGCCTGAGCCCGCTCGAGCTTCTCTTGGGCGGTCGCGGGATCGACGATCCGGGTGCTGCCGAAGACGACGATCGTCGAGCGGACGTCGTGATCTTGCAGGGCCAGCTCCGCTTTGAGCAACTCCAGTTGCATGCGCATCGGCCGCAGTCGCCGGCTGGCCAGGAAATCGACGTCCTTGTAGGCGACGCGATAGCTGGGGGAACGGAGGATCTTGCGGAGGTTCTCAGCGGCTTGCTTGTCGCTCATCCGGGGGCTCCGGTCCGGGGAATCCGAGGTGACGATCCGGTGGGATCGCCCACCATTTTCCGCGCCCGGCCTCCCGGTGCGCACCGACTCAGCCTACAACGATCCTAGCGGCCGGGCAAGTGCGTCACCTACCCCGGGAAGGGGAGGCCCTTCACCAGCGAGGACCAGGCCAGGATCCATGCCAGCGCGGCGGCCGTCAGCCACGCCATGGCGAGGTCGCTCAGGCGGAGCGGAAGAAACCGGCCGCAGGCGAGCCGCACCAGACAGACCCCGATGGTCAGACCCACCACGGCCACGGCGGCCTGCCACCCCAGAAACAGGCCCACGCAAGCCGAGCCGAGCAGGATTCCCCAGGCCTGCTGCCCCGGCGCCAACCTGGAGGCGATCAGCCCCAGCACCGTTCCGGTTGCCAGTCCGGCAGCGCCATCGATCGAGCCGGCCATCCAGCCGCCCAGTCCCGGCACCGCGGCCACCGGACGAAGCGAGGGAAACGCTATTGGTGCCAAGACCCCGATCGCCAGCGCGGGCAGAAAGAGCCGCGGCCCCGGCCGGGAGCCGCCGCGTCCGATCAGTGCCGCCGCCAGCAACGTACACAGCAGCAGCAAGTGAAAGACGTAGACGGCGGCCAGCTCGGCCGGTTGCGCGGCCACGAAAACCACTGCATCGGGCAACCGGATCGCCCGCGGCGGCAGGTTGCTGCCGCCGGCAAGACACTCGACCAGCCCCAGCCCCAGGAACATCGTGGCGGTGAGCGCCTCGACGATCGGGTATTGCGGCGAGATCCACGCCCCGCAATCGCGGCAGCGCCCCCGCAGAGCGATCCATCCGAGAATCGGCAGGTTGTCGAACCAGCGGATGGGAGTCTTGCACGCCGGGCAATGCGACCCTGGCCGGATCAGGCTCATCCCCTCCGGGACGCGGTAGACCACGACGTTCAGGAAGCTGCCGATGCTGGCACCCAGCGCAAACAGCCAAACAGCGATCGCCGCGTAGACGACTTCGTGCAACGGCATGGCGGGTGGCGTCCTTCCTCAAGAGGCGTGCCGGCCGGTTTGACGCAGACCTTGGGACTCGTCAAAGAACAGGTGGGGCATTCTTATGGTGGGAAAGGCGGCGCAGACGCCTTTGCGGCCATAACGCTCGCTCTGTATGGGGCGTCGATTTGGCATGTCCAACCTGCTCCCTGGCGAGTCCCGCACGACAACCGGTGAACTCTCCTCATAATTATGGCCCGACTGCCGCGCCGTGGCGAGCCCGCGGCAATCGATCGGGGTGGTTGCCGGACGTGTTCACCTCTTAACGGTTGCGCGGCTTGCAGCGGCCCGCCGCCGCGCAACGGCACGTCGGACCGCTCCGCGCGGTAGCGTATGCTATACACTATCATCTGGCGAGTGACCCTTCCCTCTTGAAGAACGATGGAGGAAACGTCGTGAAACGGGTGCGCAATTGGCTATACGTGCACTGCCGAGGCGCCTGGCTGCTGGCGGCCGTGCTGGGGGCTTTGTTGATGCTGAACCTCGGCGCGGCGCGCGATACGGCGCCCGACCGCTGGGAGTACAAAACGGTCTGGTTTCGCGTGAATGCCGGCGACGACCTGAACGAGCTTCAGGGCCGATTCAGCACGGCGTTGAACCGGGAAGGCGCTGCCGGTTGGGAGTACGTGGGCCGCTGTGGCCACAGCGACTCGCAGGAATCGTGGATCGACTTCATCGTCTTCCGGCGGACAAGATGACCTGGGACCGCAAAGGATCCGCCGGCGCAGTTTTTCGCTAGCAAGATCGAAACGAGAGGGCGACCACGACGACAAGGCCTCGCAAGCCGTCCATCGAGGGCAGAGATGGTCAAAACGCGTCTGAGGATTCTGATGGTCGAGGATGATCCCGACCACGCGGCATTCGTCAAGAGAGTGCTCACCCAAGCCAACGTGACGCAGTTCGAGATCGTCCACGTCGGCTGTCTGAGCGAGGCGGAGAGCCGTCTCCGCACGGGCCGTTTCGACGCCGTTCTGCTCGACCTGGGCCTTCCCGACGCCCGGGGATTTGAAGCCCTGACCCGCGTTCATGAGATGTCGCCCGCGATTCCGACCATCGTGCTGACCTCCAACGTCGATCCGGCAGCGGGTGTGGAAGCGGCCTCGCGGGGCGCGCAAGATTACGTCTGCAAGGAGGAGATCAGCGCTCAGATGCTCGAGCGTGCGGTGCGCTACTCGGTCCAGAGGCAGCAGATCCTGCTGGAGTTGCAGAAGGCCAACGAGCTGCTCGACCAGAGGAACAGCGAGCTGTACTCGGCCAACGAGCTGCTCGACGAGAAGAACCGACACCTGGCCAGTCTCTGCGAGACCGCCCACCAGTTCGTGGATAACGTCTCGCACGAGTTTCGCACGCCGCTGACGGTGATCAAGGAATACACGTCGCTGATGCGCGACGGCCTGGCCGGCCAGATGAGCGTGCGGCAGCGCGAGTTCCTCGACATCGTCGACGACCGCACCGAAGACCTGGTGATCATGGTCGATGACATGCTCGACGCAAGCCGGCTCGAATCCGGCCTGCTGGCCCTCTGGCGTCGGGAGACGAAAATCGCCGACGTCTTTCAGCACGTTCGCCCCACCCTGGAACGAAAGGCCCGCATCAAGCAGCTCCACTTCAGGATCTCCCTGGAAGAGAACGCGTCCTCGGTCTACTGCGACCCGGAGAAGATCGGCCGGGTGGTGGTGAATCTGGTCACCAATGCGATCAAGTTCTGCGGGGAGGGCGGCTCGGTGACGTTGGCGGCCGTGCGCGATCCCGAAAGGGCCGACATGGTGATCGCCGTCAGCGACAACGGCCCCGGAATCGCTCCGGAGCACCGCGAGCTGATTCTGGAACGCTTCCAGCAAGTCAAGGGGGCCGCGCGCACCAGCACCAAGGGTTTCGGGCTGGGGCTGAGCATCGCCAAGGAGTTGGTACACCTGAATCTCGGGGAAATCCGAGTCGAAAGCGAACTGGGCCAGGGCAGCACGTTTTCCTTCGGCGTGCCGCTGTGCGATCCGCTGGAACTGGCCGCCCGCGGCCTGCGGCACCTTGCGCAGATCGACGGCGGCTCGACCTTCGCCACGCTCGGCGTGGCCGAGGCGGCCGCCGGCCTCCAGCCGCGGATTTCCGACGTCTTGGACGAGCTGCTGCAATACGTGTTTCGGGGAAACGACCTGGTGGTTCGCGTCCTGCCGCACAAGTGGCTTGTGCTGACCCGATGCCGCCCCTGCGAAGTCGACCAGCTACAGCAGCGGGTTCGCGTTGCCTGCGAGGAGGCCGGGCACGGGGCGTCGGCCAAGCTGCCGGAAATCGGGTTGCGGACCGAGGGGACCTGGCAGATTCCCGCGCAGGCCGCCGAGCTGCTGCAACGGTATCGTGCGGAGTTGCCGGCGGCCGTGAGCGATTCCCGGATCCCCAGTGTTCTGGTCGTCGACGACGACCGCGAGCTGTTATGCGGCTTGGGGATTCGACTGAAGGCGGCCGGCTTCGAGGTGCTCACGGCCCTGAACGGGCAGGCGGCGGTCGAGTCGGCCAGGTGCCACCATCCCAACGCGATTCTCTTGGACAACTACATGCCCGTGATGGACGGCCTGGAAGCATTGCGGCGGCTCGGCGAGGACTCCGAAACGGCCGGCATCCCCATCATCATGCTCTCGGCCGGTCTTCGCGACCAGCAGAAAGCACTGGAGCAAGGGGCCCGGTTCTTCCTCCAAAAGCCTTGCAGTGCTCAGAAGATCGTCGACGCGCTGCACGAGGTAATTGCCGAACCGGTCGCCGCATGCCGCCCAGGACTCACACAAGACGTGGAACGCGCGTAGGCCGCGCCCGCGCCATACAGGCCTCACTCGGGAGTCGTTGCGTCGCTCAGTGCCCTCGTCAACTCGCGATAGGCTTCCTCGGTGAAGCGGACGCGGCCGGCGTGTCGGCGCATCTGTTCCGTGAACCGATGCGGCGTCCCCCGGGGTATGCGAACGGCGGCAAACGCCTCGTCCGACGGAATGCCGAACGTCAGACGGTCTCCGTCGACGTGCAAGATACGGTCTTCTCGCGCGTTGGGTGGGAGATGCTGGAAGTCCTCCTCGACCAGGAGGCAGTCCGGCTCCGATTCGCCTTCGGCAAGCAGCCAAACGAAGGTATCGACCTGCCCGCTGTCGGGCGACACGCAAATCAGGTAGCGGACGATCAAGGTGCGATGCTGCCCTCGATGGAGCATGAGCGTCGGCACGTCGACCATTATGCTGGTGGCGTCTCGTGCCACCTGGCGAATTTCCGCCAGCCCCCGCTCGTGTCCCGAGAGCACGTCGCGTGCAACCATGTCCAGATCGGCGCCCAACTCGGCTTGGGAGTCGAGGGTGACGATCGTGTTCCGGCCGTCCAGCTTCGTCGTGAAGCCGATCCCGACTTTGTCCAGGTGGTGTCGGCCGGACTTGTCCCGCTCGGTGTTCGCTAAGACGGCGATATCGAACATCTTCACGTAGTCGTCCACGCCGCCGGCCACCTCCGAAACGTCGCCGGCGCCCAACCGGCCGTTGGCAAATAGGATCAGGTGCGACCAGTCCGCCGGCGGCTGCTCGGCGAAATTCGTCCCCGGCCGAATGGCCGCCAGCGGCTTCCGCTGCGGATCCCAGCCCCGGGGCCCGCGGGCCTGGTTCTCTGGGCCGCCGTCGGCGACATCGTTCGACGTGGCGTCGCCGCAACCCGACTGACCGCCAACGAGGATCAGACAGCCCGCAAGTGCCAAAATGCAGCCCTTCATCGATCCTCCGACCAGATCGTCTTGATGGTTTCTTCCTGGTTCAGACCGCGGCGGACGGCCAGGCTGGCGTGTTGACATCGCATCGGGAGTGACCGTCCACGGCCGCCTGAAGAACGCGGCCGCCGGGCATCTGCACGCCTGGATCGTACGCCCTGGGGAACGGCCGGGCAAGGCGCGGTTCTGCTCTTCGCGTTCCAGCCCCAAAAGACCCCGGCGATTTCCCGGCCGGGCTGCCGTTTCGAGCCCTTCTGGCGCGGGGTTTCGAATGGCGAAAATCGGCCCGATTTGACGGTCGCGCGTCGACAAGCCCCTTTCCGTCCACTATACTGGGCGTCTAGAGCGTCGCATCTGCGGCGATCGATGGACAACACCCCAGAACGGCTTTCGGTTCGATTCCATACCCTTGCCGGTCGCCGAGCCGTTCTCTGCACACCTGGTATCGAGGAGTCGCCTCATGAAAAGGGAGCATTTCACGACCAGCGCCTTGTTGACGGTCGCCTGCCTCTGGGTTGTCTGCGGTCTGCTGGCCGCCGGCCCGGGCATCGCCGTGGCGGCCGACTACTTGGGCCCGACCGTCGTGGTCGCGTCGCAGGACGGCAAGAGCCTGTTCGTCTGCAACACGGATGCCCAGCAGATCGCGGTTGTCGATCTGGCCGACAGCAAGGTGGTCCGATCGGTGGATGTGCCGGCCGAGCCGACGGGCATAGTGCTCAGTCCCGACGGCAAGACGCTCTACGTGACCTGCGCCGCTCCCGCGGGTGTCGTCTGCTCGGTAGACGTGGCATCGGGCAACGTGGGCGACCAGATTCCGGTAGGCCACGGGGCCGTCGGGCCCGCGGTCAGTCCGGACGGCAAGAGGCTCTACGTGTGCAACCGCTTCGACAACGATGTGTCGATGATCGACTTGGCGGACACGAAGATCATCCGCGTGCCGACCACGCGTGAGCCGATCGCGGCGGTCGTGACACCCGACGGCAAGACGGTGTTTGTGATCAACCACCTGCCGCTGGACCCCTCGGACGGCTACGACGTGGCCGCGATGGTCACGGCGATCGACACGGCGACCAGCGAGCCCACATCGATTCGGCTGGTCAACGGCAGCGGCAGCATGCGGGGGATCTGCGTTTCGCCCGACGGCAAGTACGTCTACGCCGTCCACGTCCTGGCCCGCTACCAGATGCCGACCACGCAGCTCGAGCGCGGCTGGATGAACACCAACGCGATGAGTATCATCGACGCCGAGAAGAAGGAGTTGATCAACGCGGTGTTGCTGGACGACGTCGATCTCGGCGCGGCCAATCCGTGGGGCGTGGCCTGCTCGGCCGACGGCAAGTCGATCTGCGTGACCCACGCCGGCACGCACGAGTTGAGCGTCGTCGACGCGCCGGCCCTGTTGGAAAAGCTGGCGGCGATGCCTGCCGACAAGAACGCGGACAACCCGACGGACGACCGGGGAATCTACGCCTCGAGCACGGCCGCCGAAGTGCCCAACGACCTGGCGTTCCTGGTGGGCCTGCGGCGGCGCATCCGGCTGCAGACCCGCGATCCCTGGGGCTGGCCGACCGAAGAGGGCAAGAAGGTCAACGGTCCACGCGGCCTGGCCGTGGTGGGATCGAAGGCCTATATCGCCCTCTACTTCAGCGATTCGCTGGCCGTGGTGGATCTCGAGCCGAAGCTGGGCAACGTGGTAAGCACGCTGCCGCTGGGCCCCGAGCCCACGATCTCGATCGAGCGTCGCGGCGAGATGCTCTTCGGCGACGCGGCGCTCTGCTTCCAGCACTGGCAGAGCTGTGTAAGCTGCCATCCCGACGCCCGGGTCGACGCCCTGAACTGGGACCTGATGAACGACGGTCTGGGCAATCCGAAGAACGTCCGCAGCATGTTGCTGGCCCACCGGACGCCGCCGTCGATGTCTTCCGGCGTTCGGGCCACCGCGGAGGTCGCCGTCCGCAGCGGCATCGAACACATCCAGTTTGCCGTGCGACCGGAAGAGGAGGCCGTGGCCATCGATGAGTACCTCAAGTCGCTGAAGCCGGTCCCCAGTCCGCATCTGGTCAACGGCAAGCTCAGTGAAGCCGCCGAACGGGGCAAGAAGCTGTTCTTCGACGAGAAGATCAATTGCGTGAAGTGCCATCCCGCGCCGCTGTACGCCGATATGTTGATGCACGACGTCGGCAGCCGCGGGCAGTACGACCGCCGCGACACGTTCGACACGCCCACGCTGATCGAGTGCTGGCGGACGGCCCCCTACATGCACGACGGGCACTATACCACCTTGAAAGAGCTGCTGACCAGCGGCAAGCACGGCGCCAAGGGCACCGAGTTGGACAAGCTGACCGAGGAGCAGATCGACGACCTGGTCGAGTTCGTGCTCTCGCTCTAGCCGAAGCCGACAACAAGCCAATCGCCAAGGCCCGTGGGTGAACCCGCCCGCGGGCCTTTTCGTTGTTGCCGGCTTCAGAAACCGAACTGGACACGCGCAGAATGGCCGGTCCGGAAAGAGCGTGCGAACATTTCGCCCCCTGCGGCGACTGCTGCGGACGCTACTGATGTCTGCATTGCGAACGATCGAGACCGACCAACGGAGCCCGGAGCGATTCGGGCCGTGACGGGTCGACAGCCCCGACTGTGGCATCCGCCCGGCCGATCGGCTATCATGACCCTGGCTTTGTGATTTCCCCCAGTCCGCTTACCCGGAGGTGTCGTCCCATGCCGCAGTCCGCCATGCCGCAGTCCGCCATGCCGCAGTCCGCCATGCCACAGTCCGCCATGCCACTCCGCTGGGTCCTGTCGCTGATGATCGTCGCCGCCGTGGCCCCACCGACCGGCGCCGAAGAACCCTTCGACTATTTCCGCAATTCGTACAGCGTGATCGGGCTGAAGGATTATCGCGACGGCACGCGGGTTACACCCGACAACCGCCTCGAACTGGCCGACAAAACGGCTGTTCGGCTGCGATTCGGCCGGCAGTTGGCGCCGCTGGGCCGCAAACAGACCAAGACGCTGATGGACGGCTGGATGCCGATCGTGCTGTTGCGGGCCGACGACGGGCCCGTGCGATACGAGTTCACGCTTTGGGCCACGCCGCTGCCGAACGTCAACGATTGGCAACAGGCCTTCGACTGGCCCACCGAGGGCGACAACTTCCTCAACTGGATTGCGGTGAAGGTCATCAACACCGGCCGGCAACAGGCCGAGGCGAAGCTGAAGGTCGAGCAGACCGGGCCGTCCGTCGAAAGGATCGACGAGTTGCAGTGGTCGCTGGCTGCCGGCAAAACCGCCGAGGCCACGCTGCGGATTCCCTTCTCGCCGATCGAACCGGCTGTTCGTGCCGCGCTCGAGAAGGAAGACCCCCAGACCTGGCTGACGCGGACCAGGGACTACTGGCAGGGCCTGATGGACCGGGCCGCCCGAATCGAGGTCCCCTGCCGCAAGGCGACCGAGGCCTTGCTGGCCGCCCACGTCTGCCAACTGATCGCCAACGACCACGGCGAGATGCACGCGGGCGAGGGTTTCTACGATGAGTTCTACATCCGCGACGCCGGCTACCAGGTGATGGAGCTGGAAGAGGCCGGGCTGAGCGACGCGGCGCGCAAGGCCATGGACGCCTACTTGGCCCATCAACGGCCCGACGGCCGGTTCGAATCGCAGAACCTGCAGTTCGACGCCAACGGCCAGGCACTCTGGGTCCTCTGGCAGTTCCACAAGATCACCGGCGACGAGGCGTGGCTGGCGAAGGTCTATCCGCAGATGCGCCGCGCGGCCGATTGGATCGTCGAGGCCCGTCGCCAGGCGCCCGCCGACTCCCCTTTCGCCGGCGTGTTGCCCAACGGCATCGCCGACGGCGAGTACCTTTGGGGCGGCAAGCACCACATTGTCGGCTACGATTTCTGGAACCTCCGCGGGCTGCTCTGCACGGCCGACGCCGCCCGGCTGCTGGGCAAGACCGGTGAGGCCGAAAAGCTGCTCGCGGAATGCGAGTCGTATCGCGTGGCCATCGACGCGGCCTGGAAGCGGACGGGGCTAAAACACTTTCCGCCAAGTTGGGAGAAGGTCGGCACCCACTGGGGAAACACGGAAACGCTCTGGCCCACCGCGATCTTCTCGCGCGACGATCCCCGCGTGGCCGCCACGATCGAGCACGCCCGGCGCGAGCACGGCGGCGGGTTCGTCGAGGGAACGATCCGCTGGTTGGGCCATGCCGACGCCATCCACCCGTACATGTCGGCCTATACGACCCTGGCCTCGCTCGAACGCGGGCGGCACGAACGGGTCGTCGAGGATTTCTACTGGTACCTGTTGCACTCGAGCGCCACGCACGCGTTTCCCGAAGGCATTTTCTACAAGCGGCGGTTCGCCTGGGGCAACACGATTCCCCATGCGACCGGGGCGTCGAACTACGCACTGATACTCCGCCACATGCTGCTGCACGAGTCGGGCGACGAGCTGCATCTGCTGCCGGCCGTGCCCGACTGGTGGCTCGACGAGGGACAGGAAATCCGCCTCGAACGGATGCCGACGCATTTCGGCGAGATGAGCCTGATCGTGCGGGGCACGGCCGACGGGGTCCGTCTCCGGCTTGATCCACCCCGGCGCCGGCCGCCGAGGGCCATCTATCTCTCGCTGCCGCGATCGCGACCGCCGCTGGATCTGCCGCCCGGCGTCGAGTTGCTGGTCCGCCCGCGGCAGCCACGGCGATGGGACTTTCCCACCGTCGTGAGGCTCTACGGCGAAACGGCCAAGCCGCTGTTCCAACCGATCCCGGACCTGGTCCCGCTGCCGCTGGGCGAGCCGCTCCCGCCGCAGACGTGCCACACGCTCGATCTGACTGCCGTGGCCAATACGGACCCGTTCACGGCGCCGTTTGGAGTGAACAACCCCGGCCGATACGTTTTCACGGGTTTGAAGACGGGCGTGCAAACGGCCGCCGGCGTGCCGTTTCGGATCATCGATCCGGCGACCAACGACGGCCGCGGGTTGCTGGTGCTCCACTCGCCCCAAGCCCCTCCGCAGCGCGACTGGCCGCGCGAGGTGGAAATCCCCGTCGGCCGCCAAGGCAAACGGCTGTTCCTGCTGGGCAACGTCCACGGCTGGGAGTCGCAGGACGCAGGCATCGGCCCATGGGGTGCCGTGGCCGAATACGTGATCCACTACACCGACGGCGCCAAGCAGACCGTGCCGCTTGTCACCGGCCGCACGGCCGACGACTGGGCCATGCCGCCGGAGGCCGACGAAGGGGCCGTCGGTTTCGCCGGCGACCCGTGGCATCTGAACGTGCTCGGCGTGACGCTGCGCCCCGTGCCCATCGAGAAGATCCTCTTCCGCGATCTCGGCACGCCGGCGGCCCCCGTGCTGGCAGCGGCGACACTGGAGGTGGGATCGCCCTGAGCACTCGCCTATGCCGGACGTGAGGGACGCGCGGCGGCGCGAGGATGCTCAGTGCCTCGCCACGATCTGCTCACGATGGGCCTGGTATTGCGGATTCTCCGGAGCAAGACGCACCGCTTCGTCGATGTGGGTCCGTGCGAGCCGGGGATTCCCCTGCCGCCAGTGAATGCCGGCTAGCCGGTCGTGGGCGTCGGCCGAGTCGGGCCAGAACTCCAGGCACTGTTGCAGAACGCGCACCGCGTCGTCGGTTTCTCCCAAGCGGAAGCGTATCTCGCCCAGCCGCACGAAGACCGTCGGCATCGGCGGGGGCCGCACCGCGACCAGTTGTTCGTAGAGATGACCGGCCTCGCGCTGGTGCGAAGCCATCAACAGCCGGTCGGCCAGCCGCAGGGCAAGCACGTGGTTGGAGGGCCGGGCCGCCAGCGCCGCGCGGAAGTCCCGAATCTCGCGCCGCAGCTCCGCCTCGCAGGTCTCGACGTGGACCTCGCCCGGATTGACGCTGCGGGCCAGCTCGAGCTGGCGTTCCCGCTGCCCCGCGTCGCCCATCAACTGAGCCAACTGCGCCTGGAAGACATGGGTAGTCGCCTCGAAGCGGCGCATCAATTCCGCCCGGTCGCTCCGCGGATCTTGAAAGCCGTCCACGCACGGCGCGATGGGCGCGCGGCCCCTCAGGAGCATGCCCAGCACATAGGGCAAAGCCCCGTCCTCTGAAACGGGATTGGCGCAACTGAATTCCAGGCGGGGACGATCGTCGCTGTTGACCGGGCTGTCCTGGACGAGCCGTCGAATCGCGGCCTCATCGCACATGTGACAATCGAGCAGATCAAACGCGTCTTCCACGGCGATCGCCGCCAGATCGGCCGCGACCTCGGGACGGCGCATGACGGCGTCCAGGCGGGCGAAATCGATCCGCAGCGGCTCGAGGCTTCCCAAAATCAGACCGTGCTTGTTCAGGCAGTTACTGGCCACCCAAAACGACGTGTGGGGAAAGACCTCCTGGAAGCTCCTGAGGATCATCCGCAACTCGGCGGGTCGCAGGTCCAGCGGCACCCAACACGAGAAGAGCCCTCCCTCGGCCAGCCGGCGGCGGCAGTGGCGGAAGTGGTCGATCGTGTACAGCGCCGAACTGCCGCTGGTGCCCGGATAGACCGAGTCGTTCATCACCACGTCGAATTTCTTTGCCGAGAGCCGGGCGAAGTTCTTGCCGTCCATGATGATTCGCCGCACCCGCGGATCGCGGTGGGAGCCGCGGTTGAGCTCCCGGAAGTAGTCTCCGGCGTCGAACACGACCGGGCAGATCTCCACCACGGTGTAGTCCTGGACGCCAAACTCGATTCCCACCCGCGTCGTCTCACCGCTGCCAAAGCCGATCTGCACCACCCGCTTCGGATCGGAGTGCAGACAGAGCGGGATATACCCCTGGAGCTTCTGCGTGGTTCGCAGCATGAAATCATTGCCGGCCACCGTGACGCCGGAGACGGAGAGGATGCGTTCCTCGTTGGGCATGTCGTGAACGACGACCGTGCCGGTGGGGTGTTCCCGCAGCAACACGATCTCGCTCGGCGAGTTGTAGGCGTTGATCGTGCGGTGGAAGACGTCGGAGGGTGTCAGCAGAAAGGCCGCCACGGCCAGGGCGGCGGCGGGCAAGGCGAGACCGCTCCGCGCCGCCAGCGACGGCCCCCCCGCCTGCCACACCAGTGCAACGCCCACCGCCAGGTTCAGGGCCACCACGGTCAGCAGGCTCTGATGGGTCCCCAGCAGCGGCAGCAGCACGAAACCGGCGGCGAAAGACCCCAGCACGCAGCCGATCGTGTTGGCGGCGTAGACCTGCCCGACCCGTCGTCCCACCGGAACCTTGCCCGACAGACAACAGGCGGTCACGATTGGGAACGCCGCTCCCATCAGCAGCGTCGGCGCCAGGAGCACGACCGCCGCGTCGGCGAAGTGCGCCAGCACGGCCTGCCATCGGCCGCTCCAGCCGAAACGCTGCAGCAGGTGATAGTCGATCCATTCGAGTTGTGCCAGCAGGGGCACCGATCCGAGGATGCTCAGCCCCACCAGCAGCTCGATGACGCCGAACCACAGCAGGGGCCGGCGCAATCGCGGAACGAAAAACCGGGCCGAAACGAAGCTGCCTACGGCGATCCCTGCCAAGAACACCGTCAACATGGCCGCGAACGAGTAGACCGAGGTCAACAGCACGAAGATGAGCACCCGCGTCCATAGCACCTCACAGGCCAGCGAGCAGAACCCGGTCACGGCAAAGGCCACCATCACGCAGCGGAACGCGGCGTCGCTCAACGGCTGGTTGTGCGAGGCCTCGGCCACGGTAGGCGGGGGCCCCGCCACGGGCTCCTCGATTGTTTCCCGGCGTCGGCCCAGCCCCATGGCCAAGAGCCCCACGAGCAAGGCCGTGCTGCCCGCCGCGATCAAGCTGCCGCGGACTCCCAGCCACTCCAGCAGCACGAAGCCCGCCAGAAAGCATCCGGCCACGGCGCCGATCGTATTGGCCCCGTACAGGTATCCGACCGCCTGGCCGGGCTCACGGTGCTCGGTGCCCAGATATCGCCCCAGTACGGGCAGCGTGCCACCCATCAGGAAGGTGGGCGGCAGCAACATCAACAGCGAAAGGAGGAAACGGACGGCGCCAAACGCGGCGAATCCGGGCTGGAACGTGCGATAGTGCCAGGCGTACACGGCGCAGGCCGCCGCTGCCAGCAGCGGGAAGACCAGGGCATAGAGGCCCACGCCGACTTCCAGCGCCCCGTATAGCGCCAACGGTCGCCGGCTGCGGTCGGCCACGCGGCCCAGCACCGCGGCGCCCAACGCCAGTCCCAGCATATACGCGGTCAAGACCGTGCTGGCCGCGTAAACCGTGTTGCCGAAGACGGTGCCCAGGATGCGAGTCCAGACGACCTCCAGCACCAGCCCGGTCGTCCCCGATGCCAGGAAAAACAACAGGACCACGGCGCTGAATCGGCGTCGGTGCCTGTTCATCTTCACCTCCCCGGTCGGTGCTGGTTCTGATGCATTCCACCCTCCCGAACGCCTCGTCATCGTGCCGGCGACCCACGTAGCGACGCCGGGTTGCTGCCTTCGGCGATCGTGATGACCCGGTCGACGGGCGCGTTCTCCACGACGTCTACTCCGCCGCCGATCCAGCGGACCTCGATGCGGTCGATTCGCGTACGAAGGCCCAGGCCGAAGTGCAGCCGCGTTCCGTAATGGCTCTGGTAGCCGTGGCCGCTGTGGACTTCGTCGACCTGGGTCCGATCGCCGGCAACCACCTTCACGCGGGCGCCCACGCCGTCGCGGTTGGACTTCACGCCCCGGAGGCGGATCTGGATCCAATGGTTCGACCGCGGCGAGTCGTTGCGCAGAACCGTGGGCTCTCGCCGCGAGTTGAGAATCACAACATCGAGGTCGCCGTCGTCGTCCAGGTCGTCGAAACCTACCCCCCGGCTGCTCAGTTGCACCTGCAACCCGTCGCCACACTGGTCCGAGACGTTGATGAACCGGCCGTCACCGGTGTTCATCAGCACGACGTTTCGCACCAGATAGGCGGTGGTGTCGTCAAACAGCTCGACGTTGTCCTGCAGGTGGCCGCAGGCGACGAACAGATCGCGGTCGCCGTCGTTGTCGAGGTCGATCAGCCCCGGTCCCCAGGTGACGTAGGGGAAGGTCCCCGCCCCGGCGTTGGTTTTCAAGGTCACGTCTTCGAGCACGCCGCCGCCCAGGTTGCGGTAGAGGGTGGCCAGCTCTCGGGCGTAGCAGGTCTGGTAGAAATCGAGCCGGCCATCGTTGTCGTAATCGCCGCAGGCGACGCCCATGCTGCCGTGCTCGTCGCCGTGCAGGTCGTATGCAAAGCCGGCCGTCAGCCCGACCTCCTCGAAGTGGCCGTGGCCGTCGTTCTGGAACAGGAAGTTGCCGGCCACGTCGTTGGCCACGAAGATGTCGGTATCGCCGTCGTCGTCGTAGTCGGCGCAGACACCTCCCATGCCCCATCCCTCGTGTTCGCCGATGCCCGACTGGCCGCTGACGTCCGTAAAGGTGCCGTCGCCGTTGTTGCGAAACAGGTTGTTCGGCACGGGCGGGTGGTCCATGGGGCCGGGATACTTGGGAATGCCCCGGGAGGTCCGGGCGACGTGATTCTCGTAGGTGAACAGCAGATAGTTGGCGCAGAACAGATCGAGATCGCCGTCGCCGTCGATGTCGAGGAACGACGTTGTGGCGCCGACCTCGTTGCCGTTGGCCACGCCTGCCTGCCGGCTGACGTCGGTGAACGTGCCGTCGCCGTTGTTGCGGTAGAGCACGTTGGGGCCGTAGTTGTTGATGTAGAGATCTTGATCGCCGTCGTTGTCGTAGTCGGCCGCCGCCACGCCCAGTCCGAAACCCGTGTCGCCCACGCCGGCCTGGTCGGTCACGTCGGTGAACTTCCACGCGCCGTCGTTTCGGTACAGCGTATTCTTCGGCGGCGCGGCGACCTGGGTTCCCCGCAAGGGCGCCCCATTGAGGAAGTAGACGTCCACGTCGCCGTCGCCGTCGTAGTCGAACAGGGCCAGACCGGACGTGACCGACTCGACGATGTATCGCCGGCCGCTGCCGCCGTCGGTGTGCCGGAAGCCGATGCCCGCCTGTGTGGTGACGTCGTGAAGCTGGATCAGGCACTGCGCGCGTGCCCCGCAAGGCACCAGCCCCCAGAGAGCGCCCACGACGGCGCACCACGACGCAACCCGGCTTGGAACCGCCACGCTACAGCCTCCGCCTGATGGTCTCAACGATTCGCTTGTAGTGCGGGTTGCCGGGTTCCAGCTCGACGGCCTTCTCCATGGCCGACAGGGCCGTTCGAAGGTCGCCGGTCTTGTCGCAGGCCTGGGCCAGCAGCATGTAGTTCGGCGCGATCGGTTCCAGCTCGACGGCCTTCTGGGCCAGCGCCCTGGCCTCGGCCAGATTTCGATTCGCGCGGAGGTAGACCTGGGCCAGGCCGCCGTGGGCCAAGGCGCTGTGCGGGGCCAGCTCGATGCTCCGGGCGAATGCCTTCTCCGCCGTGGCATCCTGCCGCAGCCGGGCACTACAAATGCCGGCATTGAGATAATGGCTGGGGTTGTTCGGCTCGAGTTGCGCAAGCTGCTCGTAGATCGACAGGGCCTCCGGCTCTCGGCGGTTGGCCAGACAGAGTGCCGCCAATTCCTGCCGGCAGCCGATGTTCTTGACGTCGAGTTCGGCGGCCCGCTTCCAGTGCTTCTCGGCTCTCCAAAGGAGATTGTGTCGTCGACAGACCCGTCCGGCGTCGGTGTAGCCCTGCGCCACGGTGATGCGCAGCGCCAAGAGATCGTCGAAAGCGACCTTTCCCTGCTTGAGCACGTGGCGATCTTCTGCCTTCAGCTCGGCAAACTTCGCGTGGTGCTCCCGCGACTGGTCGCGCTCGCCCAGGCGCGCACAAACCGTGGCCAGACCGTAGTAGGCGTTGGTCATCTCGGGATCGATTTCCACCGCCCGCTGATACGCCTGCTTGGCGCTAAGGTGCTCTTCCAGTTGCAGGTACGCCTGCCCCAGCAGGAAATGGCTTTCGCCGGCATCGGGCGAGATTTCGATGTCCTTCCGCAGCGCCGCGATGGCCTCCCGGGGCTTGCCTTGGCCGGTCAGGGCGCGGGCCAGGCGATTGTAGAGGCTGGGCATGGTGGGCTGGATCTCGAGTGCCTTCCGCCACAACGCCTCGGCCTTCTCACACTCCCCCTTGCACAGGGCGATCATCCCTAGTTCGCTATAGATGTCTGCGCGATTCGGGGCCAGTTGCAGGCAACGCTGCCAGTGCTCCATCGCCTCGCCCGAGTTGCCCAGCCCTTGGGCGATTTTCCCCACCGTCGCCCACGCGTCCGCGTCGTTCGGAAAGGCCTCCAGCAGTCCGGTCGTCAACTCCGCCACTTCTTCCTTGAGACCTTGGGCTGCCAATTGCCGGGCGGGCACCGTATCGAGCGTTGGCGGAAGCGCCTCGGACAACTCGGTAGGCGGTTCGACGAGCACTTCCTCCAGCGGATCCACGGGCGAATCGGCAGGCAAATCGGCAGGCGGATGGGCAGGCGGATCGGTCAGCGGAACGTTCGACGCAAGCTTCGGTTCGCCGGCGGACGGCATCGGCCTGAGAATACCCCGTTGCACGGCAACGGGCGGCCGCTGGGCCTTTTGCGGTGTCTCCCCCCCGAGCCAGGTCCACCCGGCGACGACGAAGGTCAGAATGCCGGCAACGAGGATGGCCCCCGCCAACAGTCGCGTGCTGCGCATACCGGGAGCGACTTCGAGCCGCCTGGAGGGTCTGCCCGCCCTTGTCGCGCGCACTGCCGGGGCGGCAGCAACCGGGGCCGCGCCGGCGCGCAGTCGGTCTACACGCTTTCTCATTCCCGCTTCCCTAACGAATCCCGCCTCTGTTCCGTCAGGTGCAAAGGCCGAACCAAAACCGGGCGTAGGTGGTTGTTCCACGACCGGGGGTCCGACAGAAAATGAAAAAGCCTGCTTCTGTTACGTTCCGATGAGTAATCGAGGAATTCCGATTGGAATTCCATTAGCATCTAGTAAACACGCCGTGAGGCGGCTTGTCAAGCGCCGGCGAAGATAGTCCGCGATTTGGGACACCGGAAGAGATTGCCCCGCCCGCTACGCCGGAGGCGGCTACTGCCATAGCTGCCGGAAGCCCGCTGCAGAAACATGCGATTCCCGGTCGTTCGCGGTCTCGGATTCACCCCGGTCTCGAATCATCTTCCGGCGGTCGTGGTCCCGAGCGGTCCCTCTCCGGCGGCCCGCCGCGATCCCGGCGACCATCGGGCGGGCCGTCGGGGCGTCGACCGTGCGATGGCGAACCGTGCGGCCCGCGCGGCGGCTCGAACGGCCGCATCCGCATCCAGTACATCTGCTGAAGCCTGCGTTGCATCTCGTCGCCCGGCAGGCTCAGCAGTTGCTCCCGGTCCTGGTCCTCCAACTCGTTTTCAAAGAAGTCCTGGAGTCGTTTCTGGAAATCCGGCGGCAAGGGGCCGTCCCGGAAACGGCGCGGGGAGAATCGCTGACGAGTCGCATATCGGATCCAACCGGTGATCGTTTGTCGTTGCTCCTCGGGCGACTTCGATTCCAGCCGCAGGCGGGTTTCCTCCGAGAGCTTCGACCGGAGCTCGGCCAGATCCTCGTCGCTGGGCAGCAGAGGCTTGTCCGGCGGCGGCATCAACCACCGCTGCCACATCATCCACATGGCCCATTTCTGGCGTCCCGGCGCGCTCTCTTCGGCAATCTGTTTCCGAACGGGTTCGGGCACCTCCTGCAGGATCTCGTCGGCGTGCTGCTTGACGTATTGCTCCATCCACCGGAACACGCCCTCCATGTCTTCCCGCTTCGGCCGATCGCCCTCGTTCCGGGCCTCTTCGTCCCGCATTTGCTTGATCCGTCGCACGCGTGCGGCGGGGTCCAGATCGAGCAACTCGGCGCGGCGGTACGGGGGAAGCTCCTTCAGCCATTGGCAATAGCCGCGCATCACCCGGTGAAGCTGCTCGGCGTTCGGGTCGGATTCGAGTTGTCGGTGGAGTTCGCGCAACCGCTCCTGCTCGGCCGGGTCCAGCTTGGCGAACCACTCCAGCCGCTGGCGCAGCCGCTCTTTCTCGGCCGGCGTCATGCTCTCGATCTGGCGACGATTGGCGGCCATCTGGTCTTCGCCCCAGGCGGCGCCTATCGCCATAGGGCTGATCAGCAAGACGCCCAGCACGACGCCGAATCCCGAACGCCGACCGAGCACGGACGTGCTTTCGTTGCCCTTAGCGCCCACTGCCGTCCTCCTGGGCCGCGTCGACCTCTTGCTCGGCCTGATCGACGTCTTCCTCCACAAACAGCCCTTCCTCGCGGAGCATTTGCAGCAAGTGGAAATCATCGATCTGGCGATACTGTTCAACCTCCAGCAGCAAGGGCAAGTCTTCCACCAACTGCCGGTTGGGGTTGCGATTGGGCAACAGGAAAATCACGGCGAGAAAGCCGACCAGCCCGGCCGCCAACAGGCTTCCGCCCACCAGCGCCCAGCGCCGCCGGCGCCGCCGGGGCGCCTCGGCCAGACTCTGCCGCACGTCGTCGGCCGCCGCAACGGCGACCATCTCCAACGTGGTTTGCGTGAAGTTCTCGGCGACTTCCTGCGTATCCAACTCGTCAAGCAACTCCCAGGTATGGTCCAACTGCTGCAACGTCTGGCGGAGCTGCGGATTGTTCGACAGCAACTCCTCGATCCGGCGGGCCTCCTCGGCTTCCAACTCGCCGTCGAGGTAAGCCACCAGTTGCTCTTCCATGGAAAGATCGGCGTTGTCAGGCGTTTGGGACATCACACGCTTCCAGGATTATGGCCCTCGATCGTGGGACGCTCGCCGTGCTGGAAGTACGGCTGAAGCACCTCGCGAAGGTTCCCCCGAGCTCGCGACAGGAGCGACTTGACGGCCTGCGGCGTCAGGCCCATCGTCTCGCCGATATCGGCGTAGCTCATGTTCTCGAATTTGTTCAGCAAAACGGCCATCCGTTGCCGCTCGCTGAGCGCCTCCAGGGCCAGCCGAACGATTTCCCGCATTTCGGCTTTGTCCAACTGCCGGGCGGGCATCTGGCCGCTGCTGGCCTGGAGCATCACGTCCAACGGCCGGGCACCCATGGGCCCGCTGTCGCGGGGCTGGAGCGTCACTTCCGGATGCCGCATACGGCTCCGTATCGCGTTGGAGGCTACGTTGTTGGCGATCGTATACAGCCATGTCGAAAACTTGGCCCCGGCTACATATCGCTTTCGGGCGCGATACACGCGAAGGAAAACATCCTGAGTAAGGTCTTCCGCCTGGTCGCGATTACCCACCAAGTGCTCCAACACGGTAACCAAACGCGCCTGATAGCGCAACACCAACTCCTCGAACGCCGCGGCGTCGTCGTCGCGGACCTGAAGCATCAGCCGCACGTCGGGATCGCGCAAGGCATATCGTCGAGCAGATGATTCGCTGACAACCAAAGCTGTCCCCATCGCTGGTGGTAGTCGAATTCCTTCTCACGCGTTGTCAAAACACTTACCCCAGTTTAGTCGAGCCCGATGCCAACGACCACCCACCCGACAGATACCGCCGGACGGCCCACCTACTAGATGTAACCCCGGGAATCGCCTCGGGTTTCTCCCGGCCCCGGAATCTGGACGAGCTTGCCGAGGCTCGGCGTTCCGGCTATGCTGGGGCGCCCTGAACCGGCGCCTTTATACCCATCTGGATAAGTTGCACGATCCGGGAAACCTGCGAGGAGCGAGACCATGAATAGAGTCGTGACGATCGCCGTCGTACTGGGCGTGGCGATTGGCATCGGTAGCCAGAAGGCGTCGCCGGGACAAGAGGCCCGCACCGCGGCGGCCCAAGGGCCCCGAAACGTCGAAGCCGACGCCGCAGTCTTTCTGGCCCGATACCAGCGGCAGTTCGCCGAGCTGGAACAGAAGCTGACCCACGCCAGTTGGAGGGCGGAGAACTCGGGCAAGAAGGAGGACTTCGACGCCTATGCCGAGGCCGCGTTGGCACTGAAGAAGTTTCACAGCAGCGCCAAGAGCTACCAAAGGGTCCAGACGCTGTTGCGGGAGACACGGCAGCTTTCCCCGCTGGAGTCTCGGGCCTTGCAGGTGGCCCTGCTGGCCTTCAAGAGCAACCAGTTGCCGCCCGAAAAGCTCGAAAAGATGCTCGATCTGTCGACCGAGATCGAGCACGCTTTCAACACGTTTCGAGCCGAGATCGACGGCCAGCGCGCGACCAACAACGATCTTCTGGAGGTGCTGCGCAAGGAAAACGACAGCCCGCGGCGGCGGGAGATCTGGGAGGCCCTGAAGCAAGTGGGCGGCGAAGTGGCGCCGAAGCTGGTGGTTCTCGCAGGCCTGCGCAACGAGGCGGCCCAGGAGCTCGGCTACGACAATTACTGGGAGATGCAGATCAAGCTCCAGGAGTTCGATCCGCAGCGGCTGCTGGAGATCTTCGCCGAGTTGGAGCAACTGACCAACGAGCCGTTTCGACAGATGAAGAAGACCCTCGACGGCGAGTTGGCTCGCCGTTTTGGCGTCCAGCCGGAAGCGCTGATGCCTTGGCACTACGACAATCCGTTCTTCCAGGCGCCGCCGCCTTCGGAGGCCGTGGACCTCGACGAGTTCTATGAGGGCAAGACCAAGGAGGAGATCGTCAAGATCGCCGAAGAGTTCTACGGAGATATCGGTTTGCCGATCGAGGAGATCGTCGCCCGCAGCGATCTCTACGAGCGGGAGGGCAAGAGCCAGCACGCCTTCTGTATCGACATGGACCGCAGCGGCGACGTTCGCACGCTGTGCAACGTCAAGCCCACCGCCGAGTGGATGGACACGGTGCTTCACGAGCAGGGCCACGCGGTCTACGCCGTGGGCATCGAACGCTCGTTGCCGTACAACCTTCGCGACGCGGCCCATCCCTTCACCACCGAGGGCGTGGCCATGCTGTTCGGGGCCTTGGCGAAGAACCCGGCCTGGATGGTGCGCTACGCCGGCGCCGATTCAGGGCGGCTGGACCAAGTCGCCGAGGCCGTTCTGGAGCAGCGGCGGCGCGAGCAGTTGATCTTCGCCCGCTGGACCCTCGTCATGCTCCATTTCGAGAAGGCCCTCTACGAGGACCCGGATCGAGACCTCAATGGACTCTGGTGGGGCTACGTCGAGCGCTATCAGCTCCTGAAACGCCCGAGCGACCGCAACCGGCCGGATTGGGCCGCCAAGCCGCACTTCACGTCGGCTCCCGTCTATTACCACAGTTACATGCTCGGCGAGCTGTTTGCCGCCCAGTTGCGCCACGTGCTGGCCGAGCTGGCCGACCACCGCGGCCCGACATCCACGCTGAGCTTCAACGGCCGCAAGCAGTTCGGCGCGTTTCTCCGGCGAGAGGTGTTCGCGCCGGGCTGCTCGCTGCCCTGGCCCCGGTTCGTCAAGCAGGCGACCGGCGAGTCGCTGACCGCTCGCTACTTCGCCGCGGAGGTCCGCTGAGAACTCGTGAAAGAACAAGTCGGGCATTCTCATGGGTGGAAAGGCGGTGCAGACGCCTTTCCACCCATAACGCTCGCCCTGGGTGAAACGTCGCTTCCGGTGACTTCTGATCGGGAAAGAACCACGAAAGTCAAAGGCATCTTCCGTTGGAGTGTAATGAAAGAGCAAGGCCGCTACGCGTCCCTGCACTTTCATGTATGTCCAACTTGTTCTTCTACGAGTCCTGAGCCATGAAATCGCACACGCAGTATCTCTCTTTCACCGTTGCCAAACGGATGGATTTCGTCAACATCACGTCGCACGTGGAGGCCGCCGTGGCCGACAGTGGCGTGCGGGAAGGGCTCTGCCTGGTCAACGCGATGCACATCACGGCGTCGGTGTTCATCAACGACGACGAGCCGGGCTTGCACGAGGACTACAAGGAGTGGCTGGAGAAGCTGGCCCCCTTCGACCCGTCGCCGAAGGCCTATCGCCACAACCGCACCGGCGAAGACAACGGCGACGCCCATCACAAGCGGCAGGTGATGGGCCGGGAAGTCGTCGTCGCCGTTACCGAGGGAAAACTGGACTTCGGCCCCTGGGAGCAGATCTTCTACGGCGAGTTCGACGGCCGGCGGCCCAAACGGGTATTGGTCAAGATCATTGGCGAGTAGGGACTCGCCGCCCTTCTCTCCATAAGGACTCGCCGAAGAACAAGTTGGGCATTCTCATGGTTGAGAAGGCGGCGCAGACGCCTTTCCAACCATAACGCTCGCCCTGTATGGGGCGTCGATTTGGGTGACTTCTGATCGGGAAAGAACCAGGAGACTCAAAGGCATCTTCATTCAGCGTGTGATGAAAGAGCAAGGCCGCTGCGCGTCCTTGCACTTTCATGTATGTCCAACTTGTTCTTCTGCGAGTCCTAGGGGACTTCCGCTTCATCGGCCGAATCGTACCGGACGAACGCAGAACGGTCGACCGATTCGTGCAGCGAGAAGTTCTTCAGGTCGGCCGATTTGAGAAAGCGTTGCCCCAGGGACCGGTTGACTCGCGAGACGATCTTCTTGCCCAGCAGCGTCAGATCGGGTTCGACCAGGTCGCTGACCTGGCAGCTTCGCACGGTAACCGTGACCTGTTCGCGGAGGAGGCGGTTGTTGTTCCTCATGAACTCATCGAAAGCCTGCTTGCTGCCGCAAGCGGTTCGGCCCTCCAGGCGAAAATCGGTCCGCAACATGGTTCCGGTGATGGGATCGAAGAGCCGGACGCTGTAATCTCCCAACTCGGCCCTGCCCTCGCCGAAGTAGGCCAGTTCAGTCGGGGGCTTGGCCCGACGCCCGGTCTCGCCGTCGGCGCGTTGCGTTCCGGACCCGGCGGGGGAAAACTCCAGGTTTGCCAACCACTCGCGCCACGAGGCGGGGCGGGTGGCCACGATCCAGACGACCATGGCAAGAACCCAGAACATCACGATCGAGAGCACCAGGGTCGTGCGGCCCCGCAGCGGCCATCGTGACCGCCAGGAGGGTTTGGCCCGGCGTTCCATCGAGTCGGTATGTGGTGGTTCACCCGGCATCGTGGAATGTTCCTGCCAAAGGCCCCGAATCTGAAGTCATGCGACTCCAGCGATCGTTTGGCTGAGTTACTATCATAATTCTAGTTCACAGGCGACAGGGAGGCGTCTGCTCCGGGCCGTGGAACTCGCGGCGCGGTTGCGGCTGACGTTGCCGATTGCTCGGACACTACGGGTCGTTCCGAACCGCCTGCGGGAGACGCGCGCCCGCCGAAAGGGTCGGGGCCTGCCGGCCGGCCTGCAAACGGCGGCCCGTCACCGGATCTGAAGCATCCGCTGAAGGGCCTCCAGCGACCAGCGGGCCGTCTGGTCGTCGACGGCGATCACGTTGACCGGCGTGCCGGCCGCGAGATTCTCCAGCGACCAGCAGAGATGGGGCAGGTCGATGCGGTACATCGTCGCACACATGCAGACCAACGGCGAAAGGAAGTGGATTTCCTGCTCGGGGTGTTCGTGCTTGAGGCGATGGACCAGGTGCAACTCGGTGCCGATGGCCCACTTCGTGCCGGGGGGGGATTCCTCTACCGCTCGGATGATCTTGCCGGTCGAGCCGATCACGTCGGCCTGATCGGCCACTTCCATCTGGCACTCGGGATGGACCAGGATCTTGATACCCGGGTACGTCTCGCGGAACTCTCGGACGTGTTGGGGCAAAAACATCTGGTGCACGCTGCAGTGGCCCTGCCAGAGGAGGACGCGGCTGTGGCGGATCGTCTCGTCGGTGTTGCCACCCAGCTCCTGCTCGTGGGGATTCCAGACGGGCATTTCGTCTAGCGGGATCCCCATCGCCCGGGCCGTGTTGCGACCCAGGTGCTGATCGGGAAAGAAGAGCACGCGGCTGCGCCGGGCAAACGCCCATTTCAGCGCGGCTTCGGCGTTGGCCGACGTGCAGACGATTCCGCCGCGCTGCCCGCAAAAGGCCTTCAGACTGGCGGCCGAGTTGACGTAAGTGATCGGCATCACGTCGTCGACGTCGATCACTTCGGCGAGTTGTTGCCAGCAGTCCTCGACCTGGTCGATTTCGGCCATGTCGGCCAAGGAGCAGCCGGCCGCCAGGTCGGGCAGGATGACCGTCACGCGGCGCCCGTTGCGTTGGGCCAGCCGCTCAGGCCGGTTGGCCAGGATGTCGGCCGTTTCCGCCATGAAGTGGACGCCGCAAAAAGCGATCGCCTCGCACTGCTCGTCGGCGGCCGCCAACTCGCTGAGCTTATAGCTGTCGCCCCGCAGATCCGACATCGCGATGACCTCGTCCTGCTGGTAATGGTGGCCGAGGATCAGCAACCGCGGACCCATTGCGTCCCGAACCGCCTGAATGCGCGCCGTGAGGACCTCGCGGTCCAGCGACTTGTACGGCTGAAGATCGAAGGCGGGCGACATGGTCTGATCGGTTGTCGTGCTCATGAATCGGTCCTGTGCAAGAATTCAGCTATGATTCCATGGAAGTTGCACTTTCTGAAAAAACGGCACATAGGCCTAGGTGCCGTTTTTTCAGAAAGTGCAGATCGAAACCCAACCAAGTATATCCCTCCGACAGGTCGAAGAACAAGGACCATCCTTGTGGGCCGGGCTTGCCGGTTCGGAGTGCTGCGGTCGGGGCACCTAGGGCTGCTCCGGCCGCTCGGGTGGCACGTCGATCACCCGGCTGTCGATGATCTCGTCGTGGTCGGCCGGACGCCGATCTGCCGGTGGCCAACCGGGTATCGACGACGTAACGCGAATGCTGGCCTCGAAGCGGCGTTTCAGCCACCGCTTGACCAGTCGCCGAAAGATCGGCAACAGTAGCGCAAACCCGACCAGATCCGTCAGCATGCCGGGCGTGACCAGCAGGGCTCCGGCCAGGAGGATCATCAGCCCGTCCATGAGCGGATCGCCCGGCAACTGACCGGCGGCCATGGTTTCGTGGACTCGTCGCCAGCAGCGAAGCCCCTGATGGCGGGCCAGAGCGGCCCCGACCACGCCGGTCGTCAATACCACCGCCAGCGTGAACTGCCAGGAGGTCTTGTCGGCCAGCACCAACAACAGCATCAACTCGACCAGCGGCACGACCGTGAACAGCAACAGCAATCGCAACAGCATGGGGGAACTCGCTCCGAAGGCCCGTCGCAACACAAGGCCGGCGCACCAGGCGGGCACGCCAGCCATGTCTACCGTGTTGGCAGCACGTCATTATTACCGCTTTTGCCGCACGCGGTCCAGGCGGCCGGACGGCCGTCGCCTCCCGCCCGCGTGGCTTTGTTGTTGTTTGCGCTGCAAATGATCGAGGCCGGAAGAACCGGGCTCCCGCGGGTCGCCCTCTCGCATTGACTGTGCAAACGTCATTAGTGAGCTATGGTTACATGAGGTAGCCGGGGGCGAATTTGCCCCCGGAGGTCGATTGTGCGCATTATAACGAGAATTTCAGATGGCCGGGCAAGCCGCCAGTTCGATGGGTAGCCACGCCAATCAGCCGGCCGCGGCGTTGATCGAGCGCCTCTTCCGCCGGATCAGCGAAGTCTCGTCGTTGCCGGCGGTGGCCATGCGCATTATCGAGGTGGCCAACAACCCGACGACCGGGGCCGACGACCTACTGGACGCGGTGCGCTTCGACGCCGCGCTGGCCACGCGGATCATGCGGACGGTCAACTCCTCGTACTACGCGCTGCAAAACAAGGTGGCCGACTTGAAGTTGGCCATCACCCTGTTGGGCTTCAAGGAAATCCGCAATCTGGCGATGACCGCCTACGTTGCTCAACTGTTCCGGAAGGGCTCGGGCTACGGCAGCTATTCCCGCGAGGGCCTCTGGAACCATCTGATCGGCGTCGGTGGGGCATCCCAGTTGATTGCCCAAGTCAGCGGCAAATCGCCCCCCGCCGAAGCCTATCTGGCCGGGCTGGTCCACGACCTGGGCAAGATCCTCATCGACCAATATCTGCACAAGCCGTTCTGCCAGATCATCGACCGACTCGACGGGCAGACGTCCATTTGCGATCTCGAACGGGAGACGCTGGGATTCGACCACACGGAGCTCGGCGAATTCGTTGCCGTCCAGTGGCACCTGCCCGAGCACCTGACCTCCTGCATTCGCTACCACCATGCGCCGCTGGACTACGAAGGGCCGGACCAGGAGATGGTCTGCACGGTCGCCTTGGCCAATTTCTTCTGCAACGCCAAGGGGCTGACTTCGCTGGGCGTGGCCAACAAGCAGGTTCCGCCAGGCAGAGTCTTCGGTGTGTTGGGGCTCGACAAGCCGCGGATCGGCTCGATCTGGGAACAGCTCGACGAGACGCTCAAGGTGGCCGATATCATGGCCATGGCGCGGGTGGGATGAAATCGCGGCACTGTGTCACATCCGCCTGGCCGTGTCACATCCGCGCTACCGTGGTGCCGCTGAGGCGACGAACCAGGCGGCGCATCTCCAACACGCTGATTGCCGAGAGAACCCTGGACACCGGCAAGCCGCTCTGGGCGACGATCCGGTCGATCGACGTCGAATCGGTGCCGATGACCGAAAGCACCTTTTGCTCCAACTCGTTGAGCTTCAGCTCGGCCGGGTGGTGGACCGCCGGACCGTCGTCGCGCGGCGCGGCCTCGACCAGCGGCCCGAGCTCTTCCAGCACGTCGTCGGCCGATTCCACCAGTCGAGCCCCGTCGCGAAGCAGGCGGTGGCAGCCGCGGGCGGTCCGCGAGTCGACGCGCCCCGGCACCGCAAACACCTCGCGGCCCTGTTCCATGGCGTGTCTTGCCGTGATCAGTGCGCCGCTTCGCTCGGCGGCCTCCACGATGATCACCCCCAGAGAAAGGCCGCTGATCAACCGGTTGCGTTGCGGGAACATGCCGCTTAAGGGTTCGATCAGCGGCGGCGACTCGCTGAGCACCGCGCCGGCGGCAACGACTTCGCCGGCCAGCTTCTCGTGCTCGGGTGGGTAGATGTTCAGCACGCCGCTGGCCAACACGGCCAACGTGCGGCCGCCGGCGGCCAGTGCGCCGCGATGGGCCGCCGCGTCGATGCCCCGGGCCAACCCGCTGACGATCGTCAGCCCCGCCCGCGCCAGGCTGCCCGCCAGTCGCTCCGCCTGTCGCAACCCGTATTGCGAGGCGTGCCGCGTGCCGACGATGCCGATCGCCAGCGCATCTTCCGGCTTGAGCGTCCCGCGGACGAACAGGACGCCGGGCGGGTCGTGGATTTCGCGCAACATGCGCGGGTATTGATCGCGCGATTCGATCAGCATGTCGATGCCGTGCTCGTTGCAGAGGGCCAGCTCGCGCTCGACATCGATCTGATCGGCCGCGGCAATCGCCAGACTGAGCTTGGGGCCGACGCCCGGCACTTCGCGCAGCGCGTCCGGCGCGGCGGCCAGCACGGCCTGGGATGAGCCGAACTTTTCGAGCAGCGTCTGGCGAATCCGCGGCCCCACGCCGGGAACCATGACCAGCCGCAACGTGTCGGCAAGTTCCTCCGGCGTCGGCTCGGCAGCGGAATCGTTGCAGTCGCTCATGGCGACAATATACCACCGGTGTCGCCGCTGAGACAGGCCGGCTACGCCACGTTGACTTCTCCGCCAACCAGCGAGCTGTTCCCGTCGTCCAGCACGGGGGCCTGTTCCAGCGGACCGGCTGCTCCGCGACGGCTGCCGGGGTAGAACAACTCGATGGCGGCAAGGAACTGTCTCAACTCGGGAGACTCGCCCGCCTGGGCCGCTTCGCTCTGGAACCGGTCCCGCAACTCGTAGGCCTGATGGCGTCCGGTGGGCCAGCGAACGATCAGGATGTCGTTGATTTCGTTGAGCAACTGGTAGACGCGCGCCCGGGTCAACCCCATGGTTCGGGCGGCCTGCCGCACACTGGTGATCGGGCCGCTGATCCCCAGACGGTTTTCGGCCAGACTGGCGATTTGCTGGGTGGCGTCGACGCGGACCTGTTCCAGCAGCGGAGCGACGAAGTGCTCGAAGATCTCCTGCTCGCTCGGGACGCCCGCCGTTTGCAGCGTGTTGGCGACCCACTGTTCCACTCTGTCGATCAACCGCGGAACGATCCGCACGAGCAAGTGGTCCTGCGTGCCCATGCCGTCGACCAGCGTGTAGACGCTGTAGAAGACTTCCAGGATGGCGCGAACCCGCTTTTCGCCATGCGTCTTCATCGCGCGGATTTCTTCCAGCGTCGAGTCGGTGTATTCGCCCAAAGGCGTGTTCCAGATCACGCGGGTCATGTTCCGCAGACTGGGTGCCAGCCGGCCCAGCTTCTCGGCGGCCAGGCCGTGCTTGACCACGCTTGCCCGCCACCGAGCCCAGACGACCTCCGAAACGGTGCCCGGATCGAAGCCGTCGCCGTTGGCCGTGTGGCCGTTGCGCTTGGCGACTCTGCCGTTCTCCGGTGTCCCGGTCAGCTCGACCGGCAACTCCGACGGGTCGGTGTTGGCGGCCCGGGCCAGCAACTTCACGAACGAAGCGATCTTCTTCTGGCCGATGCCGGGCGTCTCAGAAAGCTCGCCGAACGGCGCGTTGAGCAGGTCCTTCAATGTGCGGCCCAAAAAGGCCAAGGGGAGCCGGCGGTCGGTGGGCAACGCCCAATAGGCCAGCGGCTTCTCCAGGTGGTCGGCGTACTCCTCCGACGTCAGGATCTTTCGAAGGCTCTCAAAGCGGCTGATGATCTGGAGCTCTTCAACGGTTGATGTCTTACCGGGTCTCATCATCTCCTCCTTCGGTTCCAGTCCACGGTAGCGCGCAGCCGCTCCTTGGCCACTTCAGATTGCCTCTTCCCGCCGGCCAGCACACTCGGCTGCCCGGGCGACGCCAGTCGCATCTGTCTCGTCGCAAAACGGTCTCTGTTCCGTAAGGTGTTACCGTGGTGCACCAATTCAAGTTCTCTGGGGTGGGTAATTTGTTCCTAATGGCGGGAGTTCCAGCAGAGTGCCAAGCCTCTTCACTCGGCGGTCTTGCGACCACCAGGCAACCTGCTCGAACCTTAGTCAAGGTGGGAGTAGGACCGGCCGCGACGCGGATTCACGTCTGTCAGCGCCACAACCAATCGCTCGTATTATCCTATTTTCCCAATACCCACATACGCGAGTCAAGGGCCAGAAGGGTTTTCTCACGAAAAGCTCACAAAAAAAGCCGAAGATCCTATGATCTCTCGGCGGCTTGGCCCAGGAGAGGGGTGACTCATCGTCGATATACCCCTCTGTTTGACTGGAAAACATGACTATCTGGCCGCGAATCGGGGGGGATTCTCCGCCGCGACGCCGTCGGCTCCCCCACCAGCCATGCTATCGCCCCGACAGGCCCAAGGACCGTGCGGCGAGGCCCGACCGCTGCTACCCGACGGCACGGACGACAGGCCGCCGAGGCCCCAGACCGCGCCAGGCGGTCATCCAGAGAATCTGCAAGTCGAGCCAGAGCGACCAGTGGGAGACGTAATAGAGGTCGCAGCGGATGCGATTGCGCACCGAGGTGTCGCCGCGCCAACCGTGAACTTGGGCCCAGCCGGTCATACCGGCCTGGACCGTGTGGCGTTGGGCATAGTCGGGAATCTGCCGGCAAAACTCCCGGACAAACACGGCCCGCTCCGGACGCGGTCCGACGAGGCTCATGTTCCCGGCCAGCACGTTGAACAACTGGGGCAGCTCGTCGAGGCTCCATCGCCGCATGAACCGCCCCAGCCGCGTGCAACGCCGGTCGTCGCGTCGCGCCCAAACCGGGCCAGTCGCGTCTTCGGCGTCGGGCGGCATGCTGCGGAACTTGAGCATCTCGAAGGTCTTGCCGTGGAGCCCCAGCCGGGCCTGTCGGTAGAAGATCGGACCGGGACTGGTCCATTTGACGGCCACCGCCAAGGCAGCCATCAGCGGCGCCAGCAGCACCAGCGCCGCCGAACCGAGCACCAGATCCATCGCACGCTTGGCCATTCGGGGCCAACCGTAGTGTGGGCTCTGCCGCAGCCCGAGAAACGCCAGGTCGTCGATTTCCAGCATCCGCAGCTTCATGCCGGCCGTGTTCGGCACGTCGGGAACGAGCTGCACTTCCACCAGCACGTTCGACAGCGCTTCGTAGACCTCGGGCAGCTCCCCGTAGCGCGACAACGGCAAGGCCACAAATACGTGGTCCACGTCGTGGTCGGCTGCGATGCGGCCGAGTTGATCGACCGTGCCGAGCCACGGCAGGATCGTCGTTCGGACCTTGCGGGGCCGATCGACGAAGCCGATGGCCTCCAGGCCGGTCCATGCGTTGTCGAGGATCGCGGCGGCCACCCGCCGGCCAGTTCGCCCGGAGCCGACGATCACCGCCCGGCCGCGGTTGAGCCCTCGACCGCGGAGATACTTTACAGCCTGCCAAATCGCCCGGCGCACCAGGGTCAGTGCCAAGGCATTCAGGGCCAAGAACAACGCCAGCGCCAATCGCGACTCGTACACGTCGCGCCGATAGAACGTGACGGTAATCGCCAGCAGGAACAACAGGCCGCCGGCCTTGCACACGACGCCCAGCTCGCTGGGCAGTTGCCTCAGACGATGGACCTCGTAGAGACCGCACAGCCGATAGGACACCGCGGCCAGCACCAGCACGACCGGCAGCTCCCGAACGACCGAGCGGAACTCAGGCACCCCGTACGGCGAATCCCACAGCGCGAACCGCAGCCAATAAGCCCCGATCCAGACCGCGGCCGTCACCGCCAGATCGCAGCCGAGAAACACCAGCGCCAGCTTGTCACCGTGCCGACGATACATTGCAGCCCCAGCGCTCCGGAAACGCGTCGTCCTTGTCGCGAAAAACGGCAAAGAATCGAGAGGGGTCTTGTAACGACTTGCCCGACAGCAGTCAACAGAGAATAGGAAAGAAGGGAAGCTGGGGGGAAACGAATAGCCCTGTTCGCGCCGGGAGGGGGCCGGTCTCAAACGATGCAGGAGATCTTCGCGCCAGTTGTCCGGGGCCGCCTTCCCAGCGGGGGCTGGTACGCGTTTCCCGACGTATACTCACAAGTGTGGATGCAAACAACGCCCAACCCCAGATCTCAGCCTCCATGAGCACGGCTCTGGATATCGAGAAGATCGTTTGTCGCCACTGCTATGCGGTGCTTGACGTGGGGGACAGTTTCTGTCGCCATTGCGGCGTCCCGACCGGCCCTGCCAGTTCGGCCCCATGGTCCCCCGGTGCGGCGTCTGCCGCGCCCCCTGCGATGCGGCGGGGCCACGGCCTCGCAACGTCCCGCTGGTCGGAGAATCGCTGGGTGGTGCTGGCGATGCTGTTTCTCGTATTGGGGCCTGTCGGCCTGCCCATGCTTTGGCGCAGCCGGCAATTCTCGCGCACATGGAAGACGGTCCTGACAACGTTCGTCTTGGGCGTCACCGTGGCCATCGTCGGATTGATCTGGTACGTCTTCAACAAGACCCTTGCCCCACTGCGGGAGTTGGGGCTCTGATCTATTGACGCTCGCACAGTCAATGCGCGAGGGCGACCAACGGGAGCCCGATTTTTCCGGCCTCCCGTTGGTCGGCCTGGATCATTCACAACGCAAACACCAATAGCGTTCCTGCCGTGCCCCGGCAGCCCGTTGGAGACTGCCCACCGGCCACTCGTTGAACAAGCCACGCAGGGCCGAGACCGGCTCAGAACTCCAGCTCCATCAGATCATCGCCCAACTCGGTCGCCGGGAAGATCGCCCGGGCCGCGTCCAGACCGATCGGGTCGTCTTCGGTCGAAAGGGGGTTCAGATGGACCAGCACCAGCCGGCCGACGCGGGCCTTGCGGGCCACGCGGGCAACCGGCGACGTGCAACTGTGACCGGTGGTTTGGGCCCAATCGGCGCTGGCGTCGGGGAAGTAACACTCGTGGATCAGCAGATCGACATCGCGGATCTTCTCCAGATACTCGGCGTCGTCGGCCGCAATCGTGTCGGTCACGTAAGCCATCGACCGCCCCGGCCAGTCGAGCCGATAGCCGATCGAGCCGCCCTGGTGCCGAAGCGGGAAATGCGTCAGCCGGCCATGCAACGGCAGACTCACCTCATCGGCCAGCGGCCGCGACTCGTACGGCGGCCTCTTGGGAAACAGCTCTTCGGCGAACATGTGCCGGTCGATCGCAGCCAGCTTGGCGGCGTCACCGTGCACGGTGATCCGCTGCAGCGAGTGCGCGCGCATCACGCTGAACAGATAGGTCAGCCCGATCACGTGATCCAAATGGGCGTGGGTCAGAAAGATGTCCAGTTCGCTCGTTTGCAGGAACCGGCCGGCCCGATACATCGCCGTGCCCGCGTCGAGCATCACGCCGCACTCGGGGATCAGCATACAGGGCGTGTGCCGCCGGTCGTTGGGATGGTATCCGGTGGTGCCGAGCAGGACGACCTTCATGACGCGGCTCCGTAAGGACTCGTGAAAGAACAAGTTGGGCAGTTCTTATGGGTGGAAAGGCGGCGCAGACGCCTTTCCACCCATAACGCTCGCCCTGCGTGAAACGTCAATTCCGGTGGCTTCTGATCGGGAAAGAACCAGGAAACTCACAGGCCTCCTCAGTCCGCATGTGATGAAAGAGCAAGACCGCTGCGCGTCCTTGCACTTTCATATATGTCCAACTTGTTCTTTTACGAGTACTAAGATCCTTGGCAACTCGTGGAGGATGCGTGTCAGGGTAGCAGCAGTCTACCCGTCCGTCGGCGGGACTGTCAATTGAGCATCCCCCCGCCACAGCCCCCGACCCGACACGACCGCGGTAGACACCGGTTTCCGCCACGGATATGATTCGGTGGATTGTTCAAAATCGATGGTTCACGGTGCCGGGGAAGGCCCGGCCTGTCGGAGCCCTTTGGCGCCGAACGTTCGTGAGAACGCGTTCTGACGATCCCGAACATGAGGAGAGATGCCCATGGTTCGTTGTCTGATTGCGGTTGCGTCGTGTGCGCTCGTGCTGGCCGGTTGCGGCGACCGGCGTCGACCGGCGGTGCACAAGAGCTCGGTGGCGCCGGCCACGACGAAGGCCCGGTCGGCCGCCGGGTCGAGGTCCCCCCACGCGACGGCCTCGCCGGACGAGACACCTCGGTCAGAAGCGGACGGCCAACCGCTCGGCCGCGAAGTGCGACTGGGTACTTTGCGGCTTACCGCGCCCGAGGGCTGGATACGCCAGCCGCTTCGTTCGGATTTCACCTTGGCCGAGTTCCGTCTGCCGCGGGCGAAAGGCGACCCGTCTGACGGCCGGTTGACCGTGAGCATTGCCGGCGGAGGGGTCGAACAAAACGTGGAGCGATGGCGGCTGCAATTCCAGGGGGAAGCCTCGCGGAAACCGCCCGAGACGGTGGAGATCGCCGGCATCGACGTCACCACGGTGGATTTCTCCGGCGCGTATCATGACGGCATGATGATCTCGCCGGCAACCGAAGCGGAATCGGGCTATCGGATGCTGGGGGCTATCGTTCCGCTGGGCGACCAGCACGGCTTCATCAAGTGCATCGGTCCGGAGAAGACGATTGCCAAGCACGCCGAGGCGTTTCACGCGTTCTTGCGGTCGCTGCGCCCCGCCGCGTCGGACCGCGGCTTGTAGCTGAATCCGCCACGACGCCCAGGGCCGTTATCTCAAGGCTGCGGCGGTCCGATCCGCAGGTTTCGGAACCGGACCTCTTCCCGGTGGTTTTGCAGGCCCAAGTAGCCCGTCAGGCGTCGTTGCTTCAGTTCCTCCACGGAATCGGCCGAAGCGTCGACCACGACCACGCCGTTGTGGGTGACCCGATAGTCGAAGCCACGGCAGTCGATCTCCAGCCGGTTCCACTGGCCGGGCGGGCGGCCCACGCGAGGATCGGCCGGCACAATGGCGTAGACGCTGCCGGCGAACTGATAGGGTTTCAACGCGGCGTAGCGGGGGTGCGCGTCGTCGAGGATCTGGATCTCCACGCCGCTTCCTTCCCCGTGATGGTCGCCGTCCTTGGGCACCCGGCAGTAGACGCCCGAGTTGCCGCTCGGCTTCAACAGGTATTCCAGCCGCAGATTGAAATCGCCGTGCTCTTTCAGGCTGCGTAGCCAGGAGCCGGGCTCGCCGGTGCAGATCAGCAGCTCGTCTTCCACTTTCCAGCAACTTGCCTGCTTGCCGTTGGCGGCTTCCCAGCCGGTGAGATCCTTGCCGTTGAACAAGGCCTCGTGCTGCAGTTCGGTCACGCGGAGGTTACGGAAGAGAAACTGTCCGCCGCCGGGAACCTCGGCCTGCAGGCCGATGTATCCGCTGGGTGCTTCGATTCCGTCGGCCTTCCAGGCCGGTTTGCCGTTGATCTCCATGGCGGCCGTGGAGCCGACGACCGTCAGCTCGAAGTGATTCCACTGGCCGGGCTGAATCAGCCCGCTGCTTTCCGCCCCGGCCAATCCGCCGACGTTGCCCTCCATCCCCTTTCTCAGGTTGGCCTGATATTGCTCCGGCCACGGCCGGTCTTTCGGCGGCGGCGGACAACGGAAAAACACCCCGGAATCCCAGGCGTCGTCCTTCAGGGCCTTCCACTCCACCTCGAGTACGAAGTCGCTGTAGCGATGGTCGCTTCGCAGAAAGCCGTTGCCCGACTCGATCAGGATCGCCCCGTCGCGGACGACCGCTTCGCAGTCGGTCACCTGCCAGCCGGAGAGCGTTTGGCCATCGAACAACGGGTAGGAAAAGCCGGTCGGGGCGTCGGCGTGCAACGGAAGCGAGCCGATCAGGACCAGCGGAAGGAAAGCGACGGAAGGGCAGATCAGGCGTTTCATTGGTGGCATGGCTTCGGTTGGTGGACTCGATGGACGGAACAACGGAGCACTTCCCAGCATACTCGATTCGCCCGGCGGCCGCACGCCATGCCGGAGGAAAAACGGCCGCGGCGGCTCGCGGCGTCCGGCCCGCCACCGTGCAAGGAAATTCGGCAACACTTCCGCCGAACGGAAGCGAAAGTCGCGAGCCTTCGGCCTCTCGGGATCGCAGTCGTGCGAGTTCTCGTACACTCGGCTACAAGCCGCGACCGGTTCGGCTACAATGGGGACCGTGCCGGCGGTGCCTTCGTACGGCAACCTGGGGCAGGTCGCCAGTACGTCGTGCGACGTGCCGGCGCCATGGCCCGACCCGCCGAACGAACCGCGGCAGGCACGAAAAGGTCCCAGCCACCACCCCCGGAGCCTCACGTCATGAAAACGCTGCCAACACTGCTGCCTTGGAGTCTTGTCGGGATCCTTCTGCTGGCCGCGCGAGGTTTTGCGGCCGAGCCGGCAATCGTCTGTCCGCTGAAGCACGGACGGTGGGAGCTGATGCCCCGATTCAGCGACGAATTCGAGGGCAAGAAGCTCGACACCGAGAAATGGCACCCCAACAATCCGACATGGCTGGGGCGGCAGCCGGGCTATTTCTCCAAGGCCAACGTCACCGTGGCCGATGGCAAGCTCCACTTGACCGCCCGGCGAGAAGACCTCCCGAACCTGCCCGAGGGATACCATACTTTCACCACGGCAGCCGTCCGCAGCAAGGACCGCGTGCTCTACGGGTACTTCGAGATCAAGTGCCGGCCGATGGACTCGCGGGCGTCCAGCGCGTTCTGGTTCTACGATCAGTTGCCCAACTGGTGGACCGAAATCGACATGTTCGAGATCGGCGGCGGCGATCCCGAACGGGACAAGCTCGTGTTTACCAACGCCCACGTGTTCCGCACGCCCGAGGAGGGCGACCGTCACTGGGACAAGGGCGAGCGTTGGGTCGCTCCCTTCCGCCTGGCCGACGGATACCACACGTACGCCCTGGAGTGGAACAAGCAAGAGTTGAAGTACTACGTCGACGGCCAGGTGATCAGGACGCTGAAGAACACGCATTGGCACCAGCCGCTGACGATGAACTTCGACAGCGAAACCATGCCGGAGTGGTTCGGGCTGCCCAAGCCGGAGAAACTCCCCTCGACGTTCAGCCTCGAATACGTCCGCTCGTGGCGGCAGGTTGCGCCCTGACGGCTGGTCCTCCGCGATCCGGATCGCGCTGCGTCACAGCGTGGCCAGCAGCGCGTCCACCGCCTGCTTCGCCGGGTCGGCTCCTTCCCGCGGTCGGCTCGATGTGCCGGCCGCCTCGAACTCATAGATCCACTCCAGCCTGGTCGGCGCGATCTGCGAACATGCGTCCGACAAGAGCGGATCGTCGAGTTTCACCGTCGCAACTTTGCCCTGCCCGGTCTTCGCGCCGGGTACGGTGATCAACCGCAGGGCGTTGAGGAAGTGTGTCTGGTTGTTCCGGGCGATCAGCATGTCGGTAGCGTTGACCCGGGCGTCGCGGTTGTAGTCGCAGTTGAAGTCGAGCGCGGCCGGATTGAGGAAATTGCGGGGATTGTTCCTCGCCAGCAACATGTCCGTGGGGTTGACTTTGGCGTCGACCGACGCGTTGCCCGACTCGCCGACGGCGTTGCCGAAGTAGAACACGTCGTTTTCGGGCAATCCCGTCCGCAGGTTGGCCAGCACGGTCACCTGGAGCCATTGCTTCTGGACGGCATAATCTTGCCAGATCAGCGTCACGCGGTCGGAGCCGTCCTGGCCGGCCCCCGCGCGGACGGTCACGCTGATCGGCGCCGGGGCAACGGCCCATCCGCCGGGGCTGTTGTCGTTGCCGACCCGGAACGTGAAATCGTCGGCGCCCAGCGCCCCGCGCAGCCCGGCGATGTCGACCATGATGCCGTTGACGCCCCGAGCGTAGCTGGTGTAGTTCTGGAAAGTGGCCGTTTCGCCGGGCAGTAAGGCCGTCTTGCCCAGCTCCGGCTGGCTGGCGCGGGCCGGGTCGGGGGCGATGGCGTCGTCGTCGGCCGGATCGGCGCCGGGGGTGTGATTGTCGAAGGCCGAGTTGTTGTAGAAGACGTGTCGGGCCACGACCTGGCCGAAGCCCTCGATCACGAAGGTATCCGAGGCGTCGGCGGCCAGGGAATTCCCCACGCTGTCCTCAATGCCCGAGCCGGCGGCCGACAGCGTCAGCGTGTACGTGCCCGGCGCCGCGGTCAGGCTGCTCAGACCACTGAGCGTAAACGTCAGGTTGTCGCCGGTGGTCAACGGCTCGTCGCCGGTCAGCAGGTCTGCGCCCCCGTCGCGGGTAAGGCTCAGGTCGTTGAGATCCATTCCGGTGACGGGTTTGTCGAAAACGATCTGGACGGCATCGACCGGCACATCGCGCGGGTCGGGCGTCACGTCGGCGACGTCGGCCGTGGGAGGTTGCAGGTCGGGATTCCCGATGATCCATGCGTCGGTGGCGCCGGCCGCCAGCGGATTGGCGACGGCGTCTTGGATGCCGGTGCCGACAGCCGCCAGTGTCAGTCGGTAGCTGCCCGGCTCGCCGGTGGCCGCAACCTCTTCCAGCCGAACGCCGGCCAGGCCATATCCCTTGGACCCGCCGGACGCCGTGCCCGTTCCCACCCCGGGTGTCGGCCCCGTGTATTGCGTGGAGACGACGGCGAACTGGCCGTCATCGCCCGGATCAATGGCCGTCCAACCGGCCACGAATCCCTGACCGGCCCCGCTGTTGTAGCCGGTCCAGATGGCGACCTGGTTCGGCTCCAGGCCGTCGGTCACCACGCCGATGCCGCTGCTGTGGTCGGGCGTGGCGGCCTCGACGCCGACCAGCGTGACCAGCGTCCAGCGGTTGGCATAGTCGGTGTTGCCGCGAATGGCCGTGCCATGGAAGTTGTACGTAACGCCAACGCCCGTATCCAGCCCCGCGAACGTGTGCGTGTAGTGGTCGTTGCCGGCGGCCTCGATCTCGAGGCTGGCGCCGTCGCCGCTACTGAAATCGACGAATCCGTTGAAGATCGCATAGGCGTCGGTGCCCGCGGCCGGTGGACTTTGGGCGTTGGCGAAATTCACCCCCTGGTGCGTGACCGTCAGCGTCACGCCCGTGTTGGCACCTGTGCCAATGTCTTTCAGCAGCCCCGAGGTCGTGCCGTTGGCCGCGTAGCTGGTCACATTGGCGTGCGTGTCGGCGCCGGGGACGTGATCGTTAAACGCCACAAACCCCGTGGCCGCGGCCCCCGTTCCGGTCAGGGTTGCCAGGCCGCCCAGAGTCCAGGTGACGTAATCGCTGGTGGTCAGCGATTCGGCGCCGGTGAGCAGGTTCTCGCCGCCGTTGCGCGTAAGGCTCAGGTCGCCGACGTCCAGCCCGGTCACCGGCTCGCTGAAGACGATCTGGATCTCCTCGACCGCCCCGTCGCGCGGGTCGGGATCGACGTCGACCACGTCGGCGGTCGGCGGGGTGGTGTCGGTGGTCCACGTTTCCGACGTCCCGAAGGCCAGCGGCTCGCCGGCGCCGTTCTCGATGCCGGAGCCGGCCGCGGTCAACGCCAAGGTGTAGGTGCCGCCGGCGCCGGTCAGGTCCTGCAGCCCGCCGAGAGTCCAGGTGGCTCCGTTGCCGCTGGTCAACGTTTCGGCGCCCGTGAGCAATTCACCGCCGCCGTCGCGGGTCAGGCTTAGGTCGCCCACGTCGAAGCCGGTCACCGCCTCGCTGAAGACGATCTCGATTTGGCCGACAGGCGCGTTGCGTGGATCGGGCGTTACCGCCACGATTTCCGGCGTCGGCCCTGCGATGACCATTTGCCAGGTGTCCGACGCGTCGGCGGCCAGCAGGTTTCCGGCGGCGTCGCGGATGTTGGAGCCGGGCGCGGTCAACCTGAGCGTGTAGGTCCCTTCGAACGGCGTCAGCCCCGACAGCCCGCTGAGCGTCCAGATGATCCCGTTGCCCGTGGCAATCGATGCCGCGCCGGTCAGCAAGTTGCCGCCCCCGTCGCGCGTCAGGCTGAGATCGCCCAGGTCCAGTCCGGTCACCGGCTCGCTGAAGACGATGTCGATTTGACTCACGGAAGTCGCGCGGGGGTCGGGCGCCACGTCGACAACGTCGGCCGTGGGGGGCTCGCTGTCGGGGCGGCTGAGCGACACGTTGTCGAAGACGGCCGTGCACACCACGCCCGCGCTGTGGCTGGTGACCGCCAGCCCCACATAGATGGTCGGCTGGCTCATGGCAACCGTGTCGGTGCCCACCATGGTCCAGTCGTTGCCGTCGGGCGACGTGTACGAGGTAAGCGTGTCGCCTTCGCGGACCGCGCGGACCCAATAGGGCGCCGTTGGGCCTGCGCCGGTCGTGTGGTAGGAATCCGCGCCGGTGACGAGTCGACGCTGGAAGCTGACCCCGTTGGCTGGAGTGACGACGGTCATTGCATGGACGGATGCGGCGTCGAGCGTTTCGCGAAACATCACGCCGGCCTTGGCCCAACCGTCGGTGTTTTCGACGCTTTGCACGCGGGCCGTGATCGTGCCGTCGCCGCTGAAGGGCTGATAGACGTAGTGGAAGGCGTCGGCCGTCCCCCAGATGTCGGCGCCGGAGCCCGCGACCGTCCAGACGCCGTCCTCTTCGGCATCGCTTCCCGCGGCGCCCACGGCCCCGATGTCTTGTCCCGTCCAGGTGGTGTGCTGGAACACGACGTGTGTGTTGGCAGTGATCACATGGGCCAAGGAGGCATCGCGGACGTTGTTGACGGTCAAGGTGTAGTCCTGGTTGTCGTTCATCGCCGGGGAAAAAACCAGCGTTACGGTGCGCAGGTCGGCGCCCAGCGAGGCGGACTGGACGCTTAGCCCGCCGTCGACCGTGTAGTTGGCCGTCGCTTCCGCCGAGGTCTCGTCCAGATCGGCGCTGAAGAGCAGCTCGACGCGTGCGCTGTCGGGCACCTCGGCCGAGAGGATCCGCACCAGGTCGACCACCGCGATCCGCACGGTGGCCGGCTCGCCGTACTCCATGCCGTCGAAGGCGCGGTAGGTGAAGCTGTCGGGCCCCCGGTAGCCCGGCACGGGCGTGTACTCGAACGACCCGTCCGCGCCCAGACCGAACGACTGGGCGTGCGCGGGACCGCTGACCAACTCTGCCCGCAAGGGCAGCGGGCCCGGCAAGGGATCGGTGTCGTTGGCCAGCACGCCGGCGGCCGCGACCGAAAGCGCGCCACCTTCGCCAACCTCGTAGCTGTCGTCCCGGGCGATCGGCCGCGGGTCGTCCACATACGGTGAGAGTCGAATGCCGGGGATCGGCTCGCCCGGATCCTCCGGGTTTTCCCACTCGTCGCCCGGCAACAGCCAGCGCACGGCGATGTTGTCGCCGCCGTTGCCTTCCTTGTGCAGGACCTCGATGTAGTATTTCTGCCCGGCCGCCAGCGTGATCGACGACGATTGCTGGGCCGGGTCCTGGGTCCATACCCGCGAGCCCGTCCATCCCGGCACGGACGCGATCAACACCGCGTTGTCGGGATTGCTGTCGCTGGAGAGATAGAGCTGGCTGTTGTCGTCGCCGGCGATCCAGAAGGTGTACTCTCCCGTGGTGGGCGGGTGGACGTATCCGCGAATCCGCGTCCCGTATTCTTCGGCCCAGTCCACGGGGCCTTCCAGCAAGGTGAGAAAGTCTTCGCCGGTCGGGTTGTCCGGGTAGTTGGGGTTGCCGGTGAGGGCGTCGATCGACGTGCCGGGGATACCGGCCCAATACTGCCAGAGAATCTCGCCCGATCCCCGCGGTTCGTACTCAAAGGCGATCTGCTGCCCATCCGACATCTCGTTGCCGGAAAGCGTGGTCACGCCGTTGACGGTGACCGAATAGGGGTTGCCGATCACAAACGCCTCGGCCGCCGTCAGCAGCACCTTCAGGCCGTTGGAGAGCAATGCCACGTCGACCAGCGTTCCCCCGGTGAAAACGTAGTTGCCGAGCACCTCGGCGGTAACGGGATCGAGCGGTTCGCTGAAGAAGATCTCGACGTGCGTTTCGTCGGGCACGGCGTACGAGACGATTCCGGGAACCATGATCACCACGCCTGCCGACAACGCGCTCTCGTAGCCGTCGCGGTTGACGGCCGACACCTGGTAGCTGTACGTCGTCGCCGGCAGCACGTCCCCGTCGTCGTAAAACGTATCGGCCGTTGCGGCCAGCACGTCGCCGTTGCGATAGACCACGTAATGATCGACGTGGGTCTCGCCGTCGGTCGAGGCGTCCCACATCAGGGTAATCGTGTCGGGATTGACGGTCACGCGCGCATCGACGTCGTCGGGCACGGACGGCGGCGTGCGGTCGATCGGGACATTGACCTGGCCCGGCGTGCCGCGCAGCGTGCTGGCTTCCCAGTTGATCGGGTCGTTGCCGTAGGCAAAGGCATCGAGGCGATTCATCGCCGCCCCTTGCCCGTCGGGCTCCAAGGGCCACGGTGCCGCGTCGTTGTAGTTGACGTAGTCGATGCGGTAGTAGGGGATGTATCCGGTGGGCTCTGCGGCGCCGACCCGCATCAGCTTGATCTTCTCGCCGTCGTTGGACAGGTTCGCCGTGTAGGCGCCGGCCACCACGATGCCGTTGCCCGCCACGTCGTATCGCTCGTCGAAGGCGTCGTAGTTGCGGACGATCACAAGGTACTCGCCGGGGCCGATCGTCGCCGGGCCGTTGCCGGTGTACCAGGAATCCAGCACCGGGTTGTCGACCGCGACTTCGTGGGAGGCGCTGACGAACTTGACCTGGTCGGCGATCGTCCGGTTGTCGGGATTGTCGGTGCCGCGGGTGAGCACCACCTGCCCGCTGCCGTCAAACGCATAGCTGCCCAGCGAGACCCATCCCTGCGGGTCCATGTAACCGGGCCCTTCGTCGTCGTCCTCGGGCTTCTGATCGCGAACGACCAGGCTGGCGCCGCCGCTGTGAGTCACCCGGTATCGGGCCTGGCCGTCCAGGTCGCGCTGGTTGCCCTCCGCGTCGAGCAGATCCCATCGGGCGAAGACCTCATAGGTCTCCAGCCCGGCGGGAAGCGTCGCGGTCCACGTGGCCGTGGCGGCCGGCTCCAACGTCCACGCCTCACGGCCGAAGCCGTCGGCCGGGTACCAGCCGAACGTAAAGCCGACGCCGTTGCCCACGTAATAGTTGGTCAAGGGATAGGCCGTGGTGGTCGACCGGTTGAAGATTTCGATGAACTCGAAACCGTCGTCGTTCGCAAAGCCCGCGGCGATCTCCTCCGCCGTGGCGTCGGCCGGATGATACATCACCTCGTTGAGGACGAGGTCTTCGAGGTACGCCGCCCCATTGGCCGAGCCGAAGCTGGGTGCGGCAAGCAGCGTGAAATCGGTGCCGCCGGTACTCTTCGTGTAGAGTCCGATCGAAACGTTCGTGGGCGAGGCGCCGAAGTCGACGTGCTCGCGATATCCGCCCGCCGCGCCACCCGCGTTCGAGGAGAGATAAACGTCGTCGCCCAGCTCGCTCAGCGAGAAGGCCGCGCCGAAGTGGGCGTCTTCGTAAAGAACGAGGTATCCGCCGGGAGCGATCGGCGGCAGCGCGGGGATCTGATACTTCTCGAGCGCCCCCTGGCCCAGGTCGTCGGTCTTCTCGTCGCTGAGGAACCAGCCGCTGAGGTCGACCGGCACGTCGGAGACGTTGTGCAGCTCGATCGTGTCGACGTAGGGCAGATCGCTGTGGGCAAGGACCTCGCTGATGATGACCGACCCGGGAGTTACCAGCGAGTCGTCGTAGCCCGGCGTGCCGCCCGGCGCCGCGCTGGCTCGCCAGCCTCCCTTCAAGCTCCAGAGCTCCGCGGCGCCCTGCGGGTTGCGAATCGTCAGAGAGAAGCCGTCGCCGTCGGTATGTCCATACCAGCCGTCTTCGTATTTGAAGTCGTGAATGATCCCGCCGACGGGCGCGTCCAGCCGGATCCTCTCGCCGGCGTTGTCCAGCGAGCCGTCGTACTCGCCCGCGACGATGCCCGTGAACGTGTCGTAGCGCGTGGCAAAGGCCGCGGCGTCCTTGACCACCATCACGTATTCCCCCGGCCCCAGCGACACGTCGGGAAAGGTGAAGTCGATGCCGTTGCCGAACCGCAAGCCTGCCAGCGGCAGCGTGTTGGCGTCGGAGATATTCTGGATTTCGATGTACTCGAAGGCGTCGTTGTCGGCATAGCCGGCCGCCTGCTCGGCGGCGGTGGGCTGGGCCGGGTTGTACATGATCTCGGTGATGCGGAGGTTCGGCGCCAGATCGACGTAGAACGTGGCCTCGTTCAGCGCGCTCCACTCGCCGTTGTGGTACACCCGCGACTTGACGTGCACGCCCGAGGCAAGCGGCATGCCGCCGGCGTACTGGTCGGCCGGATCGGGGACCCCGCCGCCCAGTGGGCGCGGGTCGCTGCCGTCGGTGGTGTAGTAGACCGTGCCGGCCGGCGCGGCGATCGTCAGCATGTCACCCAGGTCGAATGTCCCGCCGTGCTGGTGCGAGCCGTTGACGCGGAACGACGGCGCGTCGACATTGGGGTAGAAACCGGCCGAGCGCATTTGGCTCAGTACGATCGCCGGACGTTGCAGCATGTAGGTGTTGAGGACGTAGTCGCGGGTGGTCGCCCAATGGGTCTGGGTGTAGGGCGTGGCGCTGGCCTGGTCGCCCCAACGGGCCGACTCCGAGATAATGGCCAACTCGACCTCGTCGGCGAGCGTTTGGTAGCGGGCAAGGGAAGCCTCGACCGTACCCGGGCCGCCGTTGAACATGTACTTGTGGACCAGATCCGCAAACCGCATGCGGAATTCCGGATTCTGCCGCAAGGCGGCATAGGGTTCCGCGATGCTGTTGTCTACGCCGGTCGTGTTCGCGTCGAGGTTCGACCAGACGACGATCGCCCCTTCCGAGTCCCAGTTGAAGGACTTGAATCCGCTGGCGTTGGGCGGGCGGCGGCAGGCCGCGTACCAGTTGTGGTGCGGCCAGTCGCCCGTGCCGCCCCAGAAATTCGAGAACATGTAGGCGATGTAGTTGTCGACGTCCAGCAGATCGTCGTAGGCGGGATTGTTCGTGCCGTCGGGATTGCTGCCCTGGAGCCGCTGGTACGACTCCATGTCGGCCACGCCGGCGCGGATCTGGTTGAGCATTGCGTTCCAGGTCGTCGTGTTGCTCTCGCCTACCGGTTCCGCCGAGTTCAGGGCGTCCCACTCCTCCTTCTCGCCGCCGAAATAGGTCGCCGAGAATGACGACTCGGGACGTTCGACCGGATTGTACAGTCCCCAATAAAGCCCGTTGAGATACAGGTGTACGAACGTCCCGTGCGGAGCAGGCTCTCCCAGTGCCAGTTGGGTCCGTCGCATGAACTCATCAACAATATACTGCGTGTTGCCCGTGCCCCAGTTGTTCCAGGCGTCGTTGGCGCCGGCGCGAAGAATCAGCGTGTCGAAGCTCGTGGTCGCGCCGTCGTCGCCGAACATGGGAAATTCCAGCTTGGACGGGCCGTAGTCGCTCTTGAACAGCAGCCGGAAGGTCTTCTTGCGGGTGAGGTTCATCCCGCGGAAGGCCCCGCCGTAGATCCGCAGCCCGGCGTCCACATGAAACCCGGTCGTGCCGTCGGGCTCGATCCACTCGACCGAGGTGGGACGCTCCCAAGCGATTCCCTCTCCGCCCGGGTTGCTGTAGATGCCGCTGGCACCGAAGAGGTTGTCATTCTCGGTCACAATCGAGAGCGTGGGAATGGAACGCAAGGAGTCGATCAACTGCTCGCTGTACAGCGGGTTGTCGACGACGTCCGGGTCCATCTGGTAATCGGCGCTGGTGCGGCCCCAGGAAACGGGAAAGCCGGCCGGATCACCCGGTTGACGGATCACGTCGTCGAGGAACAGATAGGTCTGGGTATCGACGTCGGTCGGCGCGTAACCGGCCTTCACGGCCACGGCCCGCACGACGGTCGTCGTGCGGATGACAACGGGCGTTGTGTAGAGCGTGCCGTGCGTCTCGCCGGGCTGCGATCCGTCGGTGGTGTAGTAGATCTCCGCGCCGGGCGTGTCGGTGGCAATCGTCAGGCTGAACGACTCGTCGTAGAACCCGCGGTCGTGCGAAAACCGCGTGTCTTCCACCCGCAGCCAGTACTCCTCGGTGTTCACGTTGCCCGGCGTCGCGGTGGCAAAGAAATGCTCGCCCAGCCCCAGGTAGCGGGTCTGGACCAGCTCCGGCAGGATGAGGAAGTCGCCGTCGTCGGCCGTGTAGTTCAGGGCATGGATCGCCAGCACGTTGTCGGGCCGCGGCGTGCCGTCGTCGGCGTTGATCAGCAGCAGGTGCTGCGAGACGTCCACGTTTTCCCACGTCGCGGCCTGCGTCTCGGTCCGCTCGCCGGTGGCGGTGGAGTTCCATACGGGCGAAGCCGGCGCGTTGCGCCGCGCGATCTCCGTTCCGTTGAGATACACCACATAGCCGTCGTCGTACTTCATCTTCAGCGTCAGCGACTCTAGTTGTGCCGGATCGTCTACCGAGAACGGAATGCGGACCAGCAGCGACGCGTTGACGTCCTTCATGACGTCCTGGACGTCCGTCTCGATCAACGACGTGAAGGTCGAGCCGCCGCTGCCGCCGCCAACCGGCTCGCTGAACACCTCCAGCCCGCCGTGGGCCGTGTCGCCGACCAGGTCGAACGCGTCGGCGTCGAAGGCGGCATGGGCGCCCTGGGCCGCGAACACTTCCACCGCGGCCCCGCCGCCGCGCTCGTAGTAGACCAGCCGAGCGCTGTAGGTGCCGGCGGCGGGGATGTCGAACGTGGCGATCGTATCCGCGGTGCCCCGAGGATCGGGATAGTCCATGTAGAAGCGATGCGTGCCGTTGTCCAGCTCGAAGCTGAACCCGTCGTCGCTGTTGACGCCAAAGGACCACTGGCCCGCCGAGGGGATCGTGACGTAACCGGTGGCCTCGACGACGAAATCGTTCATCTCCCCGAGGAAGCCGGGGAAATCGACTTCGCCGACCGTGTAATGTCCCTGGCCGCCGCTGTTGAAGTAATTGATGACGTTGCGGTTCTCCGAATTCACGTAGCTCTGCATGCCCGTGTTCTCGATCACCTGCACCGCCGTATTCAAGTGGCCGACCTCGACGTTGGCCTTGTAGTTCCATACGGCGAAGCCCGGCACCGTGTCGGCGAAGCCCAAGGCCGTCTCGCCGGCAGCCCACGTGCCGTCGTCGAACGTCAGGGCGGTCCACGCGCCGGGGTCTCCGTTGGGAACCCGATACGCGGCCGAATCGCCGGAGGCAACAAATTGGGTCGTGTCGATGTTCTGCGCGATGCCGTAGGAAATGTCGGCCGTCTGGGGCGGGTATTCGTCGTACTCGTGGATCACGGTGCCGCCGGCGTCCAACAGCCCCAGGTATTCGCCGTCGCCTTTGAGGCTGAAGTTCGTGTGCAACTCGCCGGCCGGGTCGCTGAGGTTCTTGCCCGAGGCAAAGATCACCCGAAACTCCCCCGGCCCCAGCGACATGCCGGGAAAACCCCACTCGTTGTTGCTGTCTTTCAGCATCCAGCCGGTCAGGTCGACTGCTTGGCTGCCGGAGTTGTGGATCTCGATCCAGTCGGGACGATCGTCCTGGAAGTCTTGCAGGCCGCTGTCGTTGATCGCCAGGAATTCGCTGATCAGCACAGCGCCGTCGAGCACCAGCCGCGGCTCGAGCGACTCGAACGTGCGAAGGCTACCATGCCCTCGCTGGGATCCGCGACGTGTCTGCTTGCGCCGAGCCGGCGAGCGCACCGGCGACGTTGCCCGTTTTCTGAAATTGCCAAGCACGACGATTCTCCTTTGGCCAAACAGAGACCAAACCGATTCCCGGCTGCTGGAAGACAGGTATCAGTGCGGTAGGAATACCCACGGTCGGCCGCCGTATGCGGCAGCCACCGGCCCAGGAAGGCAACGACCGCAGGCCCCGAGATGTTCGGTGGGACCCGCCTGCTCCGGTGCCAAGCCGGCCATCCTGACTCTTGCGCCATTATGGCCGAACCCGACCTCGCCTGCAAGTGAATCGCGAAGTCTCTACAAGAGACACGGGGCCTCCCGTTGGTCGGCCTGGATCATTCACAATGCAAACATCACTAGACCTCGATCGCGTACGGCGCCCGTTGGGGGCGGCTCCGCAGTGCACTGGCCTCCTGGTCACCGACGAAATCTTCGCGGACCGGGTCCCACTTCAGCTTGCGTTTCAGCAGGATGGCCAGGTTGCAGAGGTGGCAAGAGGTCATGGTGCGGTGGTGCGTGAACGGATCGGAGATGGTGAACTTCCGTTGCTTGAGGCAATCGAAGAAGTGGCGCATGTGGTCGCCTGGCTGCATTCCCAGGTAGAGCTTGACCACTTCCTGGTCGAGCCACTCCTTGTCGGCGCTGGTCAGCGCTTCGATCGGCGCGCCGGTCAGGCGGCCACGGTTGACGAAGATCTTCCCCTCCTCGCCCTCGAACCAAATCCCGTTATCCGGCCCGTCCCGGACAATCATCTTGTTGCCGTTTTCATAGGTGCAGGTGATGCGGAACTCGCAGGCCGTGTTGTAGCCGTTGCGCAGTTGCTGCCCGCCGGCGAAGAACTTCACGGGGTCGAAGTCGGCCGGATAGACGTCGGGGAACGTGGCCTCGCCCTCCACCTCGACGGGGCCGGAATCGGTGTAGCCCAGGCCCCACTGGGCGATGTCGATGTGATGGGCGCCCCAGTCGGTCATCTTGCCGCCGGAGTACTCCAGCCACCAGCGGAAGTTGCCGTGGCAGCGCTGTGACGTGTAGGGCACCTTGGGCGTCTGGCCGAGCCAGAAATCCCAATCGAGCTCGGCCGGGGGCTGAGACGGTTCCCAGGGTCCGCCGCGCGGTCCGCCGCCGATCGAGCATGTGGCCGTCAACTTCTTGCCCAACCGCCCGCTCAGGGCCAGCACCACGGCCTTGAGGAACATCGCCCCGTTCTCGCTGCGCTGCTGTGTGCCGATGTGCATGATCTTGCCGGTCTCCTTGACTACCTTGCAGATCTGCTTGCCTTCGTCGATGGTCAGCGTCAGCGGCTTCTGGCACTGCACGTCCTTGCCGGCCTTCAAGGCGTCGATGACGATCTTCGAGTGCCAATGGTCGGGCGTGCCGATGGTCACCACGTCGACGTCCTTGCGTTCCAGCACCTTGTGGTAGTCGGAATAGACCTGGCACTTGCCGCCGAACCGGCCGTCGCCGGCGAAGCGCTCGGCGCGGCGGCGATCCACGTCGGCACACGCCACCATGTCGGCGAAACGCGAGGCGCTGTGTCCGTCGCCGCTGCCCATGCCGCCGAGGCCGATCGACGCCACGTTCGGCCGGTCGTTCTGGTCCTGGGCCTTGGCGTAGGAGCTGGTCCACGTGTAGGGCGCCAGGACCCCGGCGGCGCCGATGCCTGCCGACGTCTTCAAGAAACCACGGCGCGTCGATTTCCCCTTGCTCATACGAGAACTCCTTCTGGTGAGGTGTTGCTTGGAGGGACTGTTCTGGAGGCGGGTCGAGACACGCGGCGGGCCGGGACCCGGCCGCTGCCCGAGGATTCTGCAATCGCCCTTCAATGTAGCAGGCGGCACGTCTCGATGCCACCATGTCTGCCGGACGAGCGGACCGGTCCCCGCTGCAAGGTGGCTTAACGGAAGTATTCAATGGGGATGGCAACGCGCCGGCCGCCCAAGAACGTGTGGCGGCTGCTTGTGGAGCTGGTAGCGGCCAATTATAATCACGATTAGGCAGATTGGTGAATCGAAACCGATTTGCGCGATTTTTACCGCTCGCTGAGCGAGGATCGCAGGCGTTCGAGGCGGTTTGTATGCAGAGGGTCCTTACCATGCGGTACAGTCTTTCGTTTTGGCGCTGGGGTGGCTTGCCTCTGTGCGTGTGGGCTTGGTGCATCGTCTTGGGCCAGGCGGAGACGCTGGTCATCGACGACTTCGCGGACCCGGACCCCGCCGAGCATTTCTTCATTACCGCGACCACCGGCGGGAGCACCTACGCGACGCAACATGCCGCACCCGAGAGCCATGTGCTTGGCGGCGAGCGGGAAATCGTGGTTGCCGTCAACGACGCCGATCCTTCCCATCCACCGTTGCCCACCTCGGCCAGCGGGATCTTCGGCTTCGACGAGGTTTTTGGCATCTCCGTGCTGCAAATCGCCACCAGCCCCGGCCCCGGGGCCACCGTCACCCTGACCTACGACGGCTCCGACGCGGAGCCGATGTTGGCCGACTTGACCGACGGCGGCACGAACAGGGGCTTCGTGTTGCGCTTCAACAGCTCCGACGGCGGCGACGACAGTTGGCTGGACGTGCGGATCGCCGCGACGAATCCGGCAGTCGGCACGGCATCGTTGCGGGAACCGCATCTGGTGGCCGACAACAACGGTCCCTTCGACTACTTCCTTCCTTTCACGGACTTTGACGTGGCGGACGCGGGCTTGTTCTTCCAGCAAGTCGATCAGGTCGTCTTCACGCTCAACGGCGACAATACGCCGAATGCGGACTTCGAGTTGGACCTCGTCGCCACGATACCAGAGCCTTCAACCGTGGTCCTGGGCGGCTGTGGAGGGATTCTCCTCGTCTTCTGGGGGCTGTTCCGTCGCAAGCGGCAGACGGCTCCGGGCAGCTAATCCTGATTTCCGATGATTTCCAACCTGCTGCGATTGCGCCGGCGCGGTCGAACACGACCATGCGGCACGGGCGTCTCGTGCGTTGGTGGAATGGAGATACTCTGTTGTTGATTCTTGCGCACTCAATGCGCGAGGGCGACCAACGGGAGCCCGACTTGTCCGGCCTCCCGTTGGTCGGCCTGGATCATTCACAATGCAAACATCAATGAGTCTGGAGTCTGCATCGATGAACCGCGACGATCAACCGACGCCCTGGTTCCGCAAGATTTGGCCCCTGTCGCGTCGGTGGCGGCCGCGCCATGCCCCTCGGCCGTTGGCCCCTCACCGCGCGTGCCGCCCGCTGTGTTTCGAGAGCTGCGAATCGAGACGATTGCTCAACGGCACGGGCGTCATCAGCGGCACCGTCTTCGCCGACCCGGCCGGAAGCACGCCGCTGGAAAACGCGGTCGTGCAACTCTTCGAGGACACCAACGGCGATCGGGAATTCGACGCCGGCGATATCGCCATTGCCAGCGACGTCTCGGCGCCGGGTACCGGGGCCTACGAATTCTCCGCGCTGGCCGACGGCCGCTACTTCGTCCAACAGCAACCGCTGGCGGCGCCCTTGGCCGCCGTGCTGCCGGCCCACTACACGGTCGATATCATGGGCGGTTCCGCCGGATCGCTCATCGACGATTTCGATGCCCCCGACCCCCTTGCGACTTTCTTCATCAACGGGATCGATGCGGATCCCAAGGCCATGCCGGCCATCGGGCCGAAGATCGAAGGCGGCCAGCGCGACGCGCTGATCGACGTGCAGGGGACGCCCAACGCCATCTCCGCCACGGGTTTCTTCGGCCAGGGCGTTTTCAACCTCGGCTCCGCCACGCCCGGGACCTTGGCCATCCTGGAATACGACGGGCCGGACGCCGATCACACCAGTCCGATAGTCAATGGCCACGGGCTCGACCTCGACGCCACGAATCACGGAGCGAACAGCGGCATTTCCGTCTATTTCAACACCATCCAGGTGGGCGGCGTGGCAACGCGGATGGGGCTGGAGGCCACCCTCACCGGGCCCATGGGAGAATCCGCCTTCTACACCGGCTTGGTCCCGGAAAGCACCGGCCCGAGCAGCTTCTTCATCCCCTTTACCGCCTTTGCCGTCTCCAGCGGCTTCTCGTTCGAGAACGTCGACAGCCTCAGTTTCCTGTTCAACCCGACAACCATGCTCGATGTGGACTTCGTGGTAGACCGCATTGCGTTGAACGACCCGTCGGGCGTGACCTACGACTTCGTAAACGAGGTGCCGGGCATCGACGTGGAGAAATCGACCAACGGCCAGGACGCCGACCTGCCCACCGGGCCGCTGGTGGCCGTGGGCGATGGGGTGACCT
>JAFGRD010000048.1 GCA_016935315.1 Pirellulales bacterium
ACGCCTCCACGGACGAGAGCGATTCGTATGCCGAGACGGCCGAGAGCACCGAGACGGCCGAGAGCGAGAGCGACGCCGGCTCGGACGCAGACTACTCTTACGAATACGACAAGTACGGCGTGTACGAGTACGAGTCGGAGCGGAACACTTGGGAGCAGGACAACGCCGCCGGCGACGGCTCGGAGGCCGGCCGCGAGAATTCCGGCTACAACGGCTACAGCGTGGCGTATCCCGAACAAGAGAACGCCTACGTGGAATCGCCGGCCGACGATCCTTGCCAGTATCAGGATCCCTGCGAGTATGAAGACCCCTGCAAGTACGAGGACCAGGGCGCGCACGGGTACGAGTACGACTATGGATACGAGTACTCATATCCGGAGGACAAGTACGGATACGAGGAGGACTTCAGCAGCGAGGCTGAGCAGAGCGGCGCCCAGGACGAGGCGTCCGAGACGGCAGACTCCGAGAGTGGGCTGGAGCTGTCGTATTGGCTGCCGAGCGAGGTGTTGATTGCTTCGGACAGGGAGGTCCTGGCGGAGTTGGCGCGGCTCAGCGAGGAGCCTGCCGGAGTGCGGCACGCGCGTCTGTTCGACTACCTGGAAAGCCTCGGCTGGGAGGCGGCAGACTTCGTCGAACGATTCGAGGACACCACGGGAATCGAGGTCCTCGATCTGGCCGATGATCCGCCGGCTGCCGCGGCCCTGCTGGCGGCGTTTCGGCTGGTCGAGCGCGGCGAAGTGGAAATGGACCGGGGGATCGACATGTTGTGGCGCGGCTTCGAAGGCCTTTCGGAGGAGTGGCTCCGCGACGTGAACGAGATCACCAGCGAGCAGCCCCAATGGGATGACAGCTCCTCGACCCGGCGTGCCGCCGCCGAGTTGCTGCTTTGCTGAGTGCCACAACCATGGCCGGGCGACCGGGCGTTCCTGACTCACGTGGCCGCCCATAACACATTATCACCAAAAGGCTTACGGCCCAGGCGGCAACGCGTCGCCTGGGCCTTTTTGCGTCTGTCGGGGGGGGCAGCCTCCGCAGCCGGAAATGTCCGCGTTCTCCCACGTCGCTATCCGGGCGGCCGCTCGGGCCGATTCACTGGTTTTTGGTTGGCAAAATCTCGAAGCATTGAGTAGAATAAGCGTTGTTGGCTGGTAGTCAATTTCAATGAGAAATTCTCTGCGCACCCGGGCCGTCGCCTCGGAACACGACGCGTCGGGGTCCGCGTCATTTTTACGTTGGAGAACGTAGACATGTCCAAGCATCTTTTCGTCCGATCGGCCATGCTGCCCTTGGCGGCGTGGGCAGTCGCCCTATGGGGCGCCGTCACCCTGGTTGGCAGCGTCTATGGTGCCGAATCGAGCATTGAGGCAGCTCGACTCGAACGTTTCACGCACACCGACGGCACCGACTTCTTCGCGCTGAGCCTACGAGCCAAAACCGTGGCGCCGGCGGCGGGCGCCCGCGACGTCGTCGTGCTGTTCGACACGGCGGCCAGCCAGACGGGCGATTTCCGGAAGGAAGCGATGGCTGCGCTAAAGGGCGCCCTCTCGGCACTCGCTCCCACCGACCGAGTGCACCTGCTGGCCGTGGATCTCAACGCCGTGCCGATGACGAAAGGCTTCGTCGCCCCGGATAGCCCGGAGATGGCCGAGGCGCTGCAGAAGCTCGATCGTCGGGTTCCGCTGGGCGCCGGAGACATGCAAAAGGCGATGACCGCGGCGGCCGACAGTTTCGCCGCCGATTCGGGCAATCCCCGCGCGGTGGTCTACATCGGCGAAGGCAGCAGCCGCGCCAATCTGCTGGACGCCGAGGAGTCCAGGCAAATCGTGGCCAGGTTGCGCGACGCTCACATCCCCGTCAACAGTTGCGCCATCGGTCCGCGTCCCGACCGACAGCTCCTGGCCGCGTTGGCGGGCCGCACGGGCGGAACGATCGTGGAGGCGGACCAGCAGTCCGGCCAGCGCTTGGCTCAGGCGGCCCAGGCCGCGGTCACCTGGCCTTCGGCCAACGTGAGTTGGCCGGCCGGATTCAACGTCTATCCCGAACAGGTTCCACCGTTGCGGTCCGATCGCGACAGCGTGGTGATTGGCACGTTCTCCGGTCAAGGGCCGTTCGATATCAGCATGGATACCACCGGCGCGGCAGGCGCCGAAACGCTTTCCTGGTCGGTGACACCGGGGCTATCGACCGATGACAACAACTACCTGGTCCAGTTGGTCGATGAAGCCAAAATCGACGGAGGCCTGGGCCTACCGGTGGTCGATTCGGCGACCTTGAAGCTGATTCGAGAAGAGATCAACACCGGTGGACGCAGCTTCAGCCAACTGGCACGCCAGGCCTTGGCGTCGGGAAACCTCGACAGCGCCGAGCGGCTGGCCGCCGAGGCCTTGCGCCGCGATCCGGGCAATCCGGACGCGCTGGCGGTCCAAGGGGCGGTGGCGAAGCGTCGCCAGGGCGAGGTGCCACCGGCCGCCGAGCCGCTGGTCGACGCGGGCATTCCGCCCGTGGCCGGTGTTCCGGGCCCGGGCGGCGATGACTTCAATCTGATCGGCCCTGCCGGCGGCGGCGGCGAGTTCGCCGAAGCGTTCGGCCAGGAACGGAGGATGGTCGAACAGGTCATGCGGACCCAGGTGCAAAATGACGTCAACCAGGCCCGGGCCCAGATGGGAACCTATCCCGAAGGGGCCGCGCAGAACCTCAAGATCTCGCTGGAGACGCTCAAGCAGGCCCCGGATCTCCGTCCCGAGGTCCGCGACCAGTTGGTCGGCGTGGTTCAGGCGGCGTTGCGTGCGGCCCGCCGGCGCCAGGTCGAGGTCGAATACGAGCGCCAGCAGCGCGACCAGGTCCTGGCGGAAGCCAAAGAACGCATGCTCATCAATGAGAACCTGTTGCGCAAGCAACAGAAGGACAAGCAGTTGATGGACCGGTTCGACTCGCTGATGGACGAAGGCCATTACCGGCTCGCCGAAGAAGCGGGCGCGGCGGAAGTCCAGAAGGGAATCGTCAACGAGGCCCTCGAGTCCGACATCGCCAAGGTAGCTCGCGTGGCGACCCATAACTCCCGGAGTATGGGCTACCTGGCCGACGCGTTGGCGCTGCGGGTGTTGCGTCAGAAGGGCGTGGTCGACGCGCTGTATCAGACGGAGCTGTCGCACGTTCCCTTCCCCGACGAACCACCCATCGTATACCCGGCCGCCGAAGTCTGGGAGCAGTTGTCGGCCCGGCGGAAGGAGAAGTACTCGTCGATGAGCCTGGACCAGCTGGGGACGAAGGAGAAAGAGATTGCCGACGCGTTGAAGTCGCCCACCGAGTTGGACGGCATCGTCGAAATGCCTTTGCAGGACGTGATCGATTTCCTCAAAGACTACCACCAGATCGAGATTCAAATTGACCACAAGGCGTTGGACCAGGTAGGCATTCAACCCGACGTGCCGATTACCAAGGACCTGAAGGGGATCTCCTTGAGGTCGGCTCTGCGGCTGATGCTGCGCGAACTGGACCTGACCTACATGATCAAGGACGAAGTGCTCTTGATCACCACGCCCGAGGCAACCGAAGAGGAGTTGACCACCCGTGTCTATCCAGTGGCTGATCTCGTGCTGCCAATCCAGAGCAGCATGGGGATGGGCGGCATGGGAATGATGGGCATGGGCGGCATGGGAATGGGCGGAGGCATGGGAGGCATGGGCGGCATGGGCGGCATGGGAGGCATGGGAGGCATGGGCGGAGGCATGGGGGGTATGGGTGGCATGGGAGGAGGCATGGGCGGCATGGGAATGGGCATGTTTAACGTGCCGCGTGGCGTCCTGCCTGAGGTCCCGCCCGGCGGGTTCCGTGCCTTCTCGGTCGAGGACGACCTGTCCGCCTCGCCCAAGGCGGCCAAGAACGCGCCCAGTGCGGGCAAAGCGGAAGCAATGCCCACCGACTTCGCGCCGGGAACCGATCCGCACGTCGTGTGGGAGCAGTATTTCTCGGCCCACCAGCCCGAGCCGGAGGCGGTTCGCAATGCCGTTCGCCGGCTGAGAGACGCCAAGAAGTTCGACCACGTGATTGCCCTGGTCAGCGCGGCCTTGCGGCACAACCAGGCCCAGCCGTGGATGTACGACGCGATGACCATCGCCATGCAAATCGAAGGGTGGTCGCAGGAAGAGATCGAGCGCGCCGTGATGTCGGCGGTCGACTTTGCCAACAATGCGGCCGACTTGATGCACGTCGGTGCCTATCTTGTCCGTCTCGGCTTGGACCGGCGGGCGTTGCAGGTGTTCCATCAGGTGGCCGAAGCGGAACCCCTTTGGCCCGAGCCTTACATGCTTGGCCTGAAAACGGCCAAGCGACTAGACGATCTGGAGGGCATCCAGTGGTCGACGCTGGGGATTCTCAGCCAGGCCTGGGCCAAGGATCAAGTGGAGGTGGGCAAAGCGGGTCTCTACGCAGCCAAGGCCGCACTGGAACGACTGCGCCGGGAGAAGCGGTTCGAAGAGGCCGAGCGATTCGAGGCCGCGTTGAATCAGGCGATCCGGCGCGACTGCGTGATTGTCGTCTCTTGGACCGGCGATGCCGACGTGGACCTGGTGGTGGAAGAGCCTTCCGGCTCGGTCTGCTCTTTGCGAAATCCCCGCACCAGCTCCGGAGGCGTCATGCTTGGCGACACCTTCTCGCGCGTCGGCGACGACAGCTTCAAGAAGGGATACCGGGAAGTCTACGTTTGCCCCAAGGGATTCGACGGGACGTACCGGCTGCTGGTCCGCCGCGTTTGGGGCAAGGTCACGGCCGGCAACGTGTCGGTCGAAGTGTGCACGCACTACCGCAGCGAGGACGAAGCCCACCTGAGCAAGAACATCGCCTTGACGAACGACGAGGCCGTGGTGGCGTTCGACCTGGAAGGCGGGCGCCGCCGGGAGCAACTCCAACAGCACCAAGTGGCCAACGCGGCGGTCGGACAGATCGCCGTGGGACGCCAGGTCCTGGCCCAGCAGCTTGCAGCCGCCTTCGATCCCGCCGCGCTGAGTAGCCTGGCGATGGCCCGCAGCGGCGACGACTTCCGCTTCAACCCGTTGTTCCGGACCGGTGGGGCCGTCGGCTACCAGCCGGTGATCATTACGTTGCCGGAAGGCACCAACTTGGGGGCTACGGCCGTGGTCTCGGCCGATCGGCGTTATGTCCGCATCACGCCCCAGCCGTTGTTTTCCGGCATTGCCGAGGTCAACGTCTTCAACATGTCCACCGGCTCGAACACATCGGGGGCCGGCGGAACCGGCGGCCAGGGGTTCAGCGGCCTCGGCGGTGGTACGGGCGGGACCGGCGGCGGCTATAGCGGCGGCGGCTTCGGCGGCGGCATGGGCGGCGGCATGGGCGGCATGGGCGGCGGCGGCATGGGCATGTTCTGATCCGCCCGCGCGCCGATAACAGGAGTTTCCGGCGGGCGGTGTTCTCCGTGTCGAGGACTCAGCCCGTCTTGCGCACGACGCCGGGAAAAACGTCCAGGTCGAGGTCTTCGACCAGTCCCGCGCGGAGCCGCTCGACGGCAATCGCGCCCATCACGGCGTTGTCGGTGCACAGTCGCAGCGGCGCCACGTGGAGCCGGATGTCTCGGCGATCGGCTTCCTCCTTCAGTCGCTGGCGAAGCCTGGTGTTGGCCGCCACTCCTCCGCCGACGCAGAGGATACTCAGACCGGTCTGTCGCAAGGCCGCAAATGCCTTGCCCACCAGGCAGTCGACCACCGCCTCCTGAAAGCTGGCCGCCAGATCGGCCACCTGGGAGTCGGCGAGTTGGACCTTGGCGAAGTCCTGTCGGCCGGGCCCGACGAGCTGATAGCGCACGGCTGTTTTCAGCCCGCTGAAGCTGAAGTCGAGCCGGTCTTCGTCCCGCAACAGCGCGCGGGGCAACCGATAGGCGGTCGGGTCGCCGTGCTCAGCCGCCCGCTGGATCGAAGGGCCGCCCGGATAAGGCAGCGAGAGCATGCTGGCCACCTTGTCGAACGCCTCGCCCGCCGCATCGTCGGTCGTGGCGCCCAGCAGGTCGAACTGCAGCGGTCCGCCGCAGCGGTAGAGACTGGTGTGGCCGCCGCTGACGATCAGTCCGACGCAGGGAAATACGTCCTCGTCGCTGGCCAACCGGCACGCGTAAATGTGCGCCTGGAGGTGATTGACGGCCACCAGCGGCACATCCAGGGCCACGCAGAGTGCCTTGGCGGCCACCAGCCCCACCAGCAGCGACCCGGCCAGCCCGGGCGTGTTGGCCACGGCCACCGCGTCCAGCTCGGCCAAGGAAACGCCCGCCTGCCGCAACGCCTGGTCGATCACCGGGAGGATCCGCTCCAGATGGGCCCGCGAGGCAATTTCGGGCACGACGCCGCCAAACCGCTTGTGCAGATCGTCTTGCGAGGCGACCACCGAGCCCAGCACCTCCAGCCGGTCGGTTACCACGGCCGCGGCCGTCTCGTCGCACGTCGTTTCCAGGGTAAGAAGCTTCACGTCGGCGGCCCGTTGGCAGACCCGTAGCACTATTCGGCCAAATGGTAGCTCAAATCGCGCGACTTCGAATTCGCGACCCTTCGCAATCGCAACAGGCTGAATTCTTGTGATTCAGCTACGAGTCGCGCTAGCCGCTCTTGCCGGCCTTGGTTTCTGCCGCCGGGTTTCCCTCCGCCGGCTTCTCGGCAGTGTGGAGGTCCTTCTCGGCGCGGGCCAATTCCTCGGTCAGGTAATCGACAGCCTTCTGCAATTGGCGATCGACAAACGCCCGGTCGTCGGGCTTGGCGCCCTCCGGTTGAACGCCGGCGTCGGCGGCCGGCTTCGCGTCACCGGCTGGCTTCGCATCACCGGCCGGCTTGGCATCGTCGGTTGGCTTGGCATCGTCGGTTGGCTTGGCATCATCGGCTGGCTTCGCATCACCGGCCGGCTTGGTATCGTCAGCTGGCTTGGTATCGTCAGCTGGCTTGGTATCATCGGTAGGCTTGGCATCGTCGGTGGGCTTCGGATCACCGGTCACGACGCGGACGATGTCGCGCTGGCGTTGTTGGCGCAACAGAGTACCGGTCTCTCGGGCGTTGAGCTTCACCTCGAACCCCGGATCGGGCTTCACGCCCCATTCGTCTTCGTCCTTGGCGTTGGGAAAGCGGTGGATGTTCTTTCCGCTGGGACGGCGATAGCTGGCGGTGGTCAACTTCAACGCACTGCGGGGCTTCATGTCCTCCGGATCGATCTCCAGCTCGATAACGTTCTGAACACTGCCTTTGCCCCAGGTCCTTTCTCCGACAATGACCGCCCGGTGGTGGTCTTGAAGACAGGCGGAAACGATCTCGCTGGCGCTGGCGCTGTATCGATTCACCAGCACGACCATGGGGAAGTCTTCGAAGGTGCCCTCCGCTTCGGCCTCCCAAGTCCGCTCGGGGCTGTTGCGACCTTCGGTGCTGACCAGGCGGCCCTTGGAGACGAACAGGTCGCAGACTTCGATCGCGGAATTCAGCAGCCCGCCCGGATTGAACCGCAAATCGAGGATCAGCCCGCGCCGCCCGGCGTCGCGCATCTGTCGGACGGCCTTGCGAATCTCGCCGGCCGTGTCGCGGCTGAACGCGGTGACTCGCACGTAGCCGATCTGCTGCCGGGAAGCGAGGTTGTACTCCCAGGCGCCGTCCGCCTTGCGGCGATCGCCCAAAACGGTCTCGACGTGGATGATCTCGCGAGTCATCGTCACGTCGATCTCTTCGGTGGAATCGGCGTGAACGATGGTGATCGACACGTCGGTGCCCGCCTTGCCTTTCAGCCGCTGCACGGCCTCGTCCAGGCGGATTCCGTCGGTGCTCTCGCCCGCGATCTTGACGATCCGGTCGCCGGCCAGCAGCCCGGCCCGCTGGGCGGGCGTGCCGACCAACGGGCTGACCACGGTCAGTTGCCCGCCCACGAGGTCGACTTGAATGCCGATGCCGCCGAACGCGCTCTCCACGGTGCTGCGAAACGGCTCCCACTCTTTCGGGCCGATGTAACTCGAGTAGGGATCCAACTTGCCGAGCATGCCCTCGATGGCGGCTTCCATCAACTCCCGGCGGTCGACCTTCTTGACGTAGTTGCGTTCGACCTGGTCCATCGTATCAACCAGGATCTTATACAGTTCGTAGTAGTCGTCCTCGCTCGGCTTCGACCGTTCGGCCGATGCGCCGGCCGCCGCAAGACCACAGAGAACAACCAGCACCAGCAAGAAAGCAGGGATGCGTCGAGCCATCGATCAACCTCCCGGTGATGAGCCGGCCACAAAGAACCGGCCGGGCAAGCCGGCCGCGCCATGGCAACGGGTTCCGTCGTGTGCGCGCTCCATCGTGTACGCGATACGCAGTTAAGTATAGTGAACTCGCGTAGGCCAGGCAAGGCGGGTTGACCATAGCCCGGTCGAGGGCAGTTCACATTCGGGCTCAGACCCACCATCTGTGTGTGCTTGTGCGGACCGTTCGCGGCTCGCGCCTGCTCCGCCCGGCCGTGGCTCCCTTGGCCGCCACCGCTGCCGCTGGGCTACGACGGCCGCACGTGATGCACCCATGCCGGCGGTACGTTGGGCCATACCCAGTCGCGACGAATCTCGTGGGGCCCCAACACGGCCTGCATCGCCTGCCCGATCCCCCGCAGCCGGGCCCGTTCGGCCCGGCCGCTGATCAGCGCCCGGGCGCGCCGCACGGCAATGTACTCGAAGAACGACAGGGTTCCCCCCGCCTTCAACAGCCCGGTCAGTGTGGCCAGAATCTGCCGGACCGCGTCCCCTGAGAAGTTGTTCAGCGGCAGGCCCGAAATAATCAGATCGTAGCTGCCGGCGTCGCGGAGATCTTCGACCGGGCAGTGCAACACGCGCGAGCGGTCGGCCACGGCCCGAAAGGCTTCGTCGGTCTCGAAGCGATGTCGGAGTTGCCGCACGAAGCTCTCGTTCAACTCGACCAGGTCCAGCCGGTCGTCGGGTCCCAGGCCCGCGACGATTCGCCGGGTGACCGGCCCGGTGCCCGGCCCCACCTCCAAGATCTTCCTTCCTTCGGCGGCGCCCTCGGTGACGAACCGGGCCAGCGCAGCCGCCAGGAACCGCCCGCTGGGCAAGATGGCCCCGGTGGTGTGGAAGTTCCTCAAGAACTCCTTGAAGAACAGCCCGTGTTCCGAGAGTCGACCTGGCATGGTCTAGGACTCGCAAAAGAATCGGTTGGGCATACGTGAAAGTGCAAGGGCGCGCAGCGGCCTTGCTCTTTCATCACACGCTGGCTGAAGATGCCTTTGAGTCTGGTGGTTTTCTCCCGATCAGGAGTTACCCAAAATCGACGTCTCACACAGGAGGAGCATTATGGGTGGAGAGGCGTCTGCGCCGCCTTTCCACCCATGAGAATGCCCAACTTGTTCTTTTGCAAGTCCTTAGTATCGCCTGACGGCAAAGGTGCCGTTGTCGGCCAGGCGGAACATGGGTGTGAACTGGTTTTCCATGCAGTGGTTGCCACCGCCGAGTTTCAACTCGATGCCCAGCGACACGTTCCACATCTCCTCGTCCTGTCCGCCCACGCCGCTGGCGCTGGGAAGCACGTAATTGACGTTGCCGACCATCGACCACCGCGAGTTCAGCGGCACGCGGGCGTCGCCGCCGAAGAGGTACTGGCCGGGCTCCTCGGCGATTCCCAGCCAAGCCGTCGTCTCGGCCCCGCGCGACCAGCAGCGGCGATAGTACAGGCTGCCTTGGGCCACCGGCTTGAAACGCTCCAGCGTCACGAGGTCCGTTCCGTGGCGCAACTGCGCCGTGTCTCCGTCGTTGGGAATACAGGCCAACATGCCGATCTCCGTGCACGGGCTCCACTCGTAGGCGAGCTTCACGCGCCACTGCGACATCCGGAACGACCAGTAGTAGCGGTCGTAGAGCCAATCGAAGGCGAAGCCGTACTTCAGACGCCGCTGGCCAAACGGTGCCCGCTGAAAAAGCCCCACCGTGGTGAAGTTTTGGCTGCGGACCGTGCTGTCGGTGAACTGGCTCCCGTGAAAGTCGCTGATCACGCCGCTGGTGCCGACCTGGACCCCGAGGTCCCAGTGCGAGACCAGCGGAAGACCGGCGTTCGCCGCGAAGCGGACGCCGAAGTTGCCGTTGAGGTTGTCCAGGTCGACCGGCCCCTTGAAGGCATCGACCGCGGTGACGAACCGGATGTCGGGCAGCTCCGTCATGCACGACGTGCACGAGCCGGCGAACACGTCGACCAGGCCGTCAGCCAGCTCCGGGCCCGAGCAAGACGCGCCATAGACCGCGTTGGAGCAGCCGTCGAGCATCTCGCAGCCCCCCGGCACGTCTTCCGATTCGACCAAGGGGGTCGCCAGATCCACGTCCATGCCGGCCTCTTCCTCTTCCTTGAAGGGGTTTGCCCCTTCGTCGGCTTTGGCCGCCTGCTGGTACGACACGGTCTCGGTGGGCACTTCCTTTGCGGCAACGATCGTGCGAGTGTCTGCGTGTTTGGGATGACTCGCGGCTTCTTGCTCGGATCGGTGCGAGTCGTAGTACGTGGTGACCGCATACTCGACGGACGAGTTGTTGCCGCTGTACAGCCCGTCCAGCGTCCGCTGTAGTGTCTGGAGCTCGCCGGGAGTGAGGACCCGGCTGCCCTTTCGGAGAATCGAGGCCATTTCCCAGCGGCTCAGCGCGCCGTCGGCCATGGCGACGGCCACCGCGGCCTGGACCTGCTGTCGGCCGGCCACCACCGCGCGCCCGTTGGCTGAAGCCAAGCTCGACAGGCTGCTGCCGATGACGGTCGCCATTAGGGCGAGAAGCCCGATCTGAAGTCGATAGTTCATTCGGATATCCTCCTGCTGGAAGTGAGTTGCTTGCACCTGCCGCTAACCTGTCTGGCGTGGGAGCCGGCTGCCCGGACTCAAGAGGTCCCTGCTCAAAAAGTCCCTACGTTCCGCACCACCGGCACAGGTAGAATTCTCATCGGGACCGATTCAACCGGAACTTGACGCACAGATCCCCCAATCGGCAGTTTTTACACCACCCCCGGTCGGACAATCGGAATAACTGATACAATCTCTTGAATCGCCCTATTTTGACGCCTTGTTGACGTTTGCACAGTCTATGCGCGAGGACGACTTGACCGAAGTGTTACCGGATTTCAAGAAAATGTGTTGACTCGCCATATGTGGATATGATATACATAGACAGGCGATACATGAACAGGAGGGAGCCGATGGGCGAGAAATCGAGCACGGACATGATCCACGGAAACCTCGATCTGTTGGTGCTTTCGGCACTGGCGGACGAGCGGAAATACGGGTATCTGATCCAGCAGAGCCTGGCGGCCGCCTCGGCAGGCATGGTCCATGTCCAGGCCGGAACGCTCTATCCGCTGTTGCACCGGCTCGAGGCCGAAAAACTGGTCCGCAGCTCTTGGGACCATTCGACCGGCCGGAAGCGCAAATGGTATGAGCTGACCCCCGCCGGGCGGAAGCGGCTTACGCACCAGGCCGACCAGTGGCAGCAGTATGCCGAGTGCATGTCGCGGATGCTCCGCGGCGCGCTGGGCTCGGCGCTGAGTCCCGCGGGAGGCACGCTATGAGTCGCGGGATGTCGCCGCATGAGTTTCAGAACTACCTCGGGCTGCTGAGCCGTCTGCTCCGGCTGCGGTCGGCACAGCGCGAAGCCGTCGAGGACGAGCTGCGGGCGCATCTGGAAGATCGCTTCGCCGCGTTGACCTCGCGGGGCATCGAGCCGGATCGGGCCATTTCCCTGGCACTGGCGGAGTTTGGCGACGCGGCCGCGTTGGCCGCCGAGTTCTCCGCCGTCTCTCGAATTCGCAGAAGGAGGTGGATGATGCGCCTGTCGATCGTTTCGATGGCGGCCTCGGTGTTGGTGGCGGCCGTAGTGGCCTCGCTCTGGCCCGACAGTTCCGGTCCCCTGGCCGACGGTGTGGCCCGCGCGCAACAGGCCGAGCAGCCGGCGGCCGCCGAAATGCCCGAGATGGTCAGAACGGCCAAGACGGATGCCAACGCCGAGACCAGGCAGAAGCTGGAGAAGCTGGCCACGGCGGACTTCATCGAGTACCCCCTGGTAGACGTCCTCGCTCACCTGACCGAGGTTGCCGGTGTCCAGGTGTACGTGGATCACCGGAGTCTGGACGAGGTCGGCATCCAACCCGACGTGCCCATCACCATGGACTTGAAGGACGTGCCCGTCGAGATGCTGCTGCGTCTGATCCTGAGGCAGCTCGATTTGACGTACATGCTCGATCACGGCGTGGTCGTGGTCACCACGCCGGAGGAAGTGGAGCAGAGCCTCGAAATCCGGGTCTACCGGGTCGACGGGCTGGTGGAGGCGTCGGGCCCGCAAGCAGCTCTGGAGGCCGCCACGGAAAGTGCCGATCCGTACTTCGGAAGGGACATGAGGCCGGGACACGGCGGACGGCCCCACGGCCTCGACGAGTTGATCAGCTTGATCACATCGACCGTCGTCCCGGAGAGTTGGGAAGACGTGGGTGGTCCGGCCACGATCAAACCGTTCCGCGACACGCTGGTCGTCTTGCAGACCCAATTCGGACAGCACAAGGTGGAGAAGCTGCTGCAGCACCTTCGGGAGGCCGTTGCCAAGGAGAAGTAGACGCTGCAGGGTGTGCATTTCGGGTTGGGCAGGCGGCTTGTGTCCCCCTGCCCAACCTCACCAATGCCCAGCCTATTCGTCTGCGCGCCCCTACCGCGTTACCGCCACCACCTCGTCTTCCAGGTGGTTCTTCGCCCGATGGGTGTCGATGGCCATCTCCATGACCACGCCCCAGCGGCCGTTCTTGTCGGCCTTCACCAGCCAATGGGGCAGCACGACGACCGACTGGTGTACCAGCTCGAAACCGCCTTCCGACTGGCTGACCGTCTCGACGGGAAACGTCCAGAAGTGGGTGGGGCGTGAAAGCTTCAGTCCCACGTCGATGCCCAGGTACTCGTCGGCCAGCCCCAACGCCTTCGCACCCGAGAGGTCCAAACGCTCGCCGAGCTGTCCGAGGCGTTTGCCCTCGGTGTCGTGGAAGTAGCGGTCGTCGAGGCCGGAGGGCATGCCGGCGAAGTTGAACTCGACGCCGAAGTGCAAAGCCCGGTCGGCCGGCAAGCCTTCGAGCATGTAGGCGATCTCCAGCGTGGAACTGCCCGCGTCGAGCGTGACGCCCTTGGTGATCTTCAGCGGCGCATCGCCGGCCGTACCCTCGCCGATCAACTGAATCTGGATGCGGTCGGGATTGCGCCGCACCCGAGCTTCATAGCTACCCGTGATGAAACTGCCCTGGGCCGCGGCCTTGCCCGAGGCCACCTCCTCCAGCGTGGCTTTCTCGTCGAAGAACAGATCCAGCAGGCTCTTGCGGGGATGGTCGTCGTACTGGAGCTTCTGGTCGAGGTCCTTCTGCTTGAACACCACGCGCTCGTGAATGCTGGCGCAGTCGCCGTTGTCCTGATGGCTGCCGGCGAGGACTTTGTGGTGGTACACCTCGAGGCGGCGGGTGAGCGTGGCCAGCAGGTTGTGTTGCGGCGAGCGAACGTCCAGCTCCGCGATTTGTCCGCCGCGGTGCGGGGCGAGCAGGACCATGAGCTTGTCGTTGGCCAGGCGGACTTCCTGACGGTGGTCGAAGTTGAAGTCGTCGGCGACGGCCTCGATCCAGGGCCCTTCCCGTCCGGCCGCGCGATCCAGGAGATTGTCCGCCGCGATCAGGTGTTGATAGACCGCATTGCGCAGGTGCGGCAGGTAAATCCCGCCGAAGGCCCCGTGCCAATACGCGCAGTTGCACTGGCCGCGATAGAGCTCCGTCTGCGCCTGGTCCAGCAGACTGCCCTCGGCCGGCTCGCCGTGGTTCTGCGCCCTCAGCGAATCCTGGAGCCGGCGGCTGACCATCATCATGCGGGTGTACATCTCGTCGGCTTCGGGATACTTGACTTTGAAGTTCCGCCAGAAGCCGCCGCGGACGAAGGGCCGCAAACTGGCCCAGAGGGGATGGCTCTTCATCTCGTGGGCGATCCGCTCGTACTCGATCAACTGCTCCGTGGGCAAGGCCCATTCGGTCATTTCGCGATAGCTGCAGTCGGGCAGATAGATCTTGCCCAGCGGCGCGACGTTGTCGATCGCCTCGGCCGGCGTCGTCGTCCAGATCCAGTCCTCGTTCTCGACCAGCACGTCGAAAAACCGTTGCAGCCAGCCGTTGTCGTAGACGTGCTGCTTGGTCTCCGGCCAGGAGCCGAACTTCTCCCCGTCGTCGCCGAAGACGACGACCGCGTCCGGCTCGCGCTCGGCAATCTCGGCCAGGTATTCGACCGTCGCCTCGGGCGGGCCAAAGGGAATCACGTAGCGGAGACGCTCGCTGCCGGGAAAAACGGAGATCACGCGGCCTTCGTCCTCGCTGAGCAGGTAACCGCTCAACTGCGATTCGGTCAGGCCGGCCGCCTTGAAATGGAAATCGTCGAGGATCGTGTATTCGATGCCGGCGGCGACCAGGTCGCTGACGAACGACTGCTCCCAGACGCGTTCGGGCACCCACATGCCGCGGATGGTGGCATCCAGGCGGTCCTGAAGCCATCGCGTGTAGCGGCGGATCTGCCCGACGCGGTCTCGCGAGGGAATCATCGCCAGGATCGGCTCGAAAAAGGCCCCACCGATGATCTCCATCCGCCCCTCGGCCACCCGTTGCGCCAGCCGGTCCACGTAGTCGGGGTGATGGGCGTCGAGCCATTCCATCAACGAGCCGCTGGTGTGCAAGGCGATCTTCAGCGAATCGTAGCGGCACAACAGGTCCAGAAACGGCCGGTAGCTGTCTTCATAGGCGCTCTGGAAAACGTGATCGAAATTGCCGATCGGCTGGTGATTGTGCAGGGCGAGGATCAGTCGGATGGAGTTGGGCATAGCGGACGCAGTATTCTTCAAAGCGGCTGGTGAGAATCAAGACACTCCCCGATGAGCGCGGGAGCGCCCCGGAGCCAACTCCTTAATCGGCAGCCACGCTCTATTTTATCCAGTTTCCCTCGTTGGAATATCTTCCGGATCGCGACACTCGACCTCGACTTCCCGCAAGAAAGCGGCAGCCTGTTCAGGCGGCACCGGGTTGATGTAAAAACCAGTACCCCACTCAAAACCGGCCGTCTTCGTCAAACTCGGAATAATCTCTATATGCCAGTGATAGTGTCCCAGTTCTTGCGTGTCAAAGGGGGCCGTGTGGATTATGTAATTGTAGGCAGGCTGGTCAAGCGCGGCCTCGACTTTGGCAATTACCTGCCGCATCACGCCCGACAACTCGTCCACCTCGTTCTTCTGGATGTTCTCATAGTGGCTCGCATGCATCTTCGGCAGGATCCAGGTCTCGAAGGGGAACCGGCTGGCAAACGGGGCCAGGGCCAGGAACCCCGGCGTGTCGAGCACCACCCGCTTCTCGCTGGCCAACTCCTGCTGGATCATGTCGCAGTAGACACACCGGCCGCGATAGTTGTAGAACTCCAATGAACCGGTCATCTCTTCCCAGACGCTGATCGGCACGATGGGCGTGACGATTAGCTGGCTGTGCGTGTGTTCCAACGAGGCTCCGGCCGCCGGCCCCACGTTCTTGAAGATCATGCCGTAGACGAAGCGAGGGTCCTTTTTCAGGTCGACCAGCCGATCGCGATAGACCCAGAACACCTCGCGAAGCTGTTCTTCGGAAAGCTCCGAGGTACTCAGCACGTGTTCGGGCGACTCGATGATCACTTCGTGGGCCCCCACGCCGCGCATCATGTCGTAGATTCCTTCCCCCCGCTTGTTCAGCTCACCTTCGATTTCCAGGGCGGGAAACTTGTTCGGAATCACCCGCACGCGCCAGCCTCGACGGTTCGGCTGGGAGCCCGGCGACCGATACGCGATGATTTCGTTGGGCGTCTTGGCTTCGTTACCCTCGCAGAAGGGGCAGAACCGACCCGCATGGCGACGCTGCGAGGCGTCGAAATCGTGGGGCCGTTTGGCCCGGCTGGTGGCGATGATCACCCAGCGGCCGACAATCGGGTCTTTGCGCAAATCGGGCATGGTCAAAAGCACTCGCGAAGCAGGGATCTTCGGTGGGAAGAAGGACGCAGTGTCGAAGGCACAACGTAACTCCGGCAAGGCGGCAAGTCCAGGGCCGTGGAACAAGAACCTCGGCGCGGCCGACAGGCCTTACGCTTGCCACATGATCAGCTCGTAGTCCGGTGACGGAACGGCCGTTTCGATGGCGCCCTCGTGGGGGATCCGTTCCAGCGACTTGTCGCCCTGCAGCAGCTCGAGGCAGAACTGGATCGGTTCGTCGGTGACAACTGCCAGGCTCTGGAAGGGCACGGCCAGTTCGAGCAGCAGGTCGCTGGCCGCCTCGATGTTCGACTCTGCCACCGCCACGTCGTCGTGGTAGAGCTGCACAATGGGCTCCTTCCACGCGGGGTGGGAGACCAGCAGCTCGAACCCTTCCGGCTGAAGGAAGACGACCCGAAGCGCGTCGATCTCGGCCAGTTGCTCGCGGGACGGGCCGCCGCGACAGTCCAACCGCAACAGCAGCCGCTGAGGATCGAAACCGAAGTAGAGGTCGGAGATCAGGCTGTCGGCGGCCATGGCCATGACGCCCCGGGCGCCCTGGTTGATGTGGTGCCCGGCGTTGATCCACTCGAAGTACGTCCGCCGTCCGTCGACTCTCACATTCAACAGTCCGGTCGGCTCGGAGTGCAATCGCCGGTGGTGTCCCTGGCTGATCGGTTTGGCCAGTTCGGTCGGCGGTTGCTCGCCGAGGACCAGGTAGACGTTTTGCAGATGCTTGCGGAACAGTCGGTCGAACAGCCCGTCCTGGGCGCTGTTGTGGTCGTCGCCGAACCACCAGAACCAGTCGCTGCCTTCGGCGATGTAGAGCTCCTCCCAGGCCCGCTCAAGCAGCTCGGCCGGCTTTTCTTGCCGCTGGGCGGCCTGCCCGAGGAATTGTCGGGTCTCGTAGAGCGCATCCCATGCCCGATTGCACTCGGGATGCCCGATCCAGATGCCGAAGTTGTGTTGGATCCAACTGCCGGGGAAGAGGTGGCCGAGCTTGTCCGTGGCCGGATACTGCTGAAGGTAGTCGCAGATGCGCACGGGCGTGATTTTCGGGTGCGCCACCACGCCGCGGTAGAGCGCGCTGAGAAAATCGACGCCGCCGTTGGGGTAATACTCCCAGCAGTTCTCGCCGTCGAGTATGATGCTCACCAGCGTGGGCCGTTGGCCGGCGTTGCCCTTGGTGGCGCTGCCGATCGCCTCGATCTTGCCGAACAGATCCGCCACCGCGTGCTCCGCGTCGTAACGCTGGTAGTGAAACCCGATCTGGTCGCTCATCGCGTGGTCGCGGAAGACGATCTGCAGTTGCCGGCCCTGCTCCTCGACTCGCCACGGGCGGTAGAGCATCTCCGGGTTGCGCAGAAACCCGTTGCCGTCGCGGGAAATCCAGCCGTCGGTCGAACAGGAGAGGATCTCTTCGTCGGTGGCGATCCAGCGGATGCCGGCGTCGGCCACCGCGGGAATCATCCCCTGGCAAACCGAGCCTTCCGAAGGCCACATGCCGCACGGTTTCTGGCCGAATAGCTGCTCGTGAAACGCCACCGCCCGGCGGATCTGCTCCTGAGCGTCCTCGGCATATCCTTCGAGATATTTCGGCAGCATCACGTCGGGCATGGCTCGCCGCGCCTGCCGCTTGTCCCACAACAGCGGCAGAATCGGATGGTAAAAAGGCGTGGTGGTCAACTCGACCTGCCCCCGCTCCTGCAATTGCCGGTGCAGCGGAATCACCTCGGCCAGCAGCTCCATCTGCTTGTCCAACAGCCACAGCTTCTGCTTCTCCGTCCAGTTCCGCCCCTTCTTGCGAAACTCGGCCAACTCGGAATCCCGTTGGAAGGCCAGCGGGTGGATCCACGCCAGGTTCGACCAAACCTGCAAGTCGAGGATGTCCTTCTTGTTGAACCGTTTTCGGGCCCGATCGGCCGTGTCGACGGCGACGCCCCGCTTCTTGTACAGCTCGTAGTAGCGGCGAAAAGGCCGAATCATCTGGTCGGGATGGACCATGAAGAAGTTGTCTAGCAGGTAATCCAGATCTTCTTCGCTCAGTCCGTCCGCCGGCAGACGCGAAATCCGCAGATGGGTATCTTCCCGCCCCGACTGCGTATAGGCCGACAACTGAGCCAGCAGGCTTGGGACCAGGTTGATCGTGGCGTGCAACTCGGGCACCGCCTGCAGCAGCATCGCCATCCCCCAGTAGTCCTTGACCCCGTGCAGGCGGACCCAGGGCATCAGGTTCTCGCCGTCGACGTCGTCGGGGTAATAGGGCTGGTGCTGGTGCCAGAAAAGGGCCAACGCGACTTCGTGCATGGCTATCCCTCGCTCTCCGTTGCCTCAGGATCCCCACGCGCCTCGCCGCGCGCGACGCGTCGAATCGCCGCCCGTCACGTTCGTTCTCAGACAGGAACGGTTCGCCTGGTACGCGACATGGTGGTCCGATACAGCTCCACGTATTGCCGGGCGCTGCGGCTCCAGGACCAGTCCTGGCCCATGCCGGTCGCGATCAGCCGACCCCAGATCTCCGGTTGCCCATACGCCTCGCACGCCCGACGGAGCGTCTCGTTCATCGCCAACGCGCTGTACTCCTGAAAGCTGAAACCGTTGGCCGGCGGGGCGTCGGGGGCGGAGCCCGTTGCCGACGTGATCGTGTCGGCCAGCCCGCCCGTGGCGCGCACGACCGGAACCGTGCCGTACTTCAAGCTGTATAGCTGGCTCAGTCCGCAAGGCTCGAACCGGCTGGGTTCCAGGAACATGTCGGCGCCGGCTTGGATCCGATGGGCCAACGGATTGGAGAATTCCAGCCTGACCGCGAGCTTTTTCGGGAAGCGCTCGGCCAACGTCTCGAACAGCCGATGGTACTTCGCCTCGCCCATCCCCAAGACGACCCACTGGGCCTCGCCTTCCTGCAGCCAGCTCTGCACGACCTCCGCAAGCAGGTCGATTCCCTTCTGGTCGATCAGCCGCCCCACGAACCCGATCAGCGGCACCCTCGGTTTGGCCGGCAGCTTGAGCTCCTTCTGCAGCGCCTGCTTGCAGGCGGCCTTGCCTTCGGCAACGCTCTTCAGGCTGTAGTTGCGGGCAAGGTGCGGGTCGTTTGCCGGGTCCCATTCGGCGTAGCTGACGCCGTTGAGAATTCCCGACAGCACGTCGCGACGCTGCTGCAACACTCCCTCCAGGCCGCAACCCAGCGGGTGGTTCTGGATCTCCTGGGCATAGCGCGGGCTGACCGTGCTGATCGCGTCGGCGTAGACCAGGCCCGTCTTCAGCAAGTTCAGCTTGCCGTGAAACTCCATCTCGTGCCAGTTGAAGTGTTTCCAGTCCAGGCCGCTTAGCAGCATGTCCCAGTGCCAGAACTGGCCCTGGTAGGCCATATTGTGAATCGTAAACAGCGTGGCAATCCGCTCGTAGCGGGGCACGCCGCGGTATTCCAGTTGGAGATACGCCGGCATCAGACCGGTTTGCCAATCGTTGGCGTGCAGGACGTCCACCTTCAGATCGAGCAACCGGATCGCCTCCATGGCGGCCCGGCAGAAGAACACGAACCGCTCGCAGTTGTCGATGTAGTCCTTCCCGTCGACGCTGTAGAGATTGTCGCGGTCGAAGTACTGGTCTTGCTGGATCAGGTAGACCGGCACGTCGCCGTCGGGCAGGCGGCTCTGCAGCAGATGGCCGGTCACCATCTTGCTGCCGATCGGCACGATGAAATCGATATTCAGTGGTTCGATCGGCAGGCCGCAATACCGGGTCTTGCGGTAGGCCGGCAGGATCAGCACGGGCTGGTGCCCCAGCCGGGCCAACTCGCTCGGCAACGCACCGCACACGTCGGCCAATCCGCCCGTCTTCGCAAAAGGAACCGCTTCACTGGTGGCCAACAGGATGTTCACGCTTCCCCTCCCCGAATCGACTGCCGTGTACAGTGGGTCTGCCAATTATCACGAGTCCCGCAAATCCGCAAAAGGCGAAATTCGCCCGATTGCTACGTTTTCACATTCTGCACGAATCGCTTGCCCCCCCCTTCTATCTGTATCATATCTGCGGAGACAACACGCGGCGCGCGCGGATTGTCTGCCCCGCGGTATCGATAAAATCGGAATACTATCCGCAGAGGATCAATTTTTCCCAATCTGCGCGGTTGGATTTGCGGCTTTGCCGCGGGTCATGATCGGACATGGGGATCGCCCCGGATTTGCCGTTGGAGGCCGGCTTTGACGCTGAAGGCCAGCCATGCCTGGCGGCCGCCGTTGGCCGGATACTAGTGACACAAGTCGTTGTAGCAAAGATGCTTATGGAGAGCTGTCGCCTCGCGTGGGTCAACGCAAGACCTGCAATCCCGCAGAACGTCCCTAGCGGTCGCTCTAGCGAAAGCGCCGGACCCGGAGTTGCCTGGGCGGATGCCATTCTCCTGGCTTATTGGGGGCATGCCCTGGGGGGTAGAACCGGTCCGCGATCCAGGGAGACGAAAACGCCACAAGCGCTTTTGATAGGACATCTACCGCAAAGCCTCTTGCGGATGGGATTGTGTCAGCACTCCACGGGGAACGGCAGCGTCTCCAGGAAGGACCGGCAAAACTCGACCGCAACGCGCTGGGGCAAGCGGGGCCTACTTCAGCACCCAGGGCTTGCGATACTCGTAGTGCAATAGGTCGTTGGCCGCTTGCGGGCTGGTGATTCGCTCCTTCTCGGCGTCCCACTCGAGCCGCTGGCCGGTGACCAGCGAAATGTTGGCCAACAGGCTCATCGTGGTCGAACGGTGGCCGATCTCGATGTCGGCATGCGGCTTCTGACGCGACTTGACGCAGTCGAGGAAGTTGCGGGCGTGCAGCGTGGTCAGGTCGTCCTCGCCCATGCCCGACTCGTCGACGATTGGCTCCATCCGCGGCGCGCTGTCCTGGAACTGGCCACCCCGCTCGGGAATCACCTCGAAGGCGCCGGTGCTGACGTAAAGCGTGCCCGAGGTGCCGCGGAGTTCCAACTCGGGACGCCGGAGCTTCGGATTGCGCGGGAAGGCCTGGTTGCCCGAGGCTTCGTATTGGCCGAAGATCGCCAGCCGGCCGGAGGCGAACTGGAAGGTCGCCTGAAGGGTGTCGGGCACGGTGCGGTCGTCGTCGACCGCGAACCGGCCGCCCATCGCACAGATCGACGCGGGGGCCAACTCGCCGGTGAGCCAGCGGATGGCGTCCAGGTAGTGCACGCCCCAGTTTGCCATCTGCGAGGAGTACAACTGCCACCAGCGAAACTTGTACGGGGCGATGGTGGGACGGAACGGCTGCTCGGGCCGCGGACCCAGCCACATGTCCCAGTCGAGATCGGCCGGCGGAGCGGTGGGCCGCGCCTTGCCGATGCCCGACGGGTACATGTTGCTCAGGCGAAACGACCGGCTGACCGTGATCTTCCCGAGCTTGCCCGAGGTGGTCAGCTCGACCAGCTTGGCGTAGAGCTGCGAGCTGCGGCGATGGGTGCCGACCTGGACCACGCGCTGGTTGCGGCGGGCGGCCTCGACCATGCGACGGCCTTCGACGACCGTGATCGAGAGCGGCTTCTCGACGTAGACGTCCTTGCCGGCGTCGCAGGCGGCGATGGCTTGCAGGGCGTGCCAGTGGTCGGGCGTGGCGATGACCACGGCGTCGAGGTCGTCGCGGTCGATCAGCTTGCGAAAGTCGCCGTAGGTGGCGGCCTTGCCGCCGACACGCACGTTGGCCTTCTCGAGCGTCGGCTTGTGCACGTCGCACAGCGCTGCCACTTCCATGTCGGCATGGTGGAGAAACGCGTCCAGCAATTGGCCGCCCCGGTTGGCGACCCCGATGAAACCGAGGCGAATCCGGTCGTTGGCGCCGAGCACCCGAGCGGCCGGCGCGGTGGCCGCGGCCAGCGTAGCGGCGGCGGAGACTTTGCTGAACGTGCGTCGGGTAACTCTCGGATTCATGCTGATCCTCCGGCTGGAGTGCGTAGGGTTCGATGCGGCTACGCCCGATCGTAGATCGCCCAAACGTGTGGGTCAACCGGCGGCATGGGCAAAATCGGCAGGAAATGGGGGCAAAACGGCGCAACCGGGTACCCGGCGAGCGCTTGCCGCACGCCTGGCCGGACGTGGCGGCCCAACCGGGGGCGTGTGAGTCGGGGCAGCCGGGCCGACGGGCAGACCCGCTCGACCACACGGCAAGCTGGCGTCCGTCACCTTCGGTACTATAATTGAGCGAGCGGGATTCCTAACTGTCCCCTTAACAAAGGGGAAACGATAGCCGCGGTTCTTCGGCAAATGCGTGTCGGCGTGCCGCACCGGAAGGGGGCGGATTGCCCGTTGCTGGCAAGTCCTTACCATACATAGGGTGGCGAGTCGCGACGGGGGCATTGCGATCCGCGATACGATCAGCCCGAGGGGTAGCGATGTTGGAGAAGACGGTTCTGTTGGCCGAGGATGACGCGGGGCATGTGGCCTTGTTTCGTCGGGCAACGGCCGACAGCGGGGTCGAGTGCCGTTTGGAAGTCGTTCACGACGGAGTCGAGGTGATCGATTTCCTGTTCGCCACCGGTCAGTACAAGGGCCGCGACTCGCATGACTTGCCCGATCTGATCCTACTGGACCTGAAAATGCCCAAAATGGGCGGGCTTCAGGTTCTCCAGGTGTTACGCCGGGTACGCGGGGAGGATCACACGCGGTTCCCCCCTGTCGTGGTGCTCACTTCTTCCGACCTCGATGCCGACGTCAAAGACGCCTATCGCTTTGGCGCCCAGAGCTACATCCGCAAGCCGCTGGATTACCCCCTTTTTGCCGCGGCCGTGCGAGAGACGCTGCAATACTGGCTCGGACTGAACCGGCCGGTTCCCCGATACCGGGCCAGTATGCATTGCGTCCACAACGGCCTTTGAGCGGTCGCTCACAGCCGGGCGACGATCTTCCCGCGGATCTCGCGGTCCTCTCGATCATGGCGACGCTCCCGCGGTCTGCTGTCTTGCCCGTGGCCGACGCCTTACCCAAAGGCCACTGCGGCGGTGTGCGCAGGCGATCCACGGCGAAACGGAGAATGGGGGCTTGTGGCCGCCGCGTCTGGTAATACAATGTAATATCAACGCGGTGACCATCTTTAGGAGCACCCCCATGGCCGGTAAGCGGAAGCAGGAGACCATTACGTTCAAGGTGGACGAAGCGCTGTGGGACGCGATACGGCGAGTTCCGAATCGTTCGGAGTTCATCCGTGCGGCCATTCTCTCGGCGCTGGAGGGAATCTGTCCGCTCTGCAACGGTGTCGGCAGTCTCACACCCGATCAGCGGCGCCATTGGGACGCTTTTGCGAAGAGCCATGCCGTGGCGCAGTGTGCCGACTGCGACGCCATCCACCTGGTTTGCGTGGCGGCCGGAGACGACGTGCACGAATGACCCAGCCTGGTCGCAGACATGCTTGCAGACGTGCGGCGTCCGCCTCGTGCATGCCGGGGTTCTGCCTGTGGTGCGCAATCATCGTGCCGGGCTTCTGCGGCACGGCCCGGGCGAAGCCCCTGGAGGTGTTTGTCGGCATTCCCCCTCAGGCGTATCTGGTGGAGCGCATCGGCGGCGAGCACGTGGTGGTGCATGTCCTGATGCAATCGGGCCAGGATCCCCATACCTTCGAGGCCACGCCGCGACAGATCATGGCATTGCGCGGTGCGGAGCTCTTCTTAACGGTTGGCATGCCGTTGGAGAGTCGGTTGGCGGAGAAGATCCGGGGCAGCGGTGCGCGGCTGACCGTCGTCGATACGGCTCGGGGAATCCCACGACAGGCGATGGCCGCCGCCGGTGAGCATGACCATGGTGACGATCACGGCCACGATCATCATCACGACGTGGGCGAAGCCGACCCGCACGTTTGGCTGGCGCCTCCGCTGGCAAAGACGCTGGCAACCAACGTCGCCGACGCGTTGTGCCGGGCCGATCCGGCGCACGCCGACGACTATCGCCGCCGCCTGGCGACGCTGAAGCAAGACCTGGACGCGGTCCACGCGGAGATCGATCGCATCTTGAGGCCGTACCGGGGACGGCCTTTCTACGTCTTCCATCCCGCGTTCGGTTATTTCGGCGCTACGTACGGGCTGAAGCAGGAATCGGTGGAGTCCGGAGGCAAGTTGCCCGCGCCCCGGCAGCTCCGCGCACTGATCAAGCAGGCGAAGGCCGAGCAGGTGAAGATCCTCTTCGTTCAACCGCAGTTCGACCAGCGGACCGCCGCCGTGGTGGCCGAGTTGATCGGCGGGGCCGTGGTTCCGATCGATCCGCTGGCGAAGGACCTTCTGGATAACTTCCACGAAATAGCCGCGAAGATCGAGGGGACGCTTTCGCCGCGGTAGGCTGCTTGTCGCCTGGGAACAGAGAACTCTCAGCGAAAGGTTCGAACATCATGTCGCCTGAAGGGCCGGTCATCGATTTACAGGGAGTCAGCTTTGCCTACGACCAGGCGCCTGTTCTGGAGGACGTGAATCTGTCGGTTGCCCGGCGCGAATCGATTTGCATCGTGGGTCCCAACGGGGGTGGGAAAACCACGCTGTTGAAGCTGATTTTGGGGCTGCTGAATCCGCAGTCGGGCCGGGTGGAGGTGTTCGGTCAGACCCCGCGTCGTGCCCGGCTGCGCGTCGGATATATGCCCCAATTCTACCGGCACGACCCGCAATTCCCCATTACCGTCACGGACATCGTGCTGATGGGCCGGCTGGGGCGGCCGGGATTGGCCGGGTGGTTTGGCTGGTACGATCGCGCCGATCGCCGGGCGGCGCGCGACGCCTTGGCCGAGGTCGGCATGGATTCGTTCGCCGGTCGCCCGTTCAGCGAGCTTTCCGGCGGCCAGCGACAGCGGGTGTTGATTGCCCGGGCGCTCTGCTGCCAGCCCGATCTGTTGCTGCTGGACGAGCCAACCGCCTATGTCGACACGCTGATCGAAGCCCGGCTGGTCGAGATTCTCAAGGAGCTCAACCACCGGATGACCATTGTGATGGTGTCGCACGACCTGGGATTCGTTTCGGAGATGGTGCAGCGAGTGGTGTGCGTCAATCGCCGCGTGCTGGTCCATCCGGCCGAGGCGATCAGCAGCGAGGCGATCCGCGAGGTCTACGACGGAGAGGTCCAAATGGTCCGGCACGACGACGTCCTTTCGCAGCGGGGCTCCCGCGATGAGTGAGCTGTTCGACGCCCTCGGCGACCCCGACTTCCCGCTGATGCGCCATGCGCTGTTTGCCGGAGTGCTGGCCAGCGTGGCGTTCGGCGTGATGGGTACGTACGTGGTCACGCGGCGGATCAGCTACCTGGCCGCGGCGATTGCCCATTGTGTGCTCGGCGGCATCGGGGCCGCGCTCTATTGCCAGGCGGCACTGGGCCTTGCCTGGTGTCAGCCGATGTACGGAGCCGTGGCGGCTGCCTTGATCGCCGCGCTGATCATCGGACTGGTCAGCCTCTACGCCCGCCAACGCGAGGACACGGTGATCGGGGCCTTGTGGGTGATCGGCATGGCGGGCGGGCTGCTGCTGATCGCCAAGACTCCCGGCTACGTCGATCCGATGAATTACCTTTTCGGCAACATCCTGCTGATCTCGCGGCACGATCTGTGGCTCGCGGCCGGCTTGGACGTGCTGGTCGTCGGACTGGTTTTGCTGCTGCACAACAAGTTCCTGGCCGTCTGCTTCGACGAACAATTCACCGAACTGCGCGGCGTCCGCGTGAAGTGCCACTATCTGCTGCTGCTGTGCCTGACCGCGTTGACCGTGGTGCTGTTGGTCCGCGTGGTGGGCATCGTGATGGTGATTGCCCTGTTGACGCTGCCGGCGGCGGTGGCCGGCCACTTCTCGCAGACCTTGCGGCAGATGATGGTTCTGGCGGTGCTGTTCTGCGTTGTTTTCGTCACGGCCGGCCTCGGCATCAGCTATCCCTACGATCTGCCCACCGGCCCCGTGATCGTAGTCCTGGCCGGCGCGGTCTATCTGGCCGTGGCCGTCGGCTGTCGGCTGTTGCGACCCCATCGGACATAGTGTCATCCGGCGCCCAAAGCGACGCACGCCGGGACCCATGGCCGGCTCGCCGGGCGGTGTTTCGACTTGCGGCGTCGGCCGTGTTGCCGACACAGGCCAAGTGATTCATCTTGCCGACAGAGGCCAAGTGCTCCATAATGCCGGGTGTGCGGCATGATTGCTGCGGTCTTCCGGGCGTCGACTGCGATGAGGGTCTTCTCGGATGAAAACGGCTACAGTTCCAGTGATTCTCGGTTCAGTGCTGGTCGCGCTGACGGCCCTCCCTGCCGGCGCGAGGGCCGATGGGCCGATCAACCTGCCCGAGTTCCGCATGCCCACCATGGGCGGAAAGCAGTTCTGGGCCGATGAGTTCTTTTTCCACCAGTGGCGGATCCAGCGCAACGTGCTGACCGGGCATTGCCGGCTGTTGGATGAGGGTGATTTCCGCCACGAGTCGGGTACGTTTCGCGAGTGCCGGTCGCGGCTCGAAGGGATTCGCCGCGAGCAAAACTTGCCGCCGATGCAAGGCAGGGCGGTGATCGTCGTCCACGGGCTGTTCCGCAGCCGTTCGTCGATGGAAAAGCTCTGCCGACACTTGCGGCAGCAGGGTGGCTACACCGTCTTCAACGTCGGTTATCCCAGCACCCAGCGCGACGTCGGCAGCCACGCCCGGGCACTGGACCAGATCATCGAGAACCTCTCGGGCATTGAAGAGATCAACTTCGTCGCTCATAGCATGGGCAACATTGTGGTTCGCCACTACTTGGCCGATCACACGCGGGACAGTTCGCCGTCGGGGAGTCCCCCTTCAACGATCGTCCGCCGGCCCGATCCGCGGATCAGGCGGTTTGTGATGCTCGGCCCGCCTAACCACGGCTCGTTGGCCGCGGTGGCCCTGTCCGAGAACGCGGTATTCAAGATACTCGCGGGCGAGGCCGGCCAGGAGTTGGGCGCCGAATGGGCCAAGCTGGAAGACAGGCTGGCCACTCCCGCGTGCGAGTTCGGGATCGTCGCCGGCGGCAGGGAGGATCGATGGGGCTACAACCCATTGGTGCCCGGCGACGACGACGGCACGGTCAGCGTGGCCAGCACGCGCCTGGCCGGGGCCCGCGACTTCGTGGTCGTACCCGTCCTGCACTCGTTCCTTGTCACCGACAAGAGGGCCTTGGAGTACACGCTGCGGTTTCTTCGGGAAGGCCATTTCTCCGCCACCGGCGAACGCAGGCCGGTGCCCGTCCAGTAGCGCAGAACACGGCCTTGCTCTTCCACGACACGCTGACTCTCTTGCGAGTCCTTGTGACCATGCCCGCCAATCACCAGACCGCCCCCGGCCGCGTCGCCGGGATCGACTATGGAACCGTGCGGGTGGGGATTGCCCTGAGTGATCCGGAGCGGAAGCTGGCCAGTCCGTACGAAAACTACACGCGTCGCGGGCTGCAACAGGACGCCCGACGTTTTCGACAGTTGGTGGCCGACGAGGATGTCGCGCAATTCGTGGTCGGCTTGCCCATCCACTTGGACGGCCGCGAGAGCGAGAAGTCGACGGAGGCCCGGCGGTTCGGCCGGTGGCTGGCGGAGGAGACCGGCGTGCCGGTCGAGTATTTCGACGAGCGTTTTACGTCGTCGGAGGCCGAACAGTTTCTGCTGGGGGCCGACATGACCCGAAAGCGCCGCAAGCGGCGGCGCGACATGCTGGCCGCCCAGATTATGCTCAGCGCTTACCTCGAATCGCAATGCCGGGGCCAAGAGGATCCCGGCCCGCTGGACGGCTGAATCGACCGCGAGACCCGCCTACCAGGAATCCATGTCTTGCAGCAGTCGGCGTACGGCCCCCGTCGCCTCGGCCTCCTCGCTGACCACGGCAGAGGCCCCGGCCTTTTCCAGCGAGGACGTGTTGACCCCGTAACGGCAGCGGACCACGATGCTGCACGCCGGATTCAGACTGCGCAGCGTCTTGACGATTTGCATGGCGGTCCGATCCTCGGGCACGGAGACGACGGCCAGTCGGGTGTGGGCCGCGTCGGCGCGCTCGAGCACCTCCGACTCGCGCGCATCGCCGGAAACGGTACGGAAACCCTGCTGTGCGAAGGGATACAGGTTCACGGGACTCAGGTCGATCAGGCAGACGTCAACGCCCATCATCTCCAGTTGCGAGGCCGCCTGCCGGCCGATCGGCCCGAGGCCGATGACGATCGCCTCTTGGGGCAATGCCGGCAGTCGCTTCAGCCCCGGCTCCGGCTGGTAGCCCTCCACCGACGATTGACGGGTCCAGCGGAGGCCTGTCTTCAGCAACGGCGGAGTAAGGACGAGCGTTCCGATAGCCACGAACAGCATCCGATTGTAAGTGGCCGCGTCGACGAGATTGGCGCGCAGCCCTTCGGAGAGGAGCACAAAGGAGAGCTCGCCCAACTGGGCCAGACCGAGTCCCATTCCGGCCGCGGCTCGCCAAGGCAGCCCGGTGACGCGCAGTGCGATTGTGGCCCCGGCGGCTTTCACCACCAACACGGCCAGGAGTGCCGCACACATCAGCAGCGCTGCGTCTTTCAAAACGCCCAAATTCAGCAGCGTTCCCAAACTGACGAAGAAGACCACGCCAAAGGATTCGCGGTACGGCAAGATCAACGCATCGATCTGGCCGGTCAATCGGTTCCCGCTGAGGGCCAAACCGGCCGCAAAGGCCCCCAGAGCGGGCGGCAGACCGGCCTTCACGGCACCCAGGCAGAAACCCCCCAGAACGATCAGGCTGAACAAAACCACCAGCTCCACGCTGCGCAAGCCGCTTAGAATCGGCACCATCCAGCGGGCGAACACCTTGCGAAGCACCAAGACCGCCGTCACAAACAGCACGGAATTCAGCGCCAACTGCAAGTACGACCAGGCGAGGGGGCCCTCTTCCTTCCCGGCCAAGAGCGGCACCAACAGCATCAGCGGCACCAGGGCGACGTCCTGAAACAGCAGGATTCCGATGGCCCGCCGGCCTTGGGGGGAGGCCGTCTCGCCCCACTCGGCCAGGGCGCGGAAGACCAGCACGGTGGAACTCAGCGCCACGGCCGAGGCGATCAGAATTGCCGACTTCCAGAAGACGCTCGCCAGCACGCACGCCAAGAAAACCGGCGCCGCGACCAGGGCCATCTGGACGCTGCCGCCGAGGAAGAAGTAGCGACTCAGTCGGACGAGTTCCTCCAGCGAGAACTCGATTCCAATCGCGAACAGCAGCAACAAGGCACCGGCACGGGCCAGGTACTCGATTTCCTGCATATCCTCCGCAATCAGGCCGAGTCCCCCGTGGCCGATGACCGCGCCGGCCAGCAAGTGCCCGACCAGCATGGAAAAGCCCAGGCGTTTCGCCACGACCCCGGCAACCAGGCCGGCGATCAGGATAATCAGTAGATCATGAATAAACTCGACCATGCCCGTTTGCCTCATCGGCACCCAACGGTACAAGACGATTGACCCTATTGGTCTACCGCACGATGGGGCTGGCGTCAATGTCCAGGTGCTCGCGCCGGACAGAACGCCGGCGCGGCGCAAAGGCATGTAGACTACAGAGGACCCCGCACTCGGCTTTTCGGTATTCACGAAAAAAGCCCATGTCCCGGAAGGGACATGGGCTTGTCAGGGCGTTGGCAGATCCAGCCGGGTGTCTGCCGCTTAGTCGTCGGTTCGTGCCGTCTGCGTCGGAGGATCGGCCGGCTTCGCGCCAGGCTGTTCTTGCTTGCCGTCCATGCCTGCCATGCCGCTCAATGTGGCCAGTGTCTCGGGCAATTGCACGCCGCCGACGTCCTTCATGACTTGCATCATCGGCGGCAGCGTGCGGGCCATGTTGCTCAGCCAATTGGCCGTGCTGCTGCCGCCGTTGGCATTGGGAGCATCCCAAACGACCACCTTATCGAACTTGATGTTCGAGATCGCCCGGGCCGAGGCATCGACCAGGTTGTCGAAGTGCTCCAGCATCAGCATCTGGAATGCCTGCTGCGCGCCGCCACAGGCCTCGACAATCCGTTTCAGACCTTCGCCCTTCTTGGCGAGAATCTCGAAATTACCGCGGGCCTCGGCTTCCAGCTTGGCGAAGATGGCGGACGCTTCCCCTTCGGCCTCGATGCGGCGCTTGGCGGCTTCTGCTTCGGCCTCGACCTCGATCTTGGCCTTTTCGGCCTTGGCCGGAGCTTCCAGCTCGGCCCGGCGTTTGGCCTCGATCCGCTGCGCCTCGGCAACGGCCGCCTTGGCTCGGGCAAGGTGTTCGGACTCGAGCACGGCGGCCTCGGCGACGACCTTCTTGGTCTCTCCGATTTGATAGGCTTCGGCCTTCTTCACCTGCAACGTGGCCTGCGAAGCGGCGATGTCCGCCTTGGAGATGTTCTCGCCCTCGACTGCCCGGGCGTCGGCGTTGGCCAGCTTGACACGCATGTCGCGTTCGGCCTCCTTGACCTGGGCCTCGCGCTGGAAGGCGGCCGTCTGTTCGCCGACTTGTTGTTCTTTGTCGAGCTCGGCCACGCGGACCGACTGATCGCGCATGGCTTCGCGGGTGCCGATCTTCTGGATCTTCTCGGCAAGCGCCACTTGGACGGCCTTTTCCCGCTCGGCCTCGGCCACGCGGATGGCCCCCATCTTCTCGTTGTCGGCCACGTCGCCGCGGGCCTTCTGAATGGCCTCGGAGGCGGCCTTTTGGCCGATCGCCTCGATGTAGCCCGATTCGTCAGTGATGTCGGTGATGTTCACGTTGATCAGCACCAGGCCGATCTTCCGCAATTCCGGCTCCAGCGAGTTCTGGATGCTGCTTAGGAAGGCGTCGCGGTCGCGGTTGATCTCTTCGATCTGCATCGATGCAATCACCTGGCGGAGTTGACCGAAGATGATGTCCTCGGCCTGCTTCTTGATTTCCGAGAAGCCGAGCCCCAACAGGCGGATGGCCGCGTTTTGCATGTACTCCGGCGACGTGCCGATGGCCACGGTGAACACGCTGGGAACGTTGACGCGGATGTTCTCGATCGACAACGCCCCGCGCAAGGGAATCTCGATCTGCATCGGCTCCAGGCTCAGCCACGCGAAATCCTGGATCAGCGGTTTGACGAACGTGGCGCCTCCGGCGATGCACTTGGCCGCCTGGCCGCCGGTCTTCCCGTAAATCACCAGCACGCGGTTACTTGGGCATCGCTTATAGAACTTCAACACCACCGCGAAAACGGTGAACAAAACGATCACGACCAACACGAAGGTGACGATCCCGATCGTCTGCAGGTTGGTGAGTTGCTGGGCAAACAGGGAAGCGCTAAGCATGGCTGTTCCTTTCTACTTCCGGGGCGGGCTCGACTTGAACCGTATCCGACGCAATCACATCGGTTATGACTACTTTAGCTCCCGGAGCGAGCGCGTGTCCGGAAGTCAGTGCCAAGTACTCCATGGTCCGATTTTGCAGGTCAAGCTGGATTTTCCCCGTCCCCGAGGCCTCGGCCGGAATCGTGGTGTACACCGTGCCAAGCAGCCCCAGCGCGCGGCGCACGTGGGCGGTACCCTCGGACTTGAGCTTGTCGAGGCTGCGGATCAGGTAGTAGACCGCGTACATGGCAGCCACACCCGTAATCACCGCCACGACCAGCGTTTGGAAGCCTCCGAAACCGGCTGCCTGGCCGGCCAGGCCGGCCAATCCGAAGAAGGCCAGCGCGGCAATCACCGTGCGTAGCGAAATCACGCCGAACAGCCAAGAGGAATCGAGATGACCGCCTCCCTCGCTGCCCACCCCGGCGTCAAAATCGGCGTCAAGGTCCAAATCCGTGTCGAAATCAACATCGTCCGGCAAGTCCAGGTCGAACGCCTCGCCGCCGAAGCCGATCAGCGTCAGCACGAACTGGACGACCATGACCGAACCACCGGCGACGGCGCAAATCAGAAAAAGGGCTCCCATGATCTCTCCTCCTCACACGTCGGTTGACCATTTCCCTGAAGGGCCATTCGGTTTGCGAAGACAATTCTTGTGCGCGCACTTGATCGCTACAACCAGCCGGTCACTTTGGGAAAAGAAATCGGGGGCCGGCGTGTCTCCTGAAACATACGTTACCCTGCGGAGGGGCCTCGGCAGCAGGGTGGTCCTTTGGAGTGGTCCCGAGGCGCACTGGCAGCGGGAGGCCCATCGCCCCTACATCATGGGACGTCGGACGCGAAATGTCAAACGAATTCGTCCGCTGTAGGCCTCGACGCCGGCTTCGTGCAGACGAGACAGGCCGAGACGGCGAGGCTGTCGGTCCGGCGGCCTTGCCACGCGAGCAACTCGGTCTCTTGATGTCTGCATTGCGAATGATCCAGGCCGACCAACGGGAGGCCGGCAGAATCGGGCTCCCGTTGGTCGCCCTCGCGCATTGACTG
>JAFGRD010000049.1 GCA_016935315.1 Pirellulales bacterium
ATTGCCCAAAGGCGTTCAGCGACAGACAGACAAGCACCTCGATTCGCCCGCATCCCGGCCCTTAGGGCGGCGTTTTCCCGTTCGCACCCTGACTGCTGGCAACCATGCTGTAGCAGCGCGGGGAAATCGCGGTTTTCTTGAGCGTTTTCGCGATTTCTGCCGGACTCTTAATCAGAGGGTTGGAGGTTCGAGTCCTCCAGGGGGCACTTTGCATGCGGTCGCGCCTCGTCGCACACCGGCGTACCGAATCGCGTAAGCGGGGTAGCCCCGACAGCTTGCCTGTCGGGGGGCCGTCAGGCCTGGGAGGCGGTCAGTCGATCCAGCGAAACGGCACGCCCACACTCCGCCGTTGCTCGTTGTGCCGCGCAGAACTGAACGTCTAGACCTGAAACAAGCGTAATGTCAACCGCCACATAGTTGGTGGTGGCGAGGTTGGTTGTTCGCAGATTGTCCCCGGCCGAGCCGGCTTTGGCTGGGATGGTGAGGTTCGGGGTGTTGCTTCGGTCATGGTTTGGGTTTCTTTTCAGTGGGGGGCCGCGGCGGACCGGAGCGTCCGAACCCCGGCTTCAGGGAACGAACTTCAGCATCGAAGCGGCAGGCGAAGTTGGTCCAGAAGACGAAAGAATACGTGTTGCCAAGGATTCCACGCAAGCAGCCGGTAGACGATCTTCCGGCCCGTGCGAATGATCTCCGCGGGCATCTGAACCAGCGCTTGCACGAACGTGGCGAACTCCATCCGAAGCAGCGTGCGCTTCTCTTCGCGATGCGCTTTCGCCCAACGGCCGTTTTCGGGCAGCAAGAGTGCCGCCCAGGCCTTCAGCGTCCACGCCAGCGACGCCATCACCATGTAGGCCCAATTGCTCAAGAGCGTATCGACCGGCATCGCCATGGCGTTCACGCCGCCTTGGAGTTGGGCGATCAGGTTTTCCTGGTTGCAGCGGCCGTTGGCGTCGCGGACGATCCCCGCCGCCGACTTCTTCCGATCGTTCGTGATGTAGAAGAACCAACGGATGTCGTCGAACAGCCGTTGTTCGCCTCGTTCGACCGTGAGGTTCTTCTTCAACACAATCACCCGATACGACGTGGTGCACTTTGTCGGCCGGTAGTCGAACTCGGCCACCTCTTCACTTCGAAGTCGGAGGTTCTTGTACTCGCGCTGGCGGACGATCCGCTGTTTGACGTTTTCGGGCCTCTTGCGAGGCGCCGTCTTCACGCGGTACTTTGCCGGGCGGCGAAGCGGCGAAAAGGCCGTGTTTTCCAAGCTTTCGGCGATGTCGACCAGGTTTGCCATGGCGGGAATCCCGAAAACAAACTTCACGCCGCCAGCATTCCAGCCGTCGAGGCGCTCGGTTTGCGTGAAGTCGGTGTCGCCGCGAAGTCGAAACCTCTTGAAGCCTGCGCGACGGCAGAGGACAACCGCCCGGTCCAGATAGTCGGCCGCCCCTTCCGAGGAAGGCCGATTGCCCGAGCGGTTGAAGAGGTAGATCGGCTCGCCCGTATTGGCCAAGGAAATCACCAAGGGACTGTATTCCCATTTGCCGTTGTAGGCGATGTCCATGCCCTGTTTGCACTCGCCGGTGGTCTCGGCGATCGTGCCGTCGGCGTCGATCACCGCCTCGTCGAAGAACTCCTCCGGCTGCTTTTTCCAGACGTTCAATCGGGCCTCGTTGATCGCTTCCATGAGGAGTTCGACCTGCTCGGGCGTGGTGAACCGCCGGCAGAAGTCGCCTTCCGTGGTCGGGTCGGGAATTCGTTGTGCCCCCAGCGCGTCGAGATAGGCCTCATCGTTACGGCGGTGCTCGATGTGTTCCAATCGTGCGCCGCCGCAAAGCACGTTGTAGGCGATGTTCAAGACGTGGTCCGACTCGTGATAGGGAATGTGTCGTTTGAGCACGCGAACGTTGCGGTCGATCAAGTCGACCAACCCACTTCGCTGGGCGACCAGATGCATCGCGCCGATTCCCCCGGCGGCCACGGCACGGCTTCGTTGGGCGATTTCGTATTGAATGTTCCTGGCCGCCAACATCGGCATCGCCTGTTCTTCCCACGCGATTGCCCGCAAGCGACGCTCGATTCGCCGCTTGGCTTTCTTCAGGCGTTGTCGTATAATCGCTTTCACTCGAAATCCTCCTTGTTTCGGCGTCCAAGGTTTGTTTTAACACCCTTTAGACGCATGAAAACACGGGAGGTTTCGAGTTTTTCAATTCGTCACAAAAGAATATCACGCTTGTTTCAGGTCTAGTCGCACGGCTGCGCGACCAGTCCGGCACGGGCGAGGTTCTCGTGCATGCAGGTCAGTTTCCCCCGATCGTGGCCCAGCAGTCGCCGTCGCCGGTAGCAGGACAAGGTCACGAAGTGGGCATCCGACTGATCGTCATGGATCGCCCGCTTGGCCATGGCATCCAACGTCGCTGATGGACAAAGTGTTGTCACCCGCCCGGCCGGTTGAGCGTTCGTAGGCAGCCATGGAAACGACTCCGCACTGACCATGTCCGTGCGCGGCTCCGGATGAGTAGTCCGTAGGCCAGGATCTGACCTGGCAGACAAAGGCCGGGACGGGGGCTGGCTTACGCGCTCTTCCGGGTTTCTTGTGACGTCGCTGCAAAGGGCATGACTTTCAATTGCCGGCGCAGTAGAATCAGCGAAGAGCCTCGCGCTGGTGGTGCGCGACGTTGAACCAAGTTACAGCCTTCGAGGAGCCCCCTGCCATGACTCGCATTTCCCGCCGATCGTTTCTCGCTTCTTCCGCTGCGGTCGCAACCGGAGGTTCTCTGCTCCGTCCCGCTCGAGCTGCCGACGCCATACCCGGTTTCGACCAGACGACAACCGACTACGATCGAACGAGCGTATGGAGGCCCTTCAGCGATCGCAAGGTGCGCGTCGGGATCGTCGGTCATGGGGTCTGTCGATTCGGGCTGGCATTTGATCTCCAGCACCACCCCAATGTCGAGTTGGTCGCGGTCAGTGATTTGTTCCCCGACCGACGTGCCGATATGGCCCAGAAGGCGAACTGCAAGAAGACCTACCCGTCGCTGGAAGAGATGGTCAAGGACGATACCATCGAGGCGATCTACTGCGCCACCGATGCCCCGGCCCACGCCAAGCACGCCATTCTCTGTATGGAGCATGGAAAACACGTTGCCACCGCCGTACCGGCCTTCCGGGGCGATCTCGAGGACGCCGAGAAACTGCTGGAGTGCTGCAAGAAGAACAAGGGGCTGGTCTACGCGATGTTTGAAACGTCCGTCTTCCACGACGACCTCTACACGATGGAAAAGCTCTTTGCCGCCGATGTCTTTGGCCGAATCGTCTATTCCGAAGGGGAGTATTGCCATCCGCATTCTCTGGGTGCTCCTTCACTAGGTTCCTACAAGGACTGGCGGAAGAAGGGCTGCCCGATGTGGTATCCCACGCACGCGACAGCCTACTACGTCGGCGTCACGCATCAGCCGTTTGTGGATGTCTCGTGCCAGGGCACTCCTTATTTCGACGAATCGAAGCGGGTCCCCAACGCCATTGGCAATACCTTCACCTCGGAGGTTGGGCTGTTCCGGACCGCGGAAGGTGGCCTTTCCCGAATGATCATTTGCCATTCGCAGGGCGAATACCTTGAGGCGGGGCGCGTTCGGGGTGAATACGCGGGATTCAACAGGACTTTCGTCGGAGATCAGACGGGCAGAAAACGTTACGACGAGGCGGTCAAGAACGGTCTGCAAATCAAGAAATACGCGTTACCGCCCGGAGTTCGGCCGGGTGGACATGGCGGTTCGCACGGATACCTCGGCGACGACTTCATCGACGCCATTCTCCGCAGCCGCAAACCGGCGGTCGATGTGATCGACGCGCTGAATATGACCGTGCCCGGCTATTACGCGCACTTGTCGGCCATGACACACGGCGAAACGATGAAGGTACCGCAGTATTCGCTATGATTGAGTTGCGAGGATGGGACGAAACCCGTCTCTCCGCCTATCTTCCCGGAGACAGTTGCATGCATTCTGAAGCCCTGCCTGTTGTGCTACTCCTGCTGATCTCGCCGGCATTCGGCCAGATGTCGGAACAGAATCGCGCGGTCGGAGACTCGTCGATGCTCGGCTCCTTCCTCGATGCGGGCATGCCCGACGAAATTCTCTTCGCCGTCCGCAAGCCCAGCACCGACGGCCATTGGTACGCCAACATCGGGTACTATTCGACCGACCAGTGCCGAAGTACGTTTCCCATGAACTCCGGCGGAAAGCTGTGCATTTATAACGTCAAGACAAAGGAAGTTCGGACTGTTTTTGAGGACACGGAGGGCAACATCCGGGACCCGCAGATTCATTACGACGCCAAGAGACTGATCTTTGCGTACCTACCCAAAGGAAAACGGCACTACAGCCTGTACGAAATCAACCTCGACGGTACTCATCTGAAACAACTGACCGGCCAAGGCGAGGACGTTTCGCCCGGAATGGAAGACTACTCGACCTACTCCCCGCCGGGATGGGACGATTTCGAGCCCACGTACCTGCCCAGCGGCCAAATCATCTTCTGTTCCACCCGGGCCAATCGATACGTGCAGTGTTGGCTGACGCACGTCGGCACGCTGTTCACATGCGACGCCGACGGAGGCAACCTCCGCGCACTGTCGGCCAACGTCGAACACGACAACACACCCTGGGTACTCTCCAACGGCCAGATCGCGTATATGCGATGGGAATACGTGGACCGTTTTCACATGGGCTACCACCATCTCTGGTCGATGAACCCCGACGGTACGCGGCAAATGGTGCTCTACGGCAATCAGATCAACCACGGCACGATTCTGGCTCCGAAGCCGGTTCCCCACAGCCCGAAGCTCGTTGTCACGTGGTCGCCCGGCCACGGCATGCGCGAGCATTACGGGCGAGTCGCGCTCATTGATCCGCGACTCGGACCAGACGACCCCAAGGGCGTTCAGTACATCAGCCGTGCCAACATCCACTGTGACCCATGGGCGCTGACCGAAAGCCATTTTCTGGTCGCCAACAAGACCGCCATCGAGTTGCTCAACGGCCAGGGCGAAACCGAGGTTTTGTACCGATTGCCGGAAGAACTGGCCGGGCAGGGATACTGGATTGGCGAACCGAGGCCGGTGATGAAACGCAAGCGGGAACCCGTGGTCGCCGACGAGACCGACCCGTCCGCCGACGAGGGCACCCTGGCGCTGGTCAACATTTACACAGGCCGCAAGATGCGGAACGTCGAACCGGGTACGATCAAGAATCTGCTGGTCTACGAGGTTCTGCCCAAGCCGATCAACTATTCGGGCGCCATGTCGGAAATGTCCGCCGGCGGCACGTTCTCCGTCGAGCGGTTGATCGGTTCCGTCCCGGTTTCAGAAGGCGGCAGCGCCTATTTCCGATTGCCCGCGATGCGCAGCGTTCTGTTCCTCGCCATGGATGAAAAAGGGCATTGCGTGAAGCGCATGCACTCGTTTACGTCTGTCATGCCAGGCGAAACCACCGCCTGTATCGGTTGCCACGAGCCTCGGACCGAAGCGCCCGGCGCCGCCGAACGGCAACAACTGCTCCGCGTCATGCGCTTGCAGCCCGTCAACCCCGAACCGGTTGCCGGCGTACCGGAGATCTTTGATTTTCTGCGGGACATTCAACCGATTCTGGATGCGCATTGTCTCGAGTGCCACAACCACGACCGCGAAGAAGGCGGTTTCAACATTTCCGGCCATTGGGGGCCGCTGTACCCGATCGGCTATATCCAGATGTCCTGGCGGCAACTCTTCGGCGACAACCGGGTTATTCTGCCGTATTCCGAGCACAGCAAGAGCAACTTCGAACCGTACGAGATCGGCACGGGCTCCAGCCGCTTGCTCAAGCTGATCGAACAGGGGCACGAAGGCGTCCACATGCCGGAATCCCAGCAGAAGATCATTCGCCACTGGCTCGACGCCGGCGCCAATCACGCGGGAACGTATGCCGTCAACAGCCACGGTACGATCGGCTATTACCTGCACAACGTCAACGTTCGCAACGACAAGGACTGGCCGGAGACTCAGGCTTTGGTAGAAGTCATGAACCGTCGCTGCGATCGGTGCCACGCGCCGACGGAGGCAGAGAAGCAGATCGGTACGTACAAACTCCCGGCGCACTTCTATGCCCGATACTACCCGCCGGAAGAATCCCAGAAAAATCGGTATCTGGCGCACACGATGTCTGAAGACGGCGGCCGGTTCAACAGACACTTGATTTTCAACCTCTCCTACCCGGAGTTGTCGAAAGCGGCTCGCGCACCTCTGGCTAAGCAGGCCGGTGGGCTGGGCGTCTGTCAGGCCAGGTCCGGCGAAACGGTTTTTCGGGACAGGACAGACTCGGATTACCGGGCAATCGTCGCTGCCGTCGCCCGCGGGCGGAGGCATATTCTGGAAGAGAACAACCGCTTCTGCATGATCAACCCCAGTCCGAACAACGGCGACAACTGCCCCGTGAAATACGTTCCGCGACGTGACTACGTTCGCGAGATGATCCGCTACGGAGTGCTTCCGGTGGACCATGATTTCGATGCGTCCGTCGATCCGTTCGAGTTGGACAAGGCATACTGGAAGACGTTCTGGTACGCGCCAAAGTGAGAGAAGCCGTCCAGAAAGGACGAATACGGCGGTAGCGCCGTCAATGAAACAGACCAGAGTATCCACTTCGTGATGACCGATGGCAGGAAGCTCGGTTGCGGCAAGTTCCTGGCTTGGGACTGTGACGGACCGTATGACTCGACCATCCAAGCCGACCGCGTTACCGGTCGTTCGGCGGGCCGGGGCCGCTTTCTGAACCTGACGCAATCGGCGAGAATCGACAAGAGGGCGTCCCTGACCATGGACAGCATCACCAATGTGTCATACAATCTATTCTAATAGAATCCTGAAAATGGCATAGGAAGGACGCCCAAATGAATACCTCCCAACGTCGTATTCCGCACGCTTTCCAGCTTTCGCGCCGTCGCTTCCTTGGAGCCGTTGCCGCGGCAGGGGCGTGCTCCGTCGTTCCCCGCCATGTCTTGGGCGGCGAGGGACACATCGCGCCCAGCGAGAAAACGACCATCGCCGGCATCGGCGTCGGCGGACAGGGCATCCAGAACATGCTTCGTTTCGCAGGTTTTCCCGAAATCCAGATCGCGGCGGTTTGCGACGTCCATCGTGAAGGCGACCGCTACATGTCGTGGAACTGGAGCCAGGGCAAGGACACGCGGCTCGCCGGCCGCGAACCCGCCCGACGAGCGATTGAAGCCCGTTATGCGGAGCAGAAGGGCAGGGGCAAGTACCAAGGCTGCAACACCTACGCCGACTACCGCGAGCTGCTTGATAAGGAAGACGTCGACGCCGTCATGGTCGCCACCCCCGACTTCTCCCACGCCGTCATCACCATGGCCGCCATCAAGAAAGGCAAACATGTCTACTGCGAAAAGCCGCTTACCTACTCGGTCTACGAAGCCCGGCAGGTGACCCAAGCGGCCCGAAAGGCCAAAGTCGCGACCCAACTGGGCAATCAGGGTCAGGCGGAGAACAAGGCAAGAATGATCCAGGAGTTCATCCTCGACGGCGCGATCGGCCCGGTCCATGAAGTGTATGTGTCTTGGGGACGTGGGTTCTGGAATCCGCCCGAAGGTCCGGGACGTCCGCAGGAGACTCCGCCCGTCCCGGACGGCTTGGATTGGGACCTCTGGCTCGGTCCGGCACCGGCACGGCCCTACCACCCGTGCTATCATCCGTGGCGATGGCGCGACTGGTGGGACTTTGGCACGGGCCAGCTCGGGGACTTGGGTTGTCACCGACTATCGACGATCTTCAAGGCCCTGAAATTGGGCAGCCCGACGAGGATCGAGGCCGAATGCGACGTGGTCAATCCGGAGATCTACCCGCGCATGTTCAACGTCCACTTCGAATACCCCGCACGCGGTGACATGCCGCCGGTCAAGCTGCATTGGCTCAGCGGTGGAGACCAACCGCCTCGACCCAAGGGACTCGAAGAGGGCCGACGCGTGTCGGGCGATATCATGATTGGCAAATCCGGCGTGCTTATGGGCCATCGGCTCGTACCGGAAACCCGGATGCGAGAATACGGTCCGCCGCCCCAGGTGCTTGCTCGCTCACCCGGCCACGACAGGGAATTCGTCAACGCTTGCCGCGGCGGCGAACCCGCCGGCTCCGACTTCGTCGCCCATACCGGCCTGCTCACCGAAGCCTGTCTGCTCGGCAACATCGCGCTGCGCACCGGCAAGACCCTCGAGTGGGATGGAGCCAACTTCAGAATTACGAACGATGAAGAAGCCAACCATCTCCTTCATCGCGAGTATCGGGCAGGTTGGACGTTGTAGTGCCCGGGGGAAAGAGCAATGAAGACGCGGCTGACAGTGGCCGCCCTTGTCTTGTGAAGCTGGGTTGATTCGGCCGGGCCCGGACGTCTATTGACGCTTGCACAGTCAATGCGCGAGGGCGACGAACGGCAGCTCGGTTCTTCCGGCCTCCCGCAGTAACGTCGAGCGTACAGTCGTGGACGATCTTGTCGTGCTCAGCGTGCCGCAGTGATACGCAACGTCGCCAAAGGCCTCTCCAAAGCAAGACCACGCATGATCGGTTCCACCCCTCGACTCGCCACACTTCCATTGGCCGTACTCGCCGCCGTTGTGTCCGGCGGGCCGGTGGTGTAGGCGCCGCCGTCGGCCTTTGCGCGGTTGCCGTCGGCATCGTGATCATACGCTTCCTCGTCGACGCCGGTGATAGTGTGGTCGGCGGCAAAGAGCTGGGGGTGGCATCGTAGGTGAGTTCCGACGCGCCGTCGGCGCCGTGATGCTGCTCATTGACACGAACGAACACCTGTCGGATACTGAGGTTGCCCGGCGTCCACTGGAAACCCGGCGTCCACTGGAAATCCCGTGCCGACGAGGAGAGTTATGGAAACGTCACAGACACGCAAATGGATCGGCGGGGTCGCCTTGGCCCTGTTCGCGGTGCTGGTTGTTGGGAGCGTGTCCGCCGTCGACGTCACGCCCCAGGAACTGGCGCAGGCGAAACGCTGGGTCGCGGCGAAGTTTGCGGGAACGGCCGAGGCGAGGCAAACCGCACCAGGCCTGGTTGTCCTGGCGAATCACGATCCCGTGCTCAGGAATACACGCGGCGAAGGGCGGCCGTTGACCATCGCGAACAAGGAATATCGGCGCGGGCTGTACTGCCATGCCACGAGCCACGTCATCGTTCGTTTGCCGGGACCCGGCAAAGCGTTTTCTGCGACCGTGGGCGTGGACTCGAACCCGCAAACCGTGGGCGGCCGGGGCAGCGTGGTGTTCTCCGTCAGCGTCGGCGGCAAGCGCGCGTTTCGGTCGGAGACGCTGCACGAAGGTGCGGCGGGCACGGCGGTCAAGGTTGAACTCGGGGGCGCGACCGAGTTCGTCCTGGAAGTCGGCGATGCGGGCGACGGGATATCCTGCGACCAGGCGGACTGGGCCGAGGCGCAGGTGGTCCTGAATGACGGCAGCGTCGTTTGGCTGGGAGAGCTGCCCTTCATCAAGCAAGGCGAGTTTGCCACGACCGATCCGCCATTCTCGTTTGTCTACGATGGCCGCCCGTCGAAGGAATTGCTCGCCGAGTGGGCCGTGAAACGTGGCCGGCGGCAACTGGATGCTCAGCGGACGGAACATACCGTCACCCACACCGATCCACAGACCGGGCTGACGATCCGTTGTGTGGCCGTCGAGTACCACGACTTTCCGACGGTCGAGTGGACCGTGTACTTCAAGAACACGGGGCCGGCCGACACGCCGCTGCTGACGGACATTCAGGCAATCGACACCTGGTTTCGCCGCGGGAAGGACGGCGAGTTCACGCTGCACCACAACACGGGAAGTCCGGCGGGAATGAACGACTACCAACCGCACGTGACGCCGCTTCAGCCGCAAGTGTCGCATCGCATCACGACCTCGGGCGGCCGCTCAACCAACAGCAACATGCCATACTTCAACGTGGCCTGGCCGGGCCAGGGCGTCATCGTGGTGCTCGGCTGGCCGGGCCAGTGGGCCGCGGAGTTCAGCCGCGACGATCGGACCGGCCTGCGGGTCCGCGGCGGCCAGGAACTCACACGCTTCAGACTCCTGCCCGGGGAAGAAGTCCGCACGCCGTTGGCCGTGGTGCAATTCTGGAACGGCACTCGCTTGCGTTCGCACAACGTGTGGCGCCGCTGGATGCTCGCGCACAATTCTCCACGTCCCGGAGGAAAGCCGTTCCCGCCCGGTCTGATGATGTGCACCAGCGATTTTTATCCCGGCATGAGGAGCACGGCCGCGGATGAGATCAAGTACGTCGACGCCTACGTCAACGCCGGCGTCAAGTTGGACTATTGGTGGATCGACGCCGGCTGGTACCCGTGCGAGCCGGAGGGATGGCCGCGGACCGGGACTTGGGAGCCGGACCCGATCCGGTATCCCAAGGGACTGAAGGAAGTGGCCGACCATGTCCACGCAAGAGGTCTGAAACTGGTGGTCTGGTTCGAGCCGGAACGCGTCCACGCCGGGACGTGGCTGGCGGAAAACCACCCGGACTGGATACTGGGAGGCAAACAAGGCGGCTTGCTGAACCTGGGTGACCCGGCCGCCCGTCGCTGGCTCACCGAGCATGTCGATAGGCTGCTCACCGAGCAAGGAGTCGACCTGTATCGGCAGGACTTCAACATGGATCCGCTGGGTTACTGGCGCAGCCACGACGCACCGGATCGGCAGGGGCTCACCGAACTGCGCCACGTCGAGGGGTACTTGGCGTACTGGGACGAATTGCGTCGCCGGCACCCCGGCATGGTGATCGACACCTGCGCCAGCGGCGGGCGGCGGAACGACATCGAAACGCTCCGTCGCGCCGTGCCGTTGTTGCGCAGCGACTACCGTCTTGAACCGGTCGGGACGCAAGGGCACACCTACGGGATGGCGCAGTGGATTCCCTACTTCGGCACGGGCGTGTCGGATGCCAGTGATTACGTGGTCCGCAGCCACTGGTGCCCGTGGCTGGGCATCGGCCGAGAGCAGCCGCGCAAGGCGGGGCTCGACTGGACGCGGTACCACCGGATGGTTGACCAGTGGCGTCGCGCCCGCGATTACATGCTGGGCGACTACTATCCCCTGACTTCGTACAGCTTGGACGATTCGGCTTGGATGGCTTGGCAGTTCGACCGGCCCGATCTGGGCGCCGGCATGGTGCAGGCGTTTCGCCGCGCCGAGAGCCCCTATGAAGCCGCACGCTTCCCGCTCTACGGCTTGGAGCGGGAGGCCCACTACCAGGTCACCGATCTGGATACCGGGCGTAAACAGCAATTCAGCGGGCGACAGTTGCTACAGGAGGGTCTGCCGATCACCGTGCCGCAGCAGCCAAGCGCTCCGGTGCTGTTGTATCAGAAGGAACCGCGCGGCTAGAATGCGTGATGGAATACACGGAGTGACACACTTCGGCCGCTGAATCTCCATTATTTGAAGGAACACACGGTGAAGAAGACCACGATATCCCTCCTGTTCTGGTTTGGCCCGACCCTTTTCGCAACCGCCGCGTCGGCAGCGGACTTGAGCGCCATGACGCTCTTCGGCTGTGACGACCGTGGGACGGTAGATCCAGCCTTTCGCAACAATTCCGGCCCCATCGACGCCGCTTGGGATATCTTTCTGTACAAGGGCGACGTATTTGACCCGGCATCCGGTGATGCGGAGAAGGTGCAATGGCTGAACCGGCGGGAAGATCATACCGTGCGGATTCCGCTGGGCCCGGGCACGCACACGTTTACTTTTCACTGCGAGTTCGGCCGCACATGGCCTGCCATCGGAGTGAATCTGTTCTTCGACGGAGTCGGCGAAAGGGCGGCGATTTCCGTGAGGGCCCCGATGCATGCGGGCGGTTCGACGTATCCGGCTTTTGTCCAGAACGATGCCGACAAGACCATGGGATGGCCGCTCACCGAGATTCCCGCCTCGCGCTCGTTGACTTGCGGCGGTCCCGATACCCGCATCTGGGAATTCACGCAAGCGGGCAAAGACCTGAAAGTCACGTTGAAGAGCTTCCGCTGTTCGGTCCCGTCGGTCGACGGGAATCTGGATCTTGTCGGGCCGCACGAGATCGGCGCCAGCGGCAAGCCCGATTTGATCGGCCAATTCGTTCTGGAAGTCGAGCAGGTCAGTTCCAAGCCACCGGACTTGCTGGTGTGGTTGCAGACGATCGCCGGGATGACCGCCGGCGGCCCCGACATGGCCGATCGCTGGAGGGAGCAGCTTGACTGGGAGGACACACCTGAGCCTTTCTCGTTCACCTTCGGCGGCGAGTCGTCCGCCCGGGTCCTGAAAAGATGCCGTCGCACAAGCGAGCACCAGCGACTCGACGCGGACCGCACCGCTCATGCCGTGCTTTACTGCGATCCGGATACCGGTCTCCAGATACGTTGGGAAGGCGTCGAGTATCCGCGGTTCAAGACGGTTGAGTGGACGTTGTACTTCAGGAACACTGGCACCTCGGATACGCCTCTGATTGACGACATCCAGGCGCTGGACTGCCGTTTTCAGCGATCCAGCGGCAGCAGCGAGTTCGTGCTGCACCACAATCGCGGCGACACGTGTGCACCGAACGGGTTCGAACCACGGACCAGGCAACTTGCCCCCAACGACGTGTTTCGCTCGGCGCCAAGCGGCGGACGACCGACCAACGGAGAGTTTCCCTACTTCAACCTCCGCGCTGGCTCGGAGGGAGTCATCATTATCGTGGGTTGGCCCGGACAATGGGCTGCCAGGTTCGCCCGCGATGGGGAGAGGTCGATCCACGTCGCCGCCGGCCAGGAGTTGACTCATCTGAAGCTTCATCCCTCGGAAGAGATACGCACCCCTCTGATCGTCCTGCAGTTTGCCGATCGGGGTGATTGGATTGACGCTCAGAATACGTGGCGTCGGTGGATGATCCAACACAACATTCCTCGGCCGGACGGCAGGCCGCTGCCGCTGCCCCTGCTCAACGCGTGTAGTTCGCATCAGTTTGCCGAGATGACCAAGGCAAACGAGCGGAACCAGATCGAATTCATCGACAGCTATCTGCAGAAGGGACTGAAACTGGACTACTGGTGGATGGACGCCGGCTGGTACGTCGGTGCGGCCGAAAAAGGCTGGCCCTGGACCGGCACGTGGGAAGTGGATCGCCGACCGCACCGGTTCCCGAATGGACTGCGGGCAATCAGCGATCATGGACGTCGGAAGGACGTGAAGACGATCGTCTGGTTCGAACCGGAGCGTGTGGCGGCGGGAACGTGGCTGGCCACGGAGCATCCGCAATGGGTGCTCGGCGGCACCGGTGGCGGGCTCTTGAACCTTGGCAACCCGGAAGCCTGGAGCTGGTTGGTCGATCACATTGACAAGCTCATCACCGACGAGGGGATCGATCTCTATCGGCAAGATTTCAATATCGACCCCTTGGGCTACTGGCGCAGCAACGACGCCGAAGACCGACAGGGCATGACCGAGAACCAATACGTTGCGGGGTATCTGGCGTACTGGGACGAGTTGCTGCGCCGCCATCCGGGCATGTTGATCGACTCGTGCGCTTCGGGCGGGCGCCGCAACGATCTGGAGACCATGCGCCGAGCCGTCCCGTTGCTGCGGAGCGACTACCTGTTCGAACCGGTCGGCCAGCAGGGGCACACGTACGGGATTTCGTTCTGGATTCCCTTCCACGGAACCGGGTATTGCCCGTCGAACACTGTCGGCTGGGGCTGGGGCACGGGCGGTGTCTCCTATGATGCTTACACCCGCCGCAGCAATATGTGCCCGTCCAACACCGCATGCTTCGATTTTCGGACGGATGTGGATGATGCGTTGATTCAGAAACTCTACCGCGAATGGTTGGAAGTCGGCCCGGACTACTTCGGCGACTACTACCCGCTGACCGCCCATAACCTGGATCAAGACACCTGGATCGCCTGGCAATTCCATCGGCCGCAAGCTGGCCGAGGGTCGATTCACGCGTTTCGCCGGCCCGGAAGCGATTTCTATGGCAGCCAGTTCAAGCTGAGAGGACTCCGTCCTGATGCCCAATACGAGGTGGGCAATCTTGACGAGCCGGACACCGTGATCATGACGGGGCGACGACTCATGGAGACGGGCCTGGAAATCGCCGTCAGGCAACGACCGGGCGCCGCCGTCGTCTTTTACAGGCGCGTCGATTCCGAGGCGCCGTGACGCCGATGATGCGAGCGTGTCAGGGCGGACTTCGCTTGACGAACCGGCGGGTGAAATCGAGCACCGAGCGGGTGAAGGTGAACTGCTCCGTCTCGGGCGTGCTCCGCGACGGCCCCTCCACCCAGCTCTCGATAACATACTGATCCGGCACGCCTTGCACGAGGGCGTAGGCGTAACCCTGCTGCATGACCGAAACGTACCACGTGGAATCGTCCGCCAATCCCCGCTTGGCCAGCGTGGGATAGCCGGAGGCCCAATAGATCAGGCTGAAGGGCAGCTTGCGCTGGCGGCAGTGCTGCTGAAGCTTCTTCACTTCCAGCCAACTCCCCCGGTTGAAGACGACGAATTCCGCCCAGTTCACGTCCAGCCGGTAGAAGTCCAGGCCGCGAACCTGCAACTCGGCCAGACGCTTCTCCAACGCATCGAGCCAGCGGAAATGATCTTCCAGCGGAATCGACGGGTAGGTTTCGATGTCGCCAATCCGAATCTCGGGATAGTGCTTACGGACCAGTGCGATGAAGTTGGCTGTCTCCTGCACCGCGTAATCGTCCGACTCGTGGATGTGTTTGCGGCAGCAGAGCAGCGGTTCGTCCATCGCAATCGCATGGATCTCACCGCCAAGACCGCGAAAGCGGTCCCACGTGGGGTGCTGCACGCGGAACGTCTTCTCGCCGGTCACGCCCCAGGGCTTGACGGCCCCGACTTCCAACGCGAACGCAAGCTGCCACTGCCGCAGTCGGGCGAACCAGGCACGCAACTCGTCGTCGGTAAACTGCTTGTGCAACCAGTGGTCGGCGTACATCAGCACGTCGACCTCGGCCCGCGTCTGGCGCCAGGTGTCCGGCTTCTCGAACAGCTCACGAAAACACTTCCCGTTGTCGTAAGACGGCGGCGCCATCCAGACCGCGGGCTTCGGGCCACCGTCTTGCGCCCCCGCCTGCTGGCAGGAAAAGCAACCGAGCAGGCAAATGCACCACAGACATCTCTGGATCATGGCGGTGTCTCTTTCAGGATGAAGAGTGCGCAGGACCGGGAACCGTTCGCCCCGTACTATTCCTGCTTGTCAAAGGCGGCGTCGAATGCCAACCGGCTGGGCTCGAAGTCGAGCTTGCGAACGTACTCGAGTGCCTCGAGTGCCCCGTGCTCGCGGTCCATGCCGCTATCCTCCCACTCGACCGAGAGCGGGCCCGTGTAGCCGATGTCGTTCAGGGCACGAATGACTTCCTCGAAGTTGACGCCGCCGCGGCCCAACGAACGGAAGTCCCAACCGCGACGTGGGTCGCCGAAGTTCAGATGGCTGCCGAGAATACCCGTCTTGCCGTTGAGCTTGACGATCGCGTCTTTCATGTGGACATGATAGATCCGGTCGGGAAAGGTGCGAATGAACTCGGCCGGATCCATACCCTGCCAAATCAGATGGCTGGGGTCGAAGTTGAAGCCGAACTCCCTGCGACAGTCCAGCGTCTCCAACGCCCGTTGGGCGGTCACCAGATCGAATGCGATCTCGGTTGGGTGGACCTCCAGGGCAAACTTCACGCCGCATTCTCCGAAGACGTCGAGGATCGGGTGGAACCGCTCGGCCAGGAGCCGGAAACCCTCGTCGATCATGGCGGGCGTAACCGGCGGAAACGAGTACAAGAGATGCCAGATACTCGAGCCCGTGAAGCCGTTTACGACGTCGATGCCGAGCTCTCTTGCCGCGCGGGCGGTGTCTTTGAGCCTCTCGGCCGCTCTGGCATTGACGCCGGCGGGATCGCCGTCTCCCCAGACATCGGGGGGCAACACCGATTTGTGCCGGGCGTCGATGTTGTCCAACACGGCCTGGCCGACCAGGTGATTGCTGATGGAGAATACCCGCATGCCGTACCGCCCCAGGAGTTCGCGTTTGCGCCGGCAGTATTCTTCGTCGGCCAATGCCTTGTCCACCTCGAAGTGATCGCCCCAGCAGGCCAGCTCCAACCCGTCGTACCCGAACTGCTGGCACTTGCTGGCCAGCTCTTCCAGCGGCAAATCGGCCCATTGGCCGGTACACAGTGTTATCGGTCGTGCCATGTCACATTCCTCCGGCAACAGAGTGATCGAAGCGTGTACCCAAGGCAAGAGTTGCTGTCGCCCCCTATTCTGGCCGAATGTTCGGTTGCAGGCAACCAACGGCCGGAATTTCCTGACGGGTGATCCTCAGGCGTTTGCCGGCCTCGGACTTGCAGTTTCGGCCTTCTGCGGCTATACCACTGGCTATGCCACTGGTACCCATGTTGAACTTGCTCAAAAGGGCTGCGGCAGACAGGTATGCCCTGCCTTCGTTTTGTGTCTGGAATGCGGCGACGGTGCCTCCACATTCGTTGCACCGGTGCCGTGGGCCGGGCGTAAGCAGAACGTAGCCGAGACGGCAGACGGGAGATCAGCCATTCTTCTAGGGAGAGTTCAGCCATGACGAGCGATTCGTTGCGCAACGAACTGGCGGAAGGCCTTTTGCAGATCCCCGTGCTCGATGCGCATACGCATCTTACCGGGGGCAAATTGGGAGCACGCGGCCTGCACGACATTCTCTTGTATCACATGGTGGTCAGCGATTTGTACGCTGCGGGTTGCCCAAGCGGAGCCCGGCTCACGGAATATCCCGGCTGGCCCAGCCGCGACGAGGCCCACGCCCGCTTGCGGGAAGCGATCCCCTATCTCGGTCACGTGCAAAACACCAGTTGCTTCTGGGGTGTGCGGCTCATCCTTGGCGACCTGTACGATTGGGACCAGCCGATCACGGCCGACAACTGGGAGAAGCTCGACGCGTTGATTCGCCAACGCGCCGACGACCGGACCTGGCACCGGGAAATCATCCGGAAGGCGAACATCCGGAAGCTCACCACCGAGTTGGCCCGGCGCGAGGAGGGACTCGACGACGACTTGCTGCACTACTCCATGGAATGGGCGTTCTTCACGCGGACCCAGCGCGGCGAGTTCGATACGGCCCTGTACGAGTTGGAGCGTTGCTGGGGCAAGACGCCCGGCAGTCCGGTCCCGCACGGTGCGGCAAAGCGGCCTGCCACGGAGCGCGTCATCCGCACGATGGACGACCTGCGGGCCGCCATGACTCATTTCGTCCATCACTTGGCTGCCACGTCGGTGGTCTCCTTGGCCACGCATATCTCCTCGGACATTGTCTTTCGGCCAGTCTCCGACGAGGAGATGGCCGCAGCGTTGACCCGGCGCGAGGTGGCCGGCCCGAACGAGCGCGACATCTACGCGTCCTACATCCACGAGGCCTTTCTCACGGCGTTGGAGGCCCATGCCGACCGGATTGCTTTCCAGTTCAGCATCGCGGCCGAGCCCATGCCGCACGAAACGGCCAGCCTGGTACCTCAGCGAGCGATTGCCCACTTGGCCGACGTGGCCGCCCGACATCCGAAGGTTCGGTTCGTCTGCTTCGTTGCCAGCCGTCACGCGAATCAATCGCTGTGCACGCTGTGTCGCGAGTTGCCGAATTTCGCTATGGCCGGCTACTGGTGGCACAACTTCTTTCCTGGGGCCGTCCGCCAGGTCATGGAGGAGCGGCTCGATATGCTGCCGGCCAACAAACAGATCGGCTTCTTCTCCGATGCCTACTGTATCGAATGGACCTACGCCAAGGCGGCGATCGTCCGCAATCAACTGGCCCAGGTGCTCGCGCAGAAAGTCGGCCAGCGACAATACACACGGGCGGAAGCACTGGAGATCGCCCGGGCTATCTTGTTCGACGCCCCGCAACAACTGCTGGGCATGCAACCGGCATACTGATGGACTGATGAAACGCATTCACTGTCTGGGAGTCCTGGTTCTCGACGCGCTGAGCGGCCCGCTGGAGAGCTATCCGGTGCCACGCGAGCGGGTCCAGTCGGTCACCAAGTCGATCCGTTTCGCTGCCGGCGGCGGTGCGGCCAACACGGCCGGCGCGCTGGCACGCATGGGACTACCGGCGTGCGTCTTCTCCAAAGTGGGCCACGATCTGGCGGGCGACTTCCTCTGCCGCGAACTCCAGCGGCTGGGCGTCAACGTCGGGGGGATTCGCGTATCGGTGGCCGACACCACGCCGTTCACATTCGTGGGCATCCATACCAACGGCGACCGCACGTTCATCCATACGCCCGGCGCGAACCTCACCTTCAATCCGGAGGACTTCGAGGTTGAGCAGCTCCTGACCACCGACTTCTTGCTCTACCAGGATTTGTGGGTGCTGCCGAAGCTGGATGGGAAACCGGGCGCCGCCCTGCTGGCCGAAGCACGGAACAGAGGTGTCGTTACCCTTCTGGACGAGTGTTGGGGACTGGGACCCGATCGCACGACGTTCGAGCAGATGCTCCCGCACTGCGACTATGTGCTGCCGAGCCTTGACGATATGCGGGCGATCTACCCCGATCGCTCGGCCCAGGCCATCGCCACCACCATCCTGGATCTCGGGGCAAACACGGTGGTCTTGAAGATGGGAGCCGCCGGTTGCCTGGTCGCGCAGGGATCGCAGCGCACGGCTGTTGAGGCCTTGCCGGCCGAGGTGGTGGACACCACCGGAGCGGGCGACTGTTGGAACGCCGGGTTCATCTCCGGCCTGGTGCATGGCGAGGATATCGTGACGTCTGCACGAATAGGGGCTGCGTGTGCGGCCTATGGTATCGGTGCCATCGGAGGATCGAGCGGGGTCCCCGAGTACGCCGCCGTCATGCGACGCGCCGCAAGAAGACAGATTACAGCAACGCCAAAGGGATGAAGGCACTGCTGTTCGCGCCCGACGAAATCCTGTCGGAGCTGGTCGCCCGGATTCGCCGCCAGGCAGATGCCCGCAGGATTACGAGCGACTCGCTCGAAGGCACCTTCAACATGAGCCACTCCGATGCAGAGCAGGGCCGCCATGGGGTGGGGCGAGTGCGCGTGCTGGCCGAGGCATGCCATCCGCCAACAGCGTGGACTGCAGGTGCAGCCCGAACTGGCAATCGGCACTACACACGATACAATTCGGGTGTGCGCGCCGGGAACCCGCGTTGGTGTGTTCAACGTGGCTCCAGCTATCATCGGTCGGGCCTCCGGCTGTTTGCCGGAGGTTCTCCGGCCCTTGGCAGATCGATCGAGGCTATCGCCAGCCCCGTCCAGCACCGCGTCCGCGCCCCCAACTCGGCCCAAGTCCCGAACCGGGACCAAGCCCCCAACCACGGCCACGCCCCCAGCCACGCCCACGTCCAGGGCTTCGACCAGTGTCGTCGCCGGAACTCCCGTTGGAGCCGTACCAACCCAAACGGCCTCCTGCCCACATCGGCCGCAGGTTTTCGTCCCGGAGTCGCACGGTCTTTCCGTCGAAGGTCAGCAACTTCGCCACGTATTGCCCTTCCGGCATCTTGTCAGTCCGGAAGGCGACGACTTCTACGTTCTGGCCGACTGACAATTGTCTCACGATCGGCGCGACGGCTGTTGCCCAACCGAGGTCGATGTTCAACTCCTGCTCCTCATGCGTCTCCAGCTTGAGGTGAGTCCCGACGACGCCATGTCCTGTTGTTTTGTCACACGTGTGTGTCTCAATGGATGCCAACTTGCCCGACAGGCTCACCAACTCGGGCAAGATCTGCCTCCGTGCCACGCCTATCGAATCGCCCATTCCTCGTTGGGCGTAGGCCAACGGCGTTGACGGCCCCCATAGCAGGGCGACAGCGGCCAGAAGCATTGTCGATATTCGAGCCATCTCACACCTCCTTTTGACTGGGGCGGCCATGTCATGCGACAGGCCAAACCATACTCTTGCGTTATGCTCGGGGAAGTTCGGACCCACGATCACGCCGTCAGTGCCGCGCCGTGGACGTGGATCCTCCGAATTGCCTCGACGATGTGATCCATGTCGCTGCGCTCGGCCAGGAGCAAATTCTGAAACATGCCGACGGTCGGTTTCCTCCACTAGCTTGTCGAATTGTTGGAGGAGGATGGCGGCCTGATAGTGGTTCTCGCCACTCCGGCCATTTGGGCCAGCCAGCCTTGTGTATGGGGGTGCCTCCGAGCAGGGCCGGCTTGTCAGCTTCGGTGGCGAACACCGTGGGCGTCCCTCGTGTGCCCAGCCAACTCAACGCCCTAGAACCCGCCGCCGCGGTTCAGACGAAGTCGCGTCGAGTCAGACCGTTTCTCGTGACGTTGGTTTCTCCTGAGTCCTCAGGTCTGTTCCCTCCTTGAGGTATGTTGCAAGAACCGTGCCGAGTTCAGGCAGACACCTGTCGTCGCCACAACGCCTTTGGTTTATTTGGCTTATGTCAGGGAATCTGACGGTGGACCTCCCCCTGGCAGCTTGCGAAGATGCACTCCGCAACGCACTGAGAGCTTGCAGAACCGCAATGTGCGATCGCCAGGTCGATTCAGTCTTCTGGCCACATGGGCTTTCAGCTGCTGGGCGCGACGTCCAGCTTGCAGAGGACGCGCGGGGGGAGGGTAAACTCGATGTGGGTGCGAGGTCCGGCGATTGTTACGGCCGACGGCGGCGCAAGCGGATTGCCCGAGGCGTCGGCAAGTCTCAACGTGTACTCGCCCGGTTTGAGAAGGTAGAGCACGGCGCCCATGGGGCGGGCATGTTCGCCGAAGTGGAACAACTCGGCGGAGAAGCGGTCCGGTGCCCGATGGGTGACCAACGCGGCGATGTCGCGCGGCAGGGTCAGCCAGCGCACGGCGCTGAGCGGAAAAACCAGGAATTGTCCCCGGTCGCCCGTCGCCGTGGCAAAGAGGTAGTTCAAGCCGGGCCGCCGGTTACAGGCCGGGACCGCCTCGGGGAAGAGCATGTCGTCGCCAAAGAGCCTCGCGAAGGCGAACACACGGTCGGTCCAACGCACCTCGCTGGTGCGGCCGGGGAAGTTGATAGCCAGGGCCAAGGCCGTCGAGCGAAGCGATCTCGCCACCTTTGGATCGTCCGGGTCAATCGTTGCCGAGGCCAGGCTTCCGTACTCGCGATCCAGGAGCTCATCAAACTCGTTGCCGCCGGTCAACAGCCTGTACTTCACCAGCGTGGCGGCCAGGAATCCCAGCTTGCTGCCGCACCACTCCCGCGAGCCCGCGGTCGGCGCGTCGTTCGCGCGGCGGGTCAGCCACTGCAGACGCGCCTCGGCCATCGAGCGGAGCGGGGCCAAGTATTTCTCGTCGCCGGTCATGTGATACGTTAACAACAGCGCGTCGGTCATTTTTCCGGCTGCGCTGGGCCACTCGTAGAGCGTCGGCTCGCCATGATGACGAGGGTCCCACCACTGCTCGCCCGGCCCGGCTGGTTCACCGCTGGGCCAGCGGACGGCGGCCGGAAGGATCCCCGGCGGCTTTCCACGTTCGGCCCGCGCCGTGGCGTCGACCCACGTATCCATCCACGCCGCAAACAGCCGCCCGAGGTCTTTGTCGCCGGTGCGCAGCCAGAGAATCAGCGCCGGTTCCATCGCCCGCACGTGATACGGCGTGTCGCACGCCCGCAAAGGGTCGTCGTCCGGGCCTTCGACGTTGAAGTACGTGCTCCTGAACTGCAGGAACCCCCGTTCGTTGCGGCCGGTCCAACGGGTCTCCATCAGTTCGGCCAACCGCCGGGCCCGCCGGGTCCATTCGGGATCTTCCGGCGCCAGGTGCATCATGGGCGTGATCGTGTCGCTGGAGGGCTCGGCCGTGTGCTCGACATCGTAGGTCCGCGTCGTGTAGCCGTCCTTCATGTACCCCTGGCCGAGCAAGGCCCGCGAGAAGATCGCCTGGGCCTTCGTGATCCGCGGATCCTCGAACGCGATCATGACGGAGGTCCAATGCCGCCACATCTCGCAGTCGTCGTCCCAGCCACCGCCGTATTGCCCGTCCTCCTGCAGCCGGTTGTCGATCCACCAGTACACAATGTCGGCGAGTCGCTGGAGGGCCGCGCGCTGATGGATTGCCCACTGCGGGGCGTTGTCCACAGGCGCATATTGTGTTTTGGGCGGGATCGGCTTGCCGAGATACATTTGCACGATCCCGTTTCTCGGGAAGGCCTTCGCGGCGGCCTGCAACTCCGCAACGGCCCGATCAAAGAACTCCCGGCGGGTGTCGTGGTAGCCCAGGATATTGCCGTACTCGTTGGCCGTCCAGATCAGCATCCGTGCGCGGTAGAGGTGGCTGAGCGGATAGACGGGCGACTGCCTGGCGATGCCGAAATCGTAATCTTGCGTGTCGCGGATTTCACGGTGAAACCACTGGAAGAGCTGCCGGCTGTTGATCCAGCGGTTGACGAAGGCCTCCATCCGCGCGACGTCGGCCCGCAGGGCGTCGTCCAGGTCGGGTAAGGCCTTCAACTCGCGAAGCAGTTCCAACCGTGCCGAGTCCTCGTCGGCGTCGCCGGCCGCCTGGATCAACCGCGCGACCCGGGCGTCCTCCGCATCCAGTTGCCGGGCGACAAGGAGCAAAGTGAAGGTCAGGGCCAGACGCATCGCGAAGCTTGGAGAAGTCATTGGGGACACCTGTGTTCTTGTTGTGCCTCGCCAGGGGGCCGTCTCATTTTCGGCGCGAAAGCCCGGACAGCCCCCTGGGCCCATGCAGCGGTTCACGTTTCGGTAGAGCCTGGACACGATCCAGTCGTGCAACCGCCACGATTGTAGCAGAGTGCGCCGCGTCAGCCCAGCACCGGCGGATCTCGGGTGGGCGACCCCCGGCAGAGCCCGTTTTCTGCTGCTGGGGCCTGCCGATTTCCGCACGCCCTGGCCGCGCGTTGCAGTGCGCCCAGCAATTTCCTACAATGTTGCCGGGATCGGACGATGGGTTGGCCTTTGCATGAAGGGGTTGTGCCATGTGTGATATGGATGCGTCGGGCACGGGGCCCGGCTCGGAAAGCAATCGCACGGATGTCGCTGCCGGCATCGATCGGCGCGGTTTTTTGGGTGGGGTCGGCGGCGCCGCCGCGCTGGGAACGCTGGCCCTGATGTCGGCAAAGCGGGCTGCTGCTGCGGAGGCCGAGCCGGTTGCCGCCGGAGAGGACTTCCCTCGGGGCAAGCCGTTGCGCATCAAGCCCATTCTGATGTACCAGTGTCCGCAGCCGGCCGATCGTGCGTCCTGGCGGTCGTACGGCGGCATCGATACGGAGCAAGCGGCCGCCGCCGAGGCCGTGCGCATCACCAACGAATTGGAAACACTCAGGAAGGAGGCCGAGTTTCCCATCGAGCTGCAGCCGCTGGAGAAGGCCAACTCGGTCCAGCGCATCCAGGCCCTGGCGGCGACCGATACCGACCTGTTCCTGCTCTATGCGGCGGGCGGGGGCACGGACTGGCCGTTGGCGCTGACGGGCATCGAGACGCCCATGATCATGTTCGTTCGGCATCAGTCCGGCCCGTTCTATCTCTGGTACGAGATCGCCCATTGGCGATTCTTGCGCCAGAACGGCGATCAATTCGCGCTGTCGAAGTTCGACGTGGATGACGTCGTGGTCGACCGTTACGACGAGTTGCAGTGGCGGTTGCGTTCGCTGTACGGTCTGAAAAACGCCTGCGGCACGAAGATGCTGACGATCGGCGGCCTCGCTGCCTACAGTGGCCCGGCCCAGGAGCACGGGCCGCGGGTAGCCAAGGAGGTATGGGGCTATTCGTTTGCCGATGTGACCGACGAGCAGTTTGCCGAGCGGTTGGCCGCCGCCCGAGACGACGCTGTGGTGGTCGCCGAGGCCGATCGCCGCACCGAGGCACTGCTGAAATCGCCCAACGTGAAGTTGGCCACGGAGCGGCGGTTCGTGTTCAACTCGTATCTCGCTCTGCACGTGGTACGCAAGCTGCTGGAGGAGACCGGCGCGAGCAACTTCGGCTTCGCCCGCTGTATGGGCCACGCCCAGATCGCCATGCTCGACACGCCTCCCTGCCTGGTGCTCAGTCTGGCGAACGACTTGGGCTACACGGCCTATTGCCATACGGACCTGTCGCACACGATGCCCGGCGTGTTGCTGCGCTGGATCGCCAGCCGGCCGACGTTCGTGTGCAACTCGCACTATCCACACGACGGACTGTTTACGGTTGCCCATTGTGCGGCCCCGCGGCGGATGAACGGCCGCGAGGACGAGCCGGCGACGCTGATGACGCACTTCGAGTCGGACTACGGCGCGGCCTGCAAGACGCACTACCGCAAGGGCCAGCAGGTAACCGTGGTCGTGCCGAACCTGCGTTGCACGAAGTGGCAGGGGTTTCGCGGCACGATCGTCGACTCGCCGTCGCTGCCGGCGTGCCGCTCCCAGATGGAAATCCGCGTCGACGGCGATTGGCGGCGATTGCTACGCGAAATGGAAGGCTTCCATGTCCAAGTGGTCTACGGCGACTACATGCGAGAAATCGGCTACGGTTTGAAGAAGCTCGGTGGGCAGATCGAGTGGGAGTGTTACAGCACTTGTTGATGTCTGCATTGCGAATTGTCAAGTCTAACCGCTTTCGGGAGAAAGGGGAGATGTCATGATGCCGTCGGATTCTCGTGAAGCACGAACCGGACGTAGGGAGTTTCTGGCGTGGTGTTCCGCGGCCGCCGCGTCGGGAGTGCTCTCGGGCGGCAGCGCCACGGCCGCCGACCGATCGTCCGGGCCCTTGCCGACCGTTACCCTGGGGCGGCACCGCATCTCGCGGCTGGTCGTCGGCTCGAATCCCCTCTCCGGCTATTCCTACCTCGGTCGCGAGATGGACCAGCAGATGAGGGACTATTTCACGCCGCAGCGAACCGTGGCCTTCCTCCAGCAATGCGAGCGGGAGGGAATCAACACGCACCAGTTCTCGGCGGCCACCAACGCCCTCGAGGTCTACCGGACGCTGCGGGAGCAAGGCTCCAAGATGCACCTGATCGGGCTGTACGCGAATCGCGCGGACATTCCCGGCGTCGTGGAGGCCGTCGGTCCCATCGGGATCGCCCACCACGGAGGCGTCACCGACACGCTCTTTCGCGAGGGCCGCAGCGGCGAGGTCCGCGACTTCACCAAGGCCGTGCACGATCGGGGAATGCTGGCCGGTGTCTCCGCCCACAACCCCGACTGCATTCGCCGGGTCGCCGACGAAGGCTGGGACGTCGATTTCTTCATGACCTGCTTCTATCACATCACGCGGAAGGAGCCGCCGGCCGACGCGGCCGCCAGGCTGCCCGTGCTCGAGGGGCCTGACGTGGGATACGTGTTCTATCAGAGCGATCCTCCCGCGATGTGCGAGGTGATCCGCCAGGTGAGGCAGCCGTGCCTGGCGTTCAAGATCCTGGGCGCCGGGCGGCGATGCGCCAGCCAGGAGGCCGTCCGCGAGGCGTTCCGGTTTACCTACACCAACATCAAACCGGGCGACGCCGCCATCGTCGGCATGTACCCCCGACATTTCAATCAGGTCGGCGCCAACGGCGGCTATGCGCGCCAGCTCGCCGCCGACCCGACTCGTGGCTGAACGGACACGAATTCAGATTGCCCTGATGCGGAGAGGTCTCGAATCCGAAACCTTGCGACTTTAGCTACTTGGAGAAAGGGAAGAAACGATGGTTCGTTGCATGTTGGCCTTCGCGAGCGTGTGGTGTGCATGGCTGACGCTTGCGCCGGCGGCTCCCGCTGCGCAGTTGTATGTGGGGGCGGCTGCCGTCGATATCACACCCGAGTTGCCGGTGGCGGTCTCCGGCCAGTTCCCCTTGCGGATCGCCCGGCAAGTGGAGACCCCGCTGACTGCCCAGGTGGCAGCCTTGGAGTCACGTGAGGGCGAGCGCTCGACCGAGGTGGCGATCATGGTCTCCTGCGACTTGCTCTACATTCCGGACGATCTGTCCGCGTTGGTGCGAAAGCAGGTCGCGACGCGAGTGCCCGGTTTGGATGCCGGCAAGATCTTCCTCAACGGCACCCATACCCACACGGCCCCGGTCCTCTTGTCCGACAAGTACCCGATTCCCGCCGAAGGGGTGACGCAGGTCGATGCATATCGGGAGTTCTTCGCCGCTCGCGTCGCCGACGCGATTGCCCAGGCCTGGCAAGGCCGCGACCGCGGGAGCGTTGCCTGGGGCCTGGGCCATGCGGCAGTCGCGCAGAATCGGCGAGCCGTCTACGCCGACGGCTCCGCGCAGATGTACGGGCGAACCGATCTGCCCGAGTTTCGTGGCCTGGAAGGTTACGAGGATCACGATGTGGGCACGCTTTTCTTCTTCAACGCCGAGAGCCGGCTGGTGGCCGTGGCCGTCGGCGTGGCGTGTCCCTCGCAGGAGGTCGAGTCGCGCAGCACGGTAAACGCCGACTTCTGGCACGCGGTGCGCCAGCAGTTGCACGACCGCTACGGTGAGGATCTGTGCGTGCTGGCCTGGTGCACGGCCGCCGGCGACCAGTCGCCCCACCTGATGTATCGCCGGGCGGCCGAAGAGCGGATGCGGCAATTGCGTGGGCTGACGCGCGAGCAGGAGATTGCGCGACGAATCGTCCGGGCCGTGGATGACGTCTACCCCGTGGTGAAGAACGATCGCCACGATGACGTCACGCTGCACCACGTCGTGCAGCCGATCCGCTTGCCCATGCGCCGCGTCACCGAGGCCGAGTACGCGGAAGCCAAGGCCGCCTGCCAGCGGGCCGACGCCGCGATGGCTGCCGACCCCAAGGCCGCCGCCGGCGAGTTCCGGCGGAAGAAATGGTACGAGGAGACGGTGCAGCGTTACCAGCGTCAGCAGACGGACCCGAATCCCGAGTTGCCGATGGAGATGCACGTGGTGCGCATCGGCGACGTGGCGATTTGCACCAACCCGTTCGAGCTGTTCACCGACTTCGGGATTCGCATCCAGGCCCGCAGCAAGGCGTTGCAGACGTTCGTCGTCCAGCTCACCGGGGTCGGGGGCTACGTGCCGACCGAGAAGGCCGTTCGCGGTGGGCATTACAGCGCCGTGGTGCACAGCAACCTCGTCGGCCCGGAGGGTGGGCAGGTCCTGGTGGACCAAGCGGTGGAACAGATCAACCGGCTGTTTTCCGAGGCACGGTGACGTGCCCCTCTTTCCACCTTTATCGAAAGACTTGCGATGAATAGCAGTGCCAACCGTCATCCCGTTTTCGCCAAACGGCAATCGCGCCGGCGGTTTCTCGGCGTGGTGGCGTCCACGCTGGCCGCGCCGCAGGTGCTACCGGCGCCCGCCCTGGGCGCCGACGATACGATCGCGCCGAGCAACCGGATTACCCTCGGCTGCATCGGCTTGGGCATCCGCGGCACGCAACTGACCGAGGCGTTTTTCAACCACAAGGACTGCCGCATCGTTGCCGTGTGCGACGTGTCGCGGCAGCAGCTGCGAAAGGCGAAGGGCCTCGTGGACCGGCACTACGGCGACGGCGGCTGCACGACGTATTCCGACTTTCGCGACCTCTGCGCGCGGCCGGACATCGATGCGGTGTGCATCGCTTCGCCCGACCATTGGCACGTGCTGCATTCGCTGGAGGCCGTGCGTCACGGGAAAGACGTCTACACGGAAAAGGCCCTGGGGCTGAGCCTGGCCCAGGACAAGGCCTTGCAGCGGGCCTGTCGTCAATACGGCGCCGTCTTTCAGTGGGGCACGCAGCAACGTTCCAGTGATAACTTCCGCTTCGGCTGCGAGCTGGTCCGCAACGGACGGATCGGCCGGCTCCGGACGGTCCTGGTCGGCGTACCGCACGACTTTCCGGTTCCCAACCAGCCGGTGCAGCCGGTGCCGGACGACCTGGACTACGAAATGTGGCTGGGACCGGCGCCCTGGGCCCCGTATACGTACCAGCGCTGCCGCCCGTGGACCCGGCAGGAAAGCTACAGCAACTGGTATCACATTTCCGACTATTGCCTCGGGGGCATCGGCGGCTATTGGGGAATCCACCATGTCGACATTGCCCAATGGGGTCACGGCACCGACGACACCGGCCCGGTCGAGGTGGAAGGTACGGCCGAGTTTCCAACCGACGGACTGGCCGACTGTGCGACCCGCTGGAACGTCCGGCACACCTACGCCGATGGCGTGACAATGGTCTATACCGACAACGAGCAGAACCGGCAAGGCGTTATGTTCCAGGGCACCGAGGGTTGGGTGTTCGTTCGTCGCGGCGAGATCGACGCCCAGCCCAAGTCGCTGCTCGACTCCAGAATCGGCCCCCAGGAGATCCACCTGCCCGAGAGCCCCGGCCACCAGCGCAACTTCCTTGATTGCGTCAAGACCCGGCAGCAGCCGATTTGCGACGTGGACGTGGCGGTCCGCAGCGACACGATCTCCCAGTTGACCGACGTCTGCACGCGACTGGGGCGCAAGATCCGTTGGGATCCGCAGCGGGAGGCGATCCTCGACGATCCGGAGGCGAGCCGGATGCTCTCGCGCGCGATACGGCCGCCTTGGCGTCTGGGTGTTTGACGTCCGTCCGAGCGGCCGGCACTGCTGGCTCGCCCGGAAGTGTGTGTGCGTCCGCGTTGTGGCCAGGAACAAACACACTGATGCAATTGGGCAGAGAGGGTTGCTTGCCCTTGTACCAGGAAGCAACGTCGAGACATGCCCTCGTATTCCGGCAGAGTTCGCAAAGTCGGCGGCCAAGGCATTTCTCGTTTGATGTCGCGGGCACGCCGGACTCTCGCTTTTCTGGTGCGCCGAAGGTGCATCGGGCTTCCGCGAACCGACCGTCTTCGGAAGCCCATCTTCGTTGTCTTCCAACGACGACAATACCAGCCGCCAGACCGACCCCGGCCGCCGTTGATACTTGCGAGCACGTCGGGAGAGTGGTAGAGTTGCGTGCGTCCAGCCATACTGCATCCCAACCCGCTACATCCCAAACCCATCGTCCGCTGCCGGAGCATCAGGAGCCGAGAATGATGAAACTCTCGAATCGCCATTGCCTGGTTGTACGGCTGGCCGCCTTGACGTTCGCCGCTGGGTTGCCCGTCTTGCCGGTGACCGATGCGCGCGACGCCAACGCGGCCGAAGCAAGCCGCCCCAATATCGTCTTCGCCATCGCCGACGATTGGGGCTGGCCCCACGCGGGCGCCTATGGCGACGCGGTGGTGAAGACACCGACCTTCGATCGCCTGGCCCGCGAGGGCGCACTGTTCCATCATGCCTACGTTTCCTCGCCCTCGTGTACTCCGTCGCGCGGAGCGGCGCTGACCGGGCAGTGGCATTGGAGACTCGAAGGCGCCGGCAACCTCTGGAGCGTGTTTCCCGACAAGTTCGCAACCTATCCCGAGCTTTTGCGGGCCGCGGGCTACCAGGTCGGCGTCAGCGGCAAGGGCTGGGGACCGGGGCGCACGGAAACACCGGGGCGTGAGCTGGCCGGAAAACGTTTCGGCAGCTTCCAGGCGTTCCTCAGCCAGCGGCAGAAAGACAAACCGTTCTGCTTCTGGCTCGGCAGCAGCGATCCGCACCGGCCGTACCAGAAGGGATCCGGGGCTGCGGCGGGCATGGACCTCGATCGCGTCCACCTGTTCGACTGCTTCCCCGACTGCAAGGAGGTCCGCGGCGACGTGGCCGACTACTACTTCGAGGTACAACGCTTCGATCGCCTGGTGGGCGCGGCCTTGGCGTCGTTGGAGGCGATCGGCGAGCTGGGCAACACCCTGGTGCTGATGACCGGCGACAACGGGATGCCCTTTCCTCGCTGCAAGAGCAACATCTACGACACGGGGACGCGTATGCCCTTGGCCGTCCGCTGGCCCGGCCACGTGAAGGCCGGGCGCACCGTGGACGACTTCGTGAGCTTCACCGATTTCGCGCCGACGCTGCTGGAGGTCGCCGGAGTCGAGCCGCATCCGCGGATGACCGGGCGCAGCCTGGTCGGTGTCTTCCGCAGTAAGAAATCGGGCCGGGTCGATCCCGCGCGAGACTTCGTGCTGACGGGCAAGGAGCGGCACTGCCCCGCCCAGGAGGCGCCGGACATGGGCGGCTATCCCTGCCGCGCGATCCGCACGCACGAGTACCTTTACATCCGCAACTTCCGACCCGATCGCTGGCCCGCCGGCACGCCGGACTACCGGAAGGCCGCGTGGTCGGGCGCCTGGTACGCCGATTGCGACAACAGCCCGACCAAGACCTACATGATCGACAACCGCCAGAAGGACGAGAAACACAAAAGGCTTTACGAGTTGGCCTTCGGAAAACGCCCCGCCGAGGAATTGTACGATCTTGCGAAGGACCCGCAGCAACTCGACAACGTGGCCGCCGATTCGCAGTACGCCGAGGTCCGCCGCAAGCTGGCCGAGCGGCTCACCGCGCAGCTCGAAGCGACCGGCGATCCGAGGGTCGTTGGCGGCGGAGAGGAGTTCGACCTCTATCCGTATCTCGGCGGCGCGCCGAAGTATCCGGGGCCGACGAACTGATCCGACACGCGCCGCCGGGGCAACCGTCCAAGAAGCCGACCGACTCGAACTCTCATAGGAGATCGTCATGATTCGAAACCTTCGCTGCATCGCCGCAACCATCGTGATTCTCGCCTGGATGTTGCCCCACTCCCTTCAGGCCGACGGCCCGTGGACCGTCGACTCGCCGGACGGCCGCACGTCCGTAAAGCTGCAACTGGCCGATCTGTCGGCGACGGCCGACTATCCGGCAGGCGAACGCCTCTACTACCAGATCGAACGCGGCGAGAAGGCCGGCCCGCGCACGGTAGTCCTTCCCTGGTCGCCCTTGGGCATCACGCGCAAGGACCAGGCGTTCGAGCAGGATCTCGTGCTGGTGCTGTCCAAGCACATCGAAACCATCGACGAAACGTATCGACTCGTTCACGGAAAGCGTCGGGTTTGCCGCAACCATGCGCGGCAGCGGGTCGTCGGGTTCAGCAATGAAGCCGGCGGCCGCATGGAAATCGTCGTGCGGGTTTACGACGACGGCGTCGCCCTGCGCTACCGCTTTCCCGAACGGGACACGACCGTGCGAACGGTCACGGCCGAAGCGACCGGTTTTCGACTGCCCGCCGACGCACGGGCGTGGATGATGCCGTACGACGAACCGACGCAATACACGCCGGCCTACGAGAATTACTATCAGCACGAGATCCCCGTAGGCACGGCCTCTTCCACAGCGGCCGGCTGGGCCCTGCCGGCCCTGTTTCGCCTCGACGGCGGTCGCCATTGGCTGCTGCTGGCCGAGGCTGCCGTCGACGGGAGCTACTGCGGATGCCGCCTGGAAAAGCAAGCGCCGCAAGGGATCTACCATATCCGCTTTCCCGATCCCGGCGAAGGCAACTCGGTCGGTGAGGTCGAGCCGTCTTCGACGCTCCCCTGGTCCACGCCGTGGCGGGTGATCCTGGTGGCCGACGACCTGCGGGGCATCGTGGAGTCCTCGCTGATCACGCACCTGAATCCGCCCGCGGCGGTGGCCGAAACCGATTGGATCAAGCCGGGTCGGGCCGCCTGGAGTTGGTGGTCCGATCACGACAGCCCGCGGGACTACCAAAAACAGTGCCGGTTCATCGACCTGGCGGCGGAGATGGGCTGGGAGTATTACCTGGTCGACGCCAACTGGACGCTGATGGACGGCGGGGACGTCCGGCGGATGGCCCGTTACGCCGAGAGCAAGGGCGTCGGCCTGTTTCTCTGGTACAACTCCGGCGGGGCGCACAACTACGTGACCGAGAAGCCGCGCGGCTGCCTGGCCCTTCCCCAGGTGCGGCGCTTCGAGTTCGAGCTGCTGAAGAAATGGGGGATCAAGGGGCTAAAGGTCGATTTCTTCCAGAGCGACAAGCAGAACATCATGGCGTATTACCACGACATCCTCCGCGACGCCGCCGAGCACAAACTGATGATCAACTTCCACGGCTGCACGATCCCCCGCGGCTGGTCGCGGACCTGGCCGCACCTGATGACCATGGAGGCCGTTCGAGGCGCCGAGAGCTATACCTTCTCGCCCGAGTATCCCCAACGGGCGCCGCAGCAAAACACGATCGTCCCGTTCACGCGCAACGTGGTAGGGCCGGCCGACTATACGCCCTGCGCGTTCTCCGACGACCGTTATCCCCACCTGACCACCAACCCCCACGAGTTGGCCCTGTCGGTGGTGTTCGAGACGGGCCTGCTCCATTTTGCCGACGGCGTGGACGCCTATCGCAAGCTCCCGGCGGCCCCCAAACAGTTCCTCGGCAGGCTGCCGGTCGTCTGGGACGACATCCGCCTGCTCGACGGCGAGCCGGGCAAGCGGGTGATCCTCGCCCGGCGACACGGGGCGGCGTGGTGCGTCGGAGGGATCAACGGGGTAAACGCCCCGCAACAGTCGGTCGTCTCGTTCACGTTTCTTCCGCCCGGCCGCTACGCCGCCACGCTGATCGGCGACGGCAAGCAACCTCGGGACTTCGACGTGAAGCACTGGACGCTCGACGCCGGCGAGAAGACGGAAGTCACCATGCAAGCCTATGGGGGCTTCGTGATGCGGTTGGAACCGCTCCCGACGCAGTAGGAATTGCCCCTGATCGAGCCGGGCACGAATGTCGGCACGGGCACGCAGCGGCGACACGACTTTGGGCCCTCTGGCTGCCGGGGTTGGAATTGTTTCGCATACTTTCGGCCCCGCGGGAACCCTGTCTGTCGACTCAACTCGTTTGAACGTAAATGGTTGCGTCGATTTTCGGCCGCCTGGGTTGCTCCCCAAACGGCCGAAAATGGGGCGGAAAACGCGTCGTAAGTCCTGTGGTGACAACCGGTTGGAATTATTGAG
>JAFGRD010000050.1 GCA_016935315.1 Pirellulales bacterium
AAACGCGACAAGGAACTGCAAACCCAATACACCACAAGACTTGCTGCATGAATCGCGATTTCCACAAATCACGCAAGGCTATTTAGGGCGTCCCTATCGCGCAGACAGCGTGGCGGGGGTTCATTCGACCGGGGCGTCGGGCCACGGCCGTGCATCGGGTGGGGAAGCCGGCCGCCCGGCATCGTCCTCAACGGGACGACTTCCCACAGGCCTGCCGTCAACCGGATTCCCTTCGGCAGGAATGCCCTCCATCGGCCCTCCTCCGCCTTCGCCGCCAGCGGCGCTAGCCGAGGCCGTGGCCTGCGATTGGGTCGGCTTGGCCATCTCGGGCGTCACCGGCAGTCCCGGCCGCGCTCGCTGCACGCCCTTGACGATGTACTTCTCTTGCGGCAAGAGCCCTTTGCGCACGACGCGCAGCCCCTCGACCTGTGTCCCCAGCTCCACGTAGCGCTGATCGACGATGTTGCCCTTGCCGACCACCAGTACGTACTTACCGCCCAAGTCGGTCCCAATCGCCTCCTCCTCGACCAAGACGGCCGCCTCCTGAGGAGTCAGGGGGATCTGAATGCGGACAAACAGGCCCGGGTAAAGGTACCGGTTCTGTTCGGGATTATCGAAGACGGCACGAACCAGCGCCGTCCCGGTGGCCGGATCGACGCGATTGTCGAGGTAGTCGATCTTGCCTTGGTGAGGGTAGCCCTCCTCGTTGGCCAGGCCGAGATGGACGGTCGGATCGGCGCCGCTCGGATTGTCCTGGTGCTCCCGTCGCCGCCGAAGGAGTTCGAGCACGTCTTTCTCGCTGACGTCGAAGTAGACGTGCATCGGGTCCATCTGGATCACGGTACAAAGCAGCGTGTTCTGGTCGGCCCCGACGAGGTTCCCGGCGTCGACCAGGTTTCGGCTGACCCGGCCGCTGATCGGACTGGTGATCGTGGTATAGCCGAAGTCGATCTTGGCCTGCTCGATAGCCGCCTGGTCGGCCAGCGCCTGGGCGTCGGCGGCCTCCTTCTCCGCCAACCGGGCCTGGTACTCTTCGGCGGCGATCGTCTTCGTCTGGACAAGCTGCGCGGCCCGGGCGAGGCTCGCATCGGCCAACCGTTGCTTGGCCTGGGTTTGCTGGAGCTGGGCCATGGCCGCGCTGAGCCGGGCACGGTACGTATCCTGCTCGATCATGAACAGGGTGTCGCCCGCCTTCACGTCCCAAATCTCCCTGCCGTCGGCGTCCTTCTTCGGAAAGGCCACCTCGGCCAACCAGCCTTTGACCCGCGCGCGAATCTCCACGGACTCCACCGCCTCGGTCCGCCCCGTGAACGGGGCCGAGTCGACCACGTTCCGTTGAATCGGCGACGCCACGGTGACCTTTGGCGGTTGGGGGACTTCCGCGGAAGGTGTCGGTCGGCAACCACACGTCATCACACTGCCGATGCCGACCACGCCAAACAAGAACAGTGCCAGTTTATTCACGGCTGATGCCTCGGTTTCCTATCGGACAGGCTGTGGCCGCCGGGGAAGGGGCCACCCGGCAAAGTGCATCGGTTCAGTTTCACCAGAAATATAGAACACATGGCATTTCCGGCAAGGGTACGTCCGGACCCGGGAGGCCCATGATTCCCCGTGCATCGTGGTGCGGAGCGGCCGCCGTTGCATGCGAATCAGTGTGTTCGCACGATGGAAACGGAGGTGCTTGGGATGTGGCAACGCGCCGGGTTGGTTCTTCTTGGGGGGGCGCAAGGTTTCGCCCTCCGCGCCGGTGGAGTCTCCAGCTACAATGGGCGACTTGGCACGTAGAATTCAAGGGGTTTGCCGATAGTCGAACCCCCGACCGGCTCGTCATGTCCAAGACAGAAGGCGGCGCAGGATCCGCCGGCCCGGCTGCCAGCCCCCCGTCCCGCCACGCGGAGCAAGAACCACCATGCGACAGATACTCGTCACCAGTGCCTTGCCGTACGCCAACGGCCACATCCACATCGGACACTTGGTTGAATACCTTCAGACGGACATTTGGGTCCGATTCCAGAAACTGCGAGGAAATCGGTGCATCTACATTTGTGCCGACGACACCCACGGCACGGCGATCATGATCCGCGCGCGGGACGAGGGCATCGGCGAAGAGGAGCTGATCGCCGAGATGCAGCAGGCCCACATCCGCGATTTCGCCGGGTTCGACATCGAGTTCGATAACTATGGCAGCACCCACAGCCAGGAGAACCGCGAGCTGTGCGCAGAGATCTGGGCGTCGAAACGCGAGGCCGGCCTGATCAGCGTGCAGGAAGTGACCCAGCTCTACGACGTGGAGGCCGGCACGTTTCTGGCCGACCGTTTTGTCCGGGGGACCTGCCCCTTCTGTAAGCTGGCCAACCAGTACGGCGACAGTTGCGACAACGGCCACCACTATGGCCCGGTCGACCTGATCGATCCGGTGAGCACGCTCTCGGGCACCACGCCCGAGATCCGCACGGCCAAGCACCTCTTCGTGAACATCGAACGACTGCACGGTTTTCTCGACGAGTGGACCCAAAGCGGCAATCATCTGCAGCCGGAGATTGCCAACTATCTGAAGGGCCATTTCCTGCACGAGCCGTTGCGCGACTGGGACGTTTCGCGACCGGCGCCGTACTTCGGGTTCGAGATTCCCGACAGCCCCGGCAATTACTGGTACGTCTGGTTCGACGCTCCGATCGGATACATGGCCTCGACCAAACAGTGGTGCGATCGCCACGGCGAGGACTTCGACCAGTGGTGGCGGAGCGACAAGACGGAAATCCACCATTTCATCGGCAAGGACATCACCTATTTCCATACGCTCTTCTGGCCCGCCATGCTGAAAACCTCCGGCTTCAGCCTGCCCGAGAAGGTCCATATCCACGGCTTTCTGACCGTCAACGGCGAGAAGATGTCGAAGAGCAAGGGCACGTTCGTTCGGGCATCGACCTACCTGGAGCACCTCGACCCGGCGTACTTGCGATACTATTACGCTGCCAAGCTGACCAATCGCGTGGACGACATCGACCTGAACCTCGATGAGTTCGTCGCCAAAGTCAACTCCGACATGGTGGGCAACGTCGTCAACCTGGCCAGCCGCACGGCCAAATTCGCTGCCAGGACCGGGCTCTCTGACGTCTATCCCGACGACGGCGGGCTGTTCGAGCAAGCGGCCAAAGGCGGCGACGCGATCGCCGAGGCGTACGAGGCCTGCGACTACGGTCGGGCGATCCGGCAAATCCTCGTGGCCGGCGACCGTGCCAACCAGTTCGTCGAGCACAACGCGCCGTGGAACCTGGCAAAGGATCCCGAGCAGGCCGACCGGCTGCGCGATGTCTGCACGGTCGGGCTGAATCTGTTCCGCCAACTGGCCGTGTATCTGGCCCCCGTGCTGCCGCGGCTTGCCCGACAGACGGGCGAGTTGCTGGGCCGACCGATCGCCCGCTGGGACGAGTCGAAAACTCCCGTGCTGGGCACCTCGGTGGGCAAATTCCGGCACATGATGAAACGCGTCGACCGCCAGTGCGTCGACGCCACCGTCGCCGCCAGCACCAAGGCCGAGCCGGCCGGACCGCAGTCCGCCCCGGGCGCTCCCGAAGACAGCGACGAGCCGCTCAAGGTGGAGCCGCTGACCGAGACGTGCACGTTCGACGAGTTCACCAAGGTGGACCTGCGCATCGCGCGGGTGGTGGCGGCCGAAGACGTACCGGAAGCCAGCAAGCTGCTGAAGCTGACACTCAGTCTCGGCGGCGAACATCGGCGGACCGTGCTGGCCGGGATCAAGGGCGTCTACCAGCCAGCGGATCTGATCGGCCGACTGGTCGTTTGCGCGGCCAACCTGGCTCCGCGCAAGATGAAGTTCGGCACCAGCGAAGGCATGATTCTGGCCTCCGGCCCAGGCGGAAAGGAGATCTTCATGCTCTCGGTTGACAAAGGCGCCAGGCCCGGGCAACGGGTACACTGAGGACTCACTACAGGTTCCCGTCGTCGCTACATCGGCCGACGGCGACGGCGGCGCTTCCGCAGCAGGAGCACAATCGGCAGCGCGGTGGCGAGCAACAAGCACGTGGCCGGCTCGGCAACGACGATCGTGCCGACGAACTTGCCGGCGGCCCCCTCAACGGTGTAGGTGAAGGTCAAGTCTTCGACCAGGTTCGCCCACGCGAACTCGTCGCCGATCACATCGCCCAGCAAGTGATTCTCGAACAGCGCAAAGGCGAAATTGCCGCTGATTTGCTCATCGGTGTCTTCCTGGAAAAAGCCGAGGTTGTCGGCTGGGCCACCTGTGAAAACCCCCAGGTCGGAAGTGATCACGTACCCGTTGACGGCCACTTGGCCGGGCGCGATCAGCAGACCGTCCGAGGTCAGCAGCAAGTCGACCCTCGGCTCCAGCGAGGCGTTGGGAAGCATGGCCGCATATTGGCCCGTGCCAAAGAGGTTGGCCGCCAGAATCGCCTGGATGTCGAGACCATTGACTCGGCGATTGCCGTCGAAGTCGCCCTGCGGCCAGTCGGCATCGGCGTCGACACCGAAAAGGTTGGATGCCAGGATCGCCTGGATGTCGACACCATTGACGTGCCGGTCGCCGTTGGTATCGCCGTCGGCCGCTTGGAGCACGTCCACCTCGACCGCATCGCGCAGATAGGTGACCCCCCTTCCATGGGCGCCGTGATCGGTCAGAAACACGCCATAGCCCAGATGACCTTGGCCGTGGTTGGCCCACGTCGACGGGTCGGGTACGGTCGGCGGTACTTGGCCGAACGTGCCGCTGATGCGCCCGTTGATGATCGTTCGCGTCTGGTCGCCGTACCACTCGCGCGGTGGTTTGCCGACCGGGCCGTGTAGCTTGCTGATCGCCTCCAACGCCAGTCTGCCGCCCAGCGACACGCCGCCATCCACTTCGAGAAGGTCGTGCGGCACCCGTGCATCGACGTCGGCCAGCTCGATCTCCAGCATGGTCCTGGCAGGAAAGCCGGACGCCAAGGTCACTTCGCCCTCGAAGGGGACCACCGCCGTGCTCTCGCCGGGCGAGAACATGCTGGTAAACACGACGCTGCCGGTATTCCGGTAGCGGCCGGATCCGCTGACTTCATCTCGCAAGGTGAGCGTGTCGCCGCCCTCGACGTGGACCTCGCCGTTGTTGACGAGCGGGAAGGCGATTTCGACGTCGCCCGGACCGGCATAGAGCCTGCCTTGCGCGCCCACCACGATGCGGTTGCCCACGTCGAGGCCCTCCCAGCGGTCGAGATAGAAGTCTCCTCGACCCTGGTAACCGATGTAGAGCGTGTCGCCGACGGACAGGCGGCCGTAGGCGTGCGACTCGCCGCTGAGCGTATAAGTGCCGTAGCCGCTTGCTCCGCGGCCGAGAAACAGATCGGCGCTGATCTCCTGCAACCCGCCGGTGTGATTGAACGCGCCGGTGCCGGAATCGCCGACCGTCGTGTCGCCCGCGCGCAGCTCACCACCGGAGAAGCCGTACTGGCCGTCGGCGTCGGCGTGCTGTCCGACGCGCAAGTGATCCGTCTCGTGCTGGCCCCCGGTCTGGGAGAACAGGCCGGTACCGTAAACGCCGACGTCGGTGTCGTCGGTGCTCAAGAGCGTATCGGGGTCCTTCGTCTGCAAATAGAACGTCCCGCGGCTGCCGGCCTGTTGACCAACCTCGAGATCCTCGGCGATCGTGAGCGTGCCGCCCTCCAGGCGGTAGCTATTGTCGGTGGCGGGATCGCTGGTGTAGCCGACGACGACGTAGTCGGCACTGACCGCGGCATGGCCAATCTGAGTGAACCTGCCTGCCCCCTCGTGCCCCACGAAGAGCGTATCGACCACGTCCAGACTGCCGTGATCCAAGGCCAGCGGAGCGCTGTTGCCGATCTTGAAGGTTCCGCTGGCGTCGGCATGACGGCCGACATAGACGCTGCCGCCAACCTCGGTCTTGCCGCCGGTTTGCCGGTAGGTTGCGGTGCTTGCCGGGGAAGAGGCAACGTAAAGGCTGCCGGTAACCGTGTTGGTTCCGCTGCTCTGGGTGAGCGTGCCAACGGCCCCACCGGATCCGAGATACTCGTTGCCCGCCGTGATCTGGCTGAGACCGCTGAGGTTGTACTCTCCGGTGCCCTCGCGGCCGATGCGGAGTTGGCCGGTGGTGTGCAACCCGCCGCTATGGTCGAACTGCCCCGTGCCCGAGTAGCCGACGTACGTGAGCGAAGTCTCCAACTCGCCACCGCTGAAATCGTACACACCGTCGCTTCCTTCGTAGTAGCCGATCCGCAGATGGGACGTGTCGTGCCGGCCCTCTTCGTGGAGGAACGTTCCGTGGCCATAGACGCCCACGTACGTATAGTGCGTGTCCAAGGTCGCATCCAGGCTCGATCCCGTCAAGCGATAGGTGCCGTGGCCACTGGCCTCGGAGCCGACGTGCAGTTCTTCCGCGATGTTCACAACAGCGTCATCTTGCTGGTTGAACTCGCCCCAGCCGCCGTAGCCCACGTAGAGGTAGTCCGCTTCCAGCGAGCCTCCGTCCTGGTCGTAGATTCCCCACCCGCCGGAACTCGTGCCGAGGAAGACCTGCATGGCGTGGGCCTCGCCGCCCTGTTGCTCCAGGCTGCTGCTGACCATCATCGGGATGGGCGGTCCGGTAGGCGAGGACACGTAATTGAGTGTCAGTCCGACGTGCAAGTCGCCGGCGACGGAGATGTTGCTGTGTTGGGCGTCCAGCCGGCCGTGCCCGACCCCACCAATGATAAGTTGATCCACGTTCAGCGTCCGGGGGCCGAGGAAGAAATCGCCGTCAGAGTACATGGCGTAGCCGACGTTAATCTTCTGGACTTCCACGTGGAAGTGGGGCAACATCAGCGTTCCGCCGTCGATGTTGAGCGTGCCGTTGCCGGCCCCGGCGGCGAAGCCGTGGATGGTGGCCGTGCCGCCGTTGAGATTGTACGTGGCCGACGATTCCGCATACTTGGCGATCGTCAGCTCACCGAGGACCTCGACGGCACCGCCGTTCTGGGTCAACATCGAGTCGCCGCGTCTGCCCACCGTCATGTTGTCGGTGGTGAAGCTGCCCCCGCCCAGCACGTAGAAAACGTAGCTGTCGGCGTTGGACGCCAGCGTGACCGGCGCGTCTGCCGCGTCGAACGAGCCGGACGATTGGGTGATTATCGCCCGGCCGTTGGTCGCCAGCACGACTTCGGGCGATGCGCCCGAGATGTTGATGCTGGAAGGGACGCCGTCGTCGCTGGTCAGATCCAGACGTGTCGTGTCGTCCGGGCTGTGGTCGTAGGCGACGTACAGCTTCTGGCAATTGACCTCTGTGCCTGCCAGGTCCGCGTCGGCCGTGGCGTAGCGCCCCAGGTAGAAGGTGTCGGCGTTGATCGTTGAGCGGGTGACGTCGATCGTGGCCGCGTCCAGATGGCCCAGCGTGAGCACGCTGTCGACCGTCAGCGTCGAGCCGCTCATGACCATCTCCCCGTGGTAGGTGTGCGCGAAGGTCATGTGCGTATGCACGTCGACGGTGGAGTCCTCGACCAACAACTCGGCGGGCGGGACGTTCTGCCCGATAATGAAGTTCCCGTCGACCTCCAACCGCGAGCCGCCGTGCACGGTAAAATCGGGGCCGACACAGTTGCCCCGTACCTCGCCGTACGAATCGTTGTAGAGCGCCAACGAGGCTTGGGGCGTGGTCAGGTTGACGTTGTCGCGCACCAGCAAGTGGGCTTCGTTGGCGATGTCCACGATGGCATCCACGCCCGGCGCCGAGCCGCCCACGTTCAGGTTCCCCACGCTCACGTTGCTGCTAGAACCGCTGACATACAAGCGGCCATAGGCATTGGGCCCGATGAAAGCGTCGTCGACCGCCAGCGCCGTGGTATCGCGCCAATCCACCGACCCGTCGAAGACGAAATCGTCAAACGCCCCGACGTTGCCGTCGCGGACCAGGAACATACCCGTGTTGACCAGGTCGGCGTTCGAGTAGACCATCGAGCCGTTGTAGGTCTCCAGGTGGTTGTTGTTGACCAGGTCGCCGCTGGTTTCGAGCGTTCCGTCGTTGACGTAGATGATTCCGTCGCTGACGATTCCCTCGGAGGTATCCACGTACGATCCGCTGAGGATCCTCACGTGCGGCACGGTGCCGGTGGCCCCATCACCGCGGTTGGAGCGATAGCCCAGATAAAGCGTATCGCAGGTGAGGGCCGAGCCGTTCTGCAAGTACCAGGTGGGCGGAGTGTTCTCGTAGCCCAGGTAGATGTCGCCGCCCGCGTCGATGCGGCCGTCATTGACCGTCAATCCGCCGTCGGCGCAGATTTCGTGGTCGACGTCCAGGTGACCGCCCGAAGTGATCACGATCGTCCCGGTGGCGACTTGCAGCGCGGTGGGGTACAACCGCGTCCCGATGATGTGTAGTTGTGGGTTGGCGCCGCGGATGGAGAGCTTGCCGCATCCGGCGTCACTGGTGACGTTTACCCGGCCGCTGTGCTCGAAGTCGATGACGAGCTGGTCTAGGCGATCGGGATCCGACAGCCCACCTTCCCAATTGATCGACCGGTCCCATTCGGTCGTCCATCCGGAAGTCTCTGAGCTGTTGACCCCCGAGCCGATCCACTCGCGGTAGTCAAAATGGTCGACGCGGTAGACGTGATGCGGTGAGAAATTCCCGACCAGTTCCCATTCGTCGTTGGCGTTGTCGTACGTCACGGTGGACGTGAAGAACGGACCGCCTCCCACGTCCCGGTCGGAATCGGCCAGCCAAACCTGGTTGGTGGCGCGGTCGATCGCGTAACAAGTGATCGCATGGGCGCCGCCGCCGTCCCAATCCAAGGCGAAGGTAACGGGGAACCCCCGGGCGACATAGGTGGAGATGATCCCCGGCAGATTATCGCCGTCGTCGTCGATATCCCTCGGGTCCGCGTCATAGCCGGCGTATTCCAGTGCCTCGTAGGCGTGTCCGCCATCCTGCCACGTCCTGCCGCCGTAGCAGCCGTCGTTGTAACACCACGAGAAGTAGCGAGAGGGCCCGCCGACGTACCTCAGCAGGTTCGATCCCGCCGCCGCCCAACAACTGTTATCTACCTGATTAAGTACCGGATTTGTCCAACCGGGATCGGGCGTATTCGCGGTCCCGTTCCAAGGCTCGCCGGGATCAAACTCCCCGTTGCCGTTGCTGTCGTTGTAGCAGTTGCGGGTCCAGTGGTCGCCGGCGTCGTTGGGCTTGTCCTGGTCGAACCAGGTGCCCGGTACGTAGTGCAGTTGTGCCCGGGCGGGCGCTGCCGGGCACAAACCCACCAAGACGCACGCCAGCACGCACAGAACGATACGAGAAAAGGCACACATCGTCATTCCCTCCCTTTGTCGCTTATGGTGTTTGTGCCCCGGCGACCCGGAACAGGCGGTCCGCGTGAAGAGTCTTTGGCTCGTTGGGGATCACACGGGCGGTCGGCAGCGCCCGCGACACTGGATGAGTTGCTCGATAAGTTTTCCCGGTCATGCATACCCTCGGTACGGTGGCGACGTCAATCTCCCGTCAAATCGCTGTCAAGCTGCCGCATTAGGCCGACACCGCTCCCACACTCGCAGGGTGAGGATATTTTGCATAATGGCCACAGAGCCTGTCAACCCTCTTCCTTCGTCTCCCTGCACCGAAACACTCGCCCTTCCATTCCTTGCCCCCCCGTGGAGGAGAGCCGGCGCGAGGATCCATGCGACGAGGCCATCAAGATGGCCTCGTCGATCGGCCCCACTTGACCGCGCCCGGCACAGATGCCCCCAACGCGACCAGTCCCCCCCGCAGCGGAAAAGCAGAGAACCACTTCCAACCCAAAATCGTCGTGACTACTGGGCGCCTGTGTCAGACCGCCGCGACCCCGATGGGCGGCGTTCACAAGAAGGGCAACCTCGGACAAGTCCACGCCGAGTGTCCCGACGGAAGATGTCTTTGACTTTTGTGGTTCTTTCCCGATCAGAAGTCACCGGAATCGACGTTTCACACAGGGCGAGCGTGCCGAAGTCGCACTGCGGGAGCCTATTTCACCCGCTGCCGCTGCTGTTTGGTCAATTCCAGGATCGTCAAGGCTTCCCCTTTGCCACGGTGGGCCACGTCGAGCGTGACGACCTCGCCGATCTTCAGGCTGCGAATGAACTTCGCTACTGACTCGCCGTTTTCCTGGCGACCGACGACCAGCACAGTCTTGCCGATCAGACTTTCGGCGCTCTCGGCCTTGCTGTGTCGCCACTCTCGGGGCACACCGGTCACGGCCAAGGTGAAATCGCCCTCGTCGTACTCGGACACCACTTTGCCTTGGACCATGCCGGCGAACTGCGACGCGGGGTCAGGCAGCCGCGGCTTTTTCGCGCGGTCGGCGCCGCCTTTCTCCTCCTCCATCTCGCCGTGGGATGAGACGTTCAGATAGGAGTCGAACACCCGGACCGTCTTCCAGTTCTCCTGAAACTCTTCAATGAACCGGTGGTGCCGATCGGCCTTCTGATATCGGTCGTGCGAGGCCTTGTCTTTGAAGACGATGTGCAGCGCCACGTGGAAGTCCCTGTCGTTGACCTCGCGCTGGTGCTCCCCGACGAGGACGCCGGCCGCGAACCAGACCACGCCCGGGTGATCCGACAGGTACTTCCGGCAACCGGCCACCAGCTTCTCTTTCGCGTCGTCCGAATCCTGCTTCAGTGTGAAATAGACGTCGTGGGCGATCATCGGCCCTTCGGCCAGCGCGGTCGTCGTTGCCCAGCACAGCAGCAACAGCCCAGCCAAGACGCAGCAAACGGCTCGTGTTCTCATCGGGTGTCTCCTCGAAATAGTGATGGTATCGACGCCGACTCGACTATCGAATTATGCGTTGGGATCGGACGCGCGCCACAGAGATCACTTTCGCATGTGCTCGACCCGGGCGATGCCGGCAGCGCCCAGGTAACCGGCGTCGCCGCCGAGGGTGGCGAAGTCGATCGTGATCCGCTCGGCCAGGAGGGCGAACGCTCGGCGATTCACCTCTTCCTTGATGCGGGTCAGGAACCGCCGCCCCAACTCGGTCTCGTTTCCACCGAAGGTCATGGCACCGCCCAGCAGCACGCAATTCGGATCGATCGTGTGCAGTAGGTTGACGATACCGATGCCCATGTATCGGGCCACTTCGAGAATGATCTCCAGCGAGAGCCGATCGCCGGCCTCGGCTTCCTGGGCCAGCAGCTTCGGCGAGAGCTCTTTTCCCTCGGCCAGTCGATCGGGCAGCGAAGTGGGGCGGCCAGCGTCCAGGGCCTCCTGGGCGCACTTGATCACGGCCGTCGCACTGGCGTAGGCTTCCAGATGCCCGGACTGTCCGCACCCACACACCCGCGCGTCCTCGGCGTCGTTGATGATCAGATGGCCGCACTCGGCGCCGTGGCTGTTCTCGCCGTCGATCGACAGATCGCCGATGATAATGCCGCAGCCGATTCCCGTGCCGAGCGTGAACAGCACCAGGCTATGGAACTCGCGACCTGCGCCAATCCAGAATTCGCCATAGGCCGCCGCGGCCCCGTCGTTGGCAAAGGCCACCGGCAGCCCGCAGTAGTGGCTCACCCGATCGCGGATCGGAAAATGGTCCCAGCCCTTGAGGTTGACCGGCTCGACGAGCATTCCGGCGGGAATGTCCATCGTTCCGGGCGAGCCGAGCCCGACGCGGGCGATGGCCGAGGGCTCGATGTCCGCCTCGAAGATCGCCCGTTTCACGGCCTCCCCCATGCGGGCGGAGGCGTCTTCCGGGCCCTTCTCGGCTTCGGTGGGCACGCTCAGCCAGGAAAGGGGCCGACCCTGGTCATCGACCACCCCGACCTTGATATTTGTTCCTCCCAGGTCCAACCCGACAAAAAAAGGCGCTTGGGCCTCTACCGCGGAAATGAAACAACGGACTTGCGACATCGACCTCAACCTGTATTAGCGGACACTCGATAGTGGAACCAGCGGTTCAATATAAGCGACAGCGGGAGAATGGGCAATCGGCCAGAAAACGGCACCACAGAGGGGTCTCGGCGTGTGCCGGGGTCGCATCAACGGCCAGCGGCTGCCACGGCCGGCCGGCCATGCCAAGGCATTTTGCGTTTTTCGGCCCCCGGGGTGGGAAAACGGCCAAGTTGCCGTTGTGCGAGAGACCGATTCCGGCGAAAATGCCCCACGCTCACGACCCGATCTACTCTCCAATGAACCGAACGAAAAGGATTTCGCAGCAGATCTCATTACCCGCCGTCAACCGCTGGGGCCGTCGGCCTCCGCCCCTGACGAGATGGGATCGGCTGAAGAGGTGACACGGAGGTTGCCTTTCAGGCCTCACCCAGCGCGTTCGTGCTCGGTTGCTTCCTTGACCTTTGGCGGTTGATTCCGCCGGCGAGCAGGCGATCTTGGGGCTGTTGGCGGCATCCGCCGACCGATGGGAGCCGCGTCGATACGCGCGGTGTCCCGGCGAGCGCAAAGGGAATAAGGAGGGACTCATGGTCTCGTTGCAGGCGGCCCTGGTGGCCACGATCTTGTCCGGTAGCCCCGATACGGTCTTGCTGGACTTCTACGCCGACTGGTGTGGCCCCTGTCGGGCAATGGGGCCGACGATCGAGGCCCTGGTCGAGAAAGGCTATCCCGTCCGAAAGGTCAACATCGATCAACACCGCGATTTGGCCGCTCGATTCGGCGTGAAGTCCGTCCCCTGCTACGTGATGGTGGCAGGCGGCCGGGAAGTGGATCGGGTGGTCGGGGGCACCACGCTCAGCCGGCTAGAAACGATGTGCCGGTCGGGCCTGTCCGAACCTGCGCCGCCCGGGCCGATGCAAACCGCGCCACCCCCGCTTCCCAAGCAAGTCCCGACCGTCGCGGCGCAAGATGCCCCGGCAAGCAGAACTCCGGTCTCGATTCCCGCCCAACAGAGCGGCCCACCCTTGTCGGCGGTTGCCCAACAGGCGTTGGGCGAGCAGCCGTCAACCCAGGCAGCCCAGCCGCCAGCCGCATCCACGCTGAAAGACTGGCAGCAGTCGGTTCCCGGCTGGACCGTGATGGGCAGCGAGACGGCCCCAACCGACGCGAAGCTGATTGCCGCCAGCGTGCGGCTGCGCGTCGAGGACCCGGACGGATACTCGTGGGGCTCGGGCACGATCATCGACGCCCGCGACGACGAGGCACTGATCCTGACCTGCGCCCACGTGTTTCGCGATTCGCAGGGAAAGGGCCGAATCGAGGTCGACCTGTTCGGCCCGACGCCGGCCAAGCAGATACCCGGCCGGCTGATCTGCTACGACCTCCAGCACGATGTGGGGCTGTTGAGCGTCCGCACGCCCGGCCCGGTCGTGGCGGCGCGGGTCGCCCCGCCCGGGTATCGGGTCGACGCGAACGATACGGTCGTCAGCGTCGGCTGCAACAACGGCGACCGACCCAGCGCGCGTCACAGCCGGGTGGCCGCGAGGAACAAGATCCAGCCGCCGAGTGTAAAAGTCGCCGGGCTGCCGGTCGAGGGCCGCAGCGGCGGCGGGCTGTTTTCGCGAGAAGGGCTGGTGATCGGCGTTTGCTACGCGGCCGATCCGCAGGACGGAGAAGGACTCTACGCCGAGTTGTCGTCGATCCACGGCGAGTTGGATCGAGCCCGGCTGTCGTGCATCTACCGCAATCAGCCGTCAGGTCCGGCCTCGCTGCCGCCGGGTCCGGCGCCCCGGGCGTCGCTGGTGGCGGTTGCCCCACCACCGATGCCCAAACGCATGCCTGCGGCGCCGACTGGGTCGCCAGCCGCCGTCATTTCCGAGGTTTCGCTGAATTCCACTCCGGCCAAGCGTTGGCAGTCGTTGGCCGAGAAATCGGCCGGCTCCCCGCTGACGGCGAGCGAGCAGGCCGCTCTGGACGAGATCCGGCAACGGCTGGATGAAGGGGCCGAAGTGATCTGCGTGATCCGGTCCCGCACGGACCCCAAGGCGAAGAGCGAGATCATCATGCTCGATCGGGCCTCGCCCGGCTTCCTGAGCCGGTTGGCCGCCCAAACCGGGGCCAGGGTCGCGCGCTGACTCTCCTTGGCAGCCGCATTTCCGCAGGATTCTCGCGCGCGGCATGCCGGCGTTGACGATTGCCAACGTTGTTGCGTTCCGTCAACGCAGCGCGCCGGTGCTCCGTGGCCTATATTTCCTTATTGAGGCCCGCACCCTCGGGGACTGGAGTCACTTCGTGGTTTTCTTGACGCTTCTGATCAGCGTGCTGAACATCTGCCTGGGCTATGCGCTGGCGGTCCACTTGGGCTACGGGCCACCGGTTCGGCTTCAGTTCGACGCGTGGCTGCCTCGCCGAGGGCGGAAGTTCGAGGCGATGGTCCAAGAGTTGGCTGCCGTGTCCTTGGAAGACATGCTCGACGATGAAATGGATGACGAGTTCGAGACCGACTTGGAGGTCGAGGCCTACGGCGCCCCGAGTGAAGCAGACGCCGAAGAGGCCATGCCGGCCGGTCCCGACTCCCCGGAAACCTGGGATCTCGACGAGAAGTATATCGAGACTTCCATCATGAAGCTGAACATCGCCATGATGAAGAGCGGGGCTCGGGCCACTGAGATCGACACGCAACTGCGGAATTGCAGGGGCAACTACGACCACGCGACCATCGAGGAGTGTCTCGGCAAGCTGAAGGAGGACTGCGAGGCCTACCTGGCCGAACTGGGTGAGACGTCCGAGAAGTTCAGTGCGCGGATTGCCGAGCTTGGCGAGCTGAGAGCGTTGGGCGATGAGATCGAAATGGCCAACCTCGAGCAATCGGCCCAGATCGAGACCACCATCAGCAATCTCACGCACATGGATTTCCAGTCGGACCTCGAGGCGGCAAGCCACCGGCTGCTGGAGGAAATCGCCAAGCTTCGCGTGGCACGGCACAAGCTGCGAGACAACCAGAACGCGGCGTTCGTTGCCGTGGCCCGGTACGAGAACCGTCTGGATAAGGTCGAGAAACGCCTGTTCAACGACATCCTGACCAAGCTCCCCAACCGGATCGGCATCGAAGCGACGTTTGAGCAGTGGTGGGACCAGCACTACCCCAGTTCGCGGCAGATCAGCGCGGCGCTGTTCGACATCGACGGCTTCTCCAAAACCAATGAAACGTGGGGTCCGGCGATCGGCAATCGCATACTCTGCGAGCTTGCCCGGTTCATGCAAGCGAGAGTCGGCAAGCTGGACATGGTCGGGCGTTACGCCGGCCAACAGTTTCTCGTGGTGATGTTCGACATCGGGCCTCGTACGGCCACGACGAACGCCGAGAAGACCCGTCAGGCGATCGACAAGACGCGGTTTCTCTATGGCGACGAGCAGATCGGCCTGAGTGTCCACGGCGGCATCACCGAGATCGTGCCCGACGACACGCTGGAAACCGTGTTCGAACGACTGGAAGAGTCGGCAGCCGAAGCGAAGCGGGCCGGTCCCGATCGAATGTTCTTCCACGACGGCAGACAACCGACGCTGGTCGAGTCGCCCAGCTTCGGAGCTCAGGAAACCACGATTCCCCTCTATTGACGCTTGCACACCCAATGCGCGAGGGCGACCAACGGGAGCCCGACTTATCCGGCCTCCCGTTGGCCTGGATCATTCACAATGCAAACATCACTAAACGCCCACACGACCCGGATGCGCATCCTGGCCCCAGCCTTGATTCCAAGGAGCCTGCCCCATGTTTGACGAAACCGACTTGTTCCACCGCGGGGTGGCGTTGCAGGAAAAGAAGAAACACGACGAAGCCATCATGGCCTTCGACGAGGCCATTCGGCTCAACCCGAAGTACGTCGAGGCCTACTACAGCCGGGGCAACGTCTTCGAGGCCAAGGGCCAGCACGACGTCGCCATCGACAACTACAACCAAGTCCTTCGGTTCGCGCCGAACGAAGCCGTTGCCTACTACAATCGCGCTTCGGCCCGAGGAAAGCAGGGCAAGATCGCCGAGGCCATCGCCGACTACGGTGAGGCCGTGCGGCTGGACCGGAACTATGCCAAGGCCTATTTCAACCGTGCCATGGCCCACTTTAAGGTGGGGGATCTCGACCACGCCCTCGAGGACTACTGCGAGGCGATTCGCAGCGATCCGGAAGATCCCGACGCCTACGTCGCCCGCGGGCTGGTTCATGCGATGCGGGGCAGTCTCGACGCCGCCGTCGCCGATTACGACGAAGCCATCCGGCTCGAGCCCGATCACGCCGAAGCCCACGGCAATCGGGGAAACGCCTTCGAGAAGATGGGCAACTACGAGAAGGCGGTCGCCGAATATAACAAAGTCATCGAGATCGACCCGGAGGATACCAAGGCCTTCACTAACCGGGCCGTCGCCTATCTGAAAACGGAAGACTGCGTCAGGGCCATTGCCGACTACACCGAAGCGATCCGGCTCAGCCCGAAAAACGCAAAAGCCTATTGCAGTCGTGGTCAGGCGTACTATCGACAACACGAAACCGACAAGGCCATGGCCGATTACGACGAAGCCATCCGGTTACAGACCAACTACGTCGAGGCCTACGTCTACCGCGGAATCGCCCGGGCCGCCAAGGGTCTTCGCGAACAGGCCCACCAAGACTTCGACGAAGCCGTCCGGCTGGATCCCACCTGCGCCAAGGCCTACTACCACCGCGGCCTAGCGCACGGGGCGGACGGACAACTCGACTCCGCGTTGGCCGACTACACCAAGGTGATCGAGCTGGAGCCGGAGAACGCCTTGGCCTATTGCCACCGAGGCGTCATCCAGACGCGAAGGAAGGAGCTTGCCGCCGCGCTGGCCGACTACGCCGCCGCGCTACATCTCGACCCCCAATACGCCAAGGCCTATTACAACCGCGGCTTGGTGCACATTTTCTCGGCCAACTTCGAAGAAGCCGTCTTCGATCTCAGCGAGGCCCTCCATATCAACCCCCAGGATCATCGGGCCTATCAAAACCGAGGGCTTGCCTATGAGAGACTGGGAGACCGTTCCCGGGCCGAAGCGGATTTCCGCCAGGCCAGGAAGCTGACCAGTCACAAGTGATCCTGGCGGCCGGTGGCCAGTCACACTAGCCGATCATGTCGGCATACGAGCCGGAAAGCAAATCGCCCTGGCCGATCGCGAATCGCTCCATCAGTCGTTCCACCTGGGCCCGGCCCGCCGCGTCGTCCACTTCAGGACCCAAGACCGCCTCGAACTCCAGAAAGTGACCCAAATCGGCCACTTCATCCAGGTGGATCCGCACGTTCTCGTGCAGCAGAATCTCCCGGCGCTTCTCGACGACCACTTCGACCCCCAGGGCCGCCGCCAACGCTGCCTTGAGCGTCTCGGGATTGGCGACGGGCACCAGCCGATAATCGCTGGCTTTCGGGCCGTCTCGGTCGGGTCGGGCGTAGGCGATCAACTGGGCCGAGAGCCCGTCGATCTGCCGCAGCTTCAGCCGCCCGTGGCGACAGGCGAAATACGTGTCGATCTGGTGCTGCGTCCCCAGCCGCTTGGTTGCGATCGCCGCGGCCGTCTTGCGCGCGGCTTCGGGGTCGTTCAGCCGGGCCTTCAGCTCGATGTTACGCGCCATGCCTTGCCACCTCCAGCCGGCCAGCAACAAGTCCGACCCTCATCTTCCTTCCGAGCCGATCGGTCGCCGAACCCTACGTCGGGTGTCCAAAACGAAGTCGATGCCGACATACCCCAACTCCAAGCTCATGCTCAGTTCTCTTGCCGCGCGCAGCAGATCGTTCCATTGCGGGATTCTCAGCCCGGCAATCGGCTGTCCCGTATCCGGGTGCGAGTCGACGGCGCGGGACTTACACACACCGCCGAAGGTCGTGCCGGTCTCGACGTCCACGCTCACACCGACCGCTCCTTGATGCAGGTTGGCCCGGCCTCGCGAGGCGCGCGTGGGCAGCCGGAGCATCGCCATGGCGGGCAGGTTACGATAGACGACGACCCGGATGTCCGGGGTCCCGTCCACGGCGACTTCGTCGAAGACGGCATGCCGCAGGATTCGCTGTTCGATGATGGCGCGGTCGGGCCGGCCCCCAAGAGAGTATAAGCCTGCCAAGATGGCCGAGACATGATAGCGGAAGTCGGCGACAGAATACTCTTCCCCTCCGGCGGATATCAGTTGGTGCCCGTCGTGCTCAGCAACCACCGCAATCCCCCGGCCCTCGCTTCCGGCAGCCGGCTTGACGACGAACTGCGGGTGCTGGGCGACCGCGTCCATCAGCCAGTCGGCAAAGACGATGCAACAGACGACCAATGTCAGTATGATACTCAAACGCGGAAGCATCAGCAACTTCAGCCGGTCCAGCAGGCCTCTGGTGGCAACACCCAGGACGACCACGGCGACAAGCATTGCAGGTCCGGTTTGCCAGTCGGCGAATACGAAACTCAATGCCAGCAGCGTCGGCGTGAACGTGCCGGAAGTCCCGACGCCGATGACATTGCGAAAGACGCAGGTGACCAATGCACCCAGAGGCATCAACAGGATGACCGACAGGACCGGGAGCAGCTCGAGGGGAAGACGCGTCAGGTCGAGGATCGCGATCGGCCGACTTCGCCCGGCGCCGGTCCCCTCCGGGACTCCTGGCAATGGCACCATCGAGATTTCCGATTCGGTATCATCCATGCCTGCCGTCAAGGCGATTTGCGAATCGCCGTGGCGGATCGCCAGGATGTTTGGGGGCAACTCGCGTGCGAACCCGTGGTTCGGGTCGTAGGGGACCCATTGGCTGCCCATCCAGACCTCCAACCAGACCTGAGCGACGACCGGATCGCGCTGTTGGAACTCGAAACCCGTGACCAGTCGAGCCGGAATGCCGGCCGCACGGCAGAACGCGGTCATCGCACGGATGCGGCCCAGCGGGGTCGCGGCGCCGTGGCACAGTGCGCCTTCCGCGTCGCTGGAGGCGTCGAGGCCACCGGCAGCCAGGCTCTCGCGGCAGTGTCGGAAGACTCGCTGGGCCAGCTCCGCACGGCTCGTCTGCCGGTCATCCAGACGCCGCCACGTGTCGACCACGGATGGGCCGCCAACCTGTATCCGACTCGTGCCCTCCAGGCACGCTCGTCTGGTATCGGTCGTCAACGGCACCGGTTGCTCGTCCGGCATCCAGCCCGGCTGCGAACTCAGGCGGAGGTCAAACCAGAGCACGAACGCACTCTCTCCCTGCGCCTCCGCCACACCGACGATTTCACGAGTCTCCGTCAGGGGCTCTTGTGCCAGCTTGATGCTCAGGTTGGAGTGCCGGAAATCCTGCCGGAAGACTCGGCAATAGCGCGTGTCGGACGGAATCGCGACGCGCAGCTTCGCGCCCGGCTCCTCGGCCTCACCTTCGATCGAGTACGTCAGCCGCCACGCACTGTCCGCAAGCCCCGTGCGGGAGTCGCGGCGAGCCTGGAACCGCAAGCCCATGCATGCCGTGCCGCTGACCACCAGCGTCGACACGGCCAGCAACGTGATGTTCCTGCCGAAGTCCATCAGGACACCTCGCGACGCTTGTCTATTGATGTTTGCATTGTGAATGATCCAGGCCGACCAACGGGAGGCCGGGGAAACCGGGCTCCCGTTGGTCGCCCTCGCACATTGAGTGTGCAAGCGTCAGTAGAGTCTTCGGGAGTGTGACCGTGATCTCGAAGTTGCCGCCTGGGCTCGACCGCGCGGCGACTGAGCCCCCAAGAATGTCCGCGATCCTGTTCGTCAGCGACAAGCCCGAACCGCAATGAGAACCCGTACCACTTCGCGCTGCATCGCCTCGCCAGGGTTTCGTCGATCGACTGCGTGTCGCGGGCGAGAACCAAGGTGATCGGTCCCGAAATGGGCGCGGGTAGCTGCTGCGTCTGAATGCGATCGTTAGGCTGTCCAGGGGTTGCTCGCCGAAAAAAGCCAGGCCCCTGGAGATCCGCGGACAGGCCGTAGGAGGCGTCGGCGATCTGCGGTGTGTACTGCGGTGTAAACGCAGACTCGATCGTCTGGCCGTCGGGTCGAATCAACGCCAGGTGTTTGCCGTCGCCATCCAGCTTGAAATTGGCTTGCAGCTCGGACGAGGGCGCCCGTCGATCCTTGCCCGAGGCAAAGACCAACAGCAACTTGCCGGCTTCGAGCGTCATCTTCGGAAACCACCACCGGGCAACGCCGGCCTCGTCCGCCAGGTACCAGCCTTCGAAATCGACGGCGCGATCGCCCGTGTTGCCTATCTCGACCCAGTCGGAGAAATCGCCGTCCTCATCCGGCCGAATGGAGTTGCTTGCCGCCATCACTTCGGAAAGAACGAGTTGAGTGCCCTCTGCCACGAGAATCGTCGCAGCCCCCATTGAGGTCCAGGCGATCAGGACTGTCTTTAGAGATCGCATCGGGCTGGTTCTCCCAGAACGTAACCGATTCCGCGCCGAGCGCGGATCAGACGCGGCCTGCCATGGAGTTCCCGCGTCGTGCGAAGCGAGGCGATGTAGACCTCAATCACGTTGCTGTCGGGATCCTCGTCGAAGTCGTACACGTGTTCCCGGATCGCGTTGCGAGTGATCGGTTGTCCGGGGCGATGGGCCAGGTATTCGAGGACGGCATACTCCCGGGCCGTCAACTCCACGACCGTGCCGGCTCGACGTGCGACCCGAGTCGCCGTGTTGATTTCCAGATCGGCCACGCGAATGACGGGCGCTCTCGCAACGTATCGGCGTCGTACCAGTGCCCGAACACGGGCGAGAAGCTCCTCCAATGCGAACGGCTTGACGAGGTAGTCGTCCGCACCCAGATCCAGCCCCCGGATCCAATCGTCGACCTCGTCCTTTGCCGTGATGATCAGGACGTGGGCAGGGTCCCGCCGATCGCGAAGCTCCTGAAGAACCGTCAACCCGTCCAACTGGGGAAGCATTAGATCCAGTAGGATCACGTCGTACTTGCCCATGCCCGCATACAGCAGCCCCTCGGCGCCATCCGGTGTCGCGTCGACGACGAATCCCGCCTCCCGGAGTCTGCCAGTCCTGGGCTATCGCACTGCGGTCGGACCACGCAAAGTGGCCCCGCGGAAAAGAAATGGGCGTCGAGGTAGTCGAACCGGTCCGTCTGAAACGATTGTCGGAGCTTCTCCGTCGGTTCCGGCCGACACTGCCAGAAATCGGGCCGTGATCCGCGGCGGGCGACGGGCCGGCGCTGGACAAGGGCGTGCGGCGTTGGGATAATGAACGCCTGATGGACGGACCGTTTCCCGATGCAAGCGAGACCCCTTCAGGCGTGATCCCCCATGAGCGACTCCCATGTCTCCCGGCGGAAGTTCTTCATGCACTCGGCCCACAAGACGATCGGCGTGTCGGCCGGATTGGCCGCGTGGCAGGCCTGTGACCTGAGCCGCTTCGCCCTGGCCGACGAGCCGAAGCGGACGTTGCGCGTGTGCCTGGTGTCTGGCTGCCCGTTGTACAAGTCGGACGAATCGCTGGCTGCACTGGAGAAGTACCTGACCGCGCGAGACCACGTGACGTGCAGCCGGGCGTTCAGCCGCAACAAGGAGGAGTTGCCCGGGCTGGAGAATCTCGACGACGCCGACTGTATGGTCCTGTTCACGCGGCGGATGCAGATCGACGGCGAGCCCCTGCAGCGCATCAAGCGTTTCTGCCGTCGCGGCGGGGCGATCGTCGCAATCCGCACGGCCAGCCATGCCCTGCAGAACTGGCTGGAGCTGGACAAGGAGGTGCTCGGCGGAGACTACGACGGGCACTTCAGCAACCCGATTACCCAGGTGAAGATCGTCGAGGAGGCCAAGGACCATCCGGTGCTGGCCGGCGTCGAGCCGTTCGCCTCGCACGGCACCCTCTACAAGAACGCCCAGGTGGCCGACGACGTTACCGTGCTGCTGGCCGGCTCGTTTCCCGAACACACGCACCCAGTGGCTTGGGTGCGCCGGCGGCAGGGCGGGCGCGTCTTCTACACGTCCCTGGGCCATCCCGACGATTTCCGTCAGGAGAGCTTCCTGCGTCTGCTGGCCAACGCCGTCGAGTGGACCTGCGACCAGCAGCCCCGGTAGTCGAGTTGCCGGCGTCAGAAGCCGCAAGGCACGTCGAGACGCGCGATCGATGCCCCGGTGCGTCTACGGCCGAGACACCCTCAGCAGCAAGTCCGCTGCCGACGCCCGCGCCGCCGGGCCGCGGTCGTCGGGCGATTGCTTGACGGCGGCATGCTCGAATTCGTAGACCCATTCCGCCATGCGCCGTCGCGCCGCCCCCGGCTCCGCCTTATCCGAGGCGGTCTTGCCCTGCGGCACGGTAATCAGCCTAAGTGCGTTGAGAAAATGTGTCTGGTTGTTGCGGGCCAGCAGCATGTCGGTGGCGTCGACTCGGGCGTCGCGGTTGTAGTCGTAGGGGAAGTCGATCGTCGCGGGATCGAGGAACGTTCGCGGATTGTTGCGGGCCAGCAACATGTCGGTGGCGTTGACCTTGGCGTCGGTCGCCGTATTGCCCGCCTCGGCCACGGCGTTGCCGAAGTAGAACACGTCGTGCTCGGCAAGGCCGGTGTCGGCGGTGGCCAGCACCGTCGCCTGCAGCCATTGGTTCTGGATGGCGTTGTCGGGCCAAACGATGGTGACCCGATCGGAGCCGGCGACGCCCGCGTGGGGTTGGATCGTGATGCTGGTCGGGGCGGGGGCGACAGCCCAACCGTTGGGCGTGCTGGTGTTGCCCGTCTTGAAGCTGAAGTCGTCCGGACCCAACGCCCGGGCCTCCGGCAGCCCGTCCATGTCGACCACCAGGCCGTTGATGCCTCGGCTGTAGCTGGTGTAGTTGGCGAAGGAGGCGGTTTGGCCCGGCAATAGTGCGTGCTTGTCGGGCGCGACGGCCTCGTCGAAGGCGGAATCTCGGTAGAAGACACGGCGGCCGACGACCGTTGCGGGCAGGAACTCGAAGGCGCCCAGGTCAACAGTGGCCGTACCGTTGGCGTCGCCGTCGAGGAACCGGTCGGCGCCTCGCTGATCGCAGCTCAGGCCGGCATCGACGGCGCGATCGTTGACGCCGGCGTCGATGGCGGGGCTGCCGTCCAGCAGGGCATGTGTCCAGGTCAAACCGCCGTTATCGGTCAGGGGGGCCAGCTTCGGATCGCCGCCGACGAGGTTGTGTGAGCTGGCGGAATCCAAGCCGCCTGGCCCTCCGACGTTGTCGGGGAAGTTCTCGGCCACAATGGAGTTGTAGAGTCTCACGGCGCCGTCTTCGTTGAAGATGCCGGCGGCCCCTTGTGCCCCGGTGTTTCCGACCACGGTCGTGTTGGTGACCACCAGCGTGCCGTCGTTGAAAACTCCGGCCCCGGCGCCGTTGGACGCATTGCCGGAGATCGTGCTGTTGGCAATCGTTAGCTCGCCCGCGTTCCACACGGCGCCGCCGGTCGCCGCGGTCGAGTTTCCGCGGAGCGTGCTGTCGGCAATCGTCATCGCGCCGTAGTTGACGACCCCGCCACCGCGGGTCTCGACGGTCTGGTTGCCGAGGATTGTACAGCCAGCGACGGTCATCTCGCCGGCGTTGTAGATGCCGCCGCCACAGATCGTCAGACCGTTCACCGTGGCCGCTACCCCGCCGGGAACGGTAAGAACACGGCCGTTGCCGCCGAATTCGACCGTCAACTCGCCAGGGCCATCGATTTCCACGTCGCTGTCGATCTCCAGTTGGCCCAAGGCCGGATCCAGCGCGATGGTGCCACCGGCCAGGGCGGCGTCGAACCGGATCACGTCATTGCTCGAATGAATGGCGGCCAGCAACAGGGCTTCGCGGAGACTCAGGTCCTCGGCCGTGTAGTCGCCGTTGTCCTCGTCGGCGGCCGTGCCGACGGTCAACGGGCCGGTGTGCTCCCGAAAGCCGAAGTTGGCCACGCAGTCCTCACCGGTTCCCAGCTCGATCCAAGACGGCTTCCGCCCCCAGGTGGGGACGAAATCGGCCAAGGGGATCGTGCCGTAGTCCACGTCGACCCAGTAGCCACCCGCCTCCAGATCGGCGAAAGCATAGGCGCCGCCTCCGGCCGTTACCTGGCTGGTCGCGAGGCCGTCGTTCCCACCGGGCTCAAACGTCGCGTCGCCGTCGTCGAAGTACATCGAGACGGCAACTCCGCCGATGCCGGGTTCCGCGTTGTCGACCCCGTTGCCGTCCAGGTCGTTCCAGAGCGTGCCCTGGATACGGCCGGCCGTGCGATTCAGCGTCCAGGTCCGCTGTTCGGTCATCCGGAGGGCCCTGAGGGCTTCGTCTCGCACCAGGCTCGTAGGGTCGACGACCTCCGCCATGAGCGTGTGCGTCCCGGGGAGCAGGTCGAGCGTGGAGGCGTCCAGCGTGGTTGCGCCGGCCCCGGGGATCGGGCTGCCGTCGACATACCATTGCACGTCCAGGCTGTGCGTGGTCGGATCTACCGGATCGACGAAGAACACGGTGGTCTGATCGTAGGTGCCCGGCGGAGTGGCGTCGTCGATGGGCCGGACCGTGTCGTATATCTTCAGCACAAGCTGCTCCGCGTTGACCTGTTCGAAGGGCCGGCCGAGACTCCGCATCTTCGAGTTGTTGGTGGGCCGGTAGATGCCCGACTGGCAGTACATGGCCCCTTCGAACGTATCCACGTTGGGCTCGTCGAGCCAGAGATGCCACTTGGTCTGTCGGGCGGCCATGGCTGTCGCGTCGTAGATGCTGACGTTGGGGCGCGAAGGCTCCGAGCCGGTGTAGACCGTGTCGCCGCCGTAGGTGTATTCGTCGGCCAGATCGCCAAACGAATGCCCGAACTCGTGCAGCGCCAGCTCGACCGCGGCGGAGTTGCCGCCGGAAAGGGTCGCCAGGTCGCTGCTCCCATAACCGGCCCCGCCATACTTGGTCGAATTGGCCAAGGCCAGCACCTGGTCCACGTCGGGGGCCTCGCGCGCCGCAGCCAACGCCTTGCTCACGTTGACGCAGAGCAACCGCTCGGTGCCTCCGCACCAGAATCGCATATCGAGCGCCGTGTCGCGTTCGATGCCTTCCGTGGGGTCGTTGTCCACGCCCGATTCGTTCGAGGTGACGTCCACCCGGTGTACGTTAAACAACGTCGCGTAGGCGTCCAGCGGGGATTCTCCAAAGAACCTGGGCAACACGTTGTTGACATGGGTTTGATAGGTTCCCAGTTCGCCGGCCATGTATCCGTCTCCCACCAGCACCAGGTCAATGCGGTTGCCGGTCGGCCCGTTGTCGATAATCGTGGTGACGTTCCACTTGGGAGCCGTCTCCATGGAGTCGACGACCGCGGACTCGACGACCGCAAAACAGGGGTCGGTCGAATCGACCTCGAGGCGTCCTCCTTGCAGTACGCCGTCTTCGATGTAGTCGTAGAAAACCGTCTGCGGCCCCGAGGGCGGTTGCATCGACAGCAACCGGCGCTCTTCCAGCAATTCGCAGACCAATGGGCGACGACCGATGCGGCGGCGCATGTCCCGGCTATCGGGCTCGCCGAGCTGCTTCAGAGACGATCGAAGTGACGATCCAATTGTCCGGAGAAGACCTTGGGACATGGCGACTCTCCTCTGCTGCGTTTCTCTCGGGGCGAAAGACCTTTCTGGGGCGATCAGACCATTCTGGAACACCGTGGAAAGGCATGCGGATTCACTGCGGCGCCTGTCAAACGATTTGTGGAGGACTATTGATGTTTGCATTGCGAATGATCAAGGCCGACCAACGGGAGGCCGGAAAAGAATCGGGCTCCCGTTGATCGTCCTCGCGCATTGACTGTGCAAACGTCAATAACCCCTCAGCTTATCCGTCGCAGGAGTGCGCGTCAAATTGCCCGGGGCAGGCCGGCGGGCGCTCAGGCGGACTTTCGGAGCCCGCACCGTGCCACAAACGCCTGGTAGTCCTCCGGTGTGTCGATTCCGAAAGTGGGCTCGTCGACTACGCCCACAAGAATCGAGTGTCCCGCTTCGAGAACTCGAAGCTGCTCGAGCTTCTCGATTTGCTCCAAGGCCGACTGCGGCATCCGGGCAAGTTGCAGAAGCCACTCGCGACGATAGGCGTACAGACCCACGTGCTGGTGGAAGTGGGGTGGATCCGCCGACAGCAGCGAGTTATCCCACTCCCGGGCGTGTGGGATGGGGCTGCGGCTGAAATAGAGCGCCCTGCCGCGGTCATCAACCACGACCTTCACGCACGCCGGGTCTTCCAGTTGTTGCCGGCTGCGGATCGGGGTGGCCAGGGTCGACATCACGGCATCCGGGTCCTCCTCCAGCAGCCGAATGACCAGGTCGATCGACTCACCCGCCAGCTCCGGCTCGTCGCCTTGGACGTTGACAATGATGTCCACTCCGTCGAGCCGCCGGGCGACCTCGGCCACGCGGTCGGTCCCGCTGGCGGCTGCCGGGTCGGTCATTTCGACTCGGCCATGGAAGGCACGAACCGCGGCGTAAATCTCCGGATGATCGGCCGCCACGCAGATGCCCGAGGGCCGCCGGGCCCGCTGTGCCGCCTCGTAGGTGTGCTGCAACAGCGACTTTCCCGTCTGCCTCAACAGCAGCTTGCGGGGTAGTCGCGTCGAGGCAAGGCGGGCGGGAATGACAATCTGGCTGGTACAGCAGGCCCTCGGTTCTGCAACTGGATGAGCCATCGCTCGGGTCCTCCATGACCGGGGAAGGCACATTCCCAAGTCGAGTTGCACGATTCGGGAAGTCTGAAGTCCGCCGCCGTCCTTCGGCAGACGACTCCAGGCGAACGGGCGATCCCCGGGATCAGGCACCTCTATTTAGCCGATTTTGCCGAACGGCGGTAGATCGCTTTTTGCCCGGACTCCCCTAGGACCCGGACTCCCGCAGGACCCGGGGCCGCAACACACGCAAATCAGAACGGCTGCACGGCAGCCGTTGTGACGAAGCGCTGCCACGGAGATGGCGGGCCGCTCTTTCCGTTCACTTGCCGAGTGCTTCCAGGGCCTCGGCCGCTGCGCCGCGGACCGCCTCGTCCGGGTCCTTCAGCGCCTTCTCCAGCGCGCCTCGGGCGTCCTTGGCGTGGGGACCCAGCAGTTTCAGCGATTCGATCGCTTGCACGCGGGTCATTGTGTCGGGTTCGGCCAAGGCTTCGGTCAGCACGGGGACCGCCTTCCGGCAGATTTCGGCTGACGCGGGCTGGATACGACATAGTGCCCACGCACTGGCCATCGACAGGAACTGATCGGGGCCGCCGAGGTTCTTCAGCAATCTCGGCTTGGCGGGCATGGCTGCCGGGCCGATCTGACCCAACGCGTAGCAAGCCGCGTAGCGCACGTTCATGTCCTCATCCTGCAGGGCCTTGCCCGCGGCCGGCACGGCCGCTTTGGCCTCCGGACCAATGGCGGCCAGGGCAAGCAGGATTTCCCCGCGGGTCTCGGCGTTCTCGTCACTCAGTGCTTCGATCAGTGCCGGCACGGCTGCCTTGGCCGGGGGGCCGATCCGGGCGAGGATTGCCGCCGCCCTGGCGCGGACCTCCTTTGCCCCCAAGGCGCCAATCAACCGCGGCACGGCCTCTTCGCCCAGACCGGACAGCGCATGCATCACGTCGTTGAGCATTTCCGGACTGGCGTCGTCCATGGCCTTCTTCATCAGCGGCCGGACAACCTCCGGATCAGGGTCCAGGTCGATCAGTGCCCGGGCGGCCGCGGCCCGGAGCCTTGGCGCGGGGGCCTTCAGGGCGTCGATCAGCCGCGGAATGACTTCCTTGGCCAGCTCCTTGTCGTCTGGATTCATCCGAGCCAACGCCCAGAGACTCACGGTGCGAAGAAACGGGGAAGAGGCCTCGTCGTTGGCCAGCTTCCTGATGATCGGTTCGGCCGCCTTGGCCTTCGGTCCGATGGCGCCGAGGGCGTACACGACCGGCCCGTCGTTGATCGGCTCCTTCTCGTCGAGAACCTTGATCAGGCTGGGAACGGCGCCGGCGGCGCCCGGCCCGATGGCAGCCAGGGCAAGAATCGCCTCGCGGCAGACCTCGGGCCGATCGTCGGTCTGCAACAGCTTTTCGAGCGCCGGCACTGCTGCTTCGGCGTCGGACCCGATTTCGGCCAACACCAGGCACGCCCAATAGGTGGCCTTCCTGTTCTCCAGTGCCCGAATCATGCCCGGCACCGCCTCCTTGCCGGCCTCGGCCAACGCGTCCATGATGTGGATGCGGACTTCCGGCTCCGAATCCTCGAACAGTTTGGTGAAAAGCGGAATCGACACTTCGGGTCCGGGCGCGATACTCCGATAGGCCCGAACGGCCTCGCGGCGCACCCGAACGTCTTCGTCGCCAGCCAGCCCGGCCAGGGTCTCGGCCGCTGGTTTGGCCGTCGGCCCGATCTGCCCGAGCGCGTGGGCGGCATGGGCCCGGATTGTCGCCGACGGGTCGCCCAATTGCCCGATCAGGGCGGGGACCGCGCCGTCAAGGTTCTCGCCGGTTCGCCCCAAAGTGTCGATCGCCTCCAACCGGGCTTTCTCGTCGCCCGTTGCGACCGCCTTCAGCAAATCCGCCCCATCGGCCGCGGCACTGAGCCCCACCGCCGACAACAAAACGATCCACGCCAAGGCTGCGACGCCGGATTTCTTCATTGCTTGCTCCACATTCGTGCCGCCGGGATCCTCGATATCTGGCCGGCAGGCTGGTAACAGTTGACACGGGCTGATTTTGGAATACTATACTATACTACCTTCGAGGAAAAGAAAACTCGGCACGACCGCTGAAGTCTATGCGAGGAAGCACCCTGCAGGGCCTGGGGTAAGATGTACCACTCTGTGGTGTTGTCGCCTGGGCCGGGTCAACTTCAGGAGATTCATGTGATGAGAGCTCTCGCGATGCTTTTCTCCCTGGCGGTTCCCGTCGGCGCGCTGGTCGCCTACGCCCAAACCACCCAGCCGATCACGCCACCTAGCAAGACTGCCTATGTGGGCGGTTATGGCGGCTACGGCCCGTCCTACCATTCCTCGACCGCTGCCGAAGGGGCGATGAGGGGCCTGGGCAATGTGATCCGGTCCCAAGGCCAGGCCAATCTGGACAATTCGGCTGCCGCCGTCAACTACAGCGTTGCCCGTAGCAACGAAATCCAGAACTACCAAGAGTACACTTCGGCGTACTTCGACACGCGAGCAGCCAACCGTCGGGCCCGAGCCGCGGAGCGCGGTCCCCGGGCATCCATGGAAGACCTGGTCCGCTACGCGCAGGCGGGCAAGCCGCAGCCGCTCAGCCCGAGCGAAGTGGACTCGGTCAACGGCACCATCACTTGGCCCGCCTTCCTGGCCTCGGGAGAATATACGGCCAGCCGAGCCCGGCTGGAGGCCATCTTTGCCCAGCGAGCTGCCCGCGGGGGAATTGGGGCCGACGAGTACATGCAGGCCAAACAGGTCACCGACAGAATGCTCGCGCAACTACAAGAGCAAGTCCGCGACATTCCGCCCGCCCAGTATTCCGCCTCGAAGCGGTTCCTTCAGAGCTTGGCCTACGAGGCAGGCCAACCGGCCGGATAGCCGGTTGTCGGGCGGCCGTGGACGGCTCGCGAAGGCTTGGTGGCCGGCGTTGCGCCGTTGTCTGCCTCGGCTCGTCGATTAGCTCGCTGCGGGGCTTCGGTCTCGCTACGATCAAGGATTCGCCCGGTTTTGCGGGTCCCGAGGCCAACGGCCGGCAGGAACGGTGCTCGTCGCTCTCGGCGCCGCACCGTGAGCTATGTTCAAGTATCAGATGCTGTCGAGAGCAGCATTCTGCCCCCTTAGCGCGAGCGGCCCCCTTGATCCAGGAGGCCCATCGTCGCGGGCTAGGGGGTAGACGCCTTGCCACCGATAACCCCGTGTCGAGCGTTGGCTTCCGGAACTTCTCGTGGGCCAACCCCCTACTACTGTCTGGAGACAATCACGATGCAACGTTCAACAAGGCCAACGACCCGCCGGGCTCTTCGAACAGCGGTAGCCCTCCTGACGCTGACGGCTTTTGGAGTCGTGGTCGGCCAGGCTCTCTGGGCCGAGACCGTACAGGACCCGGGCGAGGCGGGCGGCGTTCTGCGATTCGATCCGATCAGCGTATCGCTGAAACCGGTTGCGCCCGAAGAGGTCAAAGTCGGATACGTTTACAACCACTACAGCCGGCGGCTGGGCCACCGCGTATGGAGCTACGTTCAGCCCGACGGCACGTTCTGGAACGCCTTCGGCGAAGGAACCACTCAGGAGGCCTGGCGATTGGACTTGCGGATCACGCCGCAACAGGGCTACGAGAAAATCGCCGCCATCGATCCGGAACTCGCCAAGAAGCTCAACGCCAGCGGCGCTCCCGTCTTTCTCCGGCTTGGCAACGACGGCAAGTGGTCGCTGGTCAGCACCGCGTCTTTTCCAACGGTCTACGATGCCGAAACCGGACACCGTTGGGAGCGGCATTTCAAAAAGTACATTCCGGTCAGCAGCACCTCCGGATATCGCTGGGCCGTGGTGGCGGGCAAGTACACGCCGCAGGCACACGTTCCGCAGGCACGCGCGTCTGGACGCACGCTGTGTCGGCAATGCAGCGGCGGCTGAAAACTCCGCCTCATGCCCTCATTGTCGCTCGTGGTGGATGATGTATAGCCCCACCAGCCTCGCAATCAGCACGGCCAGGTAGAGCTGCCCCACGACCGCCTCGAGCCAAGAGAACGTCCTGGCTACCTCCGAGACGGGCGAGACATCGCCGTATCCCAGCGTCGTCAGCGTGACGTAGCTGTGGTAGAGGAAGATGGAGAACCGGTGGTAGCCAAGGCCTGCATGATCTTCCAGCGGCAGGTACGACTGGGCAATCGTGAACGATCCGGGTTGGCTGAATGCGATCAGTGCGTACACCGTTGCCCAGACTACGCCCAGCAGCAAGTATACGCAAATGGACCCGTAGAGCCGGTTGGCGGTCACTTCCCCGTTCTGCAGCACGTCCCGCAGGATCAAGACAACCACGAGAATCAAGAAAGTGACGTAGGCCAGGAAGCGAATGACAACCGCGTAGTAGTGGATATCGGCCGCCGCCCCTTCGGTGAAGTAGCTGGCCCAGATGCCCCCGAGGGCCATGCCGCCCAAGACCAACGTCCCCAGGAACGGCCGCCGTTGCTGGCTCAGGGCGTAGACGGCTGCCGCCACCACGACACAAAGCAGGAGGTTCAGGATGAGAATGGGCAGCGAGGTCCTCTCGACCAGCGGGTCCACAACTGCCAAGAGAAGCAGGCTCAACAGCAGCAGCAAGTATTTGTTCTCTCGCATCAAGTGCAGCAGCCACGCTCGATCCATGGGACTGGCCTCGGCCGGTGGGGGACAGCGGCAGAAGCCGGAAGGAACAGGCATCCGGCAGTTCCCCGCAGTTGCTCAGCGCACTCGAGCATCATAGACGCCGTGTCTCCCGGACACAATCATGGTCGTTGCGATTCCGGGCGTTCTGGGCCTGGTATTGACGCTGGCCATTCAAGCAGTGGTCAACACGGCAAGTGACTACAGTGAAAGCTCCAGCAGTCTGGTACAGCGATTGCTCGCCAAGCTGGAGCAGTGGGACCTTTCCTTCGACCAGATGAAGATTTCTGAGGGCCCGAAGGCCCAATTGCCCTATACATGGCCGCGCAGACTGTCGGCACGCCTACCGGGCTGCGGTCCAATGGAACGCTGATCCTGATTTTCGTGGTGTTCCTGCTTGCTGGTCGCGATCCGCACAAGATGCGGACGGGCATGTACGCCGAAGTCGAGTCGACGACCCGCCGCCATATCACCGCCAAGTTCGCCTTCTCGGCGGCGATCTTCTGGCCGGCGTTCTCCCGGGGCCCACCCAGCCGGCACCGTCCAACTGATGCGACCGATCCAATCAGGTGCACAAACCCGTGCCTCCGGCACAATCGGAAATCTGCGGCTTCCGCGAACCTGCCACGCGGCGTGTTTTCATTTGGCGGGCTAGGTTTCTATAAGGCACAGACGGCGCCGTGGGGCTCATTGTCCGAGTGGGTCGGTTGCGGCAATCACCGCCCGCGCCGAAAGCCGTTCGTTCGAGGTAGTGTCGCGTGTGTGTCGGTCTCAGGGGCAGGGAATGACTGCAACGGTTACGAAAGCTAGAACCATTCGGGTGAAAATGGCCGGAGTTGATTTCGGCAAGAGTCCCGATTTCCTGGAGACGCTGCTTGGATCTTGCATCGGCATTGCCGTCTGGGATCGCGGCGGCAAACAAGGAGGCTTGGCGCACATCGTGCTGCCCCGCAGCCGCGGCACCGTGTCGCTGCCGGGAAAATTCGCCGACACGGCGGTGCTGGAACTGAAAAGGCGACTGGTGGCCCAAGGTGCCTATCCCGGAAGACTGACCGCCAAGATCACCGGCGGAGCGACCATGTTCGGCCCGCGCAACGAACGCGACGTGGGCCAGCAAAACTGCCAAGCGGTGCTCGCACATCTCAGAGAGCATGGCATTCCAGTGGTGGCCCAGCATATCGGCGGAAACAAGGGCCGCATAGTCCGTTTCTCGCTCGCCGACGGGTCCGTCGAGGTCAGTATCGCCCGCGAGGTCGTCGCTGTTCTGTAGGATTCGCCGCCCCGGAACGCGAACCCCGGAACGTCGGAACGCGGGGTTCCCCAAATCGCTCTTGAAGCGTTGCGGAGACATTTCTATACTTGCCCGCCCGCCACGGTGCGCCATCCGCGGCGTGAATGCGCAATCCCTTGTATAAGAATGGTTTACGGAGGAACCGTCATGTCCTGCGTCTACACCGAAGACGTCATCTCCCGAACCCGCAGACGCAAGCTGCGACTGGGAATGTTCCTTGGCAGCCTCGTCGTCGTGGCTGTCGCTCTCAGCATCCGGTACTACTGGGGGGCCGATCGGGCCAACGCGAATCCCCCGGCACAAGGTTCGGCCGCTGGCCGTGCCACGACCGGCGCGGCAGCCAGCAGGGCGACCCCGTCGTCGCCCTCGGCTACCTCACCCTCGGCGGCCACCGCAAACCGCAAGTCGCAGCCGAAAACAGTCGCGATGGTCAACGGGCGGCAAGTGTCGCGTGAAGTCCTCGGCCGGGAGTGCCTCCGCCGCTACGGCGTGCAGGTCCTCGAAAGCGTGGTCAACAAGTATCTGATCGCCCAAGAGTGCCAGCGGCGGGGGATCGTCATCAGCCGGGCCGACGTGGACGCCGAAGTCGCGCGGATGGCCACGCGATTCTCGATTCCCAAGGACGAGTGGCTGACGCTGCTCGAGAGCGAACGCGGCATCAACCCCACGCAATATGCCGAGGACGTGATCTGGCCGATCTTGGCCCTTCGCCGCCTGGCCAGCGACCGGCTGGCCGTGACGCCCGAGGAACTGCGCGAGGAATACGAGGCCAGGTACGGCGCGGCCGTCGATGCCCGGCTGATCTCCTGCAGCACCCTGGAAAAGGCCCGACAAGTACGCGCCAAGGTGGTGGCCGATCCCGAGCAGTTTCCCAAGCTGGCCAAGCAGTATTCCGAGGACGCGCCCAGTGCCAGCCTGGGCGGGCGTATCCAGCCGATCCGCAAGCACGGCAACTTCCCGGAAATCGAGCAGGCGGCCTTCACGATGCAAGACGGCGAGATCTCGCCGGTAATTCCTGCCGGCGGGCAGTTCGTCATCATCCAGCGAAGCCACCTGCTGCCCGGAGCCAGAGTGGTGGATTCCGCCAAGGTCGCCCCCAAGTTGGAGGAACTCGTCCGCGACCGAAAGCTCCGCGAGGTCTCCCGCGACGTCTTCCGCCAACTGCAGCAGCAGGCGAAAGTGGTCAACGTGATGGACGATCCGGTAAAGAGCCGGGCGATGCCGGGCGTGGCGGCCACGATCAACGGCCAGCAGATCACGGTCAACAAGCTGGCCGAGGAGTGTATCGAGCGGCACGGCCCAGAAGTGCTCGAAGGCACCATCAATCGCACGCTGATCGAGCAGGCCTGTGAAAAACAGAAAATCACCATCACCCCGCAGGACATCGACCAGGAAATCGCCCGGGCAGCCGCCGATTCGCTCCCCTTGAAGGACGGCAAGCCGGACATCGAGGCCTGGCTCGAACTGGTCACCGAGCAGCAGGGCGTTTCCGCCGACGTCTATCGCCGCGACGCCGTTTGGCCCTCGATCGCCTTGAGGAAGCTGGCCAGCGGTTCCGTCAAGCTGACGGAGGAGGACTTGGCGAAGGGTTTCGAGGCGAACTACGGTCCCCGGGTGCGATGCCGGGCAATCGTCATGAGCGATCTCCGCCGTGCCCAACGTGTGTGGGAAATGGCTCGAGAGAAACCTACGGTCGAGCACTTCGGCGAGTTGGCCGTGGAGTACTCGATCGAGCCAGGCAGCCGGGCCTTGCGGGGCGAGATTCCGCCGATCAAAAAGCACGGCGGCCAGCCGCTTCTGGAACAGGAGGCGTTTGCCCTGAAGCCGGGAGAACTCTCCGGCGTTGTCCAATTGGGCGAGCGCTACGCGATCCTCTATTGCGAAGGCCGCACCAAGCCGGTCGAGGTCGAGATGGCCTCGGTCCGCGACTTGATCTACAAGGATCTCCACGAGAAGAAGCTGCGGGCGGCAATGGCCGAGTACTTTCGTCGTTTGCAGGATGCGGCCACCATCGACAACTTGCTGACCGGCACGTCGCAGCGTCCGAAGCAGGCTGCCGGCCCCATGCCCGCCCCCGGCACGCCGAAACTGCGCCAGGTGCCCGGCCGCGGCTGACCGCCGGCCGGTCGTGCCGCTTGTGCGGCCTGTAGCGGATATTCGCTTAATGCGGGCCGGGTCGCGTGCCGATGCTCTTATTGATGCTTGCACAGTCAATGCGCGAGGGCGACCAACGGAAGCCCGATTCTTCCGGCCCCCCGTTGGTCGGCTTGGATCATTCGCAATGCAACCATCCATAATACAATGACCCAGTTTGCGGGCGCTGTGGCGCCCGTGCAGCTTGTCAAAAAGGGGGGACTCCATGATCCGCCGGACCGTGATGGTGCTGCTCTGCGCAGCCGCCGTTCTGACCATGCTCAGCGTCGTCGAAGCCCAGGCTCAACAGGCCTACGGCCGCCAGTGGGGACGTAGCTACAGCACCCAAGACTGGAACCGCCTGTACTACTATCCCTATGTCTTCTACCCGCAGAACTTCTGGGGAACCGACTACTATCGCAGCAGTGAAGACCTCTACTTCCGCTATCCACCGGAGATGCGGGTGCCGGTCTACAACCAGCAGTGGCACAACTACTACCCGCAGCATCGCTACGACGGCTGTGCCCGACAGCATCAAATGCTGCCGGCGTGCGGGAAGATCCAGACGGGCGTGAAGTACCACAAGGGCCACCACTTCATTCTCGACACATTCTGACACGCCTTCATTCTTCACACGTTTTTTGCGCGTCCAACGCGGACCGAGGGGGCCAGCCGCCCAGCGGCGACACGACTTCGGGCCCTCCGGCCGCCGGGGACTCGAATTGTTTCGCATACTTTCGGCCCGGTGAGAAACAGGCCCGTTGACGCAAGCCTCTGTGGCATATGTGGTTGCGTCAGTTCTTTGCCGCCTGGGTTGCTCCCCAAACGGCCGAAAATGGGGCGGAAAACGCGTCGTAAGTCCTGTGGTGACAACCGGTTGGAATTATTGAG
>JAFGRD010000051.1 GCA_016935315.1 Pirellulales bacterium
GCGATGCCGCCGCGTCGGCCCAGGTGTCGCCCGAGCCGCCGGGCAAGGCATCCGCGTCGACGTGCAAGATGTGTCCGTCGGGCGGGGCTTCCGCCGCCGGGGTTGCCGACGGTCCGGTCCAACTAAGACATTGGATGAACAAATAACTCCGGATTGAATCGTGGCGGGCCAACGCCTGTCCGACCCGGCCGGAAGGAAGTCTGGCCGCAATATGCCCCACTGCCCCAAGGAATGTCAACGGGGTGTCAGGGGATTTCCGCGTATTGGCCCTGTACATCTAGTGACATCCGGCCTAATGGCATATAATGGGGGATCGGTAGAGGGGGTCTGGAGGACGAATCCGAGAGGTGAGGGCTGTTCCAGAAACGCGGCGCATCGGCCGAACGGTGGCTGAAGCGACTTGTCGCTGAGTTCGCAGCAGCCCAGCAAGAATTCAGATTGTCGCGACGCCAAGACGGTCCCAAGTCTGAAGTCTTGCGACTTCAGCGACCATCCACGCGAAATACCCATGAGCATCGACGTTCGTTGCAGCGGCTGTTCCGCGCGTTACAAGGCGGCCGAGAAGCTGGCCGGCAAGCGGTTGAAGTGTCAGAAGTGCGGGGCGGTCGTCGAGATTCCGGCCTTGGCCGACGAGCTGGAGATCCTCGACGACGGCGAGCCGGACGCGTTTGCCGCGAAGCGACGGAAAGGCCCCTCGCCGGCATCGACGCCCGCGTTGTCGCCACCCGGCTCGCCGGCCGGGTCGCTCGACGATTTCCTGGAGCAGGAACTCAGCGCCGGCAAGGCGCTGCCGATTGCCCAGGCCGTGCCCGAAGCCAAGCCCACCGTGGCCGCGAAACCGCTGCCGGTGGCCGCGATCCCGGAGGCGCCGGTTCGCCCGCGCCGGGCTCGCGACTCGTATCCCAATCCCGACAGTCCGGCGGTGACCGTCTGCACGACGATCGGAATGGTCCTCGCGCTGGGCCTCTTCGGCCTGGGGCTTGTAGGCACGATCATGAGCGGCGAGTACGGCTGGCACACGTTGCTCGGTCTGATTTTCGCAAGCGGCGGTTGCCTGATGATCGTCGCAGTCTTCATCGGCCTGGGGTTGGCGTTCAGCGAGAGCACAGGCTGTGGACTGGCCGCGATGTTTGTTCCGTTTTTCTGGCACTATTTCGTGTTGTCTCGTTGGCGCGTGGCCGGCAGCGCGTTTCTCTTGTGGTTGACTGGTCTCGGGTTGCAGATTGCACCGGTCCTGATTGTCCTGATGATCGCAGGCCACCTGGGGGTCCAAGGGCGGCGGGCTGCCGAAAGACAAGCCGTGCAATCGGCCAATGTACCGCCGCCGCCAAGCGTCTTTCCCGGCTCGTCCGCGCCGCGGGCCGGGCCGTCCGTGTCGAAGCCGCGCGTCGAGACGGCCCGGCGGTTCATGGTCGACTTCATTCCCCAGCCGCGGTATCCCGAACTCGGCGAGGCGGAGCCCTTGGAGCCGGGCGTCGAGTTCCGCGAGGTCCGACTGGGCGTGCCGCCGACGCAGCCCGGCTGCGCCGACACGCTCTACGTCTACACGCCGTCGGGCAGGCAGCGCCCCGAGTCGGTCGGCTGTGTGTTGATTGCCGCCGCCGGCGGGACTTCTTTTTCCGGGGCCCGGCTGCAGGTCGGCGACCGCGACGAGCACATCCCCTACGTGAGACAGGGCCTCGTCGTGGTGGCCTACGAGGTCGACGGAGCACTGCCCGAAGGCCGCGAGCCCACGCCCGAGGAAATGCGGCAAGCCTACCGGGCGTTCTCCGAGGCCTGTGCCGGGCTGGTCAATGCCCGCAACGCGGTCGAGTTCGCCACGACCCGTCTGCCGGAGATCGATCCCGACCACATCTACACGGCCGGCCACAGTTCGGCGGGCACGCTGGCGTTGCTGTATGCGGCGCACGGCAGCCGGGTGAAGGGCTGCCTGGCCTACGCCCCGGTGGGCGACGTTCCGAAGAACCTCGGCCCGGACCTGGCCGCGCTGGGCAAGCTGCTGCCGGACAGCGACGATTTCTTTAAGCGATGCTCGCCGCACCTGCACGCCACGCGAATCACCTGCCCCGTGTTCTTGTTCTATGCCAGCGACGACCCCGTCGTGCCGCCGAAGCAGCAGGTCGATTTCGCCAGCCATCTGCGGTTCGCGTGGGAGAACGCCCCGCGAGACCGGCTGACGGTTCACGTGGCTTCCAGCGGCGGGCACTACGACGGCATGATTGCCGAGGGCATTCCGAAGGGGATTGAGTGGCTGTTCGACGAGAAGTCGGGCAGCAAGCCGCCGCCGGTGGCCCGACCGCCGCGGCAATGGGCCTACGAGCCCGACGCCGCGCCGCCGCCGAACGAGAAGGTCGGCAATCGGGCCGTGCAGTTGCAGGTCGAAATCGGCGACGTGGCCCGCATCCTGTTCTCCTCGCCCGAGGCGGCCCGGACCGTGGCCATCGGCAAAACCTTTCCCGACGGGCACTGGCTGGACCATTACGACCTGGAAACCCGCAAACGCCTCGGGCGGATCGAGCTGCCCGACAAGTCGCTGCTGGCCGACGTCAGCCCGGACGGCACGCAGGCCCTGCTGCTGGCCGCCGGGCGGGCCGAAGTCTGGTCGCTCGACGACGGCGATCGGGTGACCGATTGGCGCTTCGCACCCGAAGCAGACCGCGGCCCTGGCTGGGGATGCCTGATCGGCCCGCAGCGCGTTGCCACGCTCGACGGGCAGAAGCGTCTGGTCGTCTGGTCACTGCCCGATTGCCAAGAGGTCTACTCGGTCGACGGGGTGAGCTGCGCCGCGCCCAGCCCCGGGCGGAAGTACCTGGCGGTGTTCACACCCAAGGACAAGCACCACTGGCCGGGCAAGCTGATCGACGCGGCCGACGGTCAGCTCCGCGGAAGTCTGGCCGAGTTAGGACAGCGGATGACCGTGGCCCGCTGCGCCTTCAACCGGGACGGGTCGCGACTTGCCGCCGTCGACAGCCGCAACGTGGTCGTGTGGGAGCTACGCAAAGGCGAAGCCGTCGCGATGTTCGAAGACCTTGGCCATCTGTGGTCCGAGCAGATGTGGTTTCTCAGATCGCAGTACGTGTTGGTCGACGGCCATCTGCTGGACACGGGGCGCAAGGAGGAAGTCTGGAGCTACCAGTTGGGTTCCGACAGGTGGGGTTGGAAAGAGAACAAGGTGGTCGGCAGCCCGGACGGCCGGGTCTGGCTGGCGGCTTCCGCCTCGGCCAAGGAGCTGCCTTACCTGGCGCCGATCAGGATTCCCGGCGACGAGGAAACCCTGGCGCTCGCCAACCAGGCGGGCCGTCCGGGGGCGCAACCGCGGAACTCGCAGATCACCTACGCGATGCTTTTCGATGGGCAGCCAATCCCCGCGGCGGTCACGGCGACGCCCCGCGGCCACGGCCGCAGCCCCGCCTCGGGTTTCCCGGGCGGCCGCTCGCCGTCCGCCGGCCGACCCTCGCCGCTGGCCGGCACCAGTGTGCAGCCCCTCTCGCCGATAGCTTCTGGGGGCTATCCGGCCGTTGCCGGAGGGCTGACGTATGCCGACACGAGCCGCCAGTACACGCGTGACGCACACGTCGAACTGATCGTCGGCGACGCCGCGAAGCTGCAGGAGCGGTTGCGATGGTTTCCCGGGGCGAAACGTCCGGTGATCGGGCTGCGCTGGGCCTTCGGCGTGCCCTGGCTGGGCAGCACGGCGCCGCCGAGGATCCAATCGCCGGAAGACCTGGTCGGCCTGGTTGGGGCGGCCGGCCCGGGCCTCGGCGCCGCGCTGCAGCAGCGGATCGGCGACGGCAAGTTCGGCAAGTGGCCCTTTCCCGAAGACGCCCGTTTCGCCCAAGTCGCGTTCCTGGGCGTCGGCCGCCAGGACGATTTGATCGAAGAGGCGCAACGCCAAGGACTGCACGCGCTGGTGGCCGTCAGTCTGTCGTCTCGGGCGGTCGGACTGACCGGTCGGAGCGAAACGATAATGCGGGCGCGGCTGTTCGACGTGGCCGGCAAGCAGGCCCTCTGGACCTCCAAATCGCTCAACAGCAGCGAGGTCTTCAAGGCCCAGCTGGCCGGGGACAATCTGGTCGGCGCGCTGGTCCGGGAGGTCCTTGCCCAGATCGACGACAACTTTGCGCTGAAGCCGATGCCGTCGATGCAGGCGTTGCACGTGCAACGCCGCGTGACGAGTCTTGCCGAGAATCTCTCCCGCACCGATCAGGACGCGATGCTACCGGTACTGGCCGAGCTGCGCTACTACCAGGCGGAGCAACTGCTCTCAGCCGCGGACGCCACGCGGCTGTACGATCAGATCCTCGACGAAGGCCAAGGCCGTCTGCTGGCCACTGGCGACGAAGACCAACGTCGGGCCGTTCTGGAAGCGTGGCTCGCCCGGCCGTAGCCGGTATTTGCGGCCGGCCCGCGCATTCCTCGCGGCCGGTGCCGCCCCTGCGACCGGAACCCTGCCGCCTATTCGCTCTCTGCGTTACAGGCGGATTCTATTGCCGCGGACGAACTTTCTCAGACTCGGCAAGCCGAATCACCGATGCTGCTCGTGGGGATGTGTGCAATGGGGTTGCGCGTTTCGGGGAATCACCCACCGCCTTGGAACTGCTTCCCGACCGGCGGCGGCCTTGAAGATTTGCCGAATCGCACCAACCGGTTTTGGCTATGGCAGAACGGTCCGCGGAGGGTGCGATGTCGAGCTTAGGCAATATTCTGCTGGACAAGGAGATTCTGCTCGAGAGCGGCACCAACGAGCTCGAGTTGCTGGTCTTCAACGTGTCCGACTACACCTTCGGCATCAACGTGGCCAAGGTCCGCGAGGTTCTCCCCACGGCCGAGATCACCGCCCTGCCGCGCGCCCATCACTCGATCCGCGGCGTCTTCAGGCTCCGCGACAACGTGATCCCCGTTGTGTCGCTGCTGAAACACCTGGGCATTCAGTCGCAGGGAGAGCACGCCGAGTCGAACATGATCCTGACCGATTTCAACCAGCAGCAGACGGCCTTCCTGGTCGACGACGTGGAGCGGATCCACCGGCTGAGCTGGGAGAACATCCTCTCTGTGCCGGGGCTGACGGCGCTGTCGCACACGCCGGTGACCGCCTTGGCCCGGTGCGACGATCGACTGATCGTGATGCTCGACTTCGAGATGATCCTCGACGAGGTCACGGAGCAGTACTTCCGTACCGACTTCGTCGACAACCCCCTGGGGCTGCCGCGAGAGGAGCTCAGGCTGCTGCTGGCCGAAGATTCCCCCACGGTTCGCGAGGCGATCGGCAACACGCTGCGGGCAAGCGGCTACACGCGGTTGCAGTTCTTCGAGAACGGCGCCGAAGCGTGGGAGTGGATGGAGCGGACGCTGGGCGAGACCGGGCGGGTCGAAGACGTCGGCGATCTGGTTATCTCCGACGTCGAAATGCCCCAGGTCGACGGATTCCACCTCACCAAGCGAATCAAGGGCCACGCCCAACTGAAGCGACTGCCCGTCTTGCTCTACTCCTCGATCGTCACGCCCGACAACCGCAAGAAAGGAAACTCCGTGGGGGCCGACGCCCAGGTCTCCAAACCGGAGTTGGCCGAAGTGGTGCGCCTGGCCGACGAGCTGATCTCGACCGCGCAGCGGGAGAATCGCGCGGCGGCGTTGCGCGAGGTCACCAGCGAAATAGCCCCCCAGGCCCAAGCCGCGCCGGCGGCGCCCCGACCGTGTCCCCTGCCCGCCGACGAGCCGATCGAGACCGAGGAACCGGGCGGCGAAGCCGTGCAGCAACGTCCCGAGCCGCAAGGCGATGTGCCTTGCCCCCGAGGCATTGACCCGAGGTTGTGGCACACTTTTCAGCACGAGCTGATCGGCCGCGCCGCCGACTTGCGCGGGCAGCTTGATCGATGGCGGGCCGGTGATCGCAGCGAAGAGCGTCTTCGGGTGGTCGCGCGGATTCTGCACACGATCAAATCGGCCTCGATGGTGGTTCCGCTGGACCCGGTCACGCGCTGCACGCACCTGGTCGAGAGCCGGATGGAAGCAGCCCGCAACGACCTGGACCGCTGGCCCGAGCAAGTCCTGGACCGCTACCTTGGCTGGCTCGACACGTTGCTGGCCCCGCCCGACGACGTCGAAACGGCGCTGGCCTTCAGCCGCCAGCTTGAGGCCGAATTGGCGCAGTCGACGCGATAGGTCCCTGCCGGTCCTTCCCGGGGTGCCTTTGCCTCGGCCGCCCTCTGCGCGACTCTGTCAACGGGCGATCCGACGAGCCAGATCGTGCGGCCGCGGTCAGGCCACTTCACAGGGGGGGCGCTTGCCAAGACCTGCCACCTTCACACCGGCCGGGTGGAGTGGTAAACTTATAGGTTCATCTCAACAGACGGGAAACACTTTCAGAGACAGGAGACCCGCACTATGGCAAAACCTGGACGAGTGCTCAAGAAGGCCAATCACGGCAAGCGACCGGCCAACTGCAAGGCCCGCAAGGCCAAACGCCGCTTGGTGCGGACTTGATCCCGGTGGGGCTACGAAGCAGGTAACCCTCGATTCGGCAAGGAGTTAGGTGTGGTGAAGAAGCCGCTGATCCTCGATTTCTCCGAATACGACCTCGACGACGTGATCGCCGACACCGAGCAGATCCGTCGCCACAACTCCCAGCGCTTCGAGATGGAGCAGCTCACCGCGATCTGCTACGAAGATCGCCAGCGGAACATCGTTGTTGGGTACAAGGATCTGGGGCCGGACGAGTTCTGGGCCCGGGGCCACATGCCGGGTATGCCCCTAATGCCGGGGGTAATCATGTGCGAGGCCGCGGCACAGTTGGCCAGCTACTACAGCCAGAAGCACAAGCTGATGGAAGGGCTGATCGGCTTCGGCGGTTTGGAGAAGGTCCGTTTCCGCGGCGTGGTGCGGCCCGGCGAGCGGTTCGTCATCGTCAATCGCCTGCTGAAGCTCCGCCGCACCATCATGACCTGCGAATTCCAGTGCTTCGTCAGCAGGAACCTCGTCTGCGAAGGTATCCTCAAAGGGATCGCGCTGCCGGTCGATCAACTCACCGACGAGCAGGCCGACCCCTAGGCCGGTGGCCCGATGTTGTTCCCCTTCCACGACGACAACCCCACCGAGCGCACGCCGGTTGTCACCTACGCCCTGATCGCGCTGAACGCGCTGGCGTTTTTGTGGATGCAGCGGTTGCCGCCTTCCCAGCGGCAAATCCTCGCCTATCAGCGCGGCTTCGTGCCGGCGCGGATCGCTTCCCTGGTTCGCCACCGGCCGATCCAGATCGAGATCCGCCAGGCCGTCCCCCACCCGCTGCACGGCTTTCCCGTCGTCCGAAAACGCGCCGTGCAGCTCGAGCCGGTGCCGCGCCAAGTCTTCGCCTCGCTGTTTACCTGCATGTTTCTGCACGGCGGCTGGCTCCACTTGATCGGCAACATGTGGTTCCTCTGGGTCTTCGGCAACAACGTGGAGGACCGGCTGGGGCCGGTGCCGTTTGCCATCCTCTATCTGACCGGAGGCCTGCTGGCCAGCACCAGCCATTGGATCGTCGGCCCCGGCAGCATGACGCCGGTGATCGGCGCCAGCGGCGCGGTGGCGACCGTGCTGGGGGCCTACGCCGTTACCTGGCCCTGGGCCCGCGTCCATACGCTGGTCTTTCTGTTCGTCTTCATCACGATCATCGACCTGCCCGCCCTGTTCGTCCTCGGTCTCTGGTTCGTCTACCAGTTGCTGGCCGGCCAGGACGCCTTGCAGCAGCAGGCGGCCGGGGGTGTTGCCTGGTGGGCCCATGTCGGCGGCTTCGTGGCCGGATTCCTGCTGATGCCGCTGTTCAGCGCCGTCGTGGGCGCCGGGCCGCCGACCACGCACCACAAACCGCCGACCGACGACGAGCTCTGGTAGCCGGCCGCCATCGCCACGTTCCAACAGCTCCACCGACACACCGGAAGGCCGACCGCCGATGGGCCGACGCGCGTTACGAAGAAATGATCCTTCGCTCGATCTGTCGGGCAACCTCAGAACGTTCGACCAGTTGCCCTGTCCGTGCAGTGCCGAGAGCCTGTTCGGCCGCATGGCTCCGTTGGAGGTCGAGGTGGGCACGGGCAAGGGGCTCTTTCTCAGGACGGCGGCCGCCGAGCGGCCGGACACCGATTTTCTGGGCGTCGAGGTGGCTGAGAAATACGCACGATTCGCCGCGGCCGCGCTGGCGAAGCGACAGATCAAGAACGCCGTGGTCGTGGTGGGCGACGCGCCGCGGCTGTTCGCCGAGCTGCTGCCCGACGAGTCCTTGGCGGCGGTACACGTCTACTTCCCCGATCCGTGGTGGAAGAAACGCCACAAAAAGCGCCGCGTGATGCGGCCCTCGTTCGCCGCCGACCTCCAACGCACTTTGCGCGCCGGCGGCGCGCTGCACTTCTGGACCGACGTGGAGGAGTACTTCCGCGCGTCGCTGGCGCTGTTGGCCGAACACACCACACTGCTCGGGCCGTTCGACGTGCCCGAAGCCCCCGCCGAGCACGACCTGGCCTATCGCACCCATTTCGAGCGCCGCACGCGTCTGCACGGCGAGCCGGTTTACCGGGCAGAATATCGCAAGCCCGGGTAACCATCCGAAGCGTGCCTTCCGGCCGATTTGGCGGCTCCGATCGGCAGAAACCGCCGCGGGCCGCTCATCGGCGCCGGCGGCCCGAACGGCTCTGGCCGGAAGGTCTTGCCGGCGCAACGCCTTGCCGAAAAAGGACTTTCGGACGGAAGTCTTGTCCCGCATCGCCCGGCACCGCGTTGCGGCGCGGCATTTGCTCCCCCGCGGCCCTCGACACGTCTACCCATAAGGAGTGCTATCGATGCAGATCAGTCAAGTCTCGACCGGGTATTCCGACCCGGCGGCCCTCGGCAAGCGGTCCGAAACGCAGCCGGCGGCCGGCAACCGACAGCCCCAAGGCGTCGAGGCCGCCAGTTTTTCCGGCGTCGAATCTTCGGCGGCTGCGGCCGAAATCCTCGCCCGCTACGACGTCACCGACATTTCGCCCTCCGAGCTGACCGAGATGATCCAGAAGCTATACGAATCGGGTGCGATCTCCGAGGGCGAGCTGCAGCAGTTGACGGCCATCCGCCACGACCTGGAGCGCGAGGGGATCGACTCCGACGAGTCGGTCAATCTGCTGGAGTTCTACACCGAGCTGATTGAGAAACAGCATCGCCGGCTTGAGGCGAGTGGAGAGACCGACGAGACCGCCGGCGACCAACTCCGCCCGCTGCTTCGCCGGCTCGACTGGGTAGAGAAGTTCGCCCTGGTCCAGTCGGCCCCGGATGCCGTCGGCCTGGACGAAATGGCCTGAGACTCCGGGGACTGACGCTGTCAGAATCGGTCTCGTGAGAATCCCTTGGCCTTGCGTCGGGCAAGATCAGGACGACTTGAGGTGGATTTGTCCGCTTCGTATGCCGATTAAGGTGCTTTGGGGGGACTTTGCCGATTGCGCGGAATCCTCAAACCCTCGCACGAAGACGCGTCAACATGCCCAAGTCCGATCCGAAGCCCCCCCAGGGTCAGCCCCCCCGGCCGGCGACCAAGCAGTCGATCGAATCGCGAATCGACCCGCCCCACCCCATCTGCAAACAGGCCCACCTGACCGACGAGGTCGCCAAGGGGCCCGCTGCCGGCGAACCAGTGGAGCCGCTGGCCGAGCAGCCAAACCGCCCGGAGCCGCCGGCTCGCCAAAAGCCGGCCGACGCCCAAACGGCCAAGGAGCCGGACTGCCGAAAAGCGGCGCCCGACGAGACGGACAGCGACGAGTCGGTGGCCGCGCAATTGCGCACGCAAGCCAGCCAACTGGCGCTCCATCTACGGGCGAGGCAGAAGGAGATTGACCACCGCGAGGCCCAGGTCAATGCGCGGCTGGCCGACCTGGACCGCGATGCCCGCTCGGCCCGGCTCTGGCTCCGCGAACGTGAGACGGAAATCGACCGTCGCAACGAGGAGCTTGCCACGCAGCAAACCGAGGTGCAGCAGTGCCTTGCCCGTCTGGCGACCGCCGAGGTCGCCCAGCGCAAGCACGCCGAGGCCGACGACGCGCTGAACCATCGGCAGGCCGAGCTGCAGCTCAGCGCCGAGCAACTGACGCAGCAGGCGGCCGCATTGCAGGAGGCCCAGCGGAGGCTCGAGGCCGACCGGCGCCAGGCGGCGGCAGGACTGCAATACGACCGGCAGCGGATCGCGGCCGAGCGCGAAGCGGCCCGCCAGCTCAACCACCAACTGTTGGCTGCCGTGGAACGCCGCCGTCTTGCCGTGGAAGCCCGCGCCGCCGAACTCGCCCGGAAAGCCACCCAGCCCAGCCAGGAGTTGCTTGCCCGCGAGGAAGTGCTCCGCCGCACGGCCGAGACGCTGCAAGCCCGGAAGCGCCGGCTGACCGAGGCCGAGGCCCGGCTCTGCGAGTCCCAGGCCGAGACGCAGCGGCTGCAACGCGACTTGCAGCATGCCCGCCGCGAGTTGGAGGGGAACAACAACCGCCAACAGCAGCAGTGGGCGTCGGACCACCGCCGGGCGATGTCCGAGGTTCAGCAACAGCGCCAGGCGGTCCAGCGCCGCAGCGACCATGTGGATCAGTGTCGGGCGGCGCTGGAGCAGCTCCGCGCCGAGCTGGGCCGGATGCACCGCGAGACGCTCGAGATCCGCCTGGCCACCGAAGAGCTTTGGGCACAACTCTCCGGGGCCGCCCCGCCGGCCGCTCTGACGCAATCTCTTGGCCGCATCCGCTCGAAGCTGGCCGACCACTACCGTCAGGCCAACGCCGAGTTGCACGAGCGGAAGGGCGAGTTGGAGAGCATCCGCAATCAGCTGGCCGAGCAATACGAAAAGCTTGTCCTCCGCAGGGACGAGTTCGAGCAGTGGGCCACGGCAAAACAGGAAGAGGTCGAAGGGCAAGCCGCCCGCCTGGTTGCCCGCGAGCAGCAGCTCGACCAACGCGAGGCCGAGTTGGCCGACGACGCCCGCCGTCGGCAAGTCGAGCGGTTGCGGCACGAGGAAGAGATCCGTCGCCTGCGGGCGGAGATCTCCGAGCGCGACGAGGCCGGAGTCCCGGTCTGAGCCGCCTTTTCTACCATAACGCTCGCTTCGTATGGGGCGTCGATCGGGGTGCCTTCTGATCGGGAAAGAACCAGAAGACTCAAAGGCATCTTCGGTCAACGCGTGATGAAAGAGCAAGGCCGCTGCGCGTCCTTGCACTTTCATGTATGTCCAACTTACTCTTTTGCGGGTTTTCCCGTCCGGCGTCCCACCCGCGGAATACCCGCCCGTTTGGAATCTCCGCGCCCGTGCCGTATACTGTGACGGTCCGGCCGAACAGTCCCGCCTGAACTCACGCTCGGAGAATCGCCATGCGCCGCTGCCGTTTCCTGTTGCTTTCGATGCTGGCCGCCCTGTTGGCCACCCTATTGGCTGCCCCCGCCAGCCCCGCGGCCGACGATGTCCCGCGGGAAACCCTCCTCAGGGCGGCGCGGGTCACGCCCACGCCGCAACAGGTCGCCTGGCAGGAGCTGGAGTTCACCTGCTTTGTCCATTTCACGGTCAACACGTTTACCGACCTGGAATGGGGCACGGGCAAGGAGGATCCGCGGATCTTCAACCCCACCGACTTCGACGCCGACCAGTGGGCCTCGGTCTGCAAGGAGGCGGGCATGAAGCTGCTGATTCTCACCTGCAAACACCACGACGGCTTCTGTCTGTGGCCCTGCGAGCAGACCGAGCACAGCGTGAAGAACAGTCCCTGGCGGGGCGGCAAGGGCGACATGGTCAAGGAGGTCTCCGACGCCTGCCGGCGCCACGGGATCAAGTTCGGCGTCTATCTTTCGCCTTGGGACCGCAACGCGGAGTGCTACGGCTCCGACGCCTACAACGACTACTACAAGAACCAGCTTCGCGAGCTGCTGACCGACTACGGCGAGATTACCGAGGTCTGGTGGGACGGTGCCTGCGGCGAAGGCCCCAACGGCAAACGCCAGGTCTACGATTGGGATGGCTATATCCGGGTGGTTCGGCAATGGCAGCCGAAGGCCGTGATCTTCGGCCAGGGTCCCGACGTCCGTTGGGTGGGCAACGAGAACGGCTTGGCGCGCGAGAGCGAATGGAGCGTGCTGCCCTTCCGGATGGGCGACCGCACCGAACGCGACCTGGGCAACCGCAAGTACCTCCTCGGCGCCGAGCGGCTGATGTGGTATCCGGCCGAGTGCGACGTGTCGATCCGCCCGGGGTGGTTCTACCATGCCAGCCAGGACGATCAGGTCAAATCGCTCGAGCGCCTGCTGGAGATCTACTACCGCTCGGTCGGCCGCAATTCCGTGCTGCTGCTGAACGTTCCGCCCGACCGCCGCGGCCGGTTCCACGAGAACGACGTCGCCCGGCTCCGCGAGTTTCGCTCCGTGCTCGACGAGACGTTCCGGACGAACCTGGCCGCGGGTGCCCAAGTCGCCGCCGAGAACACCCGCGACGGCTTCCACGCCGGAAGCGTCACCGACGGCGACGGCGGCACCTATTGGACCACCGAGGACGGCGTCGTTGCGGCCTCGCTGACAATCGATCTGGGCAAACCGGTCACGTTCGACCGCGCGATGCTGCAGGAGATGATCACCACCGGGCAGCGGGTCGAGCGGTTCCAGCTCCAGGCGGAGGTCGACGGGGCCTGGAAAGACGTCGCCCAGGCCACCACCATCGGCTACAAGCGGCTGCTGCGGTTCTCGCCGGTGACCGCCTCGAAAGTCCGCCTGGCAATCCTCGACAGCCGCGACTGCCCGACCATTCGCGAGTTCGGGTTGTTCCAGGCCTCGGCCAGAGAAACGACGGCAGTTCCAAGGAAACAACCTTGACACCAGTTTGACGGAGAGAGACATGATCGACGACAGAATCCCGCGGCTGTTCGTGTTGACTGTTTCCGTGTGGATGTCTGCGTGCGTCTCGTGGGCGGCCGCCCCCGAGGCTGCGGCAGATGCGACCGCGCGCGAGGCCGGCCCGCCGGAAGGTGACTGGGTCCTCTGGTATGCCCAACCCGCCCGAAACTGGCACGAGGCGGTTCCGCTGGGCAACGGGCGGCTCGGCGGTATGGTCTTCGGCGGGACGGACCGCGAACGCATCCAACTGAACGAGGATACCGTGTGGGCCGGCCATCCGATCGACCGCGATCGCAAGGGGGCCTACCAGCATCTGCCCGCGGCCCGCAAGCTGCTCTTCGCCGGCAAGTACGTCGAGGCCCAGCGGCTGATGCAACGCGAGTTCATGGGCCCGCGGCTGATCCGCAGCTACCAGACACTGGGCGATTTGCGGCTGGAATTCGAGGCGCTCGAAGCGCCGTCAGACTACCGCCGCTGGCTCGATCTCGACACGGCCGTGGCCACCACGACCTTCCGCGCCGCCGAGGCGACGTTCACCCGCGAGGTCTTCTCCAGCCCCGTCGACCAGGTCCTCGTCATGCGGCTTACCGGCGACCGGCCCGGCCGGATCACCTGCCGCGTGGTCCTCGAGCGATCGGAGAACGGCACGACACAAGGGGCCGGCGCCGGGGACCTGGTGTTGCGCGGCCATGCCGACCAGGACGGCGAGCACCGCGGCGTCGACTTTGTCGCCCGGCTTCGCGCTCTGGCCGACGGCGGCCTTGTCCGGGTGGAGGATGCCGCGCTGCGCGTCGCGGGGGCCGATGCCCTGACGCTGCTGCTGACGGCCGAGACCAACTACCCCACGCTCCAGGGCACGCCCGGCCAGAAGAGCCAGGCCCAGCTCGAAGCGGCGGCCGCGAAACCCTACGATCAGTTGCGCGCCGCCCACGTGGCCGAGCACCAGCGGCTGTTTCGGCGGGTCGATCTGCGGCTCGAGGGGCCCCCTCAGGAAGCCGCTCCGGCGACCGACCGCCTGCCGACCGACCGCCTGCCGACCGACCGCCTGCCGACCGACCGGCGCTTGCAGGCCGTCCAACGCGGCGCCCACGACCCGCACCTGGCGGCGCTCTACTTCCAGTTCGGCCGCTACCTGCTGATCAGCTCGTCGCGGCCCGGCTGCATGCCGGCCAACCTGCAGGGAATCTGGTGCGAACACATCAAGGCCCCCTGGAACAGCGACTATCACGTCAACATCAACAACCAGATGAACTACTGGCCGGCCGAGGTCTGCAACCTCTCCGAATGCCACCAGCCGCAGTTCGATCTGGTCGATCATCTCCGCCGTCGCGGGGCCAAAACGGCCCGCGACGTCTACGACTGCCGCGGCTTCGTCGCCCATCACACGACCGACGCCCAGTGGTTCACCAGCCCCATCGGCAACACGGGCTACGGCCTGTGGCCGACCGGGGCGGCCTGGTGCACACAGCACCTCATGGAGCACTACCGGTTCACCGGCGACAGGCAATTCCTGGCCCGGCGGGCTTATCCGGCCTTGCAGGAGGCGGCGTTGTTCTTCTTCGATTTCCTGGTGGAAGATCCCAAGACGGGCGCGCTCGTTTGCGGCCCCTCGATGTCGCCGGAGAACAGCTTCGTTGCGCCCGACGGCAAGCGGGCGCACGTCGTGATGGGCCCCTCGATGGATCAGCAGATCGTCTGGGACCTGCTGACCAACTGCCTCGAGGCCGCCGAAGTGCTGGGCATCGACGACCCGTTCGTCCAACAGGCGCGCCAAACCCGCGAGAAACTGGCCGGGCCGAAAATCGGCTCCGACGGGCGGCTGCTGGAATGGCCCGAAGAGTTCCAGGAAGCCGAGCCGGGGCATCGACACGTCTCGCACCTGTTCGCGCTGCACCCCGGACACCAGATCTCCGTGACCCGAACGCCCGAGCTGGCCAAGGCCTGTCGCAAAACGCTCGACTTCCGTCTGGCCCACGGCGGCGGTCATACGGGCTGGAGCCGGGCCTGGATGATCAACTTCTTCGCCCGGCTCCAAGACGCCGAGACGGCCTACCAGAACGTCCACGCCCTGCTGGCCAAGTCGACCGTCCCGAACCTCTTCGACATGCACCCGCCCTTCCAGATCGACGGCAACTTCGGCGGCACAGCCGGCATCGCCGAGATGCTCCTGCAAAGCCACGCCGGCGAAATCGCCCTGTTGCCCGCCTGGCCGAACGGCGCGTGGCCGACCGGATACGTCAAAGGCCTCTGCGCCCGCGGCGCCGTGGAAGTGGACCTCTACTTCCAGGACGGCAAACCGACGCGGGCCGTGCTCCGGGCGAAGCAATCGGGCGAGCACATCGTGCGGCTGCCCCGGGGCTCGTCGCTGGATCGCGCGATCGTCACCGGCCCGCAGGGCGGTAGCACGGCCCGGGATTCCGAGGGCCGCGTCCGCATCTCGGCCATGCCGGGCCAGACGTTCGAGCTTTGGCTGAAGTGAGGCGGCGAGTCCTCAGGACTCGTACGGATGCCGGTACGGCGGACGGTACTCCCGCTTCAGCAGCTTCGCCGCCGCGTCGTTGCCGGTGATCTGCTCCGACGACGCGTCCCAATCGACCGTCGAGGCCGTCTCGTAGGCAATCATCCCGAGCTGCACCGTGGTCGTCGAGCGAAACGCGTCCTCGATCGCGCACGAAGGCGGCTTCCGCGTGCGGACTGCTTCGAGGAACTCGGCCATGTGCTGCGTGCCCATGTCGGTCTTGGCCTCGAACGACTGCCGCTGGCCGCCGTTGCCCTTGGAGATCACCACCCAGTTCGAATCGCCGGCAAAGATCGTGGCCTTCTCGCCGTAGAAGAAGATCCCGTTGTTGACCTCCGGCGTGTATTCCCGGGCGCCCCAGAGCCGATGCCGCCAGACGACCGGACAGCGGTCGAACTCGAAGTGCACCGTCAGCGTGTCGGGCGTGGTGATCTTGCCCTGGTACTGGTAAAGCCCGCCGGCCGCGATTACCCGCTTGGGCATCCCCAGCCCCAGCATCGTCCGCGTGGCGTCGATCAGGTGAATGCCCCAATCGACCAGGTGCCCGTGCCCGCTGGTCTGCTCCAGCCGCCAGTTGTGGTGGCCCACCTGCGGGCTGTAGGGAATCTTCGGCCCCGGGCCGCACCAGAGTTCCCAGTCCAAGGATTCAGGCGGGTCCTGGGGCGTGGGGTCCTTGGTGGCGGCCGTGTAGTGGATCTGGGCGTCGACCTGGACGATGCGGCCCGCCTCGCCGGCGGCGATGTACTTCGCCGCGTCGCGCAGCGCCTGGCTCTGCCGCCGCTGGAACCCCACCTGGACGATCCGGCCGGCCTTCTTGGCGGCGTCGACCATCGCCCGGCCCTCGCGGACGTCGTAGGCCAGCGGCTTCTCGCAGTAGACGTCCAGCCCCCGCTGCAGCGCGGCAAGGAAGGGCAGCGCATGCCAGTGCGGCGGCGCGGCGATCACCACGGCGTCCAGCCCCTTTTCGTCCAGCAGCTCCGCGTAGTGCTTGAACGTCTTGGGGCGTTTCCCCTGAAGCTTCTCGAGCTCTTCGGCGTTGGCCTGCAGATGCTCGCTGTCGACGTCGCAGATGGCCGCCACCTCCACGCCGCCGACCTTCAGCGCGGCCTTGGCGTCGACCATCCCGTACCAGCCCACGCCGATCACGCCCATCTTCAGAGTGCGCTCGGCGGCCGCGCCGTACACCGAGCGGGTCAGGGCCACGGTTCCCGCCGCGGCGGTCCCCAGAAAAGTGCGTCGATTCGTCTTGGTCATGGGAGGTCCCTTTGCCTGTCGTGTCCCGTGGAAACCGCGGCCCGCCGACTCCCGGCCTGGCGCGCGTGCAACCCGTTGTTACATCGGGGTTTCCGCCCAGCGCCGAATCGCAACTCGCCCGCGGCCCGCCGCGTTGCCGAAGCCCCGCCACGCGCCAAACCTAGCCGCCAGGCCGTCGCAAGTCAAGCAAAAGGGCCCCTCACCACCGCCCATGCCACCATTGCGGCCACCATCCGACAACAGGCCCGAGGGGCCCGTCCAGCCCAGAGTTCGTCCACGCGGCTACTACCACCGGTGTGGAATCTCGGGTATAATCCGTGGTGGGCGCGGCACGGCAACTTGACTGTCGCGTCAGATCTAGTTTGCGCGGCACAGTTCTCGTACACGCGGATCTGGCGCTAGCGTTGTTCTTGTGCAGGTTTTGCAGTACGTAGGCTGTACTCCAGCACAGACACGGCAAGAGAAGGTGTGCAATTGCGAGGCCCAAAACTACACGATACGTGTCCCTGCGGAAGCTCGAAGCTTCTCCGCGACTGCAAGTGCTTGCAGGCGGACGGGAGACTCCTCCCGCCCGACGTCAAGATCTCCGTAGCTGTTGGAGAGGCACGCGGATACAAGAATCCCAAATGCTACGCAAACGCCATGGCGGACTGCTCAACTAGGATCTCTCGCGAACACTTCATTTCACATAGCCTGATTCGCGAGATCGAGAAGACGTCTTTGCCGGGCGAGCGCATTCGCATCGAAGGCTTCCCTTGGCAAACAGGTGGTCGATTGCACGAGGTGTCTCCCACGGTTCTAGCTAGCAAAGTGCTCTGCGAACGCCACAACAACCTGTTATCACCACTGGATTCGATCGGCGGTAGTCTCTTCCGCGCGTTCCACCAAATCCATACCGACTTCCATTCGAATCCAAGACCGCGGCAGTACTATCTCTTCAATGGGCACGACATAGAGAGATGGCTACTGAAGACCCTATTAGGTGTGATCGCGTCAGGCAACACGACCAACATTCCGCGACAAAGCAGGCCGCCCAAACACTATTTCGATTGTCTATTTCATGCGGAGAGACTCCCTGCTAGTTGGGGACTATATCTATTGACCAGAGAGGGTAGGTGCCAAGCATCGGGCGGTGTGAAGGTCGCGACGATTGCCAATGGCCAAATCGTCGATGGACTCCTCGTGGAGATTCTTGCATTGCGATTCATCTTGGCAATTCATGCGGTTCCAGAGAAGTCTGGTTTGTTGGCAGATTCCGTCAACCGACCGGATTGCCTGCATTTTTGTTCCGCAGAATCCAAGAAACAGGCAGCGATTCTACTTGGATGGGATATACAAAGAGATGGCGGAACCGTGGAGATCACAGCCGGCCTCGATCGTTGAGTAGGCTGCGTCGCAGGTCCACGCGTGCCGAGATAACGGCAGTTCAATGCCAGGTCGGTGTCGATACGCCTCTCTATTCCGGCGAATTGCGTACGAAGAGACACAGAAAGATAACCTGCGTGAAAGGCGGAAGTCCGATGAGAACACAGTATCTGGTTCATTCGAGGAGATCAGTCGACATCGCGCTCGCCGCCGGCAGAACTGGCACGTGTAAATGTGAAGTCAAGACTCAGGATCCCATCAACATCGATGTGTTGGCTGGGCAGTTGGATTTGCCTTCCGGCGATTTGGGCACCAAAGCCCTCGAGAGATATCTCAAGACGACCGCGCTCTTCTATGAGCACGTACTGATTCCAGACGGGTGGTTGCACTGTCAAGGTCCGATTGCCTTCTATCTCCAGTCTTGCTTCGCGAGAGCCGCGCGGAAGACAAGAAATCCGGAATGCCATAACGAGTTCAGGCGAAACCTGGTCTTTGGCCTTCTTCGAGAGAAGATACTGGTTCCTTTGCTTCGGGGTAAGAGGCCGGAGAACCCACAGGATTCACCCATCGGGTTCGACCTTCTTGGGCCCTACGAAGGACGTGACAAGAGACTCCAAGACCTAGGCGTTTACTTCGACTCGGATGACAATCGCATGATGGTTCTCGACGCAACAGACGCCAACAAGACCATACTGTCTGAGCTTTCAACACGAATACGACTGTTTGCTGATTGGACGAGCCCCGATGTGCCCGTGGACGCCGTGGGGTACGACCAGAAGGCAGATCTTCGCGAGTGGGACACCACGTTGTCCCAAAGGGTATTTCAAGAGATCCTCGAAGGTGAAAACCCGGACGTCGCAATCGATCAGTTGGAGGCAAAAATGGAGTGCATGCGGTTCTGGCACGAGTTTCGCGGCAGAGTCGAGGATGTGCGATCAGAACTGATACGGCGAGGGACGATTGAGCGACTAGTTGCAGCGGTGCTCAAGTCGGATGCTCAGCGGCTCAAGGCCTACACGCAACTTCGATTGGGGAGCGTGAGCCACTTCGTCGCGTCTCTTGCGCTCAACCGAGTGAGCACCGTCCAGGAAGCGATGTTTGCTGATAGATTCAACTGCCATCGCGGCTACTGTTTGCACTACAGCCCAGAAGCGCTCCCTGAGGCGACACAAATGGGCTTCCCTGATTCAACGCAACGATTTGACCGATTCGTATATGGTGACTGTCGGCTCAATGTGGATGCCCTAGGATTTGACGCCATCATGGATCTGCGATGCACGGTCGGAAGACGCTATTTCGAAGCGAAACGGGAGTACTCCGCTAGACGTGGCAATGACCCCATGATTCGATTCTGGGAAGACCCTGTGTTTTCTCCAGTGCTCCGGGAGTATCTTCACGAAATTCAGAAAAGTGCTCCGTTAACCCCTACAGAAATGAAACTCATTCAGGGCGTTGCGAATCAGGGGGTGAATAGAGCCTTAGGAGTAATCACTTGCTTTTGCGGTGAGTTTGGCGCAGGTATCGCATTAGGGGCGCTTGGGCCAGTTATTATCTGGGCTGCAGAGAAGATGTTGGCTCTCCCTGTCGGCTACTTTTCGGATGAAGCATACGACACTCTTGCAAAAAAAGTACTCGGGCCTTTGGCAGCCAAAAGCCGAAAATGGCGGATTGACGCAGCCTTCAGAAAGGCCAATCTTTGCGATGACCTTGGACGAACAGCAAGGCCCTAAGGGCCGGGGGCATGTCGTCGCCTGTCTCGACATGTTTTCGCAGTGCCGATCGGTATCGCTCCCCGCGGGTGGCCGCAACAGCTCGACTATTGCGGGGCCTTGAGGGCCGGAAGGACTCGACCCGGGCTGCGGGTCGGGCGGTTGCCGACGCGTTGGCCGTCAGCGATGTTCACGTCCACGGCATCGTCCGGTCTCCCCAGCCTGACCGGTTGAGCCGTTTCATGCAGCCATCAATCGGGCTCTTTCGGCGGCGGGGTGTCGCCCTCGGGCGGCGGCGGGCCGGGCGAGGAGGTGACCAGCACGTAGTTGCCGAGATACTCGCGGGCGACGCGCACGACGTCGTCGAGCGTGACGGCCTGGATACGGGCGTCGAACTTCTTGTCGTAGAGGTAGCCGAGACCGTAGAGGTCGTCCAGCGCGGCCTGGCGGGCCTGCCCGCCGATGGTCGTGTTCTCCTGGGCGTGCAGCGCGATGACCATCTGCACGGCCGTGGCGAACTCCTCCGGGGTGATTTCACCCTGCTTGGCCCGGTCGAGGTTGCGTTGGATCCGGCCGACCACCTCGTCGATCTTCTCCGGCTGGGTCTGGGCGAGCACGACGAAGAAGCCCGGGGCCGGGCCGGTCAGTTGCAGGGCATGGACGTAGTAGACCAGCCCCTGGCCGCGCAACTCGTTGTGCAGCCACCCACCCGGATAACTGTAGCCCGAGACGATCGCGTCCAACAGCGTCAGGGCGGCGTAGTCCTTTTCGTCGCGGACGCTGGTGCCGCGGTAGCCCAACAGGACCATGCCGGTCGGCTTGCCCGTCAGCTTGTGGCGGATGATCGTCTCGGGGATGGCGTTGTCGCGGTTGAAGTCGATCGGCGGCAGCTCGGGATCGGGCTTCAGGCCGCCGAAGTGGCGTTTGACCAGGGCCAGGGCCTCGTCCGGATCGACGTCGCCGAAAACGGTCACGAGCATGTTATTGGGGACGAAGTACTTGGCGTGGTACGCCCGCAGGTCGTCGGCCGAAAGCCGACCGACCGTCTCGGCCTTGCCGCCCTGGTCGAGGTGATAGGGCGAGCCGGCCGGGAGGTTGTCGTAGAAAAGCTCGAAGATCTCGGCCTGCGGGTTGTCGGCCCGGCGGGCGATGGCGCCCATCGCCAGGGCTTGGACCTTCTGGAACTGTTCGTCGGGGAAGGTGCTGCGGGTGAAGCACTCGGCGAACAGGGCGATCGCCTGGGGAAAATCGTCTTGCAGGGTGGTGGCGCTGCCGAAGACCGTGTTGCGACCGGCGCTCATGGCGAGCTGGCCGCCGATCGAGTCGAAGTACTGGGCGATCTGTTCGGCCGAATGGTCCGCCGTGCCCTTGTCGAGCATCGCCCCGACCAGCGCCGAGCGCCCGGCGGTCGCCTCGGTATCGACCAGCGAGGCGCCGAGCACGAACGCCTGGACGTTGGCCATGGGCAGATGGGCGTGGCGCTTGATCAGCACGCGCAGCCCGTTGGAGAGCTTCACGGCGCGGATCTCGCTCTCGCCGCCGCCGGCCGCGTCGTCGGGCGGCTTGGGCGCCCCGCCGGGCGGCGCGATGATCACGCGGTTGAGCCGTCCGGGCGTAAGGTAGCGCCGGGCCACGTCGCGGATCTGTTCGGCCGTGACCTGCTGGATGCTCTCGACGTAGCGGTGCTCGAAGAGCGGGTCGTCGGCGGAAAGGAAGTTGCGGCCCAGGCTGTCGGCCGCGCTTTGCACGGTCTGCTGGCCGAAGACCAGCTCGGCCGCCTTCTGCTTCTTGGCCTTGGCCAGCTCGACCGGGCTGACCAGCTCGTCGCGCAGCCGGTAGACGTCGCGGAGGATCTCCTCGGAGGCCTGTTGCCACTGGTCGGGCTGGGCGCTGGCGGTGATGGCGAAGAAGCCGTGGACGAAATGGGGCGTGTAGCTGGCCGAGCCGATCGAGAGCACCAACTGGCGGTCGTATTTCAGCCGCCGTACCAGCCGCGAGCTCTCTCCTTCGGCCAGGATGTAGGCGGCCACGTCCAGGGCGTACAGGTCGGGGTGCGAGAGCTTGATCGTCGGCCACGCGAAGACCAGGTCGTAGGTGGCGCCGTCCATCTCGCGGACCGCTTCGCGCGGCGTGAGCTGCTCGGGCTCGTCGGGCATGGGAACGAACGTCTCGCGAGCCCGGGGCGTGCCGGCCCATTGCCGGGCAACCGCGTCGAGCACCTGCCGGGTGTCCACGTCGCCCACGACGACGAACACCTGGTTGTTCGGCACGTATCGCTGGCGATAGAAATCGACGATCGTCTCGTTGGTCGTGCCGTTGAGCACGTCCAGGTAGCCGATGATCGGGTGGCGGACCGGATGGACCGCGTAGACCGTCTGGCTGAGCAGGTTGAACAGCACGCGTTGCCGGCTGACCTCGCCGTCGGCCAGCTCTCGCCGCACGACGGTCAGCTCGCGGGCGAACTCCGACGGCTCGAACTGGATGTGCTGCATCGAGTCGGCCACCAGGTCGATGGCCGTGGCAACCTGTTTGGCCGGGCAGTCGATGTAGTAGCCGGTCAGCGAGGTCGAGGTGAACGCGTTGGTCGCCCCGCCAAAGGTGTCGATGATCTTCTCGATCTCCTTTTCGGTCCGCCGGCTCGTCGTGCCGCCGGAGACGACGTGCTCGAGCACGTGGCTCAAGCCGGCGCCCAGGTAGCGGCCCTCGAACGCGCTGCCCGTGTTGTTCACGTAGCAGCGGACCGTCGCCACCGGGGCCACGTGGTTCTCCTGCACGATCACGGTCAGGCCGTTGGAGAGCGTGGCCAAGGTGATCGCGTCGGGCAACCGGCGGACGCTGGTATACTGCGGCACGGCCGGTTCCTCGGCCCATGTGGCCGCCGCAAGGCCAAGCCCCAACAACCACAGAGAAACCCGCGACAAGCTTCCGGCTCTGTTCATCCGTCTGTTCCTTTTCTCTGCTACCAGGAAGGCCCCCAACGTGACGTCTGGCGACCGCGGCTACCATTTGGCTGAAGTATTGCACGGAAGAGAACAACGGTTCACGCTGTTCCCACAGTATTCTGCCATATGGCCGCCGATGACGGTAGGGCGGCGCGGCGAACCCCCGACTTTCGGGCTGCACTCGGCGTCCTTTTCGTCACCGCCTGTGCGGTTTGGCGACGAAGATCGCCGATATTGCTCGTCTTTTTTGCGAAAAGGCCGGAATTGACTTAGGCTTGAGTGTGCCTTGCGAATCCAGGCCCTGTCGCGCGTTCGCGTCGCTGGGGCAAGGGTCGCGATGAGCGTCGGGCGGTCCGGGGAGTTGGCGGGGTGGATCGGCTGTCAGCGATACGATTATGGCATCGACCGATCAGGCAAAACGCGAGTCGTCGGCTGCTCAGGCGGGCCGTACTGCGGTCGAAAGCACGTGCGGCGAGGAGTCCAGGCAGAGCTCGCGGAAAGGGTTCCCCTACGGCCAGATGATCGGGCCGGTCTACGACGGCCAGATGCCGCAGCCGGAGGACTTCTTTCGAGTCCGGTGTCACGACATCTCACCCGGCGGTCTGTCCTTCTATCTCTCCGGCCGACCGCAATTCGACCAGTTCGTGGTGGCGCTCGGCCAGGAGTCTCTGCCCATCTACTTCCTCGCCGAGGTGGCCCACATCACGGAAGCCAAGCGTAATGGCGTGGTGATGTTTCGCGTGGGTTGCCGATTTCTGAAGCGGGCCACCTTCTCTTGACCTCTGCATGGCTCTCTGCTTCCACGATGGCATGGCTCTCTGCTTCCACGATGGAAGCGGCGCCACATTGGAGGAAGCGGTTGCCCTGATGGCCGCCGGCGGGAAAGACAATCCGAACCTTTCCGCGATGCTCAAACGGGTGGGCCGCAAGGGCCTCACAGCGCAGGATGACAAGCACGTCGTCGAGTTTCTCAAGGCACGTTCCGGCGAGCCTCCCATCATCGACTCGCCTGAGTTGCCTTGAACCGGCGGTGGTGACCTGGCGTATTGCCGACTTCCTGTCGTGACGGGCATTCTGTCGCCACACTTGCTTGCCGCTCAGTGACCGCGCGGCGGGCCCCTATCGGCCAGCCACCGCGACCTGCGGTAGGGGGTTTCTGGCCCTGCCAAACCGTTGCACGTTCGGGGGGTGCCAGATATAATAACTGTATGGATTGCGACGGTCGATCGCGTCGGTCGTCTCGGAAGGGAGCTCGGAACAATTCCCCCGCCTTTCTTGGGCCATTTGCAGATCGCCGTTCGGCCTCGTGTTGGACTCGACTCCTCGGGCGGCGGCATGGGCATTGGGACGGTGGGCATTGAATGGAGGTCGTGATGCGCCGCAGTTGGAGCGATAGACCCTTGGTGTTCGGCTCGCGGGATTCGCGGAAACGGGACGCCCGTCAAAAGAAGTCCTTGCGCCCGAGCCGGCTGACGCTGCAGCTGCTCGAGCCGCGCCTGGTGCTCGACGCGGGACCACTGGTGATCAGCGAATTCATGGCGATCAACGACGACACCTTGGCCGATGCCGAGGGCGACTACGAGGATTGGATCGAGATCCACAACCCGACCGATGCGGCGGTGAGTCTGGACGGCTGGTACCTGACCGACGACCCCGACGATCTGACGCAGTGGCAGTTCCCCGGCGTCTCGCTCGACCCGCACGACTACCTGATCGTATTCGCCTCAGGCAAGGACCCTGCTCCCGGTGGCGAGTTGCACGCCAGCTTCAAGATCGACGGCGACGGCGAGTACCTGGCCCTGGTCCGTTCCGACGGCACGACGATCGCCGACCAATACGCGCCCGAGTTTCCCCAGCAGATGGAGGACGTTTCTTACGGAATCGGCAACTTGACGCTGATCGGAGATACGCTGATCGATGAAGGGGAAGCCGTGCGCGTGCTGGTTCCCCAAGATGGCGGCCTGGGGTTGAGTTGGACGGAGCCGGGCTTCGACGACTCCCTGTGGATCACCGGCGACGCGGGCGTCGGCTACGACACGGACACGGGCGGTCAGGTGTTCGCGGCGAAGATCAACTTCCAGCCGGCTGCCTCGCCCGTCCCCGACGGATACGAGCCCGATTCGGGGCTGGTGTTCGGCGACCGGGGCAACGGGTATGCCTACGGCTGGACCCGTTACGTGGACGAGACGCGCGATCGCGGACAACACGCCGATCAACGCTACGATACGCTCGATCACATGCAGAAGGCGGCAACGCCCGACACGTGGGAGATCACGGTTCCCAACGGTAACTACGACGTGTTTCTGGTCTGCGGCGATCCCTCCTTCACCGACCAGGTCAACACGATGGACGTGGAGGGTACCGTCTTCGCCGACCCGGACGGGGAGGACAACTTCGACGAGTATTCCGGCACGGTGACGGTGGCCGACGGCCGCTTGACGGTGACACCGGCGCCCGGAGCGTCCAACGCGAAAATCGCGTTCATCGAAATCAGCTCGGCCGACCCGCCGGGCTACCATGCGCTGATCAACACCGACGTGGAAGCGGAGATGCTCGGCCACCAGACTTCGGCCTACGTCCGCCAGACGTTCCCGTTGGCCGACGTGCCGGCCTATACGTCGATGACGCTGCGGATGAAGTACGACGACGGCTTCGTCGCGTACCTCAACGGCCAGCAGATCGCCGAGCGGAACGTGCAGCTTCCGCTGACCTACGACGCGCACGCCAGCACCAGTCATCCCGACGAGCAGGCGATCGTGTTCGAGGATATCGACGTGTCGGCCTTCATCGACGCCCTGGTCGTCGGCACGAACGTGTTGGCCATTCACGGGCTGAACAGCTCGGCCACTTCGACCGACTTCCTCATCCTGCCCGAGTTGATGGCCAGCGCCACGGTCGCCTACGGCGAACAGTACTTCACCGATCCGACACCGGGTGTCCAGAACACGGAAGGGGCACTGGGCAGAGTGACCGATACGCAATTCAGCGTCGACCGCGGCTTCTTCGATGCGCCGTTCCAGGTGGCGATCGGCACGGAAACCGACGGGGTGGAAATCCGCTACACCACCGACGGTAGCGAACCCACGGCAACCACCGGGCAGGTCTACGCGGGACCGATCAGCGTCAGCACAACTACCACGCTGCGTGCGGCGGCGTACAAGCCGGGCTTCATTTCGACCAACGTCGACACGCAAACCTATATCTTCCTCGACGACGTGCTGCAACAGGATGGGGCCGGGCTGCCCGACAATTGGGGTCACGACGGCGCCGACTACGCCATGGACCCTGACGTGGTCAACAGCCTAGCCTATCGCGACACGATCGAGGACGACATGAAGGCCATTCCCACGCTCTCGCTGGTGATGGACCAGGACGACTGGTTCGGCGGGGGCGGCCAGGGGATCTACATCAGCGGCAAGGGGATCGAACGCAGCGCCTCGGCCGAGTTGATCTACCCCGACGGCACGGAAGGTTTCCAGATCAACAGCGCCGTGCAAATCCAGGGCGGCACCAGCACGAACCGGTGGAAAGTCGACAAGCTGTCGATGCGAGTGAAGTTCAAGGAGCCCTACGGACCGACGAAGCTCAACTTCCCCCTCTACGGCGACACGACCGTGGAGAGCTTCGATACCTTTCTCGTCGACGCCATGATGAACAACAACTGGCTCCATCCCGACGCGGGGCAACAGGCCCGGGGCCAGTACACGCGCGACCAGTACGTCTCCGACATCCAGAACGCGATGGGGGGGTACGGAACGCACGGATTCTACGTCCACCTGTACCTCAACGGGCTCTATTGGGGGCTCTATTGGATTCACGAGCGGCCCGACGAGACCTTCGCTTCCGACTACTTCGGCGGCCAAAAGGAAGACTACGATGTGCTGAAACACAACAGCGGCGAGATCGTCAACGGGACGAACGCGGACTACAACCAGATGTTCACGATCGCCAACGCCGGACTGTCGACCAGCACGCAGTACCAATTGCTCCAGCAGTATCTCGACGTGCCCAACTTCATCGACTACATGATTACCAACTTCTACGTGGGCAACGAGGACTGGGCTCACCAGAACTGGTACGCGACGCGCAACGTGAACGATCCGGCCGGGCGCTGGCGATATCACAGTTGGGACGCGGAACACGTGCTGAAAGACAATGCCTATAACTCGACCACCAAGGACGACAACGGCGGCCCCTCCCGGCTGCACCAGAAGCTCTCCGCCAACGCCGAGTATCGGATGCTCTTCGCCGACCACGTCCACCGCTACTTCTTCAACGACGGGTTGCTGACCCCCGACAGTGCGAAGGCGTTGTACCAGCGGCGGCTGGACGAGATCGACCGGGCCGTCGTGGGCGAATCGGCCCGTTGGGGCGACAACCGGCGTTCCACCGATCCCTATACGCGCGACGACGAATGGGTCGCCGAGCGAGACCGTCTGCTGAACAGCTACTTTCCCCAGCGTACCGACACCGTTCTGAACCAGCTTCGCGGCCGCGGTCTATACCCGAGCGTGACGGCTCCCAGCTTCAACCAGCACGGTGGCGAGGTGCCCGCCGGCTTCGGACTGACGATCAGCGCCCCCGCCGGCACGATCTACTACGCGCTCGACGGCACCGACCCGCGGCTCTACGGCGGCGGCATCTCGCCCGATGCCCTGGTCTATCCCGGCGGCTCGATTCCGATCAGCGACTACGCGTGTGCGAAGGCCCGAGTCTACAGCGGCGGGACCTGGTCGGCGTTGAACGAGGCCGAGTTCTTCGTCGGCCCGGGAGCGACGGCCGAGAACCTGGTGCTCAGCGAGTTGAACTACAATCCCTACGATCCGACGCCGGTCGAACTGGGCGTCAATCCGCTGCTGAACAACGACGACTTCGAGTTCGTCGAGTTGTACAACCGCAGCCTGACGACGATCGACCTGAACGCGGTGCGCTTCAGCCACGGGATCGCGTTCGACTTCACCGGCAGCAGCGTGACCACCCTCGGGCCACACGAGTCGGTGGTGGTCGTGAAGAACCTCCAGGCCTTTGAAGCCCGCTACGGAACGGGGATCGCGGTGGCCGGCGTGTATGAGGGCAATCTGGACAACACGGGCGAACGGACCATCTTGCTGGGCCGATTCGACGAGCTGATTGCTGATTTCACGTACAACGACCGCGGCAACTGGCCGGGACGCGCCGACGGTACGGGAGCTTCGCTGGAGCTGATCGATCCGGACGCCGTGCCGCAGGACGGCCCCGGCCGTACCGCGTATCTCGAAGACGGCGATCACTGGCGCAGCAGCAGCGAATACGGCGGCACGCCGGGGTCCCCGGGGAGCGGACCCTTGGGCGACGTGGTGATCAACGAGGTCCTCAGTCACACCGACCCGCCCTTGACCGACACCATCGAGCTGCACAACACGACCGGCACGGCGATCGACGTCGGTGGATGGTATCTGAGCGACACGGCCAGCACCTTGATGAAATTCCGCATTCCCGACGGCACCACCCTACCCGCCGCCGGCTACGTGGTCTTCGACGAAGACGACTTCAATCCGACGCCCCTGACGCCGGGCCCGAACGACTTCGCCCTGGACGGCGCTCACGGTGACGACGTCTGGTTGATGGAAGCCGACACGTTGGGGAACCTGACGCGCTTCGTCGATCACGTCGACTTCGGCGCGGCGGTCAACGGGGAGTCGTTTGGCCGCTGGCCGAACGCCATCGGCGATCTTTATCCGATGCAAACGCGCACCTTGGATCCCGCCATCGGCGAGAACAGCGGTCCGCGCGTTGGCCCCGTGATCATCAGCGAGATCCAGTACAACCCGGGCGATTTCGTGGGAGCCGACGACTTGGAGTTCGTCGAGATCTACAATCCCACTGACCAGACGGTCGACCTGACCGACTGGCGGATTCGCAAGGGGATCGACTTCGACTTTGCCGACGGCACCACGCTTGCCCCGGAGGCCGTGCTGGTCGTGGTGCCGTTCCGGCCGAGCGAACTGGACAAGTTGGCCGCCTTCCGCGCCTACTACCACATCGACGCCACGGTGGCGATTGTGGGCGGATACTCGGGTCAGATGGACGACCTCGATGCGAACGAGGGGACCGAGCGGGTCCAGTTGCAGGCCCCCGACCAGCCGCCGCCGGACGATCCCGACTACATCCCGCGGTTGCTCGAGGACGAGGCCCGATACGACGACCAAGGCCTCTGGCCCGCCGAAGCCGACGGCCAGGGCCAATCGCTCCATCGAATCGGCAACGATCGGTGGGGCAACGATCCGGCGAGTTGGGCCGCCTTCCTGCCGACGCCCGGCACGGTTGCGATGGCGAAAGCGGCGGAGGTCGTCGGCCGATACGTCTTCTACAACCGGTCGGCGTTCGACGGGAACAGCATTGCGGCCAACGCGCAAGACGACAACGCCATCGCCACTGACAAGCAGGCGCTGTTGCCCGGCCAGACGGCAACCTTTGCCAACTATACGAGCTTCAGCCGTGGCATCAACGGCATCATGATCGACATCGACAGCCTGCCGGCGTTCGCCTCCTTGGGCGACGACGACTTCGAGTTCCGCGTGGGCAACAGCAGCGACCCGAGCACCTGGGCCGCCGCGCCCGCTCCGACGGTGATCGCCGTGCGGGCCGGCGACGGCGTGGACGGTTCCGATCGCGTGACGATCCTCTGGTCCGACTACTCCGTTGTCAAGCAGTGGCTCCAGGTCACCGTGTTGGCCAACGGGCACACGCTGCTGGAGGAAAACGACGTCTTTTACTTCGGCAGCGCCGTGGGCGAGGCAGGCAACTCGACGATCGATGCGAAGGTCAACGCCAGTGACATGCTCCTGGCACGCAATAACCCGCGCAACTTCCTGAACCCCGCCTCGGTTGAGTTCGACTACGACTTCAACCGCGACGCCCGCGTCAACGCCACCGACATGCTGATCGCTCGAAACAACCAGACGCATTTTCTCAACGCCTTGAAGCTGATCAGCGCGCCGGGCGGCAAGGCCGGCGACGCGAAAGCCGCTACACCCCTCGAAAAGGCTGCCACGCTCGACGCGGTGCTGCTGGAGGCCGCCGAAACGGCGTCCCCACGCGCGCAACAGGCGATGGCGTGGCTGTACGAGCTGGAAGAGGCGGCTGCCGCACGAGGAAAATCGGACAAGGCGAGCGCGACGGAAAACGCGATAGACTGGCTGCTGACCACCGGACCGCAAGCAGTGAGAAACCCGAAATAAAGTTGCACGTCGGGGGCGCATTTGCCATAATGAGGAGGATTTGTCGGGGTGCCGGGACGGATGCGGTTCGACGTCTCTTGTCATAACTCCCTTGGCTACTCCAGACTGAACTCGGGCCCTCGTTCCCCTGACCGGAGAGCGAAAACTCATCGGAGGTTGCCGTGCTACGCAGCGTGAAGGACACTCTCTCGGTCTGTGCCCAACCGGCGGGTCGCCGGAGGTTGGCAGCCGGGTCGCGCAGGCTTGCGTGTGAACCGCTCGAACCCCGACTGGTGCTCGACGCCGGTCCGCTGCTGATCAGCGAGTTCATGGCGGTCAACGACACCGTGCTGGCCGACGCCGATGGGCAGTATTCGGACTGGATCGAAATCCACAACCCGACCACTTCGGCGGTCAACCTGGACGGCTGGTACCTGACCGACGATGACGGCGATCTGACGAAATGGCAGTTGCCGGCCATGTCGCTCGATCCGAACGACTACCTGGTGGTGTTCGCCTCCGGCAAGGACGTTACCAACCCGGCCGAACTGCACACGAACTTCCGGCTCAGTGGCGGCGGCGAATACCTCGCCCTGGTGCAACCCGACGGCAGCACGATCTCCCATCAGTACGCGCCCGAGTTTCCCGAGCAGTACGCCGATATGTCTTACGGCATGACGAAGGACATCCAGTCGCTCGTGCCGGCGGGGGCCAAGGTCACGTATCACGTGCCGACCAGCGGCGACGCGGCCTTGGGGGCGGACTGGACGGAGATCGATTTCGACAACACGGGCTGGGTGGGCACCGACCCGCCGCCGCCCTTGCAGATCACCGAAGTCAGCACGGATTCGGACGACTGGGTCGAGATTCAGAACGTTTCCGACGAAGTGCTCGACACGTCGGGTTGGGCCGTGGCCGCAAACTACCCGAGCGGAGGTGTTAGCGGTGTCACGTCCGTGCTGTGGATGTTGCCCGACGCGCTCGATCCGGGCGAGGTCCTCTACCAAACCGATGATACTGATGACGCGGACAACTACTGGGGAGCGAACCTTTCTTGGTCGACGTCTGGTGCGGGTTGGGTCATGGTCGTCGACGACGTGGGCAGCGTGGTGGACTTCGTTGCCTGGCGCTACAACGAGGCCCAACTGGCGCCTTTGTCGGTGGACGTCAACGGATTCACGATTACCATCGAAGACATCTGGGAGGGAGCGGGCGCACCGGCGAACACCGGCCCTTCGCAGTCCCTGCAGCGCAGCGGCGCCGCCGATCACGACAACGCGTCCGACTGGGTTTTTGCGCCCGCGCCGACCATGGGTGAGCCCAACCCCGATTTGGTGACCCCTTTCCCCAGCGGACCTTCGACGGGATTGGGATTCGGGCCAGACCCGCAGGGCGTTGCCGGGGCCGTGCGCACCGACGTCGGCATCGACATGCGCGGCGAGAACGCCTCCTTGTGGACACGGATTCCCTTCGAGGTCGACGACCTGACGATGCTCACCGGATTGCACCTGTGGATGAAGTACGAGGACGGCTTCGTGGCGTACATCAACGGGGTCGAAGTTGCCTCGCGCAACGCACCCGATTCACCGGTGTGGAACTCGGCCGCCACCACCGACCGCGACGCCCGGGATGCCGTGCTGTACGAAGACATCGATCTGACCGACCAATTGGGAGTTCTCCAAGTGGGTCAGAACCTCCTGGCCATTCACGGGCTCAACGACAGTGCGGCGGACGACGAGTTTCTGATCCTGCCCCGGATGCTCGCCTCCAGCGACGAAGACGTGATGCGCTACATGGCGGTGCCCACGCCGTGGCAGCCCAACGAGACCGCCACGGCGGGGGCCGGGCCGTCGTTCTCCCGCACCGGCGGGACATTTACCGATCCGTTCACGTTGGAGCTATCGACCGATTCGGCCTCGGGCACGATCCGTTACACGCTCGATGGAACGAACCCCACGGCTACCTCGCCCATCTACAATCTGCCCATTCCGGTCGACACCTCCACCCAGGTTCGCGCGGTGGTGTACGAAGACAGCACGGGCCCCAGTCCGGTGGTCATCGAGAGTTACATTCAACTGGGCCCCGATGTGCTGAGCTTCAGTTCCCAGTTGCCGCTGGTGATTGTCGACACGTTTGGCCGGGGCATTGGCGCCGGTATATTTCAGTCGGCCTACATGGCGATCTTCGAGCAGATCGACGGCGTTGCCACCCTGACCCAACTGACGGACCTCGACACCCGAATCGGCATCAAAACCCGCGGCTCCAGCTCGGGCAGTTGGCCCAAGCACCACTACGGCGTCGAGGCGTGGAATTCTCTCGACCAGGACCAGGACATCTCGCCGTTCGGGCTGCCTGACGAGTCGGACTGGATCCTCAGCTCCTTCTATCAGTTCGACCGGGCTTTGATGCGCAATCCGCTGATTTACGAGTTGAGCCGTCAGGCGGGCAGTTGGGCTTCCAGAACCCAGTATTGCGAGGTCTTCGTCAACACGGGGACCGGACCGGTGTCCTATGCCGACTACCACGGCGTCTACGCCTTTATGGAAAAAATCAAGCGGGATCCGGAACGCGTCGACATCGAGGGGCTCGATCCGATCCCCGAGCACAACGTCGAGCCCGACGTGACCGGCGGATACATCTTGAAGATCGACCGCGCCGATCCGGGCGACTCGGGGTTCAGCGTCGGCGGACTGACGTACATGTACGTCGAGCCGAAAGAGGCGGAAATCGAGATGGCCAACCGGAGCGGGCAGGCGAGCTACATCCGAAACTTCATCAACCGGTTCAATACGGCGGCGTACAGCGGGTATTTCGCCGACCCCGAGATCGGCTTCCGCGCCTACATTGACGTTGAGTCGTGGATCGACCATTGGTGGCTCAACACGATGCCCAAGAACGCCGACGCCTTTCGCCTCAGCGGCTACATGTACAAGGATCGCAACGGGCTGCTGATGGGTGGACCACTCTGGGATTTCGATCGCTCCATGGAATCGACCGACGACCGGGACAATACGTGGAACAACTGGGTGGGAGGCACCGACTATTTCACCTTCGGCTGGTGGGACCGGCTGTTCCTCGATCCCGACTTCTCACAGCGCTGGGTCGATCGGTGGTTTGAGCTCAGGCAGGAAGTGCTCAGCACCGAGAACATCCACGCGGTGATGGACTCCTACGTCGCCGAGATCGGCCTGGTTGCCGCCGCCCGCAATTTCGCCCGCTGGCCCGAAGTTTCTCCCCGTTACGGCTCCTGGATGGGCGAGGTCAACCACTTGAGAGACTGGCTGGACAACCGGGTCGTTTGGATCGACGGCCGGTTTCTGCATCCGGTCGTGTTCGGCCAGTACGGCGGTCCGATCGACGCGGGCTTCCAGTTGTCCTTGAGTGCCCCGGTGGGGACCGTCTACTACACGCTCGACGGCTCCGACCCTCGGGCCCCGGGGGGCAGCGTCGCGCCGAACGCCCTGGTCTACGACGGCACCCCGATCACGCTGGACGAATCCGTCCGCATCAAGGCCCGCGCATGGAACGGTGTTCCCCTGGTGGTCAACAGCAGCGGGCCCAGCGGCGGGTGGTCCGCGCCGGTCGAGGCCGAGTTCTTCGTGGGTGAGGCCGCCAGCGCGGCGAACCTGGTGATCACCGAGTTGAACTACGATCCCTACGATGCCACGCCCGACGAGCGCACCGCCGGATTCGTCGATAACGACGACTTCGAGTTCATCGAGCTGCGCAACATGGCCGACGCGCCGATTTACCTGGGCGGCGCGCGATTCACCAGCGGAATCGAATTCGACTTCAGCCAGGGCGGCGTCGAGATGCTTGATCCCGGCCAATACGTGATCGTGGCGAAAGACCTGGCCGCGTTCGAGGCCCGCTATGGGGCCGCATCGAACGTCGTCGGCGGCTACGACCAGAACCTCAGCAACGGCGGCGAGCAGGTCACGCTTCTGGACTATCTCGACCGGCCGATTGTCGATTTCACGTACGACAACGGCGGAGCCTGGCCCGGCCGGGCCGCCGGCAAGGGGGCCTCGCTCGAACTGATCGACCCCGACGCGGTCCCGCATGTCGAGCCCCAGCGCAGCGATTACCTTGGCGACGCCGACGCCTGGCGCTCCAGCAGCGAATACGGGGGCACACCGGGGTCCGCCGGCCTCGGACCGCTGGGCAGCGTGGTTATCAACGAGGTCCTCAGCCACACGGACGCCCCCTGGACCGATACCCTTGAGTTGCACAACCTCACCGACGCGGCCATCGACTTGGGCGGCTGGTTCCTCAGCGATTCCGACGGGAACTTCCAGAAGTTCCGCATTCCCGACGGCACCCTCATTCCGGCCGGCGGGTATGTTGCCTTCGACGAGGACGATTTCAACCCGACTCCGCTAAACCCGGGCCCGAACGACTTCGCGCTGAACGGGGCGCACGGCGACGACGTTTGGCTGATGAAAGGCGACGCGCTGGGCAAGCTGACCCACTTCGCCGACCACGTCGATTTTCCGGCACAGGGAAACGGCGAATCGTGGGGCCGCTGGCCCAACGGTTCGGGCGACTTCTGCCCGATGAGCGTGAAGACCTTCGATCCGGAGCACGGTGAGAATAGCAGCCCGCGCGTCGGCCCCGTTCTGCTCAGCGAAGTACACTACAACCCCGGCAACTTCGTAGGCGCCAACGAACTGGAGTTCGTCGAGGTCCACAATTCGTCGGGCGAAGCGGTCGACCTGACCAACTGGCGGATTCGCAGGGGGATCGACTTCGATTTTGCCGAGGGCACGCTGCTGGCGCCCGGCGCGACGGCGGTTGTGGTTGCGTTCGATCCCGAGGACGGCGACGCATTGGACTCCTTCCGGGCGTATCATGGCGTGGAAGAGCCCGTGGCCATCTTCGGCCCCTACAGCGGCCAATTGAACAACGGGGGAGACGTCGTTCAGTTGCAGCGCCCCGATCTCCCGCCGCTCGATGAGCCGGATTTCATCCCCTATCTGCTGGAAGACGAAATCGACTACGATGACGAAGGCCCCTGGCCGCCGGGAGCCGACGGAAATGGGCAGTCGCTCAATCGGACGGCCGTCAATGTCTGGGGGAATGATCCTGCCAGTTGGAACGACTATCCGCCGACCCCCGGAATGGCGCCGTTGTTGAGCAGCGCCGGTGTTGTCGACCGTCACATCTTCTACAACGAATCGGTCTTCGACGGCAACACCGCAGCGGTCAATGCACAAGACGATGGGGCCATCGCCGCCGACAAGCAGGCCCTGCTGCCCGGCGAGACCGCCACGTTCGCCAACTATACCAGCTACGACCGTGGAATCAACGGCATCATGGTCGACATCGCCGGATTGCCCAATCCGGTCGCGTTGGGCGTCGACGATTTCCGGTTCCACGCGGGCAACGACGGCAATCCGGAAGCCTGGGGCGTTGCACCGGCGCCCAGCCTTGTTGCCGTGCGACCCGGCGAAGGCACGGGGGGCACCGATCGGGTGACGATCGTCTGGAGCGACAACGCCGTTGCCGGGCAGTGGCTGCAAGTCACCGTGCTGGCCAACGCCGACACGGCCTTGCCCACCGACGACGTCTTCTACTTCGGCAATGCGGTCGGCGAGGCGGGCAACAGCCCGGCGGATGCGAGAGTCAACGCCACCGACATGCTTCTGGCGCGCAACAACCCCCGCGATTTCCTGAACCCGGCGCCGATCGACTTCGCTTGCGACTTCAATCGCGATGCCCGAGTCAACGCCACGGACATGCTCATCGCGCGGAATCACGTCACACATTTTCTCAACGCGCTGAGCCTGATCACGGTGCCCGGCGCCAAGGCCGCGGAGAGGGAGACGTCGCTCTATCCGGCGACGGCCCCGCAGGAGGCGTTGTCGAAGGCTTGGCTGTACGAACTGGAGCGGATGGCCACCTCGCAGCCGTCACCCCGAAGTGACGACTCGGCTGCCGACATCGTGGACGAGTTGATGGCCACCGATTGGCCCTGATCCGGCGGGTCGATCGCCACCGATCGCGGCTTGGGCCGTCGTGCATGAAGGCCGATACCCCTCCGCCGTGGGCCGGGGATACAGCCCCTTGCTTCTGATTACGCCGCATAGTGTCCTGGATCCTCGTGTCTGGATCCTTGTGTCTGGGTCCTTGTGTCTGATCCGCGTGACCGCAACGGCCGATATCTTGACATATCGAGATATCTCGATATAGTGACTATATGCACCCTGCCACGAAAGAGCCCTTGACGATGCTGCCGCTGGAGTCTCTCGCCGAAGCGGCCGAGTGTCTGAAGACGCTGGGACATCCGGTTCGGCTGCGGATAGTGGAGATTCTGATGCAGGGGGAATACGCGGTCAACGAAATCGCCCGACTGTGTGGACTACCCCCCCATCAGGCGTGTCAGCATCTGAGGCTGCTGAAGAGCCATGGGCTGCTGGGAAGCGCGCGTCGCGGGCGGGCCGTTTTCTATGCGATCACCGACCCGCGACTACCGCGATTGCTGGGCTGTATTCGGGCTACCTGCAATCCGGGTGAGCAACTTTAACGGCCCGAACATGCGGATGGGAGCCAGATGAACATGTCGCCGCGAAAACGAATTCTGATTGTCGGTGGTGTGGCGGGCGGCGCTTCGGCGGCTGCCCGGGCACGGCGTCTCTCGGAAGAAGCCGAAATCGTCTTGTTTGAACGGGGCGAACACGTTTCCTTCGCCAATTGCGGATTGCCTTACCACATCGGCGGCACCATCACCGACCGTGATCGGTTGTTGGTGCAAACGCCCAAGGGCATGAGGGAGCGTTTCCGGATCGACGTGAGGACCCGAAGCGAGGTCACCCGCATCAGTCGCGACCAGCGGCGGGTGACGGTCCGCAGTCTGGAGACGGGCGAAGAGAGTCGCGAGCCGTACGACGTGCTGATTCTCAGCCCGGGAGCAGAACCGCTCCGCCCACCGATCCCGGGGGCCGACCATCAACGGGTCTTCACGCTTCGCAACCTCCACGACATGGATGCGATCAAGCGGGTCGTCGACGAGTCGAGTCCTGACCGTGCAGTCGTTGTCGGCGGCGGATACATCGGTCTGGAGATGGCAGAAGCCTTGCGCCATCGTGACGTCGGCGTCACGCTGGTGGAGATGGCCGATCAGGTCTTCGTGGCGGCCGATCCGGAAATGGTCACACCGATCCACCAGCAGTTGCAGTCCCACGGCGTGGACCTTCGTCTGGGCACCTCGATCACGGCCATCCACGAAGAGAACGGTCAACTGAAGACGGTATTAAGCAGTGGCCAGGCGGTGGAATGCCAATTGGTGATTCTGGCCGTGGGTGTCCGCCCCGAGGTTGCCTTGGCCCGCGAAGCGGGGATCGAGATCGGCCCGACGGGCGGCATCGTCGTCGATGCGCACCAGCGCACCAGCGATCCGAACGTATACGCCGTGGGCGATGCCGTCGAAGTCACGCATCTGGTGGACGGCCGGAAGACGCTGCTCCCGCTGGCCGGGCCCGCCAACCGGCAAGGGCGGATTGCGGCCGACAATGCCTTGGGGCGGGCCAGCCAGTATACGGGGAGCCAAGGCACGGCCATCTGCAAGGTCTTCGATCTGGCCATCGGCATGACCGGGATGAGCGAGAAGGCGCTGAAGCAGGCCGATATCGAGTGCGAGAAGGTCTACGTCCATCCGGCCAACCACGCCGGCTACTATCCCGGCGCCGTTCAGATCAGCCTGAAGTTGCTGTTCGATCCGGGCAGTGGCAGGATTCTGGGGGCCCAAGCGGTCGGCGCCGCTGGCGTAGACAAGCGGATTGACGTGTTGGCGGTGGCGCTGCGGGCGGGCCTGACGGTTCACGATCTGGCCCAGCAGGAGCTCTCGTACGCCCCGCCGTACGGTTCGGCCAAGGACCCGATCAACTACGCTGGTTTCGTCGCCGCCAATGTACTCGACGGCGACGCAAAGCTCTGCCACGTGGAGGACGTGCTGCACCCCGACCAAAGCCAAATGCTGCTGGACGTTCGCACCCCGGCGGAGACGGAGGCCGGCACGATCCCGGGGGCCAAGAGTGTCCCGGTGGACGAGCTCCGCGAGCGTCTCGACGAGTTGCCCCGCGATCGAGAGCTGCTGGTATTCTGCCATGTGGGGCTGCGGGGCTACATCGCCTGCCGCATCCTTGCGCAACACGGATTCGCCTGCCGCAATCTCAGCGGCGGCTACAAGACCTATCGAGCCGCCACGACCGTCAAGGTGGCGGCGGAACGAACGGAGTTGGAGGCCGTTGGAACGGAGGAGATCGCCGACGACACGGGCGAGCGTACGCCGATCTCGACATCCGAGGAGCGAGTGCGGCCCGAGATCGTCAAGGAGATCGACGCCCGATCGCTGCAATGTCCCGGACCCATTGTGAAGTTGAAAGCGGAACTCGATGCGGTTGCCGAAGGCCAAGCCGTAGCGATCGTCGCCAGCGACCCCGGTTTTCCAAGCGATGTGGCGGCCTGGTGCGAAAGCACGGGAAACCGGCTCCTGGACATTTCGACCGACAACGGGGCTTGCCGAGCGACGATCGTCCGGCTCAGCCGCCCCGCCCCGGCGGTGTCGGCGGAGGCGACTCTTGGCGTGTCCTCCAAGAACAAGACGATTGTGGTCTTCAGCGGCGATCTGGACAAGGCCCTGGCCGGGTTCGTCATCGCCAACGGCGCCGCCGCCATGGGCAGCCGCGTGACGATGTTCTTCACGTTTTGGGGCATCAACGTGCTCCGCAAGTCCCGGGGAATGCGCGTGAAGAAGAACCCGATCGAACGCGTGTTCGGCTGGATGATGCCTCGCGGCGCCGATCGGTTGAAGCTCTCGAAGATGAACATGGGCGGCATGGGGGCGGCGATGATCAAGGGTATCATGCAACGAAAGAACGTCGACTCGTTGCCTGAGATGATCCGTTCGGCCCAAGCGGCCGGAGTCCGTCTGATCGCCTGTTCGATGAGCATGGGCCTGATGGGGATCCACCGTGAGGAGCTCATCGACGGCGTGGAAGAAGGCGGCGTGGCCCTGTACCTCAACCAGGCCGAGGCGGGAAACGTGAATCTGTTCATCTGATGGATCGCCGCCACCTCACCGGCAAGCGGCGACCCGCCAGGCAGCCACCGGCGGCCGTGAATTCGGGGCCTCGCCCCCCGGATAGGCCCCCTGCCACAAATCGGCGGGATTCTGCTACAATGCCCAACTTGTTCTTTTACGAGTCCTTGGCTTGCGGAGAGCTGCTCGGGGATACTCATGAATCGCCTGGAAAACGTGGCCATCGTTGGGGTGGGTCTGATTGGGGGATCGATTGGATTGGCCTTGCGGCAGCGCGGGCTGGCCGAGAAGGTGACCGGTATCGGACGGCGGCAAGTCAGTCTGCGGATCGCCCGGCGCGTCGGGGCAGTGACCAACACCTCGATCGATCTGGCCAAGGGCGTTGCCGGAGCCGACCTGGTCGTCGTCTGCACGCCCGTGGGGCGAATCGTCGAGGATGTCCGACGCGCGGCCGAGTATTGCCCCAAGGGGACGCTGATCACCGACACCGGCAGCACCAAGCGGACGATTGTCGAAGCCCTGGATACCGGGCTCCCGCGGAAGTGCCGTTTCCTGGGCGGCCACCCGTTGGCCGGTGGCGAAAGGGGCGGCCCGGTCAATGCCCAGCCGGAGCTGTTCAACGGCCACGTGGCCGTCATTACCCCGACGATGAACACCCGAGCCGAGGATTTCGACCTGCTCGAAGAGTTTTGGATGAGCCTGGGGTCGATGGTCGTTCAGATGCCGGCCGCCGAGCACGATCGGGCCTTGGCGATGACCAGCCACCTGCCGCATGTCGCCGCCACGGCGTTGGCGGCAATCATTCCGGAGCAACTCTTCCGGCTGACCGGCACGGGGTTTTGGGACACCACGCGCCTGGCCTGCGGCGATCCGTCTCTCTGGATGCAAATCCTCGAGCTCAACCGCGATCATGTGCTCTCGGCGCTGGAGGAGTATGGAGGCACATTGGCCGCCTTGCACGCCGCCATCCGCGACGGCAATCAGGCCGAACTGGAACGAATCCTCACTACAGCCAAGAAGAACCGCGATGCTTTGGGAAGTTGACATCTATCCGGCCCACGGCCAGCCGGACTTGATCGCCGGCCGGGTGGCCGCGTCGGCCGCCGAGTTGGGATTGACGGAAGACCTGACCGTTCGCTCGGGCCGCGGATACCTGATCCAGGGAGACCTCGACCGAGACCAGGTGACGCGAATTGCACACGAGCTGTTGGCGGATCGGGTCGTCGAGCGCACGGTCGTGGCTCCGGTGGGGGATGCGGCGTTGGCCGAGGCGCCGGAGGGTCACCCTCGCCTGATTCACGTGTTGGCCAAACCCGGTGTGATGGACCCGGTGGCCCAGAGCGCGCTGCAGGCCATCGCCGATTTCGACATCGACGCCGAAGCGGTCCGTACGCTGAAGAAGTACTGGATCGGCCCGCTGGCCGACGACCGACTCGACCTGCTCTGCTCGAAAGTCCTGGCCAACGACGCCATTGAGCAGGTGATCGTGGGGCCGCTGGACTTCGAGCGCCTCGAGTTCGGCTCGCCCTATGTGCTCAAGCCGGTGACCGTGCCGATCCGCAACATGGACGACGCGACCCTGCGGCGGTTCAGCCTTGAAGGACAACTCTACCTCTCGCTGACCGAAATGCAGACGATCCGCGCCCACTTCGACTCTCTGGGCCGCGAGCCGACCGACGTCGAATTGGAGACCATCGCACAAACCTGGAGCGAGCATTGCAGCCACAAGACGCTGGCCGGGCGGATCCGTTACCGAGATTCGCGGGGCGAGCGGCAGTTCGACAACATGCTCAAGGAGACGATCTTCGCCGCCACCGTGAGAATCCGCCAATCGCTCGGCGAGGACGACTGGTGCGTGAGCGTCTTCGAGGACAACGCGGGCGTGATCCGGTTCGACGAGAAGTACAACGTCGTTTTCAAGGTGGAAACGCACAACCACCCCTCGGCCTTGGAGCCGTACGGCGGAGCCAATACGGGCATCGGCGGCGTGATCCGCGATCCGATGGGCACCGGCATGGGCGCCAAGCCGATCTGCAACACCGATGTCTTCTGCTTCGCGCCGCCGGATACGCCGTTCGGAGAGATCCCCCCCGGCGTACTCCACCCGCGGCGGGTCATGCAGGGGGTCGTCGCCGGTGTCCGCGACTACGGCAATCGCATGGGCATCCCCACAGTCAACGGCGCGATCTACTTCGACCCACGATATCTGGGCAATCCGCTGGTCTATTGCGGCAACATCGGCCTGATTCCCCGCGAGAAGTCCTTTAAGGAGGCCAAACCGGGCGACCTGATCGTCGCGCTGGGAGGACGCACCGGACGCGACGGCATCCACGGTGCCACGTTCAGCTCGGCCGAGTTGACCAGCCAGAGCGAGACCGTCTCCGGCGGGGCCGTGCAGATCGGCAACGCGATCACCGAGAAGATGCTGCTGGATGTACTCCTGGTCGCTCGTGACCGGGGGCTTTACCACGCCGTGACCGATTGCGGGGCCGGCGGGTTCTCCAGTGCCGTAGGCGAGATGGGCGAGAAAATCGGTGCCGAAGTCTGGTTGGAACGCGCACCGGTGAAATACGAAGGGCTCTCGTACACCGAGATCTGGATTTCCGAGGCCCAGGAACGCATGGTGGTCGCCGTGCCGGAATGGCGCTGGGAGGAACTGTCGCAGTTGTGTGAATCCGAAGGTGTCGAGGCTACGGTGATCGGCAAGTTCGTGCCGACGGGCCGCTTGGTGCTGAAGTACGCCGACCACCAGGTGGCCGACCTGTCCATGGAGTTTTTGCACGACGGCCGCCCGCCGGTCGTTCGCGACGCGGTATACACGCCGCCCGCCGTCGAGGCGGAGACGCCACCGCAGAAGGCAACCTGGGACTATACGGATGAGCTGCTCCGCATCCTCGGCTCGTTGAACGTGTGCTCGAAGGAATGGGTGGTCCGCCAGTACGACCACGAGGTGCAGGGCGGCAGCGCGATCAAGCCGCTGGTGGGCGTGCGGAACGACGGTCCGGGGGACGCCGCCGTGTTGCGGCCGGTGCTCGATTCGCGACGCGGCATCGTCATCGCCTGCGGCATGAATCCGCTCTACGGCGACTTCGACACGTACTGGATGGCCGCCAGTGCGATCGACGAGGCAGTCCGCAACTGCGTGGCCGTGGGGGCCGACCCGAGCCGCATTGCCATCCTCGACAATTTCTGTTGGGGCAACACCGATCGGCCCGAGACGCTCGGCTCGCTGGTGCGGGCGGCCTTGGCCTGCTACGACGTGGCCACGGTGCTGGGCACGCCGTTCGTCAGCGGCAAAGACAGCCTCAACAACGAGTTCCGACCCGAGGGCGCCGAGGAACCGATCTCGATCCCGCCGTCGCTGTTGATCAGTGCGTTAGGCCAGGTCGACGACGTGGGCCGCTGTGTGACGATGGACCTGAAGCAGCCGGGGAACCATCTTTACCAGGTCGGCCTGACGCGAAGAGAAATGGGCGGGTCGCACTACGCATGGATCGGGCGACGTGCCGGCGGTCAAGTGCCCAAGGTCGATGCCGAGTCGGCCAAGAGAACCTTCGCCGCGCTGCATCGTGCGATCGATGCCGGGCTGGTCCGCGCGTGCCACGATTTGAGCGAGGGGGGCTTGGCCGCGGCGGCGGCGGAAATGGCGTTTGCAGGAGGTCTGGGGGCGAGGATCGCCCTGGGCACCGTGCCTCATGAGATCGACTTGCAGGAGCAGGCCGACGACGTGGCCGTGCTGTTGTTCAGCGAATCGAACACCCGTTTTCTCGTTGAGATATCGCCCGAGAATGCCGAGGCATTTGAGGCGATGCTCGGCGAGGCGGCCCATGCGATGATCGGCGAGGTAGTCGACAGCGGCAAACTGGAGATTCTCGGTCCCGCCCGGCCGATTCCCGACGGCGAGCCGGGAGAGACCGGCACGCCGCTGGTCGTCGAAGCCAACTTGGAGACCTTGAAGGAGGCGTGGCAGAAGCCGTTGCGGTGGCCCGCCTATTGACGTCTGACGATCCCTTGACAACCGACCAGCACCATGCCCCAGCCGAACGTCCTTATTCTTCGTGCCCCCGGCACAAACTGTGACCTGGAAACTGCCTTCGCCTTCGAGAAAGCCGGCGGCAAGGCGGAACTGCTGCACATCAACCGGCTCTTGGAGAACCCCGGCCTGTTCGAACGGTTCCAGATCCTCTGCATTCCCGGCGGTTTCAGCTACGGCGACGACGTGGCTGCCGGTCGCATTCTCGGCAACCAGATCCAGCACCACCTCGCCGAACAGATGACCCGATTCCAGGCGGAAGGGAAGTTGATCCTCGGCATCTGCAACGGCTTCCAGGTGCTGATCAGGCTGGGAGTGCTGCTCGACCGCGATCCGCCACAGGCCCCGCCGGTCACGCTGACTTGTAACGGCTCGGGCAAGTTCGAAGATCGCTGGGTGCGGCTCGACGTCCAGGGAGCCAAGTGTGTATTCCTGTCCGGTATCGACTCGATGTACCTGCCGGTAGCGCATGCGGAAGGGAAGTTTGTGGCCCGCGACGAGGACGTGCTCTCCCGATTGGGCGACAACGGGCAACTCGTGCTGCGCTACCTGCCGCTGGATGGGCAGGATCGGCGCGGGGAGAAGGCCCGCAGTTCATGCGACCGTGATTTCGGGGTCTCGTGCCAAGTGCCGTATCCCGACAATCCAAACGGTTCGGTGGCCGACGTGGCGGGCATCTGTGATGCCACGGGCCGCGTGTTGGGACTGATGCCGCACCCCGAACGGCACGTCGATCCGACGCATCATCCCCGCTGGACCCGCGGCGAAGCCGGCCAACTCGGCGACGGTCTGCAAGTATTCGTCAACGCGGTGCGATATTTCGCCTGACTGGCCCTCGGGGTCTCCGGGGCCTATAATTGGCTGGGTTCCCGAAGGAGGTGTGTCATGACCGATCAGCCGACGTTGTCGGAAGCGGAATGGTCCTTGGTGGCCGATCTGCTGGAGCGCGAACGGGGCGAGTTGTCGGTGGAGATCCGCCACACGCGCACGAGCACCGTTCGAGAGGAACTGCGTCAACGAGAGAAAACGGTCAAGGGGATGCTGAACCGTCTGCATCAGCCGACGGAAACCTGACCACAGCACACGTGTGCTGCCGCGGCCCCCGGCTTGGGCCACGCTCCGAGAAAGCCGGAGAAGTGAGCGCTCCTGTCTGGGGCGCCTCTGTGCAGGACTGGTCTGTCCGGAATTACTCGAAGATTCCGGATCCAAACCCCTCGTTGGACGTCTGCTTGGGCTGCGGCTGCTGTGCGGGAACTCGGTGAGGACCACGGGGCTTTTCCGCGCCCTGGATCTGCCTTGGTTCGACCGGCTGCGGCTCGGTCGACGCGGGCGATGACGACGCGACCGCCGGCTGGGCGTGGTCGAAGTCGTCGTAGCTGGGGATATATCCGGGCTGACTCGCCCGGTCCTTCTCCTCAAGGAAGGCCTTGATGACCCGTTCTTGGATCATTTCCCGACACATCGAGTTAATCGGATGCGCGATGTCGGCATACAGCTTGGCACGACCTTCCTCGTCCTTGATTGCTAGCTGCTCCTTCAACCGTGCGCCGCACTGGTTGCAGAAGGCCGAGCGCAGATGATTCTTGCAACCGCACTGGGGACAGTGGGCGGTCAACTTGCGACTGGGCATCGCGACAAAGGGCCCCGTGGCCCCTTCGATGATCTTCAGATCGCGGACGACGAACGCATCGTCGAAGGTGATCGAACAGAATGCCTGGAGTCGCTCTCCCGGCTCGTCCATGAGCTTGACGCGAACCTCGGTGATTTCCACGGCCGTTCTCCTTACGTTTGCGGGCGATTTAACGGCAACTTCGCACTGCAAAGACGTTACCCACGCCGTTTGCCTGTAAACGTCTCGCGATGCGTTGCGCATGCCTCGCGTGACGGCAAAGCCCAAAGTAGGATGTTCCGCTTCCGCTCATTCCGTGCCCCCAAAAGTCCTCGTCTGCAAACCGCTGCTGCAAACGGCAGATCCAGGGTGATAATGTCTCGGCAGCCGGCCGCAACCGGTTGAACAGAAGCCGGCCGACTTCTTTTGTGTCTCCTGCAGAAAGGGCCTTACGAAGCGGTTCGACGGCTTTCGGTTTCCCGGCGGGCCGACAGACATCGTATACGGCGGCCGTCGACAAACCGACCGGAGGGCGCACCAACACAAAGCTCAGGTTCACTGCCCGCGCGATCGGCACAACCTGCTCACCTCGGCCCCGGCAAATGGCCGGACCACCGACAAGGAAGAACGGTACGTCGCTGCCCAGCTCGGCAGCCATCCGCGCCAACTCGCCGGGCGCCCGACCCAGACCCCACCCTTCGTTGGCGGCCACCAACGCGGCCGCCGCGTCGCTCGATCCTCCGCCGAGCCCCGCTTCCGTAGGGATTCGTTTGACGAGCCGCAATCTTGCCCCACGACCAGTGCCCACGCGATGCCGAAGCAACTCGACCGCCCGCACTACCAGGTTGTCGCTTCCCTCGGGCAACGTATCCGGCCCGGTGTCGTCCGACTCAGGGCCGCAACTGCCGCCCGATTCCAGAAGCCTCTCGCACTCCAGTTTGATCTGCCCGCTTGGCTCCTCTCGGAAATACAAAGTGTCGTACAAATCCACGGGACACATGAGCGTTTCAATCTCATGGTATCCGTCAGCACGTTGGGCCAGCACCTCGAAAAACAGGTTCAACTTTGCCGGTGCATTCACCACGATGTCAACCGCGGACCGACGGACGTACATGTGCTAAGATCTCTCTCGGCAAACGCCCCCAAACAAACCGGCAGTTATCCCAACCTCATCACCCGAAGACACCAACCCTAGAGTACCAATCACACCCGGGATTCTATCGCCCGAGTGGTCGCCCGTCAACCTGGAAGAAGGGTGATCTAGCAAAAAAAGGGAAAAGGCCACCATTTCTGTAGATGTTGAAACGTCTGCCGTGACCGTGCCGAAGTGACAAAGTAGAGACAAAGAGCAAGTCGCGCAGACTTCCGGAGGCCGCAGCACCTTCGCGGACCCATGCGTGAGCGACTTTGCGGACTTGACCTGTTGACGTTTGCACCGTCCGCGCGTGAGGGCAACCAACCGGAGCCGGTTTTCTTGGCCTCCCGTTGGTCGTCCTTGACGATTCGCCGTGCAGACATCGTTAATCGCCGTTCCTTCCCGACCCAACGCTCACTACAATGCCCATCGCGCCAATTGCTGTTCCCAACTCAAGAGGCCTCTATGGCAGACATACCCCCCTTCGGCCCGTGCCCCACACGCGATTCCTCGAGCGAGCCCGCGAGGCGTCCAGGAATGATGCGGTCGCTGTATCGCTGGGTTTTGCATTGGGCGGAGACCCCGTATGGCACGCCGGCGCTGTTCGGGCTCTCTTTCGCCGAGAGTTCGTTCTTCCCCATCCCGCCCGACGTGCTCCAGATCGCGCTGTCGATTTCCAAGCCGCGGCGGTCGTTCTACTATGCGCTGGTAAGCGGGCTGGGATCGGTGACCGGCGCCTTGTTGGGCTGGTTCGTCGGATACGCCCTGTGGGCCGCCTTGGGAGGCTTCTTCGTCCACTACGTGCCGGGCTGCTCGCAAGACAACATCGACTACGTTGGGAAGCTCTACAGCGAGAACGCGTTTTTGGCCATTCTGGGCGCGGCGTTCACGCCGATTCCCTTCAAGGTATTCACGATCACGGCCGGAATCTTCCACATCTCGCTGGCCGTGCTCCTGGTGGCCTCGTTCCTGGGCCGATTCGCGCGGTTCTTTGCCGTGGCCGTGTGCATCTACTTTTTCGGCCCCAGTGTCAAGGCGTTGCTCGACAAGTACTTCGGGCTGGCCACGTTCGTGTTCTTCGTGTTGTTGGTCGCCGGGTTCGTGCTGATCAGGTATCTGCTCTGAGGCCGCCCCAGGCGAGGGTCGCAGACACCTTGCGTGTTCCCTGACGAGTCCTTGGCGGACCAAGGGGAGTCAGGCGGTCGCCGAGATGATGCCGTGCGCGACGGCCTCGGCGATCCGGTCGAGTTGGTCCATCGCAATCACCAGCGGCGGCATGATTACGATGACGTTACCCAGCGGGCGCAGCAGGACGCCCTCGGTACGGGCGTGGTCGCAGACGCGGATGCCGCGCTTTTCGGCCCAGGGAAACGGCTCTTTGGTCGCCTTGTCGCGGACCAGCTCGATGCCGGCGATCAGGCCGCGCTGGCGGACGTGGCCGACATGGGGCAACTGGATCATCCGTTCGAGATGCTCTCGGAGCCGGGCGATCTTGGCCGGCAAGTGCGCCAGCGTCTGCTCCTGCTCGAACAGGTCCAGGTTGGCCAGCGCCGCGGCCGCGCCCAGCGGATTGCCGCCGTAGGTGTGACCGTGGAAGAAGCTCTTGCTCTCGGCGTAGTCGCCCAGAAAGGCCTGCCAGACGGCGTCGGTGGTCAGCGTGGCGGCCATGGGCAGGTAGCCGCCGGTGAGCCCCTTGGCCAGGCAGAGAAAATCGGGCGAGACGCCTTCGTGCTCGCACGCGAACATGCGGCCCGTGCGACCGAAACCCACGGCCACCTCGTCGGCGATCAGCAGCACGTCGTACTGGCGGGTCAACCGCCGCACGCCCCGCAGATAGCCGGGCGGGTGGACGATCATGCCGGCGGCCGCTTGTACCAGTGGTTCGATCACCAACGCGGCGATCCGCTCGTGGTGCTGCGCCAGCACGTCGCGGAGCACGTCGAGGTGGTGTTGCAGCAGGTTCTCCGGCGCGACTCCCGTCGGCGTTCGATACGGATCGGGCGCCGGAACGCGGAGCGTCTCGAACAACAGCGGACCGAACATCGCGTGAAAACGCTCGACGCCGCCGACGCTCACGCTTCCCAGCGTGTCGCCATGATAGGCCTCGCCCAAGGCCACGTAGCGGGTCTTCTGCGGCCGCGGATCGTCACGCTGTTGCCAATATTGGAACGCCATTTTGACGGCGACTTCCACAGCCGTGGCGCCGTCGTCGGAAAAGAAGACGTGCTTCAGTCCCGGCGGGCTTAGGTCCACCAGACGCCTGGCCAGCTCGATCGTGGTGGGATTCGAGCTGCCCAACGAGGTGACGTGGGCGACGCGGTCGAGCTGCCGGCGGATGGCCGCGTCGATGTGCGGATGGCGGTGCCCGTGGACGTTGCACCAGAGGCTGCTGATGCCGTCGAGGTACTCGTTGCCGTCGATATCCTCCAGCACGCAACCTTCGGCCCGCTCGATGATCAGCGGCTCATGCTCGGCCATCTGGGTGAAGGCATGCCAGACGAGCGTGCGGTCCCAGGATGAGAGCTGATCGGCGGACGGTTCGTGCATCGTGAAATCCGGCTTTGCCTCTCCCCCGACCTCAGAGCTGCCTTATTGATGTTCGCATTGTGAATGATCCAGGCCGACCAACGGGAGGCCGGACAGGTCGGGCTCCCGTGGGTCACCCTCGCGCATTGAGTGTGCAAGCGTCAATAGACTCGCCGCGCCCACGTAGACCCCACGCATCGATCATTCCCAACTGACGACCACCGGCGTGCCGACCTGAATGCCCAGTCGCCGGGCCGCATTGTCGCCGACCACGGCCAGTTCCAACCGGCCGCCGGAACCGATCACGGCGACCAGCGTTCCCCGCAACTGCTCCGCGTACGTCCGGTAGATCCCCCAAGTGTCGTAGATGTTGCAGACAACGCAGGCGCGTTCGTCGGTAGGCCGGCTACCGATCATCTCGGCCGTGATGTTGGTGATCAGGTTCCCGAAGGAGTCGACCTCGATGACGGTCCCGTCGATCCGCCCGCCCGCCTGGCGGACTTCCGGCCAGTCGAGCTCGGCGAGTGCCCGGTGTGGAAGTCCCAGCCGGTCGGGATCGATTCCCAAGCTGAGATGGGCGGCCACCGGGGCCATGATGTCGCGGCCGTGGAAGGTTCTGGAGACTTCCGCGAGCCAGTATTCGGGATTGGTCAGGCGGATCAGCATCGAGGGCGCGATCCGCGAGGCCAAACGGCTCAGCAGCCCGTTGTCCGGGGCGACGTACTGCTGCCGGCCGATCCGCGCGTACACGATTGCCCGATCGGTCCCCACGCCGGGATCGACCACCGCCACATGGACCGTGTCCTCGGGGAACCGTTCGGCCACTTGGTCCAGCACCAGGGCCCCCTGGCGAATGTCTTGGGCCGGCACGTCGTGCGTCAGGTCGACCAGCGTGACTGCGGGGTTGATCGCGAGGATCACCCCTTTCATCGCGGCCACATAGGGGCTGCCGGTGCCAAAGTCGGTGGTCAGGGTAATCACGCTCACGGTGTGCGTTCCGTGGAAATCATTGCCGACGGGCTCAGTACGCCTTCTCGATCCAATGCAGGCAAATCTCCCGCACGCGACCCGGATTCACATTGGGATTCCTCTTCTTGGCCTGGCCGATCAGGGCCCCGATAGCCTTGGTCTTGCCCTCTTTCACCTCGGCCACAACCTCGGGGTTGGCCTGGAGCAGTTTCCGGCAGAGGTCCTCCAACGCCGACTCGTCGACCTCCTCGATGCCCAGAGCCTTCATCGCCTCGGCAGCCGGCGTGCCCGAGGCGAGCATTTCCGCCAGCACTTCACGGCCGCGGCTGGTGGTGATCTTACCAGCCTGGACCATCTTGAGCAATTCGGCCAATGCCCCCGCCGAGACGGGGAATGCCGCAATCGCGATCTGCCGTTCGTTGAGGGTGCGCAGCACGTCCTGTTGTACCCAATTGCCGGCCAACCTGCCGTCGCCACAGGCCTCGGCCAGCTCGACGTAGTAATCGACCAAGGGGCGGCCCTGGTTGACCAGCACGTCGCTGTCGTAAGGTGCGATCCCGTAAGTCTGTTCCAGCCGAACCCGCAGGGCGGCCGGCAACTCCCCCAACGACTCGCGCACCCGTTGCACCTCCTCCTCGGTCGTGGTAACCGGGACCAGGTCGGGGTCGGGAAAATACCGATAGTCGCTCGATTCCTCCTTGGTGCGTTGCTCGCGAGTGATCTGCGCGTCTTCGTCCCAGCCGCGGGTCGTCTTGTGACCACCCGGACCGCCCAGCACCCGCCCTGTTTCCTTCCAGACCTCGTATTGCCGCTGGGCCTCGTAGGTCAGTGCGCGTTCCACGGCCCGGAAGCTGTTCATGTTCTTCACTTCGACGATCGGAGTGGCAAGCGTTCCCTCGGGCGTGTCGATGTGCAGATTGATGTTGGCGTCGACCCGCAGGCTGCCTTCCTGCATGTTGCAGTCGGAGACGCCCAGGTAGTTCAGAAGCAGCTTCAGCTCGGTCAGATAGGCCTTGGCTTCGGCGGGAGAGCGCATGTCGGGCTCGCTGACGATCTCCAGCAGAGGCGTCCCGCAACGGTTCAGGTCGATGCGGCTGTCGGCCTTGCCGGCCGCTTCGTCGTGCATGCTCTTGCCAGCGTCTTCCTCAAGGTGGGCCCGAATGATGCCTATCCGCTTCGGACTGAACTGCCCTTTCGTATCGCTGATCGGCAGGTAGCCGTTGCGGCTCATGGGCAGGTCGAACTGGCTGATTTGATACCCCTTCGGGAGGTCTGGGTAATAGTACTGCTTTCGGTCCCACTTGGTGTATCGCGGGATCTCGCAATTCAACGCCACGGCCGTCTTCAGCGCCAAGTCGAACGCTCTGCGATTCATCACCGGCAGCGTGCCCGGCATACCGATACACAACGGGCAAGTCTGTGTGTTCGGCGGAGCCCCGAATTCAGTGCTACAGCCGCAGAACATCTTGCTGCGGGTGTCCAACTGGACATGGACTTCCAGGCCTATGACGACGATGTACGATTCGCTCACGGCAATCTGGGGGGGCAGGGAAAAATGGATGTAAAGCGGCCTGGTGTCCCACCACCGGGCCAACCAGTATTTCAATACTACCGTGTGCCGCGCCCATTGAAAACGGTGAAACCTGCATATCTGGCACAGGTTGGATCGCCGCACCACTTTTCATCGGGCCCAAAGACGGCTATAACGACTGCTAATCCTACACGATACGAGGTAGCAAACACGAGGAGAGCTTGTGATGGCAAAGTACAAGGTTCCGAAGCTCGCCAAGCCCGCGAGGGTCAAGAAGAAGCAGGTCTTGCTGGTCAGCAGTGGCGATCTGCGCGACTCGGCCAACGAGGTCTGCTGGGCCAATCAGGAGCAGATGGAGGGAGACTTGGCCCAGGCCGTCGGCGAGGCCGGGTACGAGCTGGTTCGGGCACATCCGTACAAGCGCGACGTGAAGCACGGTTTCATCAGCTCGCAGAAGGAGGGCATGAGCGTTTTTGCGGGCATCGACCCGACCGCCAAGCTCATCGTGGCCGAGACTGTCTGGCAATACTCCCATCACGTCCTGGCCGGATTGATCGACCACCAGGGACCGATCCTTACGTTGGCCAACTGGTCGGGCACCTGGCCGGGGCTGGTGGGCATGCTCAACCTCAACGCCTCCCTGACCAAGGCCGGTGCCAAGTACTCGACGCTCTGGAGCGAGAGCTTCGGCGATCCGGCGTTTGTCAAGAAGCTCAGGCGGTGGCTCGACAAGGGATCGGTTAAGCACCCCACGAAGCACGTGATCCCGTGGAAGAAAGTCAAAGTCCCGGCCGCGGAGCAGCGTTTGGGCAAGGCCCTGGCCGAGCAGCTTCGCCACGAGAAGGCCATTATGGGCATCTTCGATGAGGGGTGCATGGGCATGTACAACGCCATCATCCCGGATGAGTTGCTCAACCCCGCCGGCGTCTATAAGGAGCGGCTCAGCCAGTCAGCGCTCTGCTACGAAACTTCGTTGGTCAGCGACCAGGAAGCCCAAGCCGTCCGCCGCTGGATGGAAGATCGCGGCATGACGTTCGTGACCGGGCCCAACGAGAGCCGGGACCTGACCGACGGACAGATCCTCACTCAGTGCAAGATGTACATCGCCGCCATGCGGATCGCCGACGATTTCGGCTGCGACCTGATCGGCATCCAGTATCAACAGGGCCTGAAGGACATGCTGCCGGCCAGCGACCTGGTCGAAGGCATGCTCAACAACGGCGACCGCCCGCCGGTGAAAAGCCGCGACGGCAAACGGGTGCTCCGCAACGGCGAGCCGTTGGTCCACTTCAACGAGGTCGACGAATGCGCGGGCCTTGACGGGCTGATGACCTATCGCGTCCACAAGGCGATGGGCCAGCCGGTGGAAAACACGCTGCACGACGTCCGCTGGGGCGATTGGGACCAGTCGGGCACGGTGGACGACTATGTGTGGGTGTTCCTGATCAGCGGCTCGGCCCCGCCGGCCCACTTCATCGACGGCTGGAAAGGCGCTTCCAGCGAGCGGCAGCCGGACATGTACTTCCGGCTCGGCGGTGGCACGCTCAAGGGCATCTCCAAGCCGGGGGAAATCGTCTGGTCGCGCGTGTTCATCGAAAACAATCGGCTGAAGATGGACCTTGGCCGGGCAGGCGTCGTCGAGCTGCCGCCGGAAGAGACCCAACGCCGCTGGGACCTGACCACGTCACAATGGCCGATCATGCACGCCGTGACCTACGGTGTCTCGCGCGATCAGTTCATGGCCCGACACAAGGCCAATCACATTCAGGTCGCCTACGCCAACAGCGCCAAAGAGGCCGACCGGGCTCTGCTGGCCAAGGCCGCCATGGCCGAAGCGATGGGCATGCAGGTGGCCCTCTGCGGCACGCGGAAAAACGGAAAAGCGTGGTAGCGACAACCTGTCGAAAAGGGAGCCTGGGCATCGCCCGCCTTCCGGCACGTTCCGGGCGGGCGCGGCTCCTTCGGTGGGTGGTGTGCGCCCTACAGCTCTCGTGAGCCGTCGGGCACCGTGTCCATTTCGGCCTGCGTGATGCGCCAGTTGGCCCACTTGGTGCCGAGTCTCGTGCGCAGCAGTTTGATGGCGACGAAGAAGGCCCTTCTCTTGCCGTCCTCGTCGTACGTCACCGTGTACCGCTGATCCACCATGTCGTGCCCTGCGACTTGCTTCTGCGCGGTGGTGTCGTAATACCGCACCTGGGCCTTTTCACCCAAGTCCAACAACCTTCGCACCAGCGGCCTGGCGACGTACGACTTCAGTTCCTCGGCCCAGTTGGGATCGTCGCGATAGAGGTCCGAGAGCTGATCTCCCAGCGGCGGGCGGTAGACGGGATTGGTGAGCAGTTGCCGGGCCTTGTGCGGCTCGTCGTGGCGGAGGAATCCGAACCACGCCAAGGCGAACTGTCGGGCCTCGCGGCGAATCAACCAGCGATAGCCGGCCCAACCCGTCGGACCGGCCGTGGCGAAGACCAGCGAAAGGACCAGGCCCGTCAAGGCCGCGCGGCGGCCGGACAGCACGGGGGCATTTCGGGCGATTCGCCAGAGTGCCGAGCCGCTGACGAACGTTCCCACCAGCGGCACGATCCAGAGCAACGGGTCGATCATCGCCAGCGGCGCCAGCAGCCCCAGCATCAAGCCGGCCACGGCCGGCGCGCTCAGCGCCCGGTATTCGGCAATCTGGGCGTCGCGAAAACCGGTCCGTTCAGAAGGGACTTCGTTGCACATGCCTATCGAACGCGCATGGTTCCCGAGGTTTCGATGCTGGTTTCCGCCTTGGCGCGCCGGGTGGCGTACTTCAACATGAACTCGCCCTTGGGGTCGAACACGTACTTCTCCTGCTTCCGCTGCGACTCGGAGGCCGATCGGGCGAAGCTGCCCCGCGATATCTTCTGCGTGAACGCCAGCCACTGCCGATCGGGGGCCAGTCCGAAGAACATCCGCTGCTCGGGGTTGAACGAGCCCCACAGCGGATTCCGCGCCAAGGGGGCCGTGTGCATCGTGGTGGCGGTGAAGCAGACCATCACCCAGCCGATCCAGATGGCCAACACCGCGCTGCCGATCTGATCGGCGATCTTCAGGAAACGGACTTTCACGCGGGAAAGGCGGTCCGTGGCCAGGCGAAAGACGACCATGCAGACTCCGAACACGCCCCACAACGCCAGAAAGTCCCAGAAGTACGTATAGCTGGGACCCCATCCGTCGAGCATGTCCGCCACCGGTTCGTAGAAGTTCATCGCCAGAAGCGCCGACGTGACCACGTTGATCAACCGGAGCGCGTTGCCCCAGATGCCCTCCGTGTAGAGGCACGCAACGCAGGCGAACAGCACGACGAACATCAGAACGGTGAACATGGCACGATTACCTGTCTATTGCTTCAACACCCGCATCAATTCCGGCAGCGAGGTCACCCCCTTGGCGACCAGCAGAATGCCTTCCTCTTGAAGACTCCGCATCCCGTCCTTTCGGCCGGCCTGGCGGAGCAATTCGATCTTCGGGTCGGCTTTCAGCACGTGGCGGACCGTATCGCCGACGACCAGCAGCTCGAACACGGCGGTTCGGCCGAGGTAGCCGATGCCGTTGCACACCTCGCAGACCTCCTCGGGTTCCTGCGGCGGCCGGTAGAACGCCTTGACGCGGCCTTCCGGAATGCCGAGTTGCTGGAGCACCTGGGGCGTCGGCGTATAGGCCTCTTTGCATTCGGCGCACAGCTTGCGGACCAGCCGCTGGCTGACCACCGCCGAGACGGCCTTGGCGAGTTTCTTCCGGTCGGCCCCCAGCGCCAAGACTCGCAGCAGCGCCTCCGCGCTGTCCTTGGCCCGAATCGTGCTGACGATCAACCGCTTCTCGTCGGCGATCTCGTCGCACACGAGGTCGACCGTCTCGCCGTCGACCAGGTCGCGAATCACGACCACTTCCGGTTCTTCACGAAAGACCTTGGGCAGCACGTCGACCGGTGTTTGGCCGTCGGCCGCCTTATAGGTCCGCACCGGACAGTTTTCGATTTTCTCGTAGGGGTTGGTGACCTCCTCGACGGCCATGAACTCCCGCGTGTATCGGTCGGTGTGGCGGATCACCACGTCGGCCGTGCTTCGCAACCCGCCGCCCGGCATGGCCGAGAACAGCAGCAAACCCTTCTCCAGGTAAAACAGCTCGCGGATCTGCTCCTGGATCTTTTCTCGCATTCCCAGCTCGCCCATGTCGTCGAAGGCGATCTTCTTGTCTTCGAACTGGATCACGGCGCGTTCGCCCGACTTGGTTCCTTGCGCGGTCAGGGTGGTGGCGTACTTGACCGAACTATATTCGGCGCTGAATCTGCCCGACTGCCGGTTCTGCCGGTCCTGCGAGTTCATGCCGCAGAGGACCTTCAGCGATTCCAAGGCCGGATCGCCCGCGTCGCGTTCGATCGGCTCTTGATTGAGCCACACGCCGTCGACCAGGTAGCGCAAGCCGACTGCCTGCTGGGAGTAGTCGAGCATGATGGCCGACGCCCGCATCGTCAGGCCGTCGTAGAGGATTTTCCGTGCGGGCAAGAGGCCGGGCGTCTGTCGCGCCAGCAACAGGCGGGCGTTGTTTTCGCGTTCGTCGGCGCCGCCGAGTCCGGCGACTCTCACCGGCGGCCCCTTCTCGTGGGGATCCATGGCTTCGGCCGCGATCTTGACACCCACCTTGGCCAGACGCACCGCGAGCCAATAGCGGATATGGGCCGGGGTAAAGACCCGCAAATCGTTGGTAACCCGCCGATTGCGTTGCACGACGTACGTGGAAAAAGGGGCCACGTAGGCGATCGCCAGCAGCGGAAACGCCAGCCAGAAGTACGGGATGATCCAGACCAGCACGAACGTCGCGAAGAACGGCCCGCAGATGATCGGATTCCAGCGCACGTAGTTGAGCTTCAACTCTTGGGCGTCCTGGCTGGCCCAGTCGGCGGAATGCACCCACATGGCGAACACCACCCAGCAGGCGAGGATCTGGATCCAGCCCAGGTAGAAACCCGACCCGCGCCAGCTCGATCTCAACTCCATCGACGGCCAATCGGCGCCCGATTGGGCGAGCAGCTCGCCCGAGCCCACCGTGAGGATCAGGACCATGATGGTCACGATGAACGAGAAACGCAACATCAGAGCATTCCGGATTGGCTGACGTCGATGCCTTTGAGGGCCATTTTAAGTGCTTCGGGATTAGGGGCCACCTCGAACGCCGTCGCCCGATCGATCATGTCGCGATTGACCAGATCCTTGAGGCTCTGTGTGAAGTCCTGCATGCCTTCCTCCTTGGCCAGGCGGATGGCGTCGGCGAGCTTCTGGTCCTCTTCATCTTCGATCAGCTTGCGGACCGTGGGGTTGAAGAACATGATCTCGACGGTGGGCACGCGGCCGACCCCCTCCTTGATCGAGGGAATCAGCTTCTGGGCGATGATCCCCTTCATGTTGAAGATCAACGCGCTGCGGATCGCCGTGTGCATGCTTCGGGGAAACAGATCCAACAGCCGGCCGACCGTGCTGGGTGCCGTCGAGGCGTGGATCGTCCCGAACACGAGATGGCCCGTCTCGGCCGCCTGCAATGCCGTCTCGAACGTCTCCCGGTCGCGCATTTCCCCCACCAGCATCACGTCCGGATCTTCCCGCACGGCGTGCTTCATGCCGGTCATGAAGTTCTTCACGTCCATGCCGATCTCGCGCTGGTTGATCAGGCACTTGTCTTCGGTGAAGGTGAATTCGATCGGGTCTTCCAGCGTGAGGATGTGCTTGCGGTAGTTGCGATTGACATAGTCGAGCATCGAGGCGATCGTGGTCGTCTTCCCCGATCCGGTAATCCCGGCCAACAAGATCATGCCCTGGCTGTAGTGGCAGAGCTTCTCCAGGCTGGGCGGCAGGTGGAGCTGTTCGAAGCTGGGGATCCAGTTGCTCACCCGACGCGCGACCAGCCCCACGTGCCCCATCTGCTGCAGCACGTTGACGCGAAAGCGCCACGACTTGTCGTCCACTTCCAGGGAATAGGCGAAGTCCACGCCGCCGTCTTCCTCGAAAACCAGCACGCGCCGCTTGTCGAGCTTGATCATGGGGAAGATCAGCCGAACCATCTCCTCGTCGTTGATCGGAGGCCGGTTCAGCGGGCGCAGCGAGCCGTTGACACGAACGAACGGCGGGCAATCGACCTTCAGGTGAAGGTCGCTGCCTTCCAGCTTCACCAGCGCACGAAACACCTTGTCGATCTCCAGCCCCTCGCGGATACCAACGAATCGTTCTTTGCTGAGTTCGCCCGTCACCTGCATATTCGGCTCCTGATCGCTTTGGTGTTCAGTCGCCTCGGGTCGTCTCTGTTCTGTCTTCGCTTCCTTCTGTCTCGGCTCCACGTCCGTAGCCATCGTGCCTCCTTCGATCGATTCTCTGTTCCAAGGCGCCCCTGTTCCGATAGGGACAAGGTCCCGAATGAGACGCCTTTCTACTACTATTTACCGAGTGACGCCGTTTTGCAACCTCACGGGGACCCCGCGACGCTGCATAATGCGTTTGGTTTCTTCAATGGTGTACTCGCCGTAATGGAAAATGCTGGCGGCCAGGGCGGCTTCCGCCCCGCCCAACAGGATGGCATCGGCCAGGTGATCAGGGCACCCGGCTCCGCCGCTGGCGACCACCGGAATCCTCACAGCCTTGGTCACCGCCGAGGTCATTTCCAGATCATAGCCGTCTTTTGTCCCGTCGGCGTCCATGCTGGTCAGCACGATCTCGCCGGCCCCGAGTTGCTCGACCGTACGGGCCCAGGCAACAGCCTCCAATCCGGTGCCGATACGCCCCCCGTTGATGTGTACTTCCCAGAACTCTTTGCCGTCTTGGATCACACGCTTCGGGTCGATATTGACCACGATACACTGGCTGCCGAAGCGCCGGGCGGCCTCGCGGACGAACTCGGGATTCCGACAGGCGGCCGAGTTGATCGAGACCTTGTCGCTGCCCGCATTGAGCAAGGCCCGAATATCCTCCATCAAGCGTATGCCGCCTCCGACCGTGAGTGGCATGAAGATCACCTCGGCGGTCCTTCGGACCACATCGAGGATAATGTCGCGGCCCTCGTGACTGGCAGTGATGTCCAGGAAGACCAATTCGTCGGCCCCCTCCTGCTCGTAGCGCGCCGCCACTTCGACCGGATCTCCGGCGTCGCGGAGATTCAGGAAATTCGTGCCCTTGACCACCCGGCCCCGGTTCACGTCGAGACAGGGAATTACCCGTTTAGCGAACATGGGCAGCCGCCCGAAGAGGCCTCTTCCAGTCGCAGCGGCCGGCAGCGGCCGGCAGCGGCCAAACCCTTACTGTAGTATGTCGCCCGCACGCGGTCAACACCCTGATCGATCGGGTGGTTTATTCCCCGCCGGCAGTCCATCTCGCGGCGGCGCGCATGTCCACCCGCGGCGTCGCAAGCATCTTCCGCCGGCCCTCCCGAATCGCTTCGAGCATGGTGGCGTAGTCGGGATCGCCGGGGTCCTGGAAGAGCGGCCTGCCCTGGCCGCCTTCCTCGGTACCCAGGCCGCGACCGCCGGCCGCCTTGGCCAAATGGGCCACCAGCAGGGCGCTGTGTTCCGGGTGGGTGAAATTGACCCACGCGTAGCGGCCGTCCCAGATGTTGCCGTGGTCGTTCGGGTGCGGAAATCCGCCGTGACAGGAGTGGCAGCGGCGACCGTAAACGCCCAGCAGTCGCTTCGCATACCATGGCGACTCCTGGCCGGTTTCCACGTCCGTACAAAGGTCGCGATAGCCGGGCGAATGGGGGCGGCTGTGCTCGTAGGTGCCGTAGTACGGCACGTTGGCGTCGATCCAAAGGTAAATCCGTCGGCGGTCGGCAAGCGGAATCATCCGGCCGCAGTGGTCCGTCTCGATATACTCCAGCAACCGGCTGGCGTGCGAACCGGTCCACAAGGGCCGATTGACGGCCGTGGGCGTCCGCAACAGCCAGAAGAAATGGACCAGCGGCTTGCCGCGGGCCGCCTCTTCGGGCAACATCTGCCCGGCGGCCATGTCGTGCTGCCGGTACGACCGGCTACGCCCCAGCAAGTTGTCGTAAGCCATGTTGAAGATCCGCGTCTTGTCGCCCGAAAGGTCGTAGCCGGCGTCGGGATCCGGGCCGCTGTGGCACTCCACACAATACGTGTCCAGGACGGGTTGGACGACCTTGACGAAATCGACGATTCCGCCGTTGCCCCAGACGGGCGGCGTCGGCCGCCGCGGCGGCCGGTGCGAAGCGATCGGGCTGGCCGCCGACCGGGCCGGCGGGGCCGTGTTCCGCGGCTCGTGACAGCCGATACAGCTCAGCGTTTCGCCCGGCATCAGTTGCACGGCCGAGGTCATCCGCTGCAGCTCGCGTCCTTCCGCGTCGAGCACCTGGAAGTAGACCTCTCGCAGAGCCGGCACCAGGAAATGGGCCGAACCGTCGGCCTCGACCGGCACGCAGCCCCAGCAGCGCTTGGCGTAATACGTGCCATAGCTCATCACGGGCGACTGGTCGTAAGCCCGATGGCTGAGGTCGGCCATCTTGCGCATCTGCTCCATGAGTTGGATCTGCTTGACCCGGCCCCGCTCGATGCCCGGCAAACCGCGATAGACGTCGGCTAACAAGACCGATCCCCAGGCGGTGGTGTCTTGGGCCGACGGCTCTCGACGTTCCCCCGAGGCGACCATCGGAATCGCGCCTTGCGGCCGCAGAGACAAGGGGCCATAGCAGCCCATCTCCGGGTCGGCATGGACCGGCACCTTGTTGTCGCAGAGATCCAAGAGGTAAACAGCGAAGCGGCCCACGCCGCCCTCGCCCCCGCCGTAGGCGACCAGGAACTGATAGTCGTTGACGGGAAACGGATCGCGATAGGACCAGCGGTACGAGCGGTCTTCGATGATCGGAAATTCCTCCGTGATCCAGGCAAAGCCCTGGTCTCGGGGTGCCTCCAGGCCGAGTTGGTTCTGAATCAGCCCGATCGCCCCATGGGGCCATCCGTGGTGCGGAGCGAACGTGGCCACCACCAGGTTGCCTTGGCCGGGAACGGGCCGGGCCTGCCAGAACGTGCCCACCGCTCGGATCGTGTTGCCGAAGAAGAGCTGGTAGCGACGCCCGTCCGGGCTCTGCGTCCAAAGACTCTGCCGGTAGGTCAGGTCGCGGTCGACGTATTCCCAGCGGGTGAACAGCACGCGGCCGTCGGGCAGCATCTGCGGCGAAAAGTCGGAAAGCGTGTTTTGGCTCACGCACCGCACGTCGCCGCCGTCGCGCCGCATGACGTGCAAGTTGGAGCTTGGGCCCGGTTGGCATACCGTGAAGCCGCCGCGCCGCGTCGAGACAAACAGTAAATCGCCGTCGGGCAGTTCGATCGCACTGACCTCGTGGTATTGCGGGTCGCGGCTGACCCTCTTGAGGCCTTGTCCGTCCACGCCGATCTCGTAGATCTGCCAGCACGGCTCCTCCCGTCTTCTGAACGAGAAAAACAGCGTCTGGGCGTCGCGAGAAAGGTTCATGTCGAAGATGCAGCCTTCCGGGTCGCTGAAGATCACCTGCGGCGGTGTGCCGGGCGTGGCCGGGTCGCAGACGGCGATCCGACAGCCCCAACGTTCCGGGACGCTCTGCCAGAGGTAACAGTTGGCGGCGTTGGGGCGCGCCAGCGGGTGCCGCATGAAGAAGGCAATCCGGCCGAGTTGGCCGACCTGCTCGGACAGCAGCCCTCGCAACCCTTCGAGGTGCTTCGCGACCGTCGCGTCGTCAACGGCCTCGCCGGCTTCCATGCTCTCCAACAGCCGCTTTCGTTGCCTTTGGAAGTCGGCCAATCGGGCCAGATAGCGTTGACCTTGGAGTGAAAGGCCTTCCGTGCGAAGCATCAGGTCACCGAGGACCGTTCGCCGCGGCTCGAACCGGATATTCCGCAAGTCACCCAGCCGCCGCCGAAACTCTCGGGCACGCACCAGTCGCGGGTCGTCGCGGATGTCCCATTCGATGATCCCGCTGCCGAAGCCGGGGCGCGACTGGACCTCGATCCGCAAGGCCGCCGTCTCGACCGGCCGGAACGTGACCCGGTTGAACACGCCCTTTTCGACGCCGAACGGGCAGGTGTTTTCCACCGGCAACCAGCGATCGCCGCGGCGATGGAAGAGCCGCCACGACTCGGGCAGGGGGCAGTCGCCGCCGGGCGTGTCGTCGAGCCAGTAGACCTCGGTGGCCGAGACCTTGCGCGGCCCGTCCAAATGATATTCGACCCATTCCTTGGTTCCCTGGTGTGGCCAGAAGGAATGTCGCGGGCGGTCGGTGGGGCTCTGCGGCTCGACGCGATCGTTGATCGCCGCGACCGTGTCGCCGGGGAAGCAGTGCGAGACGCGCACCTCCTCGGCGGCCACCGGCCCGGCAAGCACGGCGGCGGACAGAAGCAGAAGCGACCGGATCGTGAAACCCATGAGCATATCCTTCCTGAGGGCAGGTGCAGGCAGGAGCCGAAGACTATTCTATCTGCCGAGGGGGTGAGATCGCAAGCGGCTAAGAACTCGTAGAAGAACAAGTTGGACATACATGAAAGTGCAAGGACGCGCAGCGGCCTTGCTCTTTCATCACGCCCTGACGGAACGTGCCTTGGACTTTCGTGGTTCTTTCCCGATCAGAAGTCACCGGAATCGACGTTTCACACAGGGCGAGCGTTATGGCTGAAAGGGCGTTTGCGCCGCCTTTCCAGCCATGAGAATGCCCAACTTGTTCTTTTGCGAGTCCTAAGGACTCACCTCGATCACCGCCAGGGCCGTGGCGATCTTGCCGAACGGCGCACTGACCTGGATGCCGGCCACGCGATCGCGGACCCGTTCGGCCGATTCGCGGGCGATCTCCACGCCCATGCTCAACTGGTCCTCGCGGCTTTCGACCGACGCCATCCGCCGCATGGCCGATTCGGGGACCTCGACGCCGGGAACCTCGTTGTTCATGAACAGTGCATTGCGATAGCTGGCCAGCGGCCAGATGCCGGCGACGATCGGAATCGGGCAATCTCGCACGCGATCCAGAAACCTCAACAGCGCGTCCGGATCGAAAACCGGTTGGGTGATGGCAAACTCGGCGCCGGCCGCGATCTTGCGGCGGAAGCGATCCAACTCGTGCTGCTGGTCGAGCGCGGTCGGGTCGAGGCCGACGCCGATGACCGCCCGGGTGGGCGGATCCAGCGGCTGCCCGCCCAGATCGCTGCCGCCGTTCATCCGCCGTTGCACCGCCACCATGCCGATCGAGTCCGTATCGAACACGCCGGTTGCCTGGGGGTAATTGCCCAGTTTCGGCGGATCACCGGTTACGAAGAGGATGTTGTGGATCTCGCAGGCGGCGCAAGCCAGCAAATCGGCCTGCATCCCGATCAGATTCCGGTCGCGACAGCAGAAGTGCAGAATCGGCTCGATTTGCGTCTCTTGCCTGATCCGCTCGCAGGTGAAAAGCGGCGAGATGCGCGAGCTCGCCCGGGGGCCGTCGGGAATGTTCACGGCCAGCACGCCGTGTTCAAAGAGCGTTTTGCACTTCTGGATCGTGACGCTGAGATCGTAGCCTCGCGGCGGGAGCAGCTCGACCGTGGTGACCCACTGACCGGCGGCCAGGTGGGCCGCCCATCGCGACCGTTGGGCAAGGGGCACGGGCTCCTGCTCTTCGGCCGTCTCGACCGCGGGGCCGACGACCGATACTGTCTCGATCCGCGCCAGCGGCTTGACGGCCAGGGCCACCTCGCGGATATGCTCGGGCGTGGTGCCGCAGCAACCGCCCACGGCCGACGCCCCCAGGCTCACGTAGCGTTTGGCGTAGCTGGTCAGATACGCGGGCGAACAGAGGTAGATGTTCCGGTTGCCGACCTCCTTGGGCTGCCCGGCATTGGGCTGCACGATCAGCGGCAGTGTCGTGAGTCGTGCCGCCCGCTGCACCGCACCGAGCAAACCGTCCGGCCCGCTGCCGCAGTTCAGCCCCCAGGCGACCGGTTGCGGCCAATCGTCGGGCAACGGGGCCATCAGGCTCTCGATTGGCTCGCCGAACTTCGATTCCGCTTCATGGACGATGGCGAACGAGAGTACATACGGTACGTGGGGAAGCCGTCGCATGGCGGCGGCGCAGTCTTCGAGTGCCCTGCGGCTGGGCTGCGTTTCAAAAAGGACGAAGTCGGCCCCGCCCTCGAAGAGGTTCTCAGCCTGCTCGACGATCATCGATTCCAGCCGGTCTTCGTACTGCGGCTGATTGGGCAGCGGGCCGATGGAGCCCGCCACGAACACGGGGTGGTCGGCCGCGTCGGCCACTCCCCGGGCGAGCCGGGCGGCGGCCTGGTGGATTTCCGCAAGCCGGTCGGCCAGCCCGAATTGCCCCAACGCCACGCGGTTGGCGCCGAAGGTGTTCGTGGTCAACACATCGGCCCCGGCGTCACGATACTCCGTGTGGATCCGCCGGATCAGCTTCTCGTCGGAAAGACAGAGCTCGTCGAAACAGCGGTTCGTGAAGACGTGGTGCCGGTAGATCTCGGTGCCCATGGCCCCGTCGAACACGAGCACGCCGCCGGCCAGCGCCTCTGCGAAGGTTGGCAAATCGGGTATCATACGAATCATCCGGTCGGTTGGGCGCGGCCTTCGCGGTTCGAAACGGCCTATTGACGCTTGCGCCCTCAATGCACGAGGGCGCCCCACGGGAGCCCGACTTGTCCGGCCTCCCGTGGGTCGGCCTGGATCATTCACAATGCAAACATCAACAAGCGCGAGTTGCCGTGCCCCTGCACCTCTATATACAATACTCGCAACACTTCGGCCAAGTGGCGGCCCGGGCGACTTGTCGCTGAATTCTCAAGAATTCAGCTTGTTGCGTTGCGGAGAGATTTCAAGTCTGATCTGCCGTCTTTGGCGGCTTTAGCTACCATTCGGCCCAATACCGGCAAGCCCGAAGAACAGGTTGCGCATCATGTTCCACCCGAAAAGCCTCCGGTCGAGTTTCGCGATCCTCCTTCTGCCGATCCTGCCGGCGCTGTGGGCCACGGACCCCGCCGCATATTGGACCGTCGGCGCGGCGATGGCCGCACCGGCCGAGACGGACAAGGCCCAATGGGTCGCGCCGCCCGGCGCTGCGGCAGGGGAGAAATCGGATCCGCAGAGTGCTCGAAACCGCTTCCACTACTTCCGCAAGGTGGTACAATTGGCGGCGATTCCCGAGGATGCCACGCTGCGCTTCGCGGCCGACAGCAACGCCCGGCTGTGGATCAACGGCCAGGTCGTTCGCCGCAAAGTGGCCCGATACCACATGGAGAGGATCACCGCCGAGGTGGTCAACGCGGCCCCGTATCTTCGCGCGGGAGCGAACGTCATTGTGGTCCTGCACCACAACTGGGGCGACATCGTGACGTTCCAGCGGACGGGCAACCGTGGCCCCGGGCTCTATCTCGACAGCTCGTGGGTCCGCAGCGATGCCTCCTGGCGATGTCTGGAGGCCCCCGAGTTCGCTCGGCACGCCAAACAGGTGGTGGGCGTGATCGGCGACCATCGCATCCGCTATCCCCAGATCATCGACGGCCGCAAAACCCTTGGCTCCGAGGTGCACGCGCCGAGCTTCGACGACGGCGCTTGGAGCCGGGCCGTGGCGATCGGCGACGGTCCTTGGCCGGCCGTGCCCCGCATCGTGGAAACCCCGGGCCAGCGCGAGCACGCCGTGGGGCCGATGACCGTTCTGGCGGCGGGCACCGTCGAGCGGTCGCAGCCGTTGTCCGATGAGCCGCTTTCCATGGCCGCCGGCATCCGCACGGCGAAATGCGTGCCCGACGATGCGGCGAAACGGGAAGCAGCCGGACTGCTCTGCGGCCGGACGGCGACGATCGTGGGCCGTGCCGGCCAGTCCGCCTATCTCACGTTCGATTTCTTCCGCCCTGTGCACGGCTACCCGCTGTTGAAGCTGGCCGACGCCCCGCCGGGCGCCCGGATCGACTTCGGCTACGGCGAGATCGCCCGATCGCAATACGACGGCCGGTGGCACGTCGAGGTCAGCGGATGGCTGAACCCGGAAGGCGTGGTCGGCCCGGGCTATGCCGACCGGTACATCACGCGAGCGGGACGGCAGGCAGTCGAATTGCCCGACGAGCGGACCGCCCGATGGATGACGCTGCACGTCCATTTCTCCAGTGACGGCCCTCTGGTGATCGAAGACGTGGGCATCGTCAAATCGCAATACCCGATCCGACCGGTCGGCAGCTTCGCCTGTGGCGACCAGCAAATCGACCAGATCGTCAAGCTCTGCCTGATCCACGCCGAGGTGACCATGACCGACGCCTACGTGGACACGCCGGGGCGCGAAGACGGGCAGTGGCTCGAGGACGACCGCCCTCGGGCCCTGCTGGCGGCGCGGTGGTTCGGCGACACGAAGCTCCGGGAGTTCTTCCTCCGAACCCACGCCGAAGGCCAACGGGAGGACGGCCTGCTGCACTCCTTCGCCCCGAGCAACTATCCGGCCTACCCCGCGGCGTTCGATTGGAGCGTCCAGTGGGTGGCGGCCCTCTACGACGATTACCAGTGGACGGGCCGTCCCGAGCGAATCCGTCGATACTGGGACACGCTCGCGCGCTACTGGAAAAACGTGCTCGGCCGGGTCGATGACAACGGCATCTTCCGCACCAGGCACGTCTTCGCCGATATCCGCGTGGGGCTGCACTGCACGCACGACCGCCAGTCGAGCGGGATCGTCACGCCGTGGATCATCCAGCGGCTGCGGTGGTCGGCCGAAATGGCCGAGGCCGTCGGCGAAATCGAACAGGGCCTTGCGTGGCGAGAAACGGCCGATCGCATGGCCCGGGCCTTTCGCAAGCATCACCTCGTCCCGGCCGCCGACGGCGTGCCGGTGCACGTGGGCGACCGCTTCGATCCGGAGGACGCGTCGTTGGAGCGGGGCCACAGCCAGGCCGGACACACGGTGGCCGTTACGTCGGGCCTGTTGACGCGGGAGGAGGCCTGGGCGGCGCTGGACTATGCCTTCGCCGACCCGGACGGATCGCCGCCGCCGGACGTGACCCGCTGGAACAACCCGACCTACGGCTATCGGGCGTTGCGGGCCTTGTCGCACGTCGGGCTGGTGGACCGGGCCGTGCGACACCTGCTCGAACGCTACGCCCCCTATCTGCCGGGCCATCCCCGCAATCCAACGCCCTTGCCGTTGCAGGGCCCGTATGGAGGCCCGCTGCCGGAATACTGGATCAGCCGCGAAGACTTGAAACTCGGACCGGGCGAAGTCAACTCGGCCCAGCCGCGCGACGAAACCGGTTCACACGGTTGGGCGGCCGTGCCGCTGCTGTGGCTACACGACACGCTGTTGGGCGTACGGATCGCCGAACCGGGCGGCGGCAGGCTCCGCATCGCGCCTCATGCCGATGGTCTGCCCTACGTGGCCGGCCACACCAACACGCCCAAGGGGCTGGTCTGGGTCCACTGGGATCCGCAGCAGTGGACGCTCGAAGTGGCTATCCCTCGGGACGTCACCGCCGAAATCGTCCTGCCGCCGAGTTGCCGGGGAAAGCGGATCGTCGCCAATTGCGATGCAGGCGACGTGCAGCAGCGCGATGCTCGGACGTTTGTGGTCAGCGGAGCGGGGGCCTACGTATTCGAGGCGCGGTGATTCGCCGGGCGGCCGGACACGTCGGGTCCCCGTTGGTCGCTTTCGCGCATGGAGTGTGCAAGCGTCAACAAGGAGCGATTGCCCGGGAGCAGACCCGATGGACAATCCGGGCTAGTCGATCAGTCGCCGCAGGAACCACAGAAACGTCAGCGGCAGGATCACGCAGATCACGATGGCCCTGGGGTCGTCGGGTTGGACCAGCAGACAGATTCCCGCAATCATCAGCGCCAGCGTCACCACCCACATCGCGCGACGGCGCGGCGAGTCGTCCGGCGGCGGCTCCGGCAGGGCCTTGCGTTCGACCAGCATCTTGGCGATTCGCCGCTGCTTGGCTTCTCGGCGGACCGACTCGATGAACTCCTCGGTTCCCGGAACGTCCTGCAGCAAATCGGCCAGCGCCTCGGCCTGCCGGTCGCGGCGGCTCTCCTGAAGCAAAACCACCATGGCCGATTGGGCGTAGAAGTCGTTCGGGTCAAGCTTCAGCGCCTGGCGGAGACTCGCCTCGGCCTCCTCGCGGCGGTGCAGCCGGTACTGGGCCAGCCCCAGGGCGGCCCACGCCGTGGACGAGCCCCGGTCGGCGGCCACGGCTTCTTGGGCGGCGGCCTCGGCCAGACGGGGGCCGCGCTCGCTGGCCATGAACCAGGCGTATTCGGCCAGCAGCTCGGGGCGACGTCCGGAGAGCTTCAACGCCCGCTCGAACGACTGCTGGGCCAGCGTGAGCCGCTCGGCACGCCAGGCGGCCAGCCCGAGCAGCCGCTGGGCGTACTCGTTGTTCTCGTCCAGCTCGACGGCCCGGCGCGCCTCGGCCACCGCTTCCTCGCCCGCGTCGGCGCCGAGCAAGGCCTGTGCACGAATCGCCCGCACGACCGGATTGTCCGGCGCCGCCGCCGCAAGCTGATCGGCAATTGCCACCGCGCGGACGTGGTCGCCGCGACGCAGCGCGTCAAACGCCTGTTCAGATAGCTCGCGGAGCGGCGACGGTGCCATGGTTTCCTGCGGCTGGTCGGTTCTTTCAGCGGATCCATGACGGGCGTTCGACCTGTGTCGAACGTCGATGCATGTGACTTCCGATCGGCAAAGAAACACGAAACGCAACGGTATCTGCAGTCAGCGTGTAATGAAAGGTCCCTCTGCCCCGCCAGGCCTCGAACAACGCGCGTCGGAGCCGCCGATCAGCGGCGATCCCAACCAGAGATTCTGGTGAGGAGCGTTTCGAGTCCACCGTCTGTCCTCGGCGGAACGGGCAGCCTGGTTATTGTACCCCGTCGCCTGCCGTCTTCCTAGGGACTCGCCACGCTGCAGGAGCCCGGTCACGACCAAGGGCCGTCGCCCGGGTCGTCGTCTCGGGTCTCGATCCAGATGACTTCCTCGTCGTCTTCGGTCTCCTCGCCGGGCGGTTCGACGGGAAGGAGGATGCCCAGCGGACCGAGGCCCACGACCAGACCGGTCAACTCCCGGCGCGATCTCCGCGGGCCCAGCAGGAAGCCGAGACAGTAGCCGGCTGCGAGCGTCGCGGCCAGGCCGAAGATTAGCGGCCAGAAGGGGCCCAACGGGCCGTCGAACGGCCACAGCAGTGCGGGTGCGGCGGCGGGCGCCAGCCGGTGGCCGAGCGTGGCCCAGAGGGCCGTGAGCATGCCCAGCGCCAGCCCCGCCACGGCGGCCGGTCCGGTGGTGCGCTGGGTGAAAAAACCCAGCAAAAGAATCCCCAGCAGCGGCCCGGCCAATACGCCCAGCACGCCCAGCACGAAGCCGATCGGGTTGCCCAACTCGGCCACCACCAGCGAGACGGCGACCACCGCGGCGGTCAGGCCCAGCACGACCGGTCGGGCGAGCCTCAGCTCGTCGGTCTGATCGAGCGCGTCGGGCGGCTTGCCGCAGAGACCGGCCAGCCAGCGCTCGGCCCAGCCGAAGCGGCGATGGAAATCGATCACCACGAGCGTGGCCAGGCCGGTGATGCCCGAGTCGAGCGTGGCCATCACCGCCGCCACCATCGCCGCCAGTATCAGGCCGGCCAGGCCGAATGGCAGATGGCGCCGGAGGAAACGCGCCAGCAGCAGGTCGCCGCCTGCCCGCAGACGACGCTCGCCGCCGCGCTGGCGCGTGGCACGCGTGGCCAGCCGGTCGATCACCACCTGGCCCCGGGCGTTGACCAGGCCGTCCGTGTCGGCCAGCGGCCGGTTCGTGTTGGGATCGAGGATCAGGCCGTCGGCGACGAGCTTTCCGACGGTGTCCGCGTCGATGACCGCGTCGGGCCCGAGCAACGGTCGGCCCGTTTGCGGATCCGTGGCGGCGTGGACGACCCATTGAGGCGGGATTTCGGCCTGGGCCTGGTCGTGGTAGACGGTCAGCAGCCCCAGACCGACGGCCATGGCCGCCGGCACGATCAGAGTGAACACCCCACACCCGATCAGGTAGACAAGCTGCATGTCGCGGCAGCCGCGCGCGGCCAGCAGGCGTTGCAGCGTGGCCTGGTCGGCGACGAAGAAGAACATCGGCAACAGTGCCAGGTAGGGCACGGCCGCCCAGATCGACCAGTCGGCCGCCCAGTGGATCCAGGGCTGCGACCAGGGATGCGGGGCGACGGTGAAGTCGGAGCGGCCCAACGCCTGAGTGACCTCCCAGACTCTTCCCAGCCGGTCGTTCTCCGGGAGTTGCATCGCCACGGCGACCAGCAGGACCAGCACGGCGGCGACCATCAGGGCCAGTTGGAGCACGTCGGTCCAGACGGCCGCCTTCATGCCGCCCAGATACGTGTAGCAGGCGACGACGACGCCCATGACAACCAGCAGCCCCGCCACCGGCACCTCCGAAGTCACATCGAGTCGCAGGACCTGGCACGGCAGAACCAGCACGCCGCCGAGCCACAGCAGCGTGCCGGCCAGATAGACGCCGCCGGCGACCGCCCGGGTGGCGGGACTGTAGCGAAGCTCGAGGTACTCGTAGATGGAATCGAGCCGGAGGTTGGCGGCCAACGGGATCACGCACCAGAAGACGATCGGCAGAGCGGCCCAGAGCAGCGCGGGCGCCAGCAGCAGCTTCAGCCCGGCCCAAGAGGCCTCGCCGGGCGCGAGGCAATAGTAGACGGCCAGGCCTCCGCCCACCGCGAGACTCGCTCCCAGCGGCCACCAGGCGGTCGCCCGGCCGGCCAGCAGGAAGTCGTCGCTGGACGTCCGACGGCGTCCGGCCCAGACTCCGATCCCCAAGACGACGGCCAAGCAGGCGCCCAGCACGGCGTAGTCGGGGATCGCAAGACCGAGGATCATCAAGGGCGTTCCACACACGACAGAAGCCTATGGACCGAAGGGCGCCACCGGCGCCCTTCGGTCCATCAGAATCTCCAACCCGCGTTTTGACAAGCCCCTACGGCTCGAATCCGGCCAGCAACTGGTCGATCGCCTGGGTCTCGGCCGGCTCCTTGGCCGAGGAACGATGGCTCTTCCACGCGCCGGCTTCGAACTCGAAGAGCCAATCGGGCGCGACGTCCGGGTCCCGCGTGCCCGCGGGGCTCAAAGCGCCGAGATCCTCCAGGGCGGCGTCCAGCGCCGCGCTGGTGGCGACCGGCGCGGCCGGAACCGGCAGCGCCTTGGCGGCCTTGCAGGGAACGGTGATCAGCTTCAGCGCGTTGAGGAAGTGCGTCTGGTTGTTTCGCGCCAACAACATGTCCGTGGCGTTGACCCGCTGGTCCCGGTTGTAATCGTACGGGAAGTCGATGGGCGCCGGGTTGAGGAAGGTCCGCGGATTGTTCCGCGCCAAGAGCATGTCGACCGCGTTGACCTGCGCGTTGGTGGTCGAGTTGCCGGCTTCGCCCACGGCGTTGCCGAAGTAGAAGACGTCGTCCTCGGCCAGGCCGGTGTTGGCGGTGGCCAGCACCGTGACCTGCAGCCACTGCTTGGCGATATCGTAATTCGGCCAGACGATCGTCACCCGATCGGAGCCACCCACGCCAGCGCCCGGTCTGACCGTCACGCTGCTCGGCGGCGGCCCGGGGACCCAGGTGCTGGGATTGTTGCTGTTGCCGACCTTGAAGACGAAATCGGCGGCGGTAATCATGGCCGGCGCCACCGGCAGATCGGCGATGTCGACCATGATGCCGTTGATGCCGGCGGAATAGCTCGTGTAGTTGGCAAAGGTGGCCGTGCCGCACGGCAACAAGGCCTTCTTGTCGATCGCGATGGCCTTGTCGTCGTTGGCGTTGGCCGCCGGATTGTTGCCGTCCCAGCTCGAATGGTTGTAGAAGATGTGCCGATCGACCACCTTCGTGTTGATCAGCACCTGGTAGTCCTCGACCTCGCCGTCCGGGGCCGGCCCGTCGACCGGCAGATCGCGGACCGTGCTGAAGCGGAGCCGGGCGAAGGTGGTGCCGATCCGGGCATCGTCGGGCACGTGGAAACTCACCACGTTGGGTCCGGCAACCAGCGGCACGTTCAGGGCAACCTGTTCGCCCGGATCGGACCAGTCGCCGTCCTGGTTGAAATCGATCCACCCCTGCAAGAGTCCGGAGCCGGTGGCCACGACGGTCACCTGGGCCGCTTCGCCCGTGACCAACGGCGTGGCGGCGACGATCCCGTCCTCGTCGTCGTTGCCGTCGTTGTCGTCGCCGGTGGCGAACGGGTCGGGCTGGCCGTCGGGCTCGTGGTCGATGCTTTGCCCCAGGCGAAGCTCGGGGTCGATCACGTGGCGTGCCCCGTCGTGGACCCGCAGCGTCGGATAGCGCGCGGCAAGGCCGTGATCCGGCGCGTCGCCCCAATCCGTCTCCGCCGAGACAATCGGCGCGAAGTAGTCCTCCGTTTCGCCGTATTGATATCCGCCGGCCGGGCCGGCGCCGCCGCTGCCGGCGACGCCGGACGCCGGATCATGCGGCTGTTCGGCCAGCGTAATCCGCATCCAGGTCGACAGCGGCTCGGCCGAGGTCGCGTCCAACCAGGCCACAAAGGGCGTCGTGGCAAACGTGAAGGTGCCCGGGCCGCTCAGGTTGATCTGCTGGTTCTGCACGGCCCATTCGTCCACGGGCAATCCGTGCTGGCACTCCATCCGGTCGTCCCAATCGCCGTCGAGGTTCCAGTCGAACCAGACGTTGACGTAGACCGACCGGTAGAGCGGGTTGATGACCGTGACCGTGAAATCGAACGTGTTCCAGTCGCAGTTGGCCAGCACCAGCGGCAGCGAGACGCCGTCGTCTGCCCGGTCCAGATCCGGCGTGTCGTCCGGCGGGATCAGGTTGTTGACCATGTCCTCGTCTGGTCCGACGTCGGCCTCGTTCTCCAGCGTGACCCCGTTGCCCAGATAGGCCAGCTCGCGGGGATTCCAGTGGATCGGCCCCTGGGGCGTTGGTCCGACGGGACTCTGATAGACGGTTGGATAACGGGCCACCGTGCCCGCCGGGCCGCCCGGTGGATAGGCCGTCATCGGCGTTAGGAAGTTGTTGGTGCTGTCCGGCGCATCGCCCAGATCGGCCCGCGGCGCCCGCACGATGCGGACTTCGTGGTCCTCGACCTCGCCGTCGGCTGCCGGGCCGCCGGGCTGCAATCCACCTTCGGTGCTGATGCGGAAGCGGGCGAAGGTTTGGCCCACCACGGAAGTGTTGGGCACAAGGACGGGAATCGTGTGAATTCCGTCGGGCAGATAGCCGGCGTAGATTTGGTCGGAGGCCTGCCAGAAGCCGTCCCCGTCGATGTCGAGCCAGGCGTCCACGAAGCCGCCGCCCCCGTTGACGTGAACCTGGATCTCGCCCAGCCAACCCTGGACCAGCGTGGGAATCTCCACGCCGTCTTCGTCGTCGTTCGGCGGCAGCGGCGAGCTGACGTCGAGGTCGTCGCCCAGGGCGTCGGCGTGCGGCTGGCCGTCGGGATCCGGATCGGGCCGGTCGTCGTCGTCGCCCAGCCACGGGCCCGCGATGACGTGACTGGCCCCGCCGTGGATCGCCAGCGTGGGATAGCTGGGCAGGAAGTCGCCATCGGGGGCATCGCCCCAATCCATCCGCACGTCCTCGAAGGTCAACATGAAGGCCATGTCGATCGAGTCCCGCTCCAGGCCGTGGTACGGGTGGCCCTCCGGATACCGTAGCTCCTTCCAGAGCCTCGGCAACTCACTGCCGACGTCGAAAACGGCGTCGTCCATGAAGTGGTCCGGCCACTGCCGGGTCTTCCAGCCAAACGTGCCCTCCGCCGTGTCGACCTGGATCTCCAGCCAGTAGATGATCGGACGTTCGGGCGTTCCTCGCTGGAGGAAGGCCTCGTCCGGATCGATTTGGACATCGTACTGCCAGATCTGTTTGTCGCCGCCGGCGACCAGATCGCCCGAGGCCGGATCCCACCACCACTCGCCGGGCGCAGGCACCTCGTAGTAGAGCGATTCGGTGAAGTCGTCGCGCGTGAACTCGCCTGCCCAGAGCAACTCGTCCGGCTTTGAGTAGCGATTCTCCGGGTCGACACCGCCGGAGCCGACCGGGTCGTCCGTGTAGACGGCCAGATGGATGTTCGTGATCTCGCCGACGACATCGTCTTTCCACGAACCCCAGAAGTGAACGTCCGTCAGCAGGCTGGGGAACGTGCACTCGAAGTCGTCGGCCAGGTGGTGCAGATCGTCCACTCGGATGTCGATTCCATTGACCGTCGTGTCGGGCAACTGCACCCACTTGGTGTTCTCCGCCGGCGACCAGATCGTGAGCTTGTGGTCCTCCACCTCGCCGTCGTCGGCCGGGCCGACCGGCGTCAGCCCGCCTTGGCTGCTGATCCGGAATCGGGCGAACGTCTCGCCCGCCGCGGCGCTGTTGGGCACCGATACGGGGATTGTCTGCACGCCGTCGGGCAGCCAGCCCGCGTGGATCTGCTCGGTCGAGTCCCAGGTGCCGTTGCCGTCGAAATCGATCCAGGCGTCGAGATAGGCGCCCGCTCCGCCGGCGTGCACGGCGACCGTGATCGGTGTGCTCTGGCCGGCGGCCAGCGGCGGAATGGCCACGCCTTCCTCGTCGTCGTAGCCGTGGTGGTCGTCGCCCAGGGCGTCGGGATCGCTGTAGCCGTCCGGCTCCGCGTCGGGCGTGTCGTCGGCGCCGCCCAGCCACGGGCCGCCGACGATGTGCCGGGCCCCGTCGTGGAGCAGCCAGGTGGGGTAGCTGGCCACGAGGTCGCCGTCCGGAGCGTCGCCGAAGTCCCAACGCGGCGTCTCGATGCGGACGTAGTGGTCTTCCGTCTCGCCGAAAAGGTACCCGCCGTCCGGCCCCGCGCCCCCGCTGCCGACGACTCCGGCCGTCGGGCCCCAAGGCTGTTCGGCCAGCGTGATCCGCATCCAGGTTTCCAGCGGCTCCGTGCCCGTCTCGTCGAGCCAGGCCAGGAACTGCGGCGTGGTGACGGTATGCGTGCCGGGGCCGGGCAAGAAGAGCTGTTGGTTTTGCACGGCCCACTCGGGCACGACCATTCCGTCGTCGCATTGCAGCACGTCGTCCCAGTCGCCGTCGAGGTTGAAGTCGAACCAGACGTTCACGAAAAGCGGCGGCTGCGGCGGCATGGTATTCTTCAGCGTGACCACGTAGTCGATCGTGTTCGGGGCGCAGTGCGTCAGCGCCAGTGGCGACTGGATGGCATCGTCGGCGCCGTCGAGGTCCGCCAGATCGGCCCGTGGATCGAGGTTGTTCGTCGGGTCCTCATCCGGCCCGACGTCGGCCTCGTTCTCCATCGTGACGTCGCGCCCGAGAAACGCCAACGTCTCCGGCAGCAGATGAAGCGGCCCATGGGGCGGCGACCCCGTGTTGTAGACCGTTGGGAAGTGTGCCACCGTTCCGTCGGGATAGGCCGTCATCGGCACGCCGACGCTGTTGCTGCTGTCCGGGGCGTCGCCCAGATCGTTGCCCGCGATGAAGACCTCGTGATCCTCGACTTCGCCGTTGTCGGCCGGGCCGTGCGGCTGGAGTCCGCCGCGGGTGCTGATCCGGAATCGGGCGAACGTCTGGCCGGTGGCCGCCCTGGAGGGAACCGAAACCGGGATCGTATGCGTGCCCTCGGCCAGAAAACCGTCGTAGATCTGCTCGCTCGCCTGCCAGACGCGGTTGCCGTCGAAGTCGATCCAGGCCTGGACGACGCCACCCCCGCCGTTGACCTCGACCGTGATCGCGCCGGTCTGCCCCCGAACCAGCGTGGGAATCACCACGCCGTCTTCGTCGTCGGACATCGACAGGTCGTCGCCGAGGGCGTGGACGTGGGGTTGGCCGTCGCTTTCCGCGTCGGGTGCGTCCTCGTCGTCGCCGAACCAGGGCCCGCGAATCGCGTGGCTGGCCCCGTTGTGGACGGCCAAGGTCGGATAGCCGGACACGAGGTCGCCGTCCGGCGCGTCGCCCCAATCGACCCGGCCGACTTCCTGCGTGGTCAGCACGAAGGCCATGTCCCACGATTCCTCGCGGGTAGGCCAGTAGATCGGCTCACCGGCCCGGTACACGTCCACCGGGTAGGTGAAGTCCACGTGCAGCGGAACGTCGGCCACGTGCCACGTCTGGCCGCCGTCGATGCTCAGCTCGCAGAAGACGTCGAAGAAGCTGTCCACGCTGAACTGCTCGCCCCCCAGGTTGGTCCGGACCGTGTGCCCGCCCTCCGACTCGGCCCTCGGCGCCTCGCGAAGCATCACTCCTCCCGGCAGCGGATTGCCGGCCAGCACCATGGAGACGATTTCGGTCTCGAAGACCTGCTCGCCGTCGGTGGTCTGATCCGTCACGTTGGTGATCATCATCCGCACCGGCACGCCGGGCAGAGAAATCTCCAGTGGCTCGACGTCGCCGGGGCCCTGATAGACGAAGAAGACATCGAAGAACGAGTTGACCTCGACGGTCTCGCCCGCCGGAGGCAGCGGCATCGGATTCTCCTGATCCGGAACCGAAAGCGTTACGCTGTGAATGCCTGCATGCAGGTCCCCGAAGGTCACGTGGGTGGAAGAAACATACTGGCTGTTGACGACGGGAAACATACCCGGGTCGCCCAGCGTTGTGCCGAGCGTCGGCGCCGTTGGCTTGAAGATCCGCACGGCGTCGTCGGGCGCCGGCGACTGCGGATCGCGCGGCCGGGTCTTCCAGCCCCAGGGATGGATCACCTGCGCGTCGTCGCCGTAAACCGCCGAGATGCTGATCCAGTAGATATTGTCGCCCGCTTCCTGCCAGAACCAATCGCTTTGCGGCAGGTTGTACTCGAAGTAGAACGTCGCCTCCGGCGGCGCGGTCTCGTCGCGCGGGTCGAAGTCCCAGCCGACAAACTCGGCCCCGTAATCGACGGCCTCGGCCTCCCAGACCAATCGGCCGGGATGGCTGTACGAATCGGGATCGGCGGCGTCGGCGGGCACGTCGGTCCAGAAGCCGATATGGAAGGCCTCGGGCATTTCCCCGCCGGGAAGGTGCGCCTCGTCCCAGTTAATGAACGACCCCCACCAGTGAACGTCGGTCACCGGTTGATCCGTGTCGCAAAGCCAGTCGTCGGCCACGATCTGATCGCTGCGATAGACCGACGGCTCGTCCCAGCCGTTGTAAGCGTCACGCGGCAGATAGGGCTCGGGCGGCTGCTGCCACTTCGGTTCGGCCGTGGCCGTGGAGTACAGCTCGAACGCCAGATCCCAAGGTTGCTCCTCGGTGGGCCAGTAGATCGGCTCCCCGGCGTGGAACGTGTCGCCCCACCAGGCCGTCGTCGGGTCCCAGATCCGCACCGCGGCGTCCGGGGCCGCCGACTCCGGATCGCGCGGGCGCGTCTTCCACCCGAAGACGTGTTCGGGCTGGGCGCCCGTCCAATAATCGGCTGCGATGCTCACCCAATAGACGTTGTTACCGGCCTCTTGGTAGAATGCCTCGGGCAGCGCGGCCTTGAACTTGAAGGCCGCCTCGTACTGCCCCACGCCCGACGTCGGGTCCATCGGAATGTCCAGCGGCCGCGGATCGAAGTCCCAGCCGACCCACTCCCAGTCGAACCGACTGATGTCGGCCTCATAGACGACCATGTCCGGATGGCTCCAGGGCTGATCGGCGCCGGCCGGCACGTCGCTCCAGATGGCGACGTGGAAGGAATCGGGCAGCACGGGCTCCGCGTCGGCGCCGGTCCAGTCGAGGAACGAGCCCCACCAGACGAGGTCGGTCACCGGGGCGTCCGTCTCGCAGAGCCAATCATCGGCCGCGATCTGCTCGCCGAAGTAGACCGAGGGCTCGTTCCAGCCCAACAGCACGTTGTCGGGCTCGGCCGGGTCCGGCGGTTGCTCCCATTTGGTCGAAAGGATGCGGACCTGGTAGTCCTCCACTTCGCCGTCGATCGCCGGCCCGTCGTACGGCAGCCCGGCCAGCGAGCTGAACCGGAAGCGGGCGAACGTCTTGCCGGCAACCACCCACGAGGGAACGTTGAACTGCAGCACGTTGGCGCCGGCAACCAGCGGCTCGTTGAGGAAGATTTGCTCGCCGGCTTCCGCCCACGTGCCGCTGTTGTTGAAGTCGATCCATCCTTGCAGCAGACCGTCGGCACTGGCCGTGACCGTCACTTGCGCCGTCGCGTTGGGCGACAACAACGTGTCGAACTGCACGCCGTCCTCGTCGTCCAACAGGCCGAAATCGTCGCCCAGGGCGCACGGATGCGGCTGACCGTCGGCCTCTCCGTCGATGCCGCCGCCGAGATAGAAGCCCGGCCGAATCGCGTGGCGGGCGCCGTCGCTGGCCAGCAGCGTTGGGTACCCCGCGGCGGTCGAGTGTTCCGGCGCGTCGCCGAAGTCCATCGGCGCGATCCGCACCCGAAAGTCTTCCACTTCGCCCTCGGCGCCGAAGCCGCCGTAGGACAAACCGCCGTCGTGGCTGAAGCGGAAGCGGGCGAACGTCTCCAGGTCCATCGTCGCCGAGTCCGGCACCGGGAACACCAGCGAGTTCATTCCGGCAACCAGGGGCTGACTGAAGAAGATCTGATCGCCCGGCTGGGCCCAGCTTACGTCGCCGTTGAAGTCGATCCAAGCGTCCAGCCGTCCCGGCGCCGAGGCGATCACGTCGACGCGAGCCAGGGAGCCGGGCACCAGGCGCGACGTGAATGCCACGCCGTCCTCGTCGTCGTCGCCCGCCATGTCGTCGCCCAGAGCGGTCGGATCCGGCTGGCCATCCAACTCGGCGTCCACGCCGTTGCCCAGGTAGAAGCCCTCTTCGAGCACGTGGTGGGCGCCGCCGCTGATGGCGAGCGTGGGGTAGCCGACCGCCAGCGGGCTGTCCGGCGCGTCGCCGAAGTCCAATGGCGGCCGAACCACGATCTCATAGTCCTCCACCTCGCCGTCCGGCGCCTCGCCACCGGCCGGCAACAGGCCGGTCGACACGCTGAAGCGGAAGCGGGCAAAGGTCGGCGCGCCGGTGGCGGCGTCGGCGGGCACGGCCACATTCAGCAGGTTGGCGCCGGGCGCGAGGCTGTAGCTGGAGTAGATCTTCTCGCCGGGATCCGTCCAGTCGCCGTCGGAATTGAAATCCATCCACGCGTTGAGGTAACCCGGCACCGACGCGGTCACCGTGACCAGTGCCATGTGGCCGGCCACCAGATGCGTGTTGAACACCACGCCGTCTTCGTCGTCGACGTTGGAGTTGTCGTCGCCCATCGCATGGGGATCGGGCTGGCCGTCCTGCTCGGCGTCGATGCTGTCGCCCAAAAAGATGCCCGGAATGACCACGTGGTTGGCGCCGCTGTGGACCTCCAGCGTCGGATAGCCCGGATCCGAGTAGCTGTCCGGCGCGTCGCCCCAGTCGCGCGGCGTGGTAATCCGGACCGGGTAGTCTTCCACCTCGCCGGGGCCGGCCGACCCGTCGTAGGAGAGACCGCCCTCGCGGCTGAAGCGGAATCGAGCAAACGTGGCCTCCTCGATCGAGGCGGAGGCCGGCACGAGCACGTTGAGCCAGTTGACCCCGGCGACCAACGGCACGGAGGCGAACACCTGCTCGTTGAAGTCGCCCCAAGAGCCGTTGCCGTTGAAGTCGATCCAGGCGTCCAGCAGCCCGTCGGCCGACGCGGTGACTTCGATCGTGGCCACTTGCCCGGTGCGCAGCGTCGGAATCAGCACGCCGTCTTCGTCGTCGACGCCGTGCGTGTCGTCGCCCATCGCATTGTGGTCCGGCTGGCCGTCGATCTCGCTGTCGATCGCGTGTCCCAGGAAGAACTCCGGGTCGATCGTGTGCGAGGCCCCGTTGTTGATTGCCAACGTCGGATAGGTCGGGTCGGGCGCATCGCCCCAGTCGCGCCGCTCGTGGATCGTCACCTGGTAATCCTCGACCTCGCCGCTCTCGGCCCGCCCGAAAGGCAGCAACGCCTCATCTCTGTTGGCGATCCGGAAGCGGGCGTAGGTCTCTCCCAGCGTCGCGTTGGCCGGCGGCGTGACGGGAATCGTGTGCATGCCGGCGGGCAAGTACCCGTTGTAGATTTGCTCGCCGGGCACGTCCCAGATGTGGTTTCCGTTGTAGTCGATCCACGCGGCCACCATGCCGCCCGCGTGCACCTGCACGACGATGTTGTTCGCTTGGCCCCGAACCAGGTCCGGAATCGTCACCCCGTCTTCGTCGTCGTTGCCGTCGGCAAGGTCGTCGCCCATGGCGGCCCCGCTCGGCTGTCCGTCTGCATCCGCGTCCGGCGGATCGGTGCCGTCGCCCAGCCACGGGCCGCGGATCACGTGGCGCGCCCCGTCGTGGATCGCCAGCGTCGGATAGCCGGGCACCATGGCGGTGTCCGGAGCGTCGCCCCAGTCCAGCCGCTCCGGCACCAGCGCGCCGCTCCAGTTGGCCAGCGCGTCGATGTCGTCCTTCAGCGGCTCTTCCAGTAGCGCCGAGGAACTGCCGGTCAGGAAGGAAACGTACAGCATCCGCGGATCCCGCCCGCCCGATTCGTCGGCGGTGGTCAGCGGATCGTCTTCGTCGACGCTGAAAAGCAGCGCGGCCTCCGACACGGTTCCCGGTTCCTGCTGGAGCCATACAAGCTCGAAAGCGTCGATGTCGACACCGTGGCGCAGTCCCAGATGGATGGCGTGATCGATCACCTTGACCGGCGCGGCGGCCGCCGCCCCGAGCGTGTAGATGTCGCCCGGATCGAGCCCGAACGTGCCTTCATGATCGGCGCTGAACAACCACGCCGAGTTGGCACCGTCCACGGCGACCACGTCCAGCGCGTCGACGTCGTCGTCTTCCGCCTCTCCGGCGTCCGGGTTGGGAGCAAGGCTCTGGTGAATCGTCACTTCATCGGCAACCGCGTAAGTGCTTGCCACGGTCAACACGCCCGGGCTGCCGCCGGGGCCCAGCGTTACGCCAACGATCTCGTCGGCGTCCGCCGTGGTGCCGTAGAGCTGGCCCGTCGGCGAAGGTTTCGCGACAGGCACGTTGGAGGTCGGCCATCCCTCGGCCTCGTCGTCGTCGAACGAGATCGCCAGGTGGCCCAGTGCCATCACGCAGTTCGAGGAGAAATGCGGAATGGGAGCCTGCAAGGCGGCGTCGGGGGGAATCTGCTCGATCAGCGGGCCGTCGACCTGGTCGTGGCCGTCCAGGTCGAAGAACTCGCGGTAGTCCGACACGCCGCCCGCGCCGACCGGGACCGCCGTGGCCGGAGGATTGGCCAGGTCCGGCGGGTCGGGATTCGGGTCGACCCCGAAAATTGTCTCGTCGTCTCTGAAGCCGTCGCGTCCCCCCGGATCCACCGGGCTGCTCTGCCACTGGTAGACGTCGCCTGGATCGAAACCCTCGTTGCCGTCGGCGTTCGGATCGCTCAGCTCGGCGTCCGATCCGATGTCGACCGAGAACTCGAAAAGAAAATCGGCCTTTGCCGCCGCCAGTTCACTGCCGGCCAGCAAGCTCTCGTCCGGCGGCAAGTCGCCGTCGGGACCTTGGCCGATCGACAGCAGCCGACGGTCTTCCAGCGGCTCGAAGTTGGAGCGCCGCGACCGCGTAGCTTGCCGTTGCAACTCCTTGCCGGGCCTCTTCGCCAAACGGCCCCAGCGGTGGAGCCAACGGGCAAGTTGTTCACGCCTGCTCCTCGGCGCAGGACGACGTGTGCGATTCGGTCGGGACTCTTTCATGGTCTCATCCTCGAAAAAGTGAGTTTGCCGGGCTGCACGACGGCGGCCCGCGACGGAAAGACGGGAGTTCGCTGCGCGCGGCGCCCCCCAGGCACCGCGCAGGGGAGTGCCCGGCCATGACGCCGGGTACGCAAACAGAGGCCAGCCGCAGAAGAAAGAACTGTCGCCGCAACAAACAGTGGATGAAACGGTGGATGAAATGCCCGGGACCGCCGACGAGCGAACCGGCAACCGGTGGTTGTCTCGGGCGAAAACGATGCCGCGGATCGGCTTGTCCGAGTCGCCTCGTTCATCTCCGCTGCTGCCTTAATGCAAAAGCACCACTGCGAACCAGCCAAAGGCAGCGATGGCGTAACCTCGCATTCTATTCGTGAAGCACCCTACCCCAGATCGCCGCTCGAGACTCGGAACGAGACACTCCTCGTGCGAGACCCCGGTGGTCCGCACGCCCCTTCCTCAGGCCCATCCGTTCACGTGAGGCTCAACGAAGCAAGTCGTTCCCCGGTGCTACGCCTTCGCGCCCTGGGCTGCGTTCATCCCCGTCCGGCCGGCGGCTCCCACTCCGTCAAATACCGACTCTTGACGCGCTGGACCACACGCCACCGCTGCCAGACACCTATACCCGGAAATTCCGTAGAATATGTACCAACGGTAATCAAGTCAGCCAATTTGTCAAGAATCTGGTGAGCGCGACCCGGCGAATCGCAGAAAAAGGGAGAATCTCCCCTGCTGAAGTGGGGTGTTCGCCGGGCGCCGGAAACTCGCAGAAGATGCAAGTGCGGAAGCCATCGAGGCCAACCGCTTCAGCTACCGCGACCGGCCAGCAGACGCCCAATCCACCAGAACAGATGCGTTCCCAGATACCGGTCGGAACACCAGATCAGCAGCAGCGCACACAGCAAGAAAACAGCCCACGTCAGCGCGCGCTGCTTCCAGGACAACGGGTGAGCAATCGCCGCGTGGCAGTACGGACAGACGATGCTGTGCGAGGAGATCGGGCATTTGCAGTTCGAACACTGCACCAGGTCGACGTGTGACATGTCGTGACCCTTGCGGCCCGAACTAATCGAGCCACTTCTGCAGAAAAGCCCAAACGGGAACGCGAAAAGACCTATCCAACCATGTGAACTATAGCATACGAATCGGCCGCAGGGAGGCTGGCGTGCGCTGGCAATGCAGGCCTCAATCGGTCCCGGCGCGAACCGCCGGATAGATCAGGTCGATCCGCCCCGCCCTGAAATCGCCGTCGAGAAGCTCGCGGTAGAGCTCCTCGTAGCGGGGCTCGTCATAGGCGATTGCCGCCCGGCGCAACAGGGGGCGCAGCGCCTGGGGTCGCAGACGGGTGATTTGCCGGTGCGACCATGGTTGTCCGCCGAGGGTATGCGCCACCAGCCAGTCCAGCGCCCGACGGATGCTCCGGCCGTCGTCGGTCCGAAAGCCCCAGAGATCCACGCCCACCTGCCTGCCCAAGGTAGCCAGATCAAACATGCCGCGCAGGTTCATCGTGCTGTAGTCAAACGACTTGGTCCGCGCCAGCTCGAGCGGCTGCCGCCCGTCCGGTTCGATCTGCGTGGCAATCCGCCGAGCCCCCGCCTCGCGGAGCACCCGGCCGGCGGTCTGCTCATCGCCGACGAACAGGGCGAACGAAACCACTTGCACGTCGTACCAGGTGGCGTGGTTGTTGCGGGTGCGCGACTCGGCCCGGCCATGGTCGCTCTCGATCAGCCACTTCAGATAGTCGCGGAACCACAACTGCAGCCCTTTCTGGTCGCCTGGCGTCCAGGCCGCCGAACTGCCCAGCATGCCGACCGCATCGACCAGACGCGCCAGCCGTGTCGTGTCGATAATGCCGATGCCGCGACCGTCGCAACGACCGGGAATCGCCTGGCCGTACTCCAGGTGCGGGTTCATCCGCGTGTCCGGATCCAAGAACCAGGTCCGCAACAACCCGGCCGCGTGCTTCGAGTACGGCTCATGCCCGGTGAGATAGTAGGCCAAGGCCAGCGTATCGACGGCTTCGCCCATGCGCGACAGGGCCACGTTGTCGTATTGGTGTCGTTCGGGGTTCACCTCGCCGTCGCGGCGGATGTACGGCTTACCGTCGGGCTTGTCGGGATCGGGCCACCAATAGGGCCCCACGCTCAGATAGTCGTGCTTGTCGCCGCTGGGCGGCACGGCCTTCTTGTCCATGACCGAAAACGGACCGGCTTCCAAAGCCCGCTCGGCCTCCTTGCGCAACTGGGCCACCGCGGGCGCCAACGCCGCGTCGCCGGCGGCGACACGGTCCCTGGTCTTCGCCAGCCGTCCGGCGTCCAGCAGAAACAGCCGCGCCCGCGAAGTGTCCCCGGCTGCCGACGGCGACGGTCCGCAAACCGTTGCTGCCAGCAGCAATGTGGGAAAGATCCAGCCGATGCGAAGTGCCAAGCGACTACTTCTTTTTCGGCAGGATGATCTTCACATTGCGATAGGCGACGGCTCCATGATTGCCCTGGAACATCAGCGGTCCCTCGGGCGCTTCCTTGCCGGCGACGCCGCCGGGCGTCTGCTTCTGCATCTCGACGTCTTTTTGAATCACCTTGTCGTTGAGCGTCACTTTGACGAACGTGGCGTTGCTGATCTTCTTGCCGTCCTTGAATTTCGGCGCGACAAACTCGATGACGAACTTTTGCCACTCGCCCGGCTTCTTCGTGGCGTTGACGTCCGGTCCCTTGGCGGCGTAGAGCCCACCCATGTCGCCGGGGCTCAGTCCGGTCCTGCCGTGGCTGTCCAACACCTGGATCTCATACTCGCCCATCACGTAGATGCCCGAGTTGGAGCCCTGGGGGACCATCACCTCGACCTCAATCGTGCAGTCGCCGAACTTCTGCTCGGTATACAGATCGCGGCCGTGGCCTTCGCAGGTGATCAGCTCGCCGGGCGCGTCGCCGGCCGGCGCGGCGATCAGGCGGCGAGGGTTGGCCGGATCGACCTGCGCGACGCCCACCGTCCACTTGCTCTGGTCGATCGGTCCCTGGGCCTTCCAGCCTTCGAGGTTCTTGCCGTTAAACGGCGTCACGGCCGTTGGCTTCTCGGCGGCGGCACCCTCGGCCACCAGCGGCGCCAAGGCCAGCGCGAAAACTGCCAAGAGGCTCAGGACACGGATGTGCGGGTACGTCATCGGAAACTCCTCCATTGGTTTTGGGGAAAGCGGAAGCACGCCGCGGCCAGCGGCCGCAGCCAGTCCAGGTATGCCAATCCAGGTATGCCAAGTCGTAGGCAGGAACCGCAATTATAACCGGTCGCTGGACGGCACCGCAACAAATCCGGGAATCTGGCCAAGAGAACCATAGCCCGACAGAGGGATTTGACACAGTCCGGGGAACTTGCTCGAATTCTTCCGTGGAAGCGAGTTCTCCCGGAAATCGTGAGTCTATCGAACGAGGCGGATCATGCGACAGACACTTCTGTATTGCTGTCTGGGGATCGTCGGGCTCGGCCTCCCAAGTGCGACCGCGGCCGACTGGACCGACTCGCTGGCCCTGGTCTACAACGACGGCCTGGGCCACAGCCTCCCCTATCGGCTCTTCCTGCCACCCGGCTACGACCAGCCAGGCACCGACTTTCCGCTGGTGTTGTTCCTGCACGGCGCGGGCGAGCGAGGCAGCAACAACGTATCCCAGGTGAACGTGCACATCGAGGGGCTGATCAACGCGACGCAGAGCGAGTCGTTCGCCGCCTACCTGCTCGCTCCGCAGGTCCCGACCGACGGTTCTTGGGCAAACAACCTGCAATGGGACCTTACCCGACAGGTGCTCGATCTCGTGCAACAAGGCTACGGCGTCGACCCGTACCGGCTGTACATCACCGGTCTGTCGATGGGAGGCTACGGCACGTTCGATTACCTCATGCGCGAGCCCGACCTGTTTGCCGCGGCCGTGCCCATGTCGGGTTGGGGCGACACTTCGCGGGCGGCCCTGATCAAGGACGTGCCGATCTGGGTATTCCACGGCAACAACGATACCGTCGTGCCGGTCAGCAACTCCCGCGCGATGGTCGCCGCGCTGGAAGCCGCCGGCGGCACGCCCGTCTATACGGAAACCACCGGGGGACACGCCATCTGGGCGCCGATCTACAACGACGCGACCAACGAGCTCTATCCCTGGATGTTCAGCCAGAGCATGGTCGGCCTGTTCCAGTGGGACGCCCTCGGCGACGCCGACTGGGACGCGGTCGACGCCGTGACGGGCAACTCCCATTGGCTCGATCGTGACGGCAACCCGGCCACCGGCTACCCGGATGCCTCGTTCCATGCGGTGGTCCGGACCAACGCGGTGTCGGTCGGCGGCGAGCAGACCGCCAACTTGCTGACGATCGAGAGCGGCCGCGTCGCGGTCCGGTCCGGCGCAACGCTCACGGTGACCAATGGCGTGAACGTCGCCGCCGACGCCACGCTGGAGATCGGCGGAACGCTGCGGGCCGGCTCGCTGACCGCCGGCGGCACGCAACTCGTTTCTCCCAGTGCCACTGTCTCGATTACCGACGAGCTGATCGTCAACGCGGGGTTGGACTTCACCGGCGCTGCGCTGACGACCGTGGCCGGGGCGACCAGGATCGATGTCCGAAGCGGCGGCCGGCTGACGGTGCCCCACCCGCTGCTCGGCGGCGAGGTGAACGTCGCGGCGACGGTGGAAACCGCCGGCGCCGAAGTGACGGTCTTGAATCTCGCGGACGGAGGATCGCTGAGCACGTCGGCTCCGCTGTCGGCTGAGACGATCCATCTTGCCGGCGGGACGCTGGATGCGACGGCCGAGGTCGCGGCCAACGCCCTCCACGTTACCGGGGGCACGCTCAGTGCTTCGGCGGATGTGACGGCCCCCGAGGTCACGGTCACCAGCGGCGCCGTCCACCTGGGCAATAGCGCCCGGTTCCACGTGGCCTCGATGGAGATCTTCGGTGGCACGGTCGACACCGGTTCGGGCGGGGTGGTGGTCGGCCAGCGAATGAAGATCGGCGAGCTGACCATCGGCACTGCCGGCGGCGCCGTCGAGGTCGGCGGCGCCAATCTGGCCGATCCGGCGGTCGCCAAGAACCTCACGCTCTGCGGTGGCACCGTTTCCATGCAGCGCCCGGGCCGCGGGGCCAGGAAGATCCTCTTGGTCAGCGACCAGGCCCCCGGTGGTCGCGACGACCCGATGATCGCCTGGATCGAATCGCTAGGTCATTCGGTCGATACCGGCGGCATGTCGGGCGCCTACCAGGACCGCCAGAACCCCTTCGAAGACCCGGCCAAGCTGGCCGCCCTGGAAGACGCCGACCTGGTGCTGGTCAGCCGAAACGCCCGCAGCACGTTCTACTACATGTACGCCCAGGCATGGAACGCCGTGGAAACGCCGCTGGTCGTGATGAGTGGATACCTGACGCAGGGCGGCAGCGGCAGGCGCTGGGGCTGGGTCAACGCGGGCTCGGCCGATGCCGACGCGGCGGAAGACACGATGGTCATCGAACCCGGCCTGGCCGACCACCCGTTCTTCACGGATTTGACGGGCCCCGTGCAACTGTTCGACTGGACGACCGCCCCCGGCCAACAAGCGCCCGCCGGCGTCCGCCTGCCCGTCGCGGCGTCGCAACACGAAACCGACCACCTGCTGGCCACCTTCGGCGGGCAGCCCTATCTGCTCGACATCCCGGCCGGCTACGATCTGGACCAGGGCGGGCAACTCGAATACGGCGCGACCGGCCAGCGGCGGGTCTTCATGGGCCATTGGGGCTACGATCTCGACCCGTACGCGTTCGATAGTCTCACGACCGACGACTTCCGCACCCTCTTCGGCAACGTGCTGGCCACGACCGGGCCGGGAGCGATCGAGATGCCCGAGACGAATCTGGCCGTGACCAACGACACCACGCTGCAGTTCGAAACCGTCGGCGTGGCCAGCTTCGGCGACCTGGCGCTGCAGCCCGATGTGACACTACGGCTGCTGGGGGCCCCGCTCGGCGTGGAGGACCTTGCCGCGGGCGACAACTCCGCGATTGACGGCAGCCTGGTGGTTCGCGGTCTGCTCTCGCCGGACGACGGCCCGGCGGCGCTGGCGATCACCGGCGACCTGGCGCTCGAGTCCGGGGCGACCTATCAATGGGACTGCGGGGGCTCGGGCGCCGATTGCACGCAGATCGGCGGCACGTTGGCGTTGGCCGACGGCTGGACGCTGCAAATCCGCGCCGAGACCGGCCCCACGCCCGGCGACTATCGGCTCTTTTCCGGCGCCGGCACCGCGGAGGTCGGCTCGGTGGCCTTCGACCTCGGCGAAGCTGCCCATTGGCACGTGCAAAACCTGTCGATCGTGGTCGACGACGTGGAGGGAAACGTCTACTTGCACGTTGTCCCGGAACCGAGCACGCTCGTTCTGCTGCTGCCGGCCCTCGGCATCGCTGCCCTCCGGCGACGACGCAGGCCCAACACTCCCTAGCCGGGCAAGCCGGGGGGCGCCAGCCGCCCGATCTGGTCGCGAGAGGCGTGTTTGGGCAGGATAGCGAGGTGGCATCGCCGCGGAGCATCGAGTATGCTGGAAGCGCCTGTGACTTCTTCGCCTTAATCGCATAGACCAATCCGCAAGAGGAGGGCCGCCATGAGCGAGACCACGAAAGCCAGTACGTCGCGTCGCGAGTTTCTCAAGAGCACGGGCCGGGTTGCCGCCGCCTCGGCGCTGGCGGCCGCGGCCGTCCCGCGCGTCCACGCCGCCGAGAACAACACGATCCAGGTGGCCCTGATCGGCTGCGGCGGCCGGGGCACCGGCGCGGCGATGAACGCCCTGTCCGTTCAGAACGGTCCGACGAAGCTGGTCGCCATGGCCGACGTGTTCGACCGCCGTCTGAAAACCCGCTACGAGGCCATCAGCAGCCGATTCAAGGACCAGGTCGACGTGCCGGAGGAGCGGAAGTTCGTTGGCTTCGACGCCTATCAGAAGGCGATGGACTGCCTCAGCCCGGGCGACGTGGCGATTTTCGCCACCCCGCCGGCCTTCCGCTGGGTGCATTTCGCCTATGCCATCGAGAAGGGCCTTCACGTCTTCATGGAGAAGCCGGTGACCGTCGACGGCCCGACCACGCGGAGGATGATCGAGCTGGCCGCCAAGGCCGACGAGAAGAACCTCAAGGTGGGCGTGGGGCTGATGGTCCGCCACTGTCGCGGCCGGCGCGAGCTGGCCCAACGCATCCAGGACGGCGAGATCGGCGAGATCATCGCCCTGCGCGGCTACCGGATGGGCGGTCGGGCCGCGGCGGCCGGCCCCAAGCCGGACGGCATCAGCGAGCTGCTCTACCAGGTGCAGCGCTTCCACAGCTTCCTCTGGGCCAGCGGCGGAATGTACAGCGACTATTACATTCACCAGATCGACGAGTGCTCGTGGATGAAGGGCGCCTGGCCGGTCGAGGCCCAAGCCCTGGGCGGCCGCCACTATCGGGGCAACGCCATCGACCAGAACCTCGACACCTACTCGGTCGAATACACGTATCCCGACGGCGCCAAGCTCTTCTATTACGGCCGCAACATGTCCGGATGCCAGGGCGGCTTCTCCAGCTATGCCCACGGCACGAAGGGCTCGGCCGTGATTTCCACGTCGGGGCATCATCCGGGCAGGGTCCGCACCTACCAAGGACAGAAGTTCGACAAGGGCAACCTCCTCTGGGGACCGCCGGAAGAGCCGAACCCCTATCAGATGGAATGGGAGGATCTGATCGACGCCATCCGCAACGACACGCCCTACAACGAGGCCAAACGCGGCGCCGAGGCCAGCCTGGTCAGCACGATGGGCCGCATGGCGGCCCACACGGGCCAAGTTGTCACGTTCGAGCAGGCGCTCCGCTGCGAGCACGAGTTCGCGCCGGAGGTGGGCAAGCTGACGATGGATTCGCCCGCCCCGCTGCAACTGTTGCCCAGCGGCACGTACCCGGTCCCGATGCCGGGCATCGAGACGACAAGAGAGTATTGACGCACCGTGACACACCGAGGGCGAGAGGATTCGAACCTGTAGCCTTCGGCTCCGGAGGCGGAGGACGTACGGTCAAGACGCTCAAATGACACACAAGCTTCCTGGAAGCCTGACCTTCAGCGGTTCGGAATCTCGGAATCTCGGCCGGAGTTTGCCGAAAGAACAATCGTGGCCGAGCCGGCGGTTGTTCAAGCCCGGATCCATCTCACAGCCGTGCGGCATACGCTGATCCACCCCAGTGAGAGCGGTAACTCGGCCGGATGGTGTAAAGATCAGATCGATGGTCAGATGAAGGGTAGTCTCGGGACGCTTCGTCAAAGCCACACGGAAGGAGTCACCGTCGGTTCCAGGGCACCGGACTCCCGTGATCTTGCCCATTCCGGCGCGCGATGATCGGCGTGAACTCGCCCCGGCTGCTTCATCCGCTTACCGGCCGGCCACGACCCAGCAACCGGTGGCATCGCATGAGCAACTTCCTGCGGACCGGGCTGGTCTCCTCCGCATCAGATTTGACGTCCTGCGGACGCGTGATCCGAAGCGTACGCAGGGCGATCGAAGGATTGCATTCGATCAGGAGATCAAGCACTTCACGGTAGCTGCCGATGCCGTGGAAGGTTTCACAGAAACGGCAGGCGAAGCGTTTCAGCCGGCGCGGCAGAGAACCTATTCGCAGACTGCGAACGATCTGCCCGGCCACTTCGCCACTTCCCGCCAGCCTGGCCAGAACGGCAAGACGGAGCCTTACCGGGAAGGGGATCGAGACATCGAAGCCGAACCGCTCGAGCAGTGGCCCCACGATCTCGTTGCGTTGTTGGAACTCCTCCAACTGCAGCAACGACCCCAACACGCTCTTCAGCGCCTCGTCGCACCCGAAAAACTCCACGAGCTTCTTCGGGATCTCCGACACGTCTTCAGTTCGCAGGACGGTTCGCACCAATCCCTCGGGGTTCTGGAAGTCATAGACCGACTCACTGGGCATGGCTCCGTCGTCGTACCAGCTCTTGGCTACCAGTGTTGCCACCCGGCCTGTCGAGGCCAGCGCAGTGCCCATTGCCTTGGCTAGCTGCTCCGCGAATTGATTGACCTCCTTCTGAAAACCGTCGGCCTCGTGATGGGCATAGCGATGGTACGTGAGAATCGTCCCGTTATCGGCCAGCGCGAACAGACAACGGCCGACGACGCGGCCCGACTCGGTCTTTCCGTAAACGACCTGCTTGTTGATGTCCAGCGCGTTGGCGATCGTGGAGAAGAAGTTGGCCGCGCCGGGAGAAAGGCACGTCTCGAAATGAAAACCCATCAGCAGGACATCGAGGATTTCGCGTGCGAAGAAGAGCCGATAGGGTTCGCCATCGGCGGTCTTCGCCGTTCGCTGGAACGAGTCGCTCAGCCAAGGCTCCAGACGGATGCCCTTTTCGCGAATCGCCTGCAGGAACATCGCATTTGGGGGTTCGCTACGGAAATCGCATCTCGGATCGTGCTGGCTCTTCAGCAACAATTGCAGCCCCAAGTCCTTCATCACGCCCGCTAGCTGCAGGATGCCTGAAATCAGCTGGTCCTTCGGCGGTGCAAACAGTTCCTCCGGAACCCGGTCGCCCCCGCAGATTACCTTCATCTTCTCCGCCGTTGCGGCGTAGCATTCCCGAACGTAGCGTTCGACCCTTTCGTAATCCAGACGGTCGCCGATCTTCTTCACGAGTCTCTCGAGACGCCGCGGCGTCACTGTTCGCGGCCGGTCGATTCGCCTCTGGAGGTTCTCGGAGCGTCTTTGCAGTCGCCGGCGCAACGCCACGTCCTGTCGAACCGCCGGTGAGTTGAGCTGGTGGCCGAGGGCCTCCAACTCTCTTTGCAGGTCGTCCGGATCGGGAAATTCCTTGCGGAGAAGCCCGTCGGCGATGGCCCGAGCATCAGGAGCAATCCGATGCAGTTGCTTGAGAAGTCCGTGCAGCTCGCTCGGGTAGCGAGCCAGCCAGACCGGCGGCGATTGTGCCTCGGGTGCCTTCGGCACGGACAAATCGAGGGCAACGACCATCTGCGTGCAGCAGGCCAGCCGAAGCAGGGACTTCTTCTGACCGTTGAGCACCCATTGGGTGATGACGCGTCGAAGCTGTCGGTCCGCAACGTGTCGGCCCAGCAGTCCAGCCGGTTCGATCATTTCGTAGTCGCTGCTGAACCTTCTCAGAATTGCTGCCGCCTCGGAGTCGTCCTTGGCAAGGGCGAGCGCCACCCGAATCTCGCTCTCGTCGAAGTACTCGTCTTCGGACTCCGCCAGGACGGCTACCAGTCGGGCCGCACGGTCCGTATTGGAAGTGGCCAGGGCGAATTCGCCCAGCGAGTCCAGCAACTCGGCCCCGAGCGGCAGGTCGCGATCATAGACGGTCGCCTCCACAAGTCGAGTCCAGCGCCGATACGTTTCGCGGCCGCCGTACCTTGTTTCGAGCAGACCGCCGACTGGGTCGCTGGCATACCGCTCCCTGGAGACAGTGAATTCCCGCAAACGGTGCAACACCACCGGATGCACTCCGCGTCGGCCGAACAGTCGGCACAGCTCGGGAGCAAGCTGCTGAAACCGGCGATTCGCCTGCCGTGGATCGTGCCGTTGCAGCCTTGCCTGTCCCCACCGGGCGAACAGCCCCACGCGGAGCAGCCGCTCTTCCATCGGCAGGGATTTCGCAAGCCGTAACCAGTGGCGAAGGAGCAGCGACTCGTCGAGGATGGCCGGAATGTGACTGATCGCAAAGCCTGTATGCTCGAGAAGCCGCACGTTGGCGTGATCGGCAACAACGACCTCAGCCTGCCTTTTCAACTGCTTCCTCTCGGCTCGCGTGCGAAATAGCTTCGGCCGCTCGTATTGGACTTGGCGCAACCGTCTGAGCAGCCTCGATTCTTCGCCCTCGACGTGCTCGGCCAGTACTCGCGCCGCAGCGGCAAAGTCGGCCGGCAGAAGCAGCCCCAGAAGCGCCGTGGCTTGCCGCCGGGCCTTGGGATCTAGCGTGAGCAGACGTCGCAGAAAACCTCGCCACGCTTCACCGATCGTCGATGAGTGTGTCTCCTCCGGGATCTTGAAGCGTTTGGCGTTCGCCGCCCTGTTCAGTTGATCGGAGAGTCTCTGGGCATAGGCGTAGGCATCGCACGTGGGGGCCGAAGAGACTGAAGCGTCCGTCACACAATCGAGCAGAAGCGGGACGAGATCGGCGTGGATGTCTTCTCGCAGCGTGCAGAGTGTCAACGGCAACTCGTCCCCGGCTGCACGCTCTCCGCCAAAGCGAGAAAAAGGCGTTGTGTGGTCGGCAATCCACTTCAGCACCGACGAATCAAGGCGGCTGCGCCCGGTAAACTCCAGAAAAGCCACGGCGTCCAGTAGCCCGGCGAGGTGCGGCTGGGCGGCCCGAAGCTCGCCAAAACGTTCCGCCCAGCGGGCGCTCAAGAAGGGCGCGGCCAGCAGCGTCTGCACGTCGATCGGACGCCGTTGGTGGATCGCTTCTTTGAGCACCCTGAGTAGGTAATCCATCCGTGCCAGCCAATCGTCCACGTCCTCCACGATCTGTGGTAAGGCTTGCGGAAAATGATAGCGCAACTTGGTCAGCGTCATCTCCATGCGGCGCAGCGCACCACCCTCCAGCGAGACGACGCGGCCGGTGCCAGGATGCTCCCACGGCCAGGCTTGCCAGCGAAGCGGGCCTGAATCGCTCGGCAAGGGAAAGCCCGGTAGCCAACCCGCGTTCTTCTTCAGCAGAATGCGGGCCCGGGACTTCCCGTCCGGCAGTCTCCTTGGGCGTTTGTCTTCGCCGTGCATGCCGGGCAGTCTTCCGTATTACAGTGCGAGGAGTTGGCAGGCGTCCTCGATTGTACATCCGTGGCTCTCCCGTAAAAAGGTCCATACAACGGCTGGTTTTCGGCACATTCGGGACTCTGCTGACGAGGCCGGAATACGCCACCGGTTCGCCGACAGCTCAAAAGACTTCGCTCATCGCCACGCGCCGTCCCGCCCGGACTGGCTTCTGTGCTGCCAAACACATGGCGACGGACCACCTGCCGTCTTCACCGGCGCACGGTGAGGATTGACCGTTTCGTAATCGGCGACCACGTCCACATCGGGATGAGCCATGCGCGATGCAGCGAGCGTCCCTTCACGCGAATCGGCGATTGCCACGACTTGTGCGCCATGGGTCTTGACGATTGCGGCCGCGTGATGCCGCCCCCATGCGCCGAAGCCGACCAATCCGAAACGGACCGTTGAAGTTGACATGAATTCTCCCCTCTACGAGGCAGGAGCATCTGGTGGATGAGAGCCCGAACGGTCGTAGCTGGCGTCTTGAGTTCTCGGAGGTCGGGCGACAGAACTCACGGCGACCATTGCGGCCGCGAGGGTCGTCGACCTGAATTCCAGCCGTTTCTCTTTGTGGGATCTCATCGGTGTCTCCTTGATGGCTTCAGACAAACTCCGTCAGACCCGGGATAGCGATCGGGTAGTCTCCGGACCCATCGGGCAGGATGGGCGGTTTCGCGTCCCAGGCGTATCGCTCCGGTGACAAATCCTCCTGGGAGTCCATGGATGTAGACCCGATTGGCGGCAATACACGACTGTCCCGTGTTGCGGAATTTGGCAATCAAGGTCCCTTGGACGGCCTTGTCGAGGTCGGCGTCTTCGAAAATGAGGACCGGTGCGTGGCCGCCGAGTTCGAGCGATAGCCTCGTGATGCCCTCGGCGGCGCCGCGGATGAGCTGTTTGCCTACCGCCGTCTAACCGGTGAACGTGATCTTGCGGCAGAGTGGATTCCCGAGCATTTCGGCGCGTCCTTCACGTCCGTATTATCGTCTTGCATGGTCGCACTCTTCGGCTCATGAGTCATGGAGACGGCTGCAGTTGATGCTTCCGTTGGCCGACTGACGGTAATTCATCTTCGGGGTACGTTCTGGCAAATCCCAAGTATGCGACCCCTAGAGCGCCGGCGAATTTGCCGAGCAAACTGTCGTCCAGCCGCGCGATTTCGAGGATCTGGGGCAACGTGAACTTGCGGAATGCTCCCTCCATGGCGGAGCGTACCACGTTGCAGCAACTGGGAACCTCGCCCGCCAACACGATCATCTCGGGCGAAAACAGGTTTGCCAAATTGGCGGTGAGCATCCCCAGATGGGTCCCCAGCATCTCCAGACGATCGTGCAACAACTCGTCTCCCGCTTCGGCGGCGGCCACGATATCATTCAACGACAGATCGTTCGCCTTGCCCAAGAGTCTCTCTCGCATTGCCGTGCCTTGCCGCGAGCGTAGCAACCGCAGCGTCTCTTGGACGAACCCTTTGGCCGAGATCAGATCGGTCATGACTTGGGGCCCGTCACCCGCCGGAAGCACCGTGTAGCCCACCTCCCCTGCGAAAGCCCCGGCTCCACCGTAGAGTCTGCCGCCGATGACGATGCCTAAGCCCACACCGGATCGAACCGTCAAGCAGAGAAAATCCTGATGGCCGCGGCCAGACCCCCGGAGGAGTTCGCCATAAGCGATCGCACGGATATTGTCCTCGACAAACACGGGAGCTTGGATGGTCTGCTGAAAACACTCCAACAACGGAACGTCGTCGAAATCGGGTAGCAGTCCGTAGTGCAAGATGCGCCCCGCGCTACAGTCGACCTGCCCAGGAGCAGCGATGCCTACGGAGAGTAGCGGCCGATCCGCTCGATCGGCCAGTTGCCCCGCAAGATCGACAATCTTCCGCAGGACTTGCTGCCGAGTGATCCTCGAGCGAAAGGGAATCTCCTCCGTGCAAAGATCGTTTCCCGCGAAATCGCACAGCACAGCGCGAGCGCGCAGGGCCTCGAAGTCAAGTCCGAGGAAACAGCCGTACTGCGGGTTAAGCCGCAGCGGTACTGGCGACCGTCCGCGGCCGGTCGGCGACGTCTCTCCCTCTACCAACAGCCCACTTTCGAGGAAATCGGCCACATACGATCCGGCCATCGCCGCGTTGATGTTCAACCGTCGGGCCAGGTCGAACCGCGAGCATTCCCCGCTTCGAAACACCTCGTTCAGAATGCGGTTCTTCTTCGCGGCAAGTTTGGTTTTTCGCGGCTTAGGGTACATCGGTCGGCCTGCAGTGACTTGCACGGGCTGGGCGACCATTAATTATGATAACAAAAATAATCTCGTCAAGAGCATCAGGTCCAAAAAACTCGTTCGGCGCTGAATGGCAGGCATTTTCGGGTATCACAGCGCAGTGCAGCGGCGGTCGATGCCACCCTCGATCGGGTGGTATAGAGAATGGAGGTGCCAGCCGTGCGAAAGAGAGCGATTTCTGTTCGTCAACATCTGAAGGGCCCTTCTCCGCCGCCCTGGGCTCGTAGTGCTTGAGCAGCCCACCGAGAAACTCATGGCGGACGACGTCTTCCTCTTGCCAGAACAGTTGGCCCGGTCCGCCGGCAGTCGAGGCCATCGGGATCCGAAAGTCGAACCGGCCGGCATAGCCGGACGTCATCCGGACGCCACCTGCCGCCAAGCCCGGCTTCGCGGAAGGCTCCGCCAACCAGTCACCAATGGCAAGAGCGAGGAAGCATCTTTCATGCCGACGCTTTGGGAACGACCACCTTTCCGGATCAGGCACTTACGAGTATTCTATTGATGTTTGCATTGTGGATGATCCAGGCCGACCAACGGGAGGCCGGAAAAACCGGGCTCCCGTTGGTCGCCCTCGCGCACTGACAGTGCAAGCGTCAATAGGCGGACGAGCCGGAGTACGCTTAGCGAGCGACTTCAGCCATGTTTGGCCCCCCCAGAAGGTCCCATAACGGCCGCGGTTCAAATGCCGATTTCGGATAGGCGAGCACGGCGGGAATGACATTCAGAGGGCGATGACCATGGTGTTGGTCCCCGGGGTGCAAGTCCTTCTCGGGCTGTTGATCGTTTCGGCCCTGATGACCCTCCTCTGGTTTGTCCAGCGCCGGACGGGGAACGCAGGGATTGTGGACGTCGGCTGGGCTGCCGGCGTCGGCATGCTGGGCGTGCTTTACGCGGCAACGTCCCACGGCTACGGACCTCGCCGGGTGCTGGTTGCCGTGCTTATCGGGTTTTGGTCGGTGCGGTTGGCAATCTACTTGCTGTTCGACCGGGTTCTCGGTCGCCCGGAAGAGGGCCGCTATCGCGCCCTGCGTGCCGGATGGGGGCCGGCGGCCGGCAGGCGACTTTTCTTCTTCTTCCAGACCCAAGCTCTTGCCGCCCTGTTTTTCGCCCTGCCGGTGCTCATCGTCGCTCATCATCCCGTGGACTGCTGGACGGCTTGGGATCTGGCGGGTGCGCTGATCTGGTGCATCAGCGTCGGCAATACCGTGCTTGCCGACCGGCAGCTTGCTCAGTTCAAGCGGCGGCCGGAAAGCCGCGGCAAAACCTGCCGCGAAGGGTGGTGGCGCTACTCGCGACACCCGAACTACTTTTTCGAATGGCTGCACTGGTGGTCCTATTCGGCATTAGCGGTCGGATCACCCTATGGGTGGGCCGCCCTCCTGGCCCCGGCGGCAATGCTGTATTTTCTGCTCAAGGTGACCGGCATCCCGCCGACCGAGGCCCAGGCCCTCGCGAGCCGCGGCGACGACTACCGCCAGTATCAGCGCACCACCAGCGCTTTCATCCCGTGGTATCCCAAGAAGGAAGGCAAGCCCTGATGGACCTGCTTGATCTGGCCGCACGGGCGATCTTGCCCGACTGGTTGATCCGCATGCCTATCGGGGCGGAGGCGAAAGGTACGTCTCCCACTACCTCTTCTCCAATCGTCGGGGGAACGAACACAGCGGGAGAATGAGACCCGCCGTGTCGAGAAAGGAGAAAACAGATGATGATGTACTACGTCAAGCTTTACGCGTCTACTTTTGTCGGCTTTCTGGCGATCGACCTCGTCTGGCTGGCCTTCGTTGCGCGAGGATTCTACCGCAGCCAATTGGGCTTCCTGCTCAGTGACCAGCCCAACTGGTGGGCAGCGATTGTCTTCTACTTGCTCTTTGTGGCGGGGCTGCTCGTCTTCGCCGTCGTCCCCGGACTCCAGACCGGCTCGCTGCGCACGGCATTGCTGCTGGGGGCCTTCTTCGGCCTGGTCACCTACGCGACCTACGATCTGACCAACCATGCAACGGTCAAGAACTGGCCGTGGATCGTGACGGTTGTGGACATGGCTTGGGGCTCGATTCTCGCTGCGTCCGTCAGTTGCGTCGGGTTTTTGGTCGGACGTTGGCTACGGTGACAACGGCGGGAAGATCTTCGACCGTCAGCACGCCGGTTTCGTCAGCAGCATCTGCATGTCGCCGATCGCCCGCTCGCGGAAGCCGCCCTCGCAGTAGCAGAAGTAGAATTCCCATGTGCGGACGAATTCCTCCGAGAACCCCAAACCTCGCACCTGATCCAGGTTCGAACGAAATCGCTGCCGCCAGAGCGCCAGGGTCTCGGCGTAATGGGGCGTGATGTCTTCCAGGTGGAGCAGACGCATGTCGGTCGTTCGGCCGACCGAGTGGCAGATGGCCCCAATCGACGGCAGGCACCCGCCGGGGAAGATATAGCGCTGAATGAAGTCGACCGACCGCCGGTAGCTATCGTACCGCTGGTCGGGGATGACAATCGCCTGGAGAAGCATCATCCCACGGGGCTTCAGGCACTGTGAGCAGACGCGGAAAAAAGTGTCAAAGTACCGATATCCCACGGCCTCGATCATCTCGATCGAAACCACCTTGTCGAAGGATCCTTGTAGAGAACGATAATCCTCGCAGAACACTCCAACGCGGTTCGCCAGGCCGGCAGCCTCCACCAGCCGACGAGCGTATGCATATTGTTTCCGGGAAATGGTCGTCGTGGTGACCCGGCAGCCGTAGTTCTCGGCGGCGTGAAGTGCAAAGCCGCCCCAACCCGAGCCAATCTCCAGTACGTGGTCGTCCGCCGTCAGGGCCAGCTTACGGCAAATGCGATCGAACTTGGCTACCGACGCCTCGTAAAGCGTGGTCTCGGACCGCGGAAAAATCGCACAGGAATAGGCCATGGTTTCGTCGAGGAAGAGCGAAAAGAAATCATTGCCCAAGTCGTAATGGGCAGCAATGTTGCGGCGGCTTCCCGACGGCGTGTTCTGCCTGAGCCGGTGGCCAATCCTCGCCAGGGGGCCAAACATCCGTGCCGCGCCGGCTTCCAAACCGCTCGACACGGCGACATTCCGGCAAAAGATCCGCACCAGGTCGACCAGGTTCTCGCAGGCCCAGTACCCGCGGATGTACGCCTCTGCCGCGCCGAGACTTCCCCCGAAGACCAGGTGCCGGTAGAAGCGAGGATCGCGGACCTCGATCGCGGCCGCCAGCGAGTCCTCTCCCGATCCTCCGAATTCTCGGCGCTCGCCGCCGTCGTCCATCAACAGCCGGCCTTCGTCGAGCGCCTCGAAGCGACGCCACACAAGCCGGCGCAACACGCGGTCGAGAAAACGTGCGTTCCGCCTGGATCGTTCGGGAGCACGGAGAGAACCGTCTGTCATGGCTGCCGCGCCTCCGATCCCTGAACATGCACCGGATGGGGATAGAACGGGCATCCCTTCCACCACAGTTGAAGCGCCTGCCAGTAAATGGCCTGGACCACCCGTCCGGTCATCCAAGGATGGCGGGCCAACGTGCGAAGCATAGACCAGCGACTCAAGTCGTGACGCGTCAACGCGAGGCCGACGTCGAACAGACGCTCTTCATCCCGGGAATTGACAATCGCCACGTTCAGTTTCAGCCCCGGTGTGGACAGATGCCAGTCGTACCGCATCTCCATGTCCATGAACGGCGATACGTGAAAGCCTTTGGGGTGACGGAACTGCAGTTGCGGTGGCTCACCGCGACCGTTGCCGTTGCGAAGCACGTACCAATGCCGCTCGTGCCAAGGGGTGTTGGTTACTTCAGCCACGACGGCGTCCACCTTCTGGCCGCGGCATTCAAAGCAGTAATACAGACTCAATGGGCTGAAGTAATACCCCCAAGTGCGCAAGGGCGTGAGCAAACGGATCGGCCCAGCCGGACGCCCACCCGTCCGCTCCTCGACCAGGTTTCGGACGGCGTCGGCCAAGGGCACCTGCGAATCGCCCAGGTGGTCGCTGCGGCGGAACGAAGCGGGCGAGAACCGGGCCCGATACAGGCCGTATCCGCCCTTCAAGAGCGCCGGCAGTTCCGCGAGGTCCAAGTACACCAGGTACAGCCCATAGCGGAAAACATGTTCCACGGGGCTCAGCCGCCGGTGCTGGACGTATCCTCGGTACAGGCAACTATGCACGATTCTAACCGCTTGCCGAAGCACTGACCGACGGCCAGGGCGCTGTTGACTCCATCTTCGTGAAAACCGTGTCCCCAATACGCACCGCAGAAGTACGTTCGGCGCTTCCCGTTGATTTCTTGAAACCGCTTCTGCGCATTGAGGGCTTCGCGACTATAGACCGGGTGGTGGTATTCGATCCGGCGAAGGACCTTCGTCTCGTTGATCGCTCGAGTCGCATTCAACGTGATACAAATCGGCTCGGGCGAAACGTGCCCCTGAAGGCGATTCAAGTTATAGGTCAGCACCACCGGCTGCCCTGCCATCCCGGGAATAAGATAGTTCCAAGAGGCCCAGGCACGACGGCATCGAGGCAGCAGCGACGGATCGGTGTGCAGGACCGTTTCGTTCCGTTGGTAGGTGAAAGCCTCGAGAATCTCACGCTCTGCCTGGCTGGCGTCCACCAGCATGGCCAGCGATTGGTCAGCGTGCGCAGCCAAGACCACGGCGTCGAAATCTTCGGGACCACCCTCCTTCCCCGTCACGGCCACACGATCCGGATAGCGCCGCACTGACTCGACCGGACAATTCAAACGAATCCGTTCCGCAAAGGGGCGCGTGAGAGCTTCGACGTACCGCACGGCACCCCCTTGCACGGTTTGCCATTGCGGGTGACCGCGCACGGTCAGAAGCCCATGGTTGTCGAAGAAGTCTACGATGAACCTCGCCGGGAATCTGCGAAGCCGGTTGGGCGGTGCCGACCAAATGGCTGCACCCATGGGAATGAGATAGCGTTCGATGAACTCCCGGCTATATGCGCTGCGGTCGAGGTACTCGCCCAACTCCAGATCGTAGTCCTCGCCCTTCAGCAACTCGCGCGACTGACGGTTGAAGCGAAGCACATCCCAAAGCATTCGGTGGAACGAAGGACGCAGGAGGTTCCGGCGCTGGGCGAAAAGCCCGTTGAGGGAACTGCCTTGGTATTCCAATCCAGTCTTGTCGCACCGTACGCTGAAACTCATGTCGCTGCCGCGTGCCGCGACATCGAGCAGTTGAAGCATGCGGACGAAGTTGGGATACGTGTGATCGTTAAACACCATGAAGCCCGTGTCCGCGGCATACGGGCGCGAGAAGGCCTCGAACGAGACTGTGTTCGTGTGGCCACCGGCATAGTTGCCGGCCTCGAACACGTGGATCTCGTGGTCACCGGCAAGCAGGCGAGCCGTAAGCAGCCCACTGATGCCGGAGCCAATGATTGCGATTCTCATTGCCCACTCCATCAGAGCCGCGCGCCGCGAACGATCCCCTTTAATATACCGGAAAACACGAGCCGAAACAGGTGGAACCTACTTTCCGCACATCTCGTTCGAGATATCTCACGAATTTCGAGGTCTGATTGTCTTGTAGAGGCGGACCGCGGCGGCTA